>CAJTPK010000068.1 GCA_910578075.1 uncultured Muribaculaceae bacterium | reverse complement strand
CCATCCGTTGTGCGAACAGCCCTGCGACCTGCTCCTTTGTACCTCCATTGGGGTGGGCTATAATGATTGCCGGATATTCCTTTTCATCGGGATTATAACCGGCCGGAGTATAGACATTCGCGGCTATTTCAATGCCGTCGAGATTGTATTTTACCGGATGGATATTCACTTTGCCGGGTACATTTTCGGTAATTGCCTGTTCATAGACAAGCCCCCACGGATTATCCTCTGCATGGAGAACCGTGCCGAAACTGATAGCTGATGCTGCCATGATTAAAATCGTTTTAAGTTTCATGTAATCTTGTTATTTGTGCCGAAGCACGGTTATTAAACACAATAGCGACTTCCGATGATTTTTACAAACGTCGGTAAGTCTTACACTTTTTTCGGTTGCAGGCGTTATCGGAGTCCGTTTTCTTTCAACCAATCCTTAATGTCATCGTCTGAAACATTGTTCATCAGCAGACCTTTTGCCCACTTGATGCCGGGATATGCCTCGTGCAGTTCGTTCTCGCTGTTGAAAATGTTGCTGCCACCTGAGGTCATAAAAGGTATTACGGTCTTACCTTGTAAATCATTGGCTTCTATGAATGTATTTATAATAGTTGGATGTGTATTCCACCAGTTCGGATAGCCGATGAACACAACGCTGAAATCGGACATATCTGTCACAGAATCTTTGAGAGCCGGGCGGAAATCACGGTTGTGCATCTCCACATAGGAGCGCGAAAGTGAGTCACGCCAATCAAGGTCGGAGTCAGTGTACGCCACTTCCGGCGAAATATTATGAAGAGTCCCACCTGTAAGGTCAGCAATACGCTGTGCAGCCTTCTCAGTCGTTCCAGTTGCGGAAAAATAGCATACAAGAACTTTTCCATTTTGTACGGTATTCTCTTGCTTTTTCGGTGAACAAGAGATAAGCAATCCGGTCATTACTGCGATTGCGCTGATGATAAGAGTCAGTTTTCTCATTTTTATATTTTTAGATGATTTATTGCATGGATAGAGTCTTTCCAGTCTTTTTCAGTTTCTCAACAGCGTGTTCAAGTGATTCTGTCGGTTCGATAATGTTATAATCAGACCAATAATCCTCGTCCCAATATTGGTCAACGAGATCATAAAATATCTGACGCGGTTTGAACGCATCCTTGCGAGTTATTCTTGCCTCAGTTCCTTCCTCTCTATTGACTACAACCATCTCTGTATAGGCTGTATAGGCTGATGAGAACAGTCTGCGTTTCATATCACATTTGAACCGCATTACATTCTGGATATAATTAAGGTAAGTCCTGCCTTTAATTTGTTTGTATGATACTACAAAGTCTACCTTTTGAGGATTGAAACGGAGACCCCTCGGTTTTTTATGTAGGACAGCTGCAGTCATTTTGGCTTTATCACCCGGATCTATTTCAAACTCAGCTCTTGTAAAAGCCATAAGTTCTATATCAATATATAATGAACCTCGGAATTGAGCATATTCACGCCTAACCTTTGGTCTAAAATCAATGACATACTGCAATCTGTCATCGATAAGTTCCGGATTTTTCATTTTGAACTCATAATCTGACAACTCATTCTCTGATAACAGAACATCCGCATTTTTTACGAAATCCACACAGACTGCAAGATTTGGGCCTCCCAATATTTTTACAGCTATTGTGTCATTGCTCTTTTGGCTTACAAGGCGTCTCCCTCGT
>CAJTPK010000067.1 GCA_910578075.1 uncultured Muribaculaceae bacterium | reverse complement strand
AGGGAACGGTTCACCCTGCTCATGTCAGCAGGGCGCAGAAACGTGACGATATATCAGCGTTGAAAATCGGTGTGATTTACGGTGCAAATGCCTCAGGCAAGAGCAATGTAATCAAATCAGTTGCTTTGCTCCAGCAAATTGCAACGAGGAGATTTCCTACCGGAGACATTGAGCCCTTCAAACTTGCAAAACCGATTAATCCTGTCTCAAAGCTTGAAATTGAATTCAAGACCAGGGGGCGGTATTTCGCTTACGGTGTGGAATTTTCCATCGTCGGCATCAGGGAGGAATGGCTTTATGAGATTAACAGTCGCAGCAACAAACTGATATTCACACGAAAATCCAATCAGGATGGAAACGAGTTTGAATTCGGCGACATTCATGGCGATTCATCAGTAGCCCAGTTCGTGAAATTCCTTGGTGAAGGCACTCCGGCTAAAAAGAGTTTCCTTTCGGAATACATAGAGCGCAACGGAAAAGGAATGTGTGCGATCAAGACTGCCTATTCCTGGTTTGCCTCCGGGCTGCGCATAATATTCCCCGGCACACGGTTCCGTGGCATATCGTTCAATGCCGAGCAGGATGAGAATTTCCATGAAGCCACACGTCGCCTTCTCCAGTATTTCAACACTGGAATAATAGATATTCGGCGTTTCCCTGTCCGGTCAAAAGAGGAGACCAACCTACCCGACCGTCTGCTCGACAAAATCATTAGCAGCTCAACTCCGGGACGTACGGCTTTGGTGGCGGCTCCTGAAAGTAACGAGTGCTTCTTCTTTGATTTCAAAGAGGACGGCACATACACCATATACAAGCAGAAGGCGGTACACCGCAATGATGCAGACGACGAAGTCGTTTTTGAAATGGACGAGGAATCCGACGGTTCAATCAGGCTTCTTGATTTCATCCCCATGCTTATTGACTTGGGACAAAGTGAAGTGGATTATATGATTGATGAGCTTGACCGCAGTATGCACCCCCTGTTGTCGCAAAAACTTATAGAGTGCTATCTCCACGAACTTTCATCGGAAAGAGACACCCAGCTTATAATATCCACTCACGAATGCAACCTTCTCAATCTTGACATGATTCGCTCCGATGAGGTCTGGTTTGTAGAGAAAGACAAGGACGGAGTATCCCGGCTTGTGTCTTTGGCAGAGTACAAGCCCCGTGAGAATGTGCAGAAAGGATATTTGCAGGGCAGATACAGTGCCATACCGTTTTTCGCACCGATTGAAACCCTAAATAAGAAATCTGTTGCTCAATCAAAATAAAATCATTATCTTTGCAACAGCGGTTACTGTAACAACCGTTGCTATAATATGAAATTCTACGACAGAGAGATAGAGACTGAGACATTGAGGCGCATAGAGACGACATCCAGGGAATACGCCCAGATGACCGTCATAACCGGACGAAGACGTATCGGAAAGACAACGCTTATAAAACACGCCTACAAAGGCAAAGAGATGATATATTTCTTTGTGGCTCGGAAGAGTGAGGCACTGTTGTGTCAGGAACTCTCCGATACGATGCGTGATGTGCTTGGTGAGGATTTAGGCGATTTTTCAAGTATGGCCCGATTGTTCGCGTCGGTCATGCAGATATCCAAGCGTCGGCATTTCACACTCGTTTTTGATGAGTTTCAGAATTTCAAATATGTCAACGAGTCATTCTTCAGTGAAATGCAGAATGTGTGGGACAGCAACAAGAATGAGGCACGGATAAATCTGGTTGTATGTGGCTCATTGTATTCAATGATGACCAAGATATTCGATGATAAAAAGGAACCTCTTTATGGCAGGGCAACCTCGCGCATCCGTCTTCGTGAATTTCCACTTTCAACACTTCGTGAGATAATTCGGGACTATAATCCCGATTACACACCCGATGACCTGCTTGCAATGTATATGATTACGGGCGGAGTTGCAAAATATGTGG
>CAJTPK010000066.1:1837-2046 GCA_910578075.1 uncultured Muribaculaceae bacterium | reverse complement strand
CGGATCGATCGGAACTTCAGCGCATAATGGCTCCGATCTGTTCTCTAAAAACAGTTTTGCATACACCGTTGCTCCGACGCTGTCATGGACGTTGTTTGACGGTTTTGCTCGCCGTAGTGCGACCGCAGAGGCAAAATTGCGGCTGGAAAGTGAGATGGACAGCTATAATCAGACAGTTCTGACTGCTGTCGGAGAGGCTGACAATGCTG
>CAJTPK010000066.1:1394-1808 GCA_910578075.1 uncultured Muribaculaceae bacterium | reverse complement strand
TTGAATATATGAAGTCACTCGAAGAGGTTGTCAACCAGAGCAATGAGGCTCAAAATCTGTCACTTGATCTCTATAAACGCGGTTTGTCGGCGTTTTCAAATGTCGTTGACGCACAGCTTAATCTGCTTGAATATCAGAATTCACTGGTCGTTGCTAAAGGCGATGCTATAGTGTCGCTGATAAATTTATACAAAGCAGTCGGAGGCGGTTGGATAAACGATATCGAATGAAAAAACTTATGTAAACGAGAACTGAAAAAGCAAGATATAATATGAAGAAGATAGTCCGACTTACGGTATTGATGATGCTTGGCGGAATGATTATGCCGTCGTGTGGCAAAAAGAAAGTCACAGGTGAAGAACGCGACATGGTGGTCGATGTCGCATTACCGACCGTTGATTCGGTATCGCTGAC
>CAJTPK010000066.1:0-1348 GCA_910578075.1 uncultured Muribaculaceae bacterium | reverse complement strand
CGAGGGTCAACGGTTATCTTGAGTCGCATCCTTACACAGGAGGGGATTTTGTTAAAAAGGGAACTGTGCTTTTCACAATAGAGGATAAGACATTAGTGTCCACTAAAAAATCATAAGAGTTCTTTGAAATTATTGAAATTCAATTTGTTGTGAAGGATTTTTGGGTGCGACGATTTGAAATTAACTTTGCAGTCTGAATCAGACTGTTATGCTTAAAGACAAATACGTTTTCGCCCAATTAGTCAAGTTTCTCGACAATGACAAGTTCCGACATTTAGTTGATAAGTATGATGGCGACAAGTATGTAAAGAGTTATACTTGTTGGAATCAACTACTTACACTGATGTTTGGGCAGCTGTCAAACCGCGAGAGCCTTAGAGATCTCATCGTTGCTATGGAGGCCCATGCCGGAAAGCTCTACCATCTTGGAATAGGAAAGTCCGTGACTCGGAGCAATCTTAGCAAGGCCAACGAGCAACGCGATTACCGCATCTTTGAGGAGTTCGCTTTCTATATGATTGCGGAGGCTCGCAAGCGTAGGATACAGAAAATCTTTGAGCTTGACGGGCATGTCTATGCCTTTGACTCCACCACCATAGACCTGTGTCTATCGGTGTTTGAGTGGGCTAAGTTTCGCAAGCACAAGGGCGGAATCAAGATGCACACGCTTTATGATGTGGAGGCTCAAGTTCCTGTATTTGTGCATATTACCGAGGCAAAGGTTCATGATACGAAAGCAATGTCCGAGATTCCTTACGAAGCCGGGGCGCACTACATCTTCGACCGAGGCTACAACGATTTCGGCAATCTGTACACCATCCACCGTATCGGTGCGTTCTTTGTCGTCAGAGCGAAAACCAATGTCAGATTCAGTCCCGTGACTTGGAAACGGAGGCTTCCTCCGAACGTTGTCTCCGACTCCATAGGCTACTTTACGGTTTATAAAAGCGCCAAAGATTATCCCGAAAAACTCCGGAAGGTAGTCTGCATCGACCCTGAGGACGGTACCAGATACATCTTCCTGACCAACAATCTGACGGCTTCAGCCGAGACAATCGCCGAGCTTTACCGTAACCGATGGAGCGTGGAACTGTTCTTCAAATGGATCAAACAGCACCTGCGAATCAAGAAGTTCTGGGGTACGTCTGAAAATGCAGTCCGCATCCAAATCTATTGTGCCATAATCACTTATTGCCTTGTGGCGATAGTGCAGCACGATATGAAACTGAAGCGAAGCATCTACGAAGTCCTTCAGATTCTCGGAATATCGCTGACCGACAAGACCCATCTGCGCGACCTCTTCGACAAATCGAATTTCAAAAATGTCAATGTCCTCTGTGATTCAAGT
>CAJTPK010000065.1 GCA_910578075.1 uncultured Muribaculaceae bacterium | reverse complement strand
TCATGTGCTTAGTGGCTATATCTGCAATGGCACAGAACAAAGCTGAAATCATTGTCAGCTATGATTCATCGTTCCCCAACAAATTCGGTAAAATCAACACCGGCAAAATGTCGCTTTTGGCTTCTACAACGGAAGCTAAGTATTTCAACGACCTAAGCCTTTGGGTGGATTCGTTGAAATCGACACCGGAGGGGAAGGCTCAATACATGGAGATAATCAAAAAGGCGTGTATGACTGTCGAGCCTGACGGTTCAGTCTCGTTTGACATGAGAAAAGGTCCAACCAAACCTACTAACAGCTATGTTTTCACTGACCTCGCACAGGACTGTCTGACGCATTACAATAAATTTGGTGAAGATAACGGATATTACACCGAGCCGCTTTCCGAAATGCAATGGACAATAGTGGAAGATTCTACCGCAACAGTCCTCGGTTACGAATGTATCATGGCTGAAAGCGATTATCATGGCCGCCATTGGAAAGCATGGTTTGCAACGGAACTGCCGATGCCATTCGGTCCGTGGAAACTTCACGGACTGCCCGGTCTAATCCTTAAAGCCGAAGCCAATGGTGGCTTCTCGTTTGTAGCTACGGGACTTGAACGTACCTACCGCATTATGACACCTATGTATATGCAAGGCGATTATTCGAAGGTTGACCGCAAGGAAGCTCTGAAAAATGCCGAATATTTTGCCAATAATGAAGAGAGCATTATGAATGCCCAAGGTCAGAATGTGAAAATATACTCCACCGACGACCAAGGCAACAAAATCGAGACCCCTAAATATGACGGCCTTAAACACAACATCGAACCTGACTACAAAATGAAATGAAAAAGATACTTACATCAATCATCGTGTGTTTTGTGGCGATAGCCGTGAGCGCGCAACAGAAGGCTGACATTGAAGTCAGTTATTCAGAAATCTCTTTCTATGAGAACGGTGTGGAAAGAGGCAACAAATATCATCTTCTTGCAAATGCAGGGCAGTCAAAATTCTTTAATCCCCGGTCTGAGGAGATTGACTCATTGACATCAACTCCCGAGGGACTTGCAAACTTCAAGAAGACCCAAGAGGCAGCGTTGCAGGCCATGATAGCGCAAGGCGGTATAGACGTAAATAAACTGCCTCGTAAAAAAGAGACTTTATATGTAGTGAAGTCAGCGGCCGATTCCACTATCACTGTCTATGATGTGATAGGCACTGACGAGCCTGTGTATTACACAGAACCCTACTCGGAAATGGTTTGGGAAATCGGCGACAGCACCAAGACCATACTCGGTTACGAGTGCATACAGGCTGAAACTGATTATCATGGTCGTCATTGGACTGCATGGTTTACCCCCGAGATTCCTATTCAGGATGGACCATGGAAATTCCATGGACTCCCCGGCCTGATACTTGAGGCAAGAACTGGCGAAGGTAGGTATGGTTATGTCGCTGATGGGATTGAGAGATCCGACAAGATAATAAACGGAATATATGGAGCCGACACGTATGAGAAACGAGACCGGAAGACAATATTACGGGCTATGAGAGCCATGCGCGACAATCCCATGGGGCATCTTAACGCCAAGGGAATTAAAGTGGAAATCTCTCCGGAAACCTTGTCAAAGGAATCGAAGGGCGGAGATTTTATAGAAACGGATTATCGTTAATTTGAGTGCTATGAGATTATTGACTCGGATAATACCTGCTACACTTGCAATAGCCTTTTCAATTGCCGTCAGCGCAAAAGAGTCGACAGTCATTCCGGAAATTGAAATGGTTGATGTGGAAGGTGGCACTTTCACAATGGGACTTGATGAAGGCGAGGCTGAACACCTGTATGAGACTCCTAAACATGAGGTAACATTGTCCGATTTCCGTATCGGCAAATATGAAGTGACACAAGAATTGTGGGAAGCCGTTATGGGGGAGAATCCGAGCATTTCCAAAGGAGATAAATTATCGGTAGAAAACATCTCATGGTATGACATACAGGTGTTCATAAAGAAACTCAACAAGCTGACAGGAAAAAATATCGTCTGCCAACGGAAGCCGAATGGGAGTTTGCTGCAAGAGGTGGAAATAAGACCGCCGGATATTCTTTTATCGGTAGTGATAATCCAGACTCTACGGCATGGAGTTCCTACAATTCATGGATGCAGCCGCATCCAGTTGGTACAAAAATGCCAAACGAACTTGGTATATATGATATGGGCGGAAATGTGTCTGAATGGGTGCAGGACTGGTACGGAAATTATTCAGAGAAAAACCAAAGGAATCCCCATGGAGCTAAGAAGTCAGACATAGGAAAGATATTCCGTGGAGGTAGTTGGAATGTCATTCCGGATTATAACAACCCCGGTTGTCGGTTTGTAAGCAATCCGAATTTCAAATCTCCGTATAT
>CAJTPK010000064.1 GCA_910578075.1 uncultured Muribaculaceae bacterium | reverse complement strand
TCAAAATATTCAGATGATACAGATAGGCAGATATAAATTGGGATTCGCACCACTGTCGATGATAGTTGTTTTCATCGTCCTCTCGGTATGCGCCATTGTCGCTGCTTTTCAGCATGCACGACCGGAATGGTCTATGCCTTTGTCGCACATCATCATAATCAATGAAGGTATGGCACTGTTGGCAACTCTGGTTTATGGCATATTCGTTCATTTCGCTATTGCAATCATCAATAGACTAAAGAAATGAATATAGAGGAAGTCCGGGATTATTGTCTTTCATTGCCATTTGCCACTGAGAGGAGTCCTTTCGGACCGGACACTCTTGCTATGGAAATTGGTGGAAGAATGTTTTGTCTTATGACACTTGCCGGACAGAGGGATTTTTATAATCTCAAAGTCGCTCCAGACTATGGAGTGGAGTTGTGTGATAGATTTTCAGGAATACGCCCCGGCTACCACATGAACAAGCGACATTGGATTTCTGTGGATTTCTACGGCGATGTGCCTGACAGACTTCAGGAACAACTAATATTTCATTCATATTACCAGACAGCAATGAAACTCCCAAAGAAGATACAGACTCAACTTGGTCTCACAGAATTATTGGATACTTTATGGAAGAACGACAGAAACAAGTGAAGCGGTGCTTTTGGGCAAATCCAAAAAATCCGCTTTATATAAAATACCACGATGAGGAATGGGGACAGCCGGTTCATGATGATGCAAAATTGCTTGAACTGCTTATTCTGGAATGCTTTCAGGCAGGATTGTCATGGGAATGTGTGCTCAACAAGCGAGAGGCTTTCCGCGAGGCTTTCGATGGATTTGACCGCGACACAATCCTTGCTTACGACGAAAAAAAGATTGATGAGCTTATGTCCACTTCCGGAATCATTCGCAATAGAGCAAAAATCAAGGCAGCGATATCTAACACTTCAGTTTTCAAGTCTATTCAGGAAGAATCTGGTTCGTTTGATGCTTATCTTTCAGGCTTGTGTCCCAAAGAGCCTATTTTCGACCATACGTCCACAACCTCCACAATTTCAGATGCCCTGTCAGCCGACCTGCGTAAAAGGGGCATGAAGTTTGTAGGCTCTACGACAATCCACGCCTTCCTTCAGTCCATAGGAGTATTCAACTCACACGCCCCCGACTGCTATTTATATCAGGGCAAATAATAAAATTATCCCCATATTGTTGTTAAAGTTATATGGCACGATACTCAAACATATTCGCAGGTGGTATGGCTTCCTGCAATCTAAACGGCAGAAATATCTCTATCATTAACGGAGAAGTGTATGTTGATGGAATTCACTATGTTCCGGAATCTGAGGCCGGAACGGGAGAAGACTACAAACCATTTACACCCGGCAAGATGACAGACCACAAGTTCGATGTTTCATCGGATTTCGATTCCATCATATCGAAAGGATTTGTCGATGTGGTGTTCACTCAGTCTGATAAAGAAGACGATTTTGAGGTCAGAGGAAGACTGCCCGAGAATCTTATCAAAAAGATGAACATTGAGGTCTCAGGTGGAACGCTATACATCTCCATGAAATCAGGTTCATACGAAAACATTGTCGTTCATGGCGAAGCTCCCGCAATCTATGTCAGTAACAAGACATTGAAAGATGTATCATCTTCCGGTAGCGGCGATTTTACAGTAAACGGCAATCTGAACGCCTCTGACGGATTCTCTGTTCGCAGCTCCGGCAGTAGCGACTTCAAATGTGGAGTCATCAAAGCAGACAGTAAAGATGTTACTGTTTCCACATCCGGTTCCGGAGATATAGAGCTTGCCGGAGTAGAGGCTTATGTTTTCATGGTACACATATCCGGTTCTGCTGATATTGACTGCGGCACTGCCAAAACGAAGATATGCTCCATTGACATAAAAGGCTCAGGCGATGTGAAAATCAATGGGAGCACGGAATCTGTTAATTTCTCAATAGCAGGCTCCGGCGACATAGACGCAGGTGACTTCAAGGCAGACACAGGCAAAGCCTCCGTTGCCGGTTCCGGCGATATACGTTGTAATGTCGAACGGCTCTCTGACCGAGTCAGAGGCTCCGGCGACATCCACAACAAATATCATTAATGAGTTGATTCACAAAAGATCTAAAAATAATTTGACTCTTGCAAAATATTCTCTTACAGTATTTCTGATGCGGCTACTTGTGATGGGCGAAGGCTCGGCATTATACCCGACTGCATTCAAACCAAAATGGTCTGCCTGATATAAAGCTCTCTCATTGTGATATTTTTGAGAAATAATTGTGATGGAATCAAAATCATAAAGGTTTCTGACAGCATCAATGGAATTTATTGTTCGCCATCCTTGCCAATGCTCAATGATGCAGGTGTCGGGAACATTGTGAGCTACTAATGAATCCCGCATTGCTGTCGGTTCAT
>CAJTPK010000063.1 GCA_910578075.1 uncultured Muribaculaceae bacterium | reverse complement strand
TCATCAAAATTAAAAACAATTTTCTCATACTTAGTGATTTAGAGATAAGTTATTACAAATGTGTAATAACTTTCCATACTTATCCACCTCCGCATGAGTCCAAGCTGCAAGATTTGCAGCTTATTCTGTCACTTGAAATAACGGCTGAGCAACGTATGGGAAATCTGCGCCTGCTCCCAGGGTGTTATCGGACGGAGATAACTGGTTTCAAGCACACTTCTGCGGTGTCCTACCATGTGCTGTATTATATGACGGGGAATATCCATGCTGTCAACAAGATTGCAAAAGGCATGACGCGCGAAATAGAATGTAACCCTGCGGTTCTCTCCAAGGTTATGCCGTTTATAATAGTCTGTAAGAGCACGGTTAAGATTTCTCGCCATCATATTGAAATAATTTGCGAGACGGTTCTGTCTCTGGGAAGGAGTATAGCTTTGCTCGCGGTCAAAACATTGCAACAGATAGTCATCAGGAGCCTTTCCTCTTCTCATGGCGTTGACAATCTTCTCTATCCCTAAAGTTGAAGCCACAATCTCTACGGGACGCCCTGTCTTTTTGCGGGTGGTTGACAATGTGATGACCTGCATACGGTTTTCCGATGATTCATACCTGCTCCGGTATTCAGCATCCTCGCTGTATTTGTGAGGATTCTTGTCAAAAGCATGCAGGGTAGTGAATTTAATTGATTTCACTTTAAGATTGGCAAGATCAACAGGGGCGAGACCCTGAAATGCGATGTCGAGTATGAAGAGTCCCAATGCCATGGTATCACGCCGTGTTATTTCCGGATCAGAAGCTACAGCTTCATTGAAAGCAGAGAAGATATTGCATATTTCCTCACCGGTGAGATTTCTGTTTGCCGGCAACAGATAATAAGGAGGAAGCGAGATCTTGGTAACCCGTGGTATTATACCCGACTCTTTGCCAAAATTCACAACCGCGTTAAATCTCGAAATCATGAAACGCCTCATTGATTCACTTCCACAGTAATCCGAATCGATCCCTGCAATAAAATCGTTGGTAAATCCCTGGTTTATTTCCGAAATCCCGGGACCATCACCGAAACGCCTCATCACATACCGCCGGAAACTCTCATATCCTCTCCTTGTATTATGTGACACCGATGCCTCCGTTTTCATATCCACAAGCTGAAGGAAGCTGACTCCGGCTGGTTCTTCATCCGAGATCGTTTCTTTAATAGTCTCCTCCAGCTTGGCAGAATGCCGATTGCAATTGGTGGTTCTACCTTCTGTATCATTATTGTTGTCAGAATAATTGATCAGAGAATCTAACTTGTCGTCAAGCATCGAGTCAATAAAACTTTGAATCTTACCCGATACACGGCGATATATTGAATCAATGATCTCATTCTTCACATTGCCATCGCTTTCACCTCTTTCAATCCGGCAAGCGGCGACATTCCAGAAAGCCTCCTTTGTAAAAACCGGAGTCTGTACAAACCTTGTTTTCCCATTATGCTGTATACGGATCACAACAGGGCAGTATCCGTCTTCACGCATTTCCTCTCTTAATAAATCCTTGCAGATAATCATTTTCTTAATTATGGTTTTACTATAGTACTATTCAAAAGCGCAAATATAACCGATTCTCAACTTTTTTCTTGACTTTAGACCACCTAATAATTGACCGGAGTCCCCCCAAGACCCGCCAATAATTGACCAAAGTCCCAGAGTAGCCATAGCGCTGCCGCGAGTAGGGTGCGTCAGGCTCTGCGCCTTCGCAGGAGTGGAAACGACCTCAGCGCTGGATTTTGCGTCATAAAACCTTTGCGCCACTGCGGCTCTGCGTTATTAACCTTTATAGTTCTGGCAATCTGATTGATCGACTTCTTCGAAGCCGTAGCCTATCGCGGTAAGCCTCCCCACACCATCGATGTATTCGTTCCTCATCCATCTCGATGTGGGGTTACAATTGGTCCATCCCTTCGGGATTCAGTCGCGCAAATTGCATCTACAGCACTGTATATCCCATATTAAAGTGTCGGCGTTATTAGTGTCTGCGCTTTGGACCTCTGGGACTATGGTCAAGATAAAATAGAAATGAGGTCAATCGAAATAAGAACTATGGTGAATATAGTGCAAGATGTTGCAAAATGTCATAAGAAAAGAAAAATTAATTAAAAATTTAATAAATGACACGTGAAACACCGGTTAAAGCAGGAAAATAATGTTTCAAAATGCGAAAGAAGCAAAGAAAATATTGACAAATTTGAGAAAAACTCGCGTTTACATTTGAATTATTGCTATTTTTGCGGGTATTTTAGTAAATTTTTACAGAAAATGACGTGAAATATGTTAAAAACATTGATAAAATTTGGATATATGGAGTTTGAATATTAAATTTGTGCAAATTTAAGTTTGTTATAGAAATTTTAACAAATCAAAAAGTGGCTGAATAGCCCCTTTCAACTTAAATAAAAGGAGCAGCCGGAAAAGAAAATTACCGTACGCTCAGAGGCGCTGATCTTAGAATAGTAACATCATCTTAAACTCATCAAATCATCTGGAGCTTCCGATTCCGGGTAAATAGGAAAAGGAGGAGCCGCATTGTTTAACTAAAACACTAATAAACAGTACGAAACAGATAAAGCTATCATCTCTGAATCAACACACAATGTGAATAAACAAACAACAAACAATAATAACTTATCTCTAAAT
>CAJTPK010000062.1 GCA_910578075.1 uncultured Muribaculaceae bacterium | reverse complement strand
ACGGCTATGCGTGACTCACTTATGGCTCATGGAGTTCCGGAGGACAGAATCATTCTCGACTTCGCCGGATTCCGCACACTAGATTCTGTTGTTCGGGCGAAAGTGATTTTCGGATGCGATTCACTGACTATCATATCTCAGGCAGACCATAATGCAAGGGCGTTATATCTTGCCGAAGCCAATGGAATTGAAGCTGTTGCCGTTTCAGCACCGTTGAGAGCCGGAAGATGGGTGCGCACTCGTCTTGCCATTCGTGAATGGCTTGCCCGCGACAAGATGATGCTCGATATATGGTTTGGCAAGCAACCGCATTTCCTTGGAGAGAGAATAGTGATTCCGGATGTGATGCCTCAGAAGAGCTATGCCACGGTTGAGGGCATGACAATGAGAATTGTCAGCCCTGACCCGGTCAAAACTCCGGTGGATTCTATGATAGTGGAATTTACAAACAGTCGTGACGCAGATTTGACTACCGGAGAATGGTATCGAATAGACACCAAATCTGATGAAGGAAGCTGGATTCAAGCACCGTACTCAAAAAAGTATCTTGACCTCTTGGCAAAAGGAACTGAGGTATGCTTCAATGGTATAGGATATTCATTGAACCCCGACGGCTCATTTAGAATGACAGTAAAACCATGGCTTTATGATCTGAGTGATAAGTCTGCCACTTACCGACTCGTCAAGACATTCAGTTATTCTCCATATCCGATTCAGAAGAGCGATACGGCATACGTTGAATTTCAAATCAGATAATCATGCACTATAAATACTGCCCTGAATGTGGCAAGAAACTAATAGGCAAACTGGCAGGCGATGATGGAGCGGTTCCGTATTGCACAGATTGCCAGCGATATTGGTTCGACTCGTTTGCAAGCTGTGTCATTGTCATGGTCGTGAATGAATTTCACGAGATTGCCATGCTACATCAATCATATATCTCTGACGAACACGAAACTTTCGTAGCAGGATTTATCACTCCCGGCGAGACTGCGGAGCAAGCCGCAGTCAGAGAAGTAAAGGAGGAACTTGGCCTTGATATAAAGCGCCTGGAATATGCCGGTACTCATTGGTTTGACAAGCGAGAGCAACTGATGCACGCCTTTATCGGCTATGTCAGCAAGTCCGACTTCACTCTGTCGTCGGAAGTTGATGGTGCCAACTGGATTGCACTTGACGAAGCTCCGTCAAGAATGTTTCCAGACCGACCGGGAAATACTCAACACATTCTCTATCGTCAATATAAATCAATACTTGGAAAATAATATGCTTAAAATAATCAAATTCGCTATATATCTCATAGTTATGACTACATGTACTATGCAAGCTTTCAGCTGTACTCACAATGACAATATTGTCTCTGTCTCTGCACCGGAATTTGAAAAAGAAATCAAATCTGATTCGGTTCAACTGGTTGATGTCCGCACTCCGTAGGAATACACCGAAGGACATATCGACGGAGCGTTGAACATCAATGTGCAATCAGATGATTTCAAGGAGCTTGCCAAAAGAGAGTTGTCAAAAGACTCAACTGTGCTTGTCTACTGCCGTAGCGGTCGCCGTTCTTTGGATGCTGCCGAGATACTGACCGGCATTGGGTACAAGGTGGTTAACCTCAAAGGCGGTATCATCGAGTGGAAAGAGGACGGTCTGCCGGTTGTATCGGAGCAGGAGAATTAACTTTCGCTTGTCTGAATAGTCTAAAAAAGAAAACTGCAATGAGAAAGATACTTTTTATATTAGCTATGGTCGTAAGTCTGTCGGCTTCAGTCGCATCAGCTCAGCGACGGTGTGACAGCCATCACGAAGACAGACCCGGTTATGAGCATAGAGGCCGACATCATCGTTCGCCATACTTCGTCAGCGAAAACAAGGTCTTTTTTGACGGCAGAGAAATCAAGGGCGCTTCGGCTTCGAGTTTCTCCATACTGCGCGACGGTTATGCCAAGGATACATGGAGTGTCTATTATTGTGGTACAAAAATGGACGGGGCGTCAAGCAACTCATTCAAGGTATTAGGCTTTGGCTACGCCAAAGACACATGGAACGTCTATTATGACGGTGGCAAGATAGAGGGGGCATCCTCAGATAGCTTTGATGTTCTTTCAGATTGGTATGCCAAGGACACTTGGAATGTATATTTCGACGGCAAGAAAATCAACAGTGCCTCACCTGAGAGTTTCAAGGTGCTTCGTGACGGCTATGCCAAGGATACATGGAACGTGTATTTCGACGCAGTTAAGATTGAAGGGGCTTCCCCTGACAGTTTCAAGATTCTTCGTGACGGCTATGCCAAAGATACGGAGAATACTTACTATTTTGGAAGAAAAATTGACTAAATATGAAACAAACGACAATCAAAAAAAGAGTAGAGCTAAGCTCGTACTGCTGGATTATATCAGCACTTTCAACAGCATTGATGTGTGGCGTATTCATTTATGCTCTTAAACAACCCGATAATGAGTGGGCGGTGTGCATTCTGGGAGTGGCGATTGTTCTGCTGTTCCTGTTCACCCTTTGCTATATGCCATTATCTATCTCGCTGGACAATGAAAGCCTAAACATCAACAGGCCCTTGAAAATCAAGTCAATCCCGTTGACAGAGATTGCGGAGGTCAAGCTATGCGCTCCTACTATGGGCACAAAGCGAATCTGCGGCAGTGGCGGATGGTTCGGATGGTATGGCTGGTTCTCGGAGAAAGGCCTTGGCAAGTATTTCGCCTATTACGGCAAAGCCTCCGACTGCTTCCTCGTCACGCTTAAAAACGGCAAGAAATATATGCTCGGCTGCAAGGATGCACCCGAAATGGTCAACGCAATAAAAGAAAAAATAAATCAATGACAAGAAAAATAATTCTGTCGGTAGCCTCGGCGCTGACAATACTTACCACCTCATGCGGACGCAATAAGGAAAATAAAGAGACTGCCGACAATCAGCAGCAGGAGACTGTAGCGAATGTGGACGTGCGCGGTCAGTGGTATCTGGATAGCATCGTATTCAGTGACTCCGAATATGTGCGTGTGCGTCCTGACGTAAGGCTTTCAAGCATACACCAGTATATCGTATTTGAAGACAGCACATATTTCATCAAAACCAACTGCAAC
>CAJTPK010000061.1 GCA_910578075.1 uncultured Muribaculaceae bacterium | reverse complement strand
TAATGCAGTAGATAACTAACTAATTCGTAACCTATTACTATCATGAGCAATTAACTTACGCTCATTTCCAATAATTTACACTCTTTTCGTAACTTCAACTGCACAATATCAGCATAAAGTCCCCCCACAAAAATAAAAATAACAGTTGCCGACTATAATCACCTCAAAATATTTTTTGTAAATTTGGACAATATGGATAAATCCGCATCAAGCAATCTAACGAGCGTATCCATTAAGAACTTCAAGTCTGTAAAATCGGTAACGCTCTCCGACTGTCGGCGCATAAACTTAGCTATGACCTATTCATAAATCAGGAAGTCAAAACATCATAAATCAGGAAGTGAAATGCTCATAAATCAAGCATTAAAAACCCGATAAATTTGGAAGTGTAAAATTCTTTTCATATCTTTGCGCTTAATATCAACAGATTATGACTATGGGTAATTATCTTTCAAGATACATAGAATCCACCATTTCAAAAAAAATGAAATCAAGTGGAGTCGTATTGGTGGAGGGACCTAAATTTTGTGGAAAAACCACCACAAGTGCACTTTTTGCCAAAAGTGAAATCCGCCTTAACACAACAAAAGCGGCGATACAGATTGCTCGTATTGAGCCTTACAATGTGCTTATTGGAGAACGTCCAAGGCTTATAGATGAATGGCAGACTGTGCCAGATCTTTGGAATCAGGCGAAAGCTTGGATTGATGAAAATCCGGGATTTGGGCAATTCATATTTACCGGAAGTTCCACCCCTGTCGATAATTCAGATATATTCCATTCGGGTGCAGGGCGTATCACGCGGGTAATGATGCGACCTATGAGCTTGTTTGAATCCTGCGACTCCAAAGGATCTGTTTCTCTTTCCTTTCTTTTTGATAATCACAATCCGGCAATCTTTGATATGAATGAGGGCTACGGATTAAGCGATACCGCTTTTCTTCTCTGCCGTGGAGGGTGGCCGCTGTCAATTCAGCCGGAGAAAGACGTGGCACTTGAAGTAACCTCCAACTACTATGAAAGCCTTTTCAATCTAGGAAACAGCGAGAACCCTAAATTCCGCAACAAGAACCCTGAAATAATGAAGATTGTCATGAGGGCATACGCCCGGCATGTGTCCACGCAGACCTCTACTACCAAGATATTAGCTGATATTGCAGCCCGTGACAGCCGATCAATCAGCAACAAGACCTTTGAGGAATATGCCGATGCCCTTACTGACTTGTTTATCATCGAGGATATGGAGGCATGGAACCCAAATCTGAGGTCAAAGACAGTAGTACGTTCCACGCCCACGCATCATTTTGTGGACTCCTCCATAGCGGCGCAGGCTCTTGGAGCATCTCCCGCCGATTTAATGTCAGACCTCAACACTTTCGGGCTTTTGTTTGAGGACATGGCGGTGCGGGATCTTAGGGTATATGCGCAGACTCTCAACGGCAATGTCCTCCACTATCGTGACAGCCGCGGGTTGGAATGTGACACGATAGTGCATCTTAAAGATGGTAGATGGGCACCGATAGAAATCAAGCTGGGAGGAGACAATCTGATTGAAGAGGGTGCAAAAAATCTACTCAAGTTAAAATCAGACATTGCCGAAAAGAATCAGCCCTCGTTCATGATGATACTCACAGCTACGGGACCGGCATATCGACGACAAGACGGCATATATGTCGTACCTATCAATTGCCTTAAGGCATAGCGTGTAACTGAATATAGTTGCGTCTGTGGTGGGAGGATGCCTAGCGCGGATAGAGCAAGTATGTGATTGCAGGCGTACATGTAGCCTGCGGAATGATCGCAGGAAATCACTTTCTTGCTCCCGTGGGGCGTCACTAAACGCAGAGTGGCGTGGCGGCTCAAATCCAAACCAAGAACGGGCGTTAAGAACACGGCCTGACGATGAGAGTCCGGTGAGATGACATCCCTATCGCATCCTCACAGGGCGTTGAGGAAGTCGGTGTTTAGCTCGTTCCAATAGTCGGATTACGGTCGAAGGTATCAGTGAACTACGGCTCATCGTCACCCTTTGACGGCAAAACCGACGACAACACGAGCCGCCACGCCTCTTGGAGTTTACGAATGAGCCACTATAAACTCAGTTTTTTATCAAATACAGGTTTATAATCGCAAAAATTTGTACCAACAAGAATTTATAGTCGTGAATTTTTGTAATATCTTATGTTCTCTACTGGACTAATCCAAGCACAACTGCCAAAAATGGCATGTCCTAAACTCAGTTTTTTGTAAATATCGCGGTTATAATCGCAAAAATTTGTACCTTTGTATTCTCTTAATCGTGATTTTTTGTATGGCAGTTAAAGTTGACACCCAAAAAGAGATTATTTTCGGTTCGTCTGACCCGAACATTTCCCGTGTGCTCAGCAAGAAGGAGAAAGACGGAGAACTACGTAAGGTCGCGCCACGTATTTATACGACTAACCTTATAGATAGTCTGGAAAACATCGTGCGTCGTAATCTTATTGATATACTTGTTTACCGCTATCCGGATGCGTTGATAAGTCATCGTAGTGCCAAAGAGATGCGTCCAACAGCAACAGGCGACTTTTTCCTTACAAACTCAACAACAAGGCGAGTGACCGATTTGCCGGGTATTATCCTGAATTTCGTCAAGGGGCCGAAAGCGACTTCACACGATATTCCGTTCATGGGTATGCACATATCGGGTGAGCATAGATATATGCTTGAAAATATGCAGGTGTCACGAAAGGCCGGTGATGAATCACGTGTTTTGCCAGCAAGTGTCATTGAAAATAAACTTGAACAGATACTATTGACAGGAGGTGAAGATCGTCTCAATCAATATCGGGATGAGTTAAGGAATGTGGCAGAAGAATTGGAGATGCAGACAGAATTTGCCAAGATCAACAACATTATCTCTGCGCTGCTTTCAACTCATGATGCGAAGGTGCTGTCAACAGACTCTGCAAAAGCTCTTGCTGCGGGAAGTCCGTTTGACAAAACAAGAGTCGAATTGTTTGAGGTGCTTTTTGACGCGATAAAAGACAGATATTTCGTAATACGCAACAACCGTAATACAGATGAGGAGTCCTTCCGTCTGTTCTCATTCTTTGAAAGCTATTTCTCCAATTACATAGAGGGCACTGAATTTGATGTTGAGGAGGCCAAAGCCATCGTTGACTCCGGAATTCCAATGCCACGTCGTGATGAGGACTCACATGATATACTCGGAACATTCAAGATACTGTCAAACCGTGCGGAAATGATGAGGACCCCGACATCACCTGATGAATTGTTTGCGATTTTAAGCCACAGACATAGCGTACTGCTTGAAGGACGACCGCACATGAATCCCGGTATTTTCAAATCGAGGAACAACCGTGCCGGAATGACTGAGTTTGTAGATCATCAGCTTGTGAAAGGAACTCTCTCGCAAGGCTTCAAATATTATGCTGCCTTGACAGACCCGTTTGCGAGAGCGATATTCATGATGTTCATGATAAGCGAAGTACATCCATTCAATGACGGAAACGGACGTATAGCCCGTGTGATGATGAATGCAGAACTTGTTCGTGCTGATCAGTCACGCATCATAGTCCCGACAGTATTCCGAGAGGATTACATTCTCGCCTTACGAAAACTGACACGCCACAAAGATCCGTTGGCATACATAAATGTGATGACGAAACTCCATCAATTCAGCGACAACTTATATGGCTCAGACTTCACTGAGCTAAAAAACTACCTTGCCACTTGTAACGCTTACGAAGAGCCCTCGCAAGCTAAACTGCAAATAATCGAAAGAACGATTTTATAGATATGGGATATTGGAAAGAACAACAAATAATTGAAGATGAAAATAGAGCTCGCGGATATAGAGTTCCTGATCATAACGAAACATATCTGTGTTTATCTCATTTTGATAATCAACATTTAATAAATCTTTTGACTCCACTATCCAGAAATGGGAGATGCTCTTATTGTGGTAAAAAAACTAATGTTATTGATTTGGCTGATTTTATTGAGACTGTATGTGCAAGGTTGATAGAATATATCGGGCCAATGGATAACGAGGGTTTGTATTTAGCAAGTTCATTTATGGATGATGATGATGATGTACCTGGATGGGCAAAAAGAGGACCGTATATCGCACCTGACAATGTTGAATACTATGAATCGGAGATAGACGTTATGTATGACTTTGATTTGTACACAGACAATGACGCTCTAAATAAAGATATCGAGGATTGTTTATATGTCGATGGTTGGATTCGTAGAGACCCAACTGGATTACTAATGAAAGACTAAGTACATGACAAAAATTTGAAAATATCAAATTTCGGCTTGTAGAGAGGTCTG
>CAJTPK010000060.1:4058-4813 GCA_910578075.1 uncultured Muribaculaceae bacterium | reverse complement strand
TTCGTTGAATACTTCAAGTGCAAGACCAAAGAGAAATATCAGAAATGGGAAATCGTCTACAAGCACTTCAAGGACTTCTGCAATGGCAGATGTCTGATGAAGGACGTGACCATCGGCTTGTGCAACGACTTCCGCACATACATTCTTAAAATCCGTGTGAAGCAAACTGGCAACATAATCTCTCGCAATTCCGCTGCCGGATACTGGTCCACCTTCCGAGCATTGTTAAAACTGGCATACAAGGAAGGCTGGCTCCGAGAAAATGTCAATGACTATCTCGAACGCATCGACTGGGAAGAACCGAAAATCAACTATCTCGAAATCGAGGAGGTTAAAAAACTTGTTGCCACCCCATGCAAAGTTGAGGTACTGAAAAGAGCTTCTCTCTTTGCCTGTATGACCGGACTACGCATCAGCGACATACTCCAACTTCGTTGGGAGAACATCGAACTATCACCCGATGGCGGTTATTGTATGCGTATCCGCACACAGAAGACCAAGACTCAGGCTACATTGCCATTGAGCGATGAAGCCCTGTCTTATTGCGGCGAACGAGGTCGAGGTATGGTATTCAAAGGACTGAGCCGCGCCCATACCCGTGAGGCGTTCAAGAAATGGCTCAAAGATGCCGGTATCAAGAAGAAAATCACCTTTCACGGACTCCGCCACACATACGCCACACTCCTGATTACCAACGGCACTGACATCTACACTGTCAGCAAAATGCTTACGCATAAAAACGTGGCCACGACTCA
>CAJTPK010000060.1:0-4036 GCA_910578075.1 uncultured Muribaculaceae bacterium | reverse complement strand
AAAAGAAGCGTGATGCCGCTAATTCCATCTCGCTGAAATAACTTCCAAGTGAAACATCCCAAATATTAAAAGCGAATCACCCCAAAAACACCAAATAAATCACCCCAAAAACACCGATTTGTTTGGAATCATCATAATCTGTGATGCCATCAACTCAATCTCTCTGAAATAAATACATGAATAATTTTGCCAAAGTAAACTTTTTAGTTAACTTTGCGGTTACATAATAAGATATGGCAAATTAAAGAAAATGAATAAAGCAAAAAATGAAGCCATCATGAACGCGCGTACATTCGACGAGCTTCTTGATGCAGAATACGGCAAGTTCGGGACACCGGAGCGTGAACAATTTGATGCCGACGCAACTGCCTTTTGTCTGGCTGAGACGCTTAAAGCAGAACGTCTTAAAGCGGGGCTGACACAAGAACAGCTTGCAGAGCGTATCGGCACAAAGAAAACCTACATATCCCGTCTGGAAAACGGAAAAGCCGATGTTCAGCTCAATACCCTCTTCCGAATCTTCGAGGGCCTCGGACGACGTGTGTCCTTGACAATTTTGTGAATAATCCCAATGCACGAGCCGAAAGAACAATCATATTTAATTATGGATACTCTTGTAAAAACTTGCCGATATCAGCAAGTTTTTACCGTGTTAGACTCAACTTTGATAAAAGTTTTGCCGATAAACAGACTCTATTCGGTTTATATATGGCTTTTTTGCCACAATTATAATGTATAACATTTATTAGCATTAGTGCGCCTTATTATTGCCCATGTTTGATATTAAATTTGCACCATGAAAAACGAAAAGCAAAAACTTACATTAGATGACGGCAATATTGTCGATGCTCAGACTCCGCTGATTGTTTCAGCAAGTCGAGCCACCGATATTCCGGCGTTCTACAGTAACTGGTTTTTCAATCGTCTCGGCAAAGGGCATGTAAGATGGCGTAACCCCTACAATGGTAAGGATTCATACGTTTCTTTTGACAATACCAAATTCATCGTATTCTGGTCGAAGAATCCTGCGCCGCTATTTCCGTTCCTGCCAATCTTGAAACAAAAAGGGATTGGTTGTTACGTCCAATATACACTTAATGACTACGAGGCCGAGGGATTAGAGCCGAGTGTTCCACCTTTGCACGGGCGAATTGAAACATTCAAACGTCTGGTTGATGAATTGGGCTTAGGTTCAGTCGTTTGGCGATTCGACCCGTTGATTCTGACAGACAGAATTTCGGCAGAGGATTTATTGCATAAAATCAGCAATATAGCAGGCGAATTACGCGGATATGTCGAGAAACTGGTGTTTAGTTTTGCTGATATATCCTCGTATCGCAAAGTCGGTCGGAATCTTTCCGATGCAGGGATAAACTATCATGAGTGGTCGGAGGACGAAATGGTTGAATTTTCACGCAGACTGGCAGATATGAAGCTCGGTCTCGAACTTGCGACCTGCGCCGAAAAAGTTGATCTGTCAGAATTTGGAATCAGTCACAACCGCTGCATAGACCCGGAGCTGATATGCCGATTATCGCCGGAATTAGAACCTTTGATACGCAATTCTAAAACAGACAAAGGCCAACGCTCACTCTGCGGTTGTATCACATCAAAGGATATTGGGACTTACAATACCTGCCCGCACGGATGTGCATACTGCTACGCCAACACGTCCCCTTTTTCCGCCCGTCAGAATTACCTTATGCACCAACAGCTCCCCGACAACGATTCAATTATATGAAACAGACATCAGCATTTCATTTTATCCCACAATTCAATGCCTCTCGATTATCGTTTGACGATGTTGTGGAGTCTGTGAAACAACATATCAACTCACTTTCAGAGAATAAACAAAAGAAGCTGAAAGATGAGTTGAGAAACGGCCTCGCCAACCTCACGACTAAAGAGCAGCTTGATATGTATATATCTTCTTACGGAGAAATACATAGACAAAAGCTTCAGATAGCGTATGACCGCATCCCACATAAGGTATGGTCAGAAGGAAGTATCTCTGTCGTTGACTATGGTTGTGGCCAATGTATTGCAGAAATGGTGTTGTCTGACTTTCTTAAGAACCATTATATTGACAACGATAAAATATCCGATTTCACTGTAATCGAACCAAGTAAAGCTTCACTGACGCTAGGATTACAATATTTGGAGCAGTTCTATGAAAACTCTAAAATAACAGCATATAATGTCTCTGCCGGACAATTGACAGAAGACGATATACGTCCGCAATCTGATACGGTAATCCATCTATTCTCGAATGTTTTAGACATCATTGAGTTTGAACGTCACAACATTGCCAGTATTTTAAATTCAGACATGAGTCACAATCATATTTTAGTATGTGTCAGTCCTTTTTATCAAGAGAATGGACGAGGCGCACTCATGGATGAGTTTGGCAATATGTTACGTGGCATGAGATGTGAATATAAATTAGAGAAACACACTGATGATTGGAAAAACCCATTCAGTTGCCAGGTACGCATATTTGTGAGTGCTTATTATTAATTTCGTCTGAACAAAATCGTGGGTTGAATTGTCTATAAAGACGTAAAAATTTTATTACTGTCCGCTAAACCATAAAAAGGCGAGTCCAACTTCCTGAACGGCAGAAGTTGGACTCGCCTTTTTATGGTTTAGCGGACAGTAATAATTATCAAACAGGGCATCAATCTCGTTCATGCGTTTTTGAGTTCTTTCTTTCTCTCCGCGTTCCCAAGACCTCATTATCAAAAATAGCAAAATAGCGCAAATTCTACCAGGTCGTTTCGAACGGCGTGCCCGAAGACAACTGAATCAGCTTCCTAGAACCCTCGGCACGCAGCGCCGTGGGCGGCATCGCCGATATAAACAAGGTTGTCGGTGTCACCTCCACGCTTATCAAAAACTACGGGCTGTAATGGGGTGTCGCAGCCGGTATACAGGATAAGATACAGCTGACGGCCAAAAACGGTGTAACCTCGTTCGAGCAGCTGGCGCAGGCACTACCGAGGGTGACAGGTAATGCCGCCACGCTGGGTGTTTCGATTGACGAACTGATGGGGACATTTGCCACGCTTACAGGAGTTGAGGTTCACACCCAGTTGGCCGCGATATCTTGTTACCACATGCAAGCAGTTGAATGTAGCCACCAAGTCGGCCACGGCCATGAAAAAGCTGGCCACAATATCCACCAATGTCGGTTCTGCGGGCAGGAGGGGGCGCTGGGCTTGGAGATGCTGGTCTTGGCGTGAGGGAAGGCATCAAAAGCCGCAGCAACCTTGAAAATATCATTGCGCGGGTTGCTTACTGCCACGGGCATAGGGCTGGCATTCGTGGCCATGACATCGATTGTTGAATAAATCCCCTCTACTTCCTTGGGAAAAACAACCATCTGCATGCCGCAAGTCAGCGAATTATTATGTAACTTCGCATCCATGCGCAGCGTGGGCATATCAGCCTCCGAATTAACGGATACATCGAATTTACAGCATGGTTATGGAACAATACATCAAGAATATCAACGACAACATATGCCGCAATATCGAGGAGAATGAAAACGACCGTGGTTTTATGTCGCAAAATATACTTGCACAACTTCGAAACCTGTTAGACCATATCTGTGTCAAGATATATGTAGCACAAGGGGGAGCGCTTGATGACAATGAATTCAAGAACATACAAAATGCAAAGTCGTATGTCAAAAAGAACGGGAATCTACAATTCCTGATAAAGTTTCACGAGTTCTTGCTGATATCCGCGTCACACTACACCTTCGACCCCGACAGCTCCGAGCGGCTGATGCTGAAATACTATGAGTATCTTCTGCGGACCAAAGCCTTGATGAAGCAGCAATTCGGGTTGGACATTCTTGAGAATCTGTATATGTTTCCCATAGATACCGACCCGGCTTTTAAGGAGTATTACAAGGCAATCGTGGCAAAAATAGATTCCCTTATCCTTGCCAATGCACAGACCGAGGAGCGAAGGTTCTGCATCGACAAGGTAAAGCCGCTGTTTGTCAACGGCAAGGTATATTACGAAGTGA
>CAJTPK010000059.1 GCA_910578075.1 uncultured Muribaculaceae bacterium | reverse complement strand
ATCCCAGCTGAATGTTCTTATAATATTGCGGAGACGGTCAACGATACGCTTAATCGTACGGCGACGGGCCACAAGACCAAGTTTCTTGTCTTTGAGGGCTTCCTGTATAATCTCAGTCTGCTCTTTGTGCACATAGTCATATTCCGACATATAGCGATTGATAACCTCGACAGGTATCTCTTCCTCCTGTGCAATGCGCTCTATAGCACGACCTTTTTCCTGACGGATATATTGATTGAGACGCTCTTCAAGATCTATGCTTCCATCAGCCTTCTTGTCTCGCATAAAACCGTCCTTGTCGTTATCGACCGTCTGAAGAATAAAGCCGTCAATTAGTTGAGTCTTGCTACGCAGTTCAGCATCCTTAATCATAGTGTCGAGAATCTCCTGACGTTTTTCAGGATAATCCTCGGCATTCGGGTCAAGATCAGCAATAAGACTGAGGATATAGGCCACGTTGATTATGTCGCTGTGGAGAAGTTCCAGACAGAAATCTATATCATCAAGTGTCGGCTCTGACTCTCCAGCATCATCTGCCGGAGTGGAATCCTTCACGGTCTTGGAATCCATGAATGTGTCGTGTATGTCAAGATACTTGCTCCGGAAGTCCATGTAGAGCTGTTCGTTCATGGGGAAATCCGGGTCATCCTCGTTGAAATCCTCGTATATCTGAATTTCAGCGTGTTTGCGGATAATGTCACGGAACGCCAAGATGAATTTACGCTTATCCTCCTCGTTTTGCAGATAATCTACCACACGCGAGTCAGGATAGTGTTCAAGAAATTCTTTTGTCAAATCGACATACTCTTTCTTGACATTATCATACGGTTCTCGGATAATACCTTCTTCTCCTCCATTGCTGAACAGTTTAATTGCAGCATCGACATTAGACTTCAAATCACGGAAGCAGACAATCTTACCGAAGCGTTTGCGCTCGTTAAGCACGCGGTTGGTACGGCTGAAAGCCTGTAATAGACCGTGGTATTCAAGATTCTTGTCAATATAAAGCGTGTTGAGTTTCTTGGAGTCAAAACCGGTGAGGAACATACCGACAACGAGACAAAGGTCGAGCGAGAGCATATCCGGCTTTTTCTTCTTCAAACGGAGGTTAACATCATCGTAGTAGGCACGGAAATTCTGCAATGAGAAAGAGGTGCCGTACATCTTGTTGTAGTCGTTGATAATGTCCTCCATGTCATCGGCTCCGGCCACGCGGTCACTGACGAATGAACCGCTCGACATGCCGGTAATCTCGTCATCCTGACTATCGTTGGCGGCGTATGTGAATATCGCTCCGATACGGATTTTAGGATTCAGTTCCTTGAAAATTTTGTAATACTGAACAAGCATCGGAACTGACTGCACGGCAAACAGAGCGTCAAACTCACCGTCGTAGGTGGATTTGTTGTAATTGTTGAGAATGAACTGGGCAATCTCGCGCATACGGTTTTGGTTGCCGTTGTTCACATCTGTATTTCCGTGATAATACTCAACGAGGAAGCCAAGCACATTCTCGTCAGCGATGGCATCCTTGATGAGATATTTGTGGAGACACTCTCCGAAAATTTCCTTTGTAGTATGCTTATCGGTGGAATTTTCTGCAAAAATTGGTGTGCCGGTAAAGCCGAATATCTGTAAGTTGTTGAAGAACTTGACGATATTCTTATGACTGTCGCCGAAATGCGAGCGGTGGCACTCGTCGAAAATCATCACAATGCGACTGTCCTTTATCTCCTGAAGCCTGCTGCTATACCACGGACGGGTAACAGCTGCATTGAGTTTCTGAATAGTAGTAATGATGATTTTTGAGTCGCTTTGCAAACGACGCGTAAGTTCGCTGGTGTCGGATGTACTGTCAACCGCACCCGGTTCAAAAGCATCATATTCCGATTGGGTCTGAGTGTCAAGGTCGTGGCGGTCAACTACAAACATCACCTTGTCAATGCCGTCAAGTTCGGATACGAGCTGCGCGGCTTTGAATGAGGTCAACGTCTTTCCTGCTCCGGTGGTATGCCAGATGTAGCCATTGCGATTCGTATTCTGTACCTTGTCGATAATCTCCTCAACAGCATAATACTGATATGGGCGAAGAACCATGAGCGACTTATCACCCTCGTGCATCACAACATATTTGCTTATCATCTTGCCGAGCGTACACTTGTCAAGGAAGTCGACGGCAAAGAGACTCAGCTCATTGAACGGATTGTTTGCTCTATCAGTCCAATTGAATGTAAATTTATAACCTAAATTTGGAGTGTTGGCAAAGTAGCGAGTGTTGACACCGTTGGAAATGACAAAAATCTGAATGTAGTCAAACAGCCCGTGGAATGATGTCTTATGATAACGCTGAATCTGATTGTAAGCCTGTTTCAGTTCAATGCCACGACGCTTCAGTTCAATTTGCACCAATGGCAGGCCGTTAATGAGGATGGTCACGTCATAACGACATTTCTTACGCCCCTCAATCGTAATCTGATTGGAAACCTGAAACTCATTCTGGCACCAATTCTTCTTGTTGAGGAACTGGAGCCACACACGCTGCCCGTCCTCTGTTTCCAGAGGGAATAAATCGCGGAGCTTCTTCGCTTTCTCGAAGCGCGTACCGCCTTCAAGGTGAATCAGAACTTTCTCGAACTCACCGTCTGTCAAATGCTCTCTGCCTATTTCAGCAAGAGCCTTCTTGTTATGTATTTCAAGCTGCTTCTTGAAATTAGATTTAAGGTTGGTCTCTTCTTCAATCTGAACATACTCATAATTCATCTTCTGAAGAGCCTCAATAAGTCCTGCTTCCAATGCAGCCTCGCTCTGTATTGCCATTTCCTTAATTGCTTACATTAGGGATTTTATATGCAAAGTTAGTGAATTTTCGCAAGATATATGGCTTTCAGGGTCTTAAAAAGTGATATATCTTCGTGATTTTCGTAATTTTGAGATAGATAGTTTCGCTGATATACGGTCAATTTTCAGAGTCGTTTCAACTTGACCGCCCGACAATACAACCTCTCATCAAACAGAAATGGATGCACAGTTACGGACCACAGGAGCGCCACAGCAGCCATGATAAATGGTGACTGATTGGCTGTATTGTACCACTCAATCAACCGCTCCATCTCTGCCGGAACGACATCCGATGGCGGAGCCTCATA
Source organism: uncultured Muribaculaceae bacterium (assembly GCA_910578075.1). GTDB lineage: Bacteria > Bacteroidota > Bacteroidia > Bacteroidales > Muribaculaceae > Lepagella. Next base: position 1,765 of record CAJTPK010000059.1, on the reverse strand, counting down.
ATGCACCTTCTCATGCCCGAAAGCACCGGACACAACCAGCATCGGCTCCTCTCCTTTCCGCCAATCGGCAACTGTGATTCTGTGCATACCGCTTCGCCCAAACGGAAACAAAGCAGCGTGCCAATCGAACAATCGTTCATCAATTAATGGCTTCTTGCAATTACGCACCGCGTCGAGCATAACATCGACCAACACCTCTACATAATGATCTCCTCAACCAATAGTTCGTTATCCTCAATACCAAGTCGCCGGGCGATACTACTACGCACGGAATTAGGGTTTAGCAACACACACTCAATCTCCGAAGAACATCAGCTCCTCAGTCATGGCCGACAACAGTGACCGACACTTTTCGTTGAATCCAAGCATCGACATCCTGCCATTCAGAAGTCCATGCAACTGACAGAGCCGACTAAGCGGTTCAAGCAACGCCTCAGAGTCACAGCGGAACTCCTGCCAATCCTTCCGTTGCCATATATAGGCACCATGTCTTACAGTTCGTCTCATGTCGCAATTTTAGGAATTTACAGCTACCCCCCAAAAAACATTCTCCGTAAATTTACGGAGAATAGTCCAAATTTTTACCAATTTTTGTAGTTTCTGTGATTTTGTATAACTTTGCGGTGGGAAACAAGAACATAGCGGTACAGACCATTTGCCCGAAAACGCTGATTGCAAGCAATTTGCACTTTCAAAATCCAATCATACAATAAATCATTGAAAATAAGCAACTTAGCACATCTGTCATCTCTACCTTTCAAGAGGATAACTCGTTGTTCATTAGATGATTATATAGTTTGCATCGGTAAATGACAGAATAGTCACAAACCATCACAAACCATTAGTAAAGCGTCTCTTACGAGGCGCTTTTCTTTTGCCCGTACTGCTCGTTTCTAACGGTTTCTGACTGCTTTTTGGCTTGTATTTGTATCCTGATTGTATCACGCCGTGCTATCGGGATTTTCCGTCAGAGAGGTCGCGGACGATTTGCACACGCTTGCACACTTTTGGCGAAATAACTGGCTGAATAAACAAAAATGAAGCAACGAGCAATAGCATTGAAATCAAAAAGACATGCCTTTGGTGTGGACGCGAATTTATCGCTCGCAAGACATCAACGGAATATTGCAGCCACCGATGCTCCGTTCTGGCATACAAAGAAAGGAAGCGACAAGCAAAGCTTGAAGCTTATAAGAAGGAATATGCTTCTCAAACATCCGGAGTAAGGGCTGTTGAAGAAGTGGAATTTCTGACACCTACCCAGTGTGCGAAACTCTTGGGTGTAAGCAGACGTAGTCTTTACAATTATCTCTCCGCTAATTCTATCCCCTGCCTGCAATTGAAAGGTAAGACTCTAATAGGTCGCAATCATATGGATAAACTATTTGATGGTCGAAACGAATATAAGAGTAAACAACCAATGAATAGGTCAGAGATAACAGAGTTCTACACCTCAATGGAGGTGCAGGAGAAATATGGCATTTCTAATTCGGCTCTCTTTGAGATGGCCAATCGTGAAAAATGGCCTAAGTCGCTGAGTCGTGGCAAGACACTCTGGAGTAAAGATCATGTCGATCGGTACTTTACAAAAAGAAACCATCGGAAGACATCACTGAATGGTACACTGCCGCGGAGATTCAAGAGAAATTCGTGATGACCCTCTCAGCAATCTACAATGTGGTATCGAAAGAAGGAATCTGCAAGGAGAAAGAGAACGGAGCGACTTTCTACTCCAAACTCCATTTCGACAAAGCAAAGGGTATTG
>CAJTPK010000058.1 GCA_910578075.1 uncultured Muribaculaceae bacterium | reverse complement strand
GAATGATTCTGTCCTCCGGAACTCCATGAGCCATAAGTGAGTCACGCATAGCCGTCGGTTCGTCATAATCCTTGGTATGATTGTCACCACTGGCAATGATGTAATCTACCTTTCCGGCATGAAAAAGTTCGGAGGCCGTCTTTATACGGTTGGTGAAGTATGAATTGGGACGTCCCCATTTATTGAGCGGATTTGTGCCCAAAAGAAGAGCGGCTCTATTATATGGGATAGCATCAACGGAAGTATAAACCCTCTCATTAGCCGCTTTTTCAACCATGACATTGGCATAGACTGTAAAAGCGACAATCAGAAGTAGAAAGGCTGCGAGGCTTAATGCAAGTCGTTTTATCAATAGTTTGAAATTATGAGTCATCGACAGTTGTTGTTTATCTGTTCTTTGGGCTTTATATATTGCTTTGAATATGTTGAGTTTTAAAATGTAAAGTTACGAATTTTCAATGACATTATGGCATAAAAAAGGCCTGTCCTTGCCGGGACAGACCTGAAATCGATAAGGAATCTTCACAGATGCCATATCCTGCTGCGATAGGCTTTGAGTTCCTCTTCTGGAAACTCGGCTATCGCTTTGTCAAATTCACGGAGTATCGCGGCTTTGTCGTCGGGCAATGCTCCGGTTATCGGCACTGTATTGGAAACGTGATGACCAAGCAGATTGACCTTTATCTTCAGTCGGTCAATAAGTGTCCGCATCTCCATAAGCCTTTCGATTTCCGGCTCTTCCACATAAGTTCCGTTTATGACCTCTTGATACAGTTGTGATTCCGGGAATATGGTCAAGGATACGATGTTGATTATGCACGGATGAAGCTGGTTCAAGACATCGGCAGTGGCAATTGCGCTGGCTTCGCCATTTCCCTTGCCTCCGAGTCCGTTAAGATAGAATACGTTGTAACGGATTCCCGCCGCGTCGAGTTTCGACAACTGCGCAAGAATGTCAGATGCGTGATAACCTTTGTTCATTCTATCGAGGGTCTCGTCGTGAGCCGTCTCAATACCTATGTTGATGCTGTCGAGCTTCATGTGCCGAAGGTTTTTCAGTTCTTCCACCGACTTTGGCGCGATGTCCGTAACACGGGCGAACATTCCGAACGATACCAAGTGAGGGAGATATTTCCTCAGCAGAAGTGCCACATCCATCAGCTTGTTGTAACTAAGTGCAAAAGGATTTGCACCGGTGAGATAGACTCGCCGTGCGCGTGGCTGCCACTGGCGGATGACTTTCAGGTCTTCCTCTACCTCCGAGAGAGGCGACATTCGGAAGGGTGTGCCGTGATAAAGACTACAGAATTTACACTTGTGCCATGTGCAGCCGGATGTAATCTGAAGAAGCTGCGAATTGGCTTCGTATGGCGGTCGCCATACCTGCCCGGTGAAATGTAGTTGCGGATATATCATATCTCGATATTTTTTGTTAATTTTGTAGCGCAAAATTAGTTGATTATCAGAGCAGAAGCAACAACTTACCAACAGGTTTGACCCTTACCGAAAAGTTTGTAATGCTCGTAATCAGTCGTTTTTGCACCCCCGATTATGGCTAAAAAACTTGACTACGAATATTGCAAGGCTGCTCCGATGCTTGAATGGCTCGGCAACAAGTGGGCACTGGTTGTTCTCGTAAAGATTTCAGAGAACGAGCCGGTACGCTTCAACGAGCTGTACCGCAATATCCCGTCGGTCTCGGAGAAAGTGCTTTCGCAGGTGCTTCGTCAGCTTACAACCGACGGCATCATCTGCCGCGAACTGTTCCCGGATGTGCCTCCTCGCACGGAATACTCAGTGACGGAGTTCGGCAAAACGCTTTTGCCTCATGTCGAGGCTCTGCTCAACTGGGGACGCGAGAATTTTGAACAAATAATGGAAAACCGACAAAATGCTATAAAGTAGCTATGGCAACTAAATTTAATTTCAATACCATCGGACTTTTTACAACCGACAATGCCCGAATGGTGGCATTTTATCGCGACATAATGGGGTTTGAAACCGATTGGAACGGCAAAGACCCTGATGTAAGGATGCAGCTTGGCAATATGTGGCTGATAATGTTCCCACGCACAGCCTTTGAACAAATGACCGGGCGGGAATATTCTTATCCGAAAGGAATGAACGGCACGGTAGAACTGGCTTTTCATGTACCGACATTCAGCGATGTAGATGAAGAGTATGCGAGGGTGACAGCCCTTGGTGCAAAATCAGTATTTGCTCCTCAAACTATGCCTTGGGGGCAACGCACCTGCTACATTGCCGATCCCGAAGGAAATCTGATTGAAATCCACTCTTTCACAAAAGACTAAATCCAATGGCGTGTACCTCTGAATTTATTGAATACATCTGCGATACGCTTGCCCCATTAGGCGAAGTACGCAGTCGCAAGATGATGGGTGATTACGTCATCTACGTCAATGAAAAATGCGTAATCACAGCCTGCGATAACATCGCTTATGTAAAGAAATTGCCATGCATTGCCGACTTGATGACTGATGCCGAATGTGGCTGTCCATATACGGGAGCAAAGGAAGCCTATATTCTTGACTTGGGAGATACACCCAAGTCTCTCAAAGTGATTGAAGCCATTTGGGAACATCTCCCCTTCTCTAAATCAAAAAAGAAGTAAAAATGCCCTACATATCAATCGAGAGCGGCAGTCTGACCGCGGAGCAGAAGAAACTGTTGATTGAGCGACTAACATCCACCGCATCCGAGATAACCAATATCCCGGAGCAGTTCTTCACCGTAACCATCAAGGAACTACCCGACGAAAACTTTGGCATCGGCGGAAAGTCAATCGACGAGATAAAACGCAACTACAAGCCATGAAGCGACGACAGACTTCATGGGGCACGATGTCACATTAAAATTTAACTTCACGATTATGAATGAAATTGAGAAAATGCGCAATGGAGAGCTTGCAGATATGAGTAAACCTGAAATGCAGGAGAGTTTTATCCATGCAAAAAAACTGCTTGCGAGATTGCGAACCATGAGTTCATACGATGAGGGGTATCGTGAATTACTCGAAGATTTGATTCCGGGGATTCCTGAATCATCTATTGTTTTCCCTCCGTTTCATTGCGACCACGGCCACGGTATCAGACTTGGCAAACATGTCTTTGTCAATGCCAACTGCACATTTCTCGATGGAGCCTATATTACCATAGGCGACCATACGCTTGTAGGTCCAGATGTCAAAATATACACGCCGCATCATCCTATGGATTATGTTGCCCGCAGAGAAAGCAAGGAACATGCATATCCAGTGACTATCGGCGATGACTGCTGGATAGGTGGTGGCGCTATAATATGTCCCGGTGTCACAATCGGCAACCGCTGCGTGATAGGTGCCGGAAGTGTCGTGACCAAAAATATGCTCGACGATTCAGTCGTCGCAGGTAATCCGGCCGTAATCATCAGACGGTCTTCAGATGGTGCGGAAGAATTAGCGACATTTTAACGAAAAAAAAATTAATGAAAAAAGAAATTTCTTATTTAATAGATGAATTTATTAGTCTGTCTGATGAATTAAGACCGGGTTATTCCTTGAGTATTGCTAAGGATAAAGAGTCGTCTTTAATTCTCCCGGAATCATTAAATATATTGTACTCTAAAGTAAGTGGTACATACTATGAAATTGAAGATCAACGATTGATGGATTTCTTACCCGGTTATCTTCTCATTAGGGATGCTGAATACGAAAGTTTTACGCAGTCTGTAAAGGAAATGATTACTAATGGAGAAGATAAGTATTATCCAATCCTTGTGAATTATTCATCAGATTTTTATGCGTTGAAAGTATCGGAAGGTAAAGAAAACGGAATTTTCCTGATAGAACACGATGCTGATGGGCCAACAAAGATTCATCATTCTTTTGAGGACTTTCTTCGTACCATAATCGCTTGCTATAAGGGAAAAATCTATTTTTTGGATGATGACGGGTATCTTGATATGGACTTTGACGAAGAACAACTTATCGGCCAAAAGTATAATCCCGATATTGACTACTGGTTTGAAGATTAAGAGCAAAGCAGGTCTCTCCCAAAAAACTGATGAGAATTTATCAACCGAGAGAGTCGATGCGTCTGTAAGTGCGCTATTACCTGGTGCTGGAAAGCGATGTGGACGGTGCCCATGCCTCTCGCTTCCTTGGCAAATTACAGGATGTAATCAACTCCATTTAGCCAAATTACGTTTGACCTCCTTCAAATTATTGCGCCCCCACTCCGAGAGCTGATTGAGTATGGGTATAAGAGTTCTGCCCAAATCGGTCAACTCGTATTCTGTGCGAGGAGGCACCTCGGCATATAGAATGCGCTTTACCAGTCCGACTGATTCAAGTGTTTTCAGATGTCCTGACAATACCTTCGGAGATATATCGGGGATTGCCCTTGACAATTCGTTGAAACGCATTACGCCGAACTCGTCAAGTATGACAAGCAGGAGCATCGACCACTTGTTGGCGAAGTGTGCTATCACGTTCCTCATGGGGCACGTGGCGACACATGAATATTTTTCTGAAATTTTTTCGTTCTTCATCTGTCTGATATTGACTAAAAGTGAGTTTGAAGTAAGTGGCTACTTTGGAAGTAACCTCTTGCATGGCAATATTTTGATATATAACTTTGCGCTATTCAAAGGGTAGCAGTTATCCTTTGCAAAGTTAACACAAACATAATAAACCCACAAATTATGACTGAAATCAGTATCAGCATTCCAGCATCGGCTCAACCTTCAGGCAAGGCTGTGTTCGTGATGCTTGGAACAGGCTTCGATGAAATCGAGGCTCTGGCACCCGTCGATGTCATGCGACGTGCCGGGATGGAGGTATTCACCGTCTCCATGACAGATAACCGTCTTGTAAAAGGAGCCACAGGCAACCATGTCGTTGCAGACATGAGTGTTTCCGATTTGTCCCCCGAACTGATAGACTGGCTCATATTCCCCGGTGCAGACAAATCGGAGGATGCGGTAAACCTTGACGAAAAGCTGAGCGAGCTTGTGAAAGCCCATTGGGAAAAAGGAGGCAATATCGCCGCTATATGTGCCGCTCCGGCTCTGGTGCTTGGTCCGCTCGGTATCATCAACGGGGTAAAAGCCACCGGTTATCCGTTCCTCAAAGAAGACTTTGAAAATAATGGCGGGATATACTCTGAGGAGGCAGTGGTAATCGGAGACCGTCTTATAACCTCAAAGGGTCCCGGAACAACCCTCGAATTCGCACTTGCCATTGTTCGCAAGGCAAAGGGTCCGGATATGGAGAAGGCACTCCGTGAAGGTATGGTGATAGCCAATTGCAGATGCGATGATAATTGTACCTGCGGATGCAATAGCTAAAGCCTCAACGCCGCCTTTTGGCGGCCGAAATTTTTGTCAAAATGAAAGTGACGGGGTCTTATGCTCCGCCACCTTCATCACTGATATGGGTTTGACTATGCTCTTTTTGACTCGTCATTGTTA
>CAJTPK010000057.1 GCA_910578075.1 uncultured Muribaculaceae bacterium | reverse complement strand
GGAGTTAGGAGTTAGGAGTTAGGAGTTAGGAGTTAGGAGTTAGGAGTTAGGAGTTGGGAGAATAAGTGATATGAAAGTAAAAATATTTAAGATAGGGTTGATGGCAGCGTTGCTGTATGCCGTGCCGGCTACAGCGCAGCGTTTTCATTGCCCTTCCGACACTGCGAGAGCTATGGAGATAATCCGAGAGTTCTCCCGACCGGGCGGTGACCCGGGAGAGATTACCGGAGCCATTGCCTCAAAGCTCGTTGGAGTGCCATATGTGTCTGTCACGAAGGAAGATTCTTTGGGTGTGGCGGAGATCAGACTTGACGGATTTGATGAGTTTTCGTTTGTCAATATGGTTGCGGCTCTGGCTAAGACCGCGACATCTCCCGGACATTCACGCCCGAAAGATCTTGAGATTATGTTGAATCGCCTTACGTTCCGAAGGGGTGAACCAGATGGTTTCCCTACAAGGATGGTTTATGGCGGTGATTGGGTTGTGGATAATCGTTCACGAGGAAATATCAAAGAGCTTACAGAGGATTATTCCGCACATTTCAAAACCAAATCACTTGAATGGGTCGGAAGACACCGCGAAGAATATGCTGCTCTTAAAGATTCAGCGACATATGAACGCCAGAAGATGGTTGAGCTTGGTTACCGCACATTCAAGATACCGCATATGAAGCGCGAAAGTACGGAATGGAAGCAGATAGCTCCCGAGATCCGGGAAGGCGATCTTATAATGCTTCTCACGCCTCAGCCTGACAAGGATATATGGGAGATGGGATATGTTGTAAAACGCGCAGACGGGCTTCATTTCATCCATGCTTCAGAGAGAGACGGAAAGGTGGTGGAGGAACCGGAAGTGTTGGGACGCTATATAAAACGCCATTCGAAGGAAGTATATGGATGGCGGTGGATTAGGATATTATGATTGAATTTGTAAATGCAAAGATAAATATAGGGCTGCAGATTGTAAGGCGCCGGGAAGACGGCTATCACGATCTGCAGACCGTGTTTTATCCGGTAGGCAGATACGCAGGGCTTCCGGATAATCCGGAGCCATTCTGTGATATTCTTGAAATAATACCTGCGAAAGAGCCGGGAATCAGATTCCATTTCAAGGGGAAGATGATAGATTGCCCGGAGGAAAAAAATCTTGTCTGCAAGGCAGCAGGGTTATTTTTTGAGGCCTCGGAATCCGATTCGCTGGCATTGGCATCCTCGGCTTCTGCCTCGGCACGGGGAGAAAGGGGGCTGGAGATCATTCTGGAGAAGCATTTGCCTGATGGAGCAGGAATGGGGGGAGGAAGCGCAGACGCTTCTTTCACACTCCGAATGCTTAATGAATTGATAAGTCAGGGATATTTGACAGAACGGGGATATTTGGCAAGGCAGGGAGCTTCAGCGGGGCAGGGATATTCAGATGAGGAGCTGGCGGAGATGGCTCTCCGTCTGGGAGCGGATTGCCCATTCTTTATCTATAACCGTCCGATGTATGGCTGCGGTGTCGGGGAGAAGCTTACTGATGTCAAGCTCGATCTCACGGGATATTGGCTTGTTGTGGTCAAGCCGGATGTCTATGTGTCGACCCGGGATGCCTTTGCCGGAGTAATTCCGAGACCCGGAAATATAGATCTGCGGACAATTGCGGAAATTTCTATTACAGATTGGCAAGATGTAGTGGTTAACGACTTTGAGACCTCTATATTCCCTAAATTTCCTGAACTCGCCCGGATAAAAGAGCGTCTGATCCGAAATGGCGCAGTGTATGCGTCAATGACAGGAAGCGGTAGCTCAATCTATGGTATTTATGACGATTATGAGAAAGCCATGGTATCCCGTGAAGATTTCAGGGGAGAAACAACTATAGAGGGGACATATTTGTTAAAGCTATAAAGCCGAAAATTCATAAACGGCCGCCATCCCATGTGAATATGAGTATCGGCTAAATATGTGGTTCGGTTCCCTGAAAATTTGATTTTAACAAATTTTGGCTTAATATTTGAATACTATGAAGTTGTTAAACTAATTTACGAAACTTAAAATTAAGAAGAACAGTTTCTTTTATTAATCTTTGCGGATCTTTTTGGCCGCTTTTGCCCCTCTCATCGGCACCAACCATCAGGTTGCTGCCTCTTCGAGTGACAAAATCGACTCAAAAATATCTCGCAAATGTTAATAAAAAATTAGTTTAAACAACTTCAATGGGAAGATACAATAAAAGAAATCATAATAGATATTACGATAGAAAGGACCATAAGATGGAAAATAAGAATATAAATCCAGAGGAGATGCCAGATGATGCTGTTGTAATGGATGATGTAAATCCTACACCGGCAGAGAATGATGAGGCTACCGAGGAGGTTGCGGAAGGGGCTGTAAGTCTTGAGGATGAGAATGCCAAACTTAAGGAGGAACTGGAGAAGGAGAAGAGGGAATATCTTTTCCTGATGGCAGAATTCGATAATTTCCGCAAACGTACGCTTAAAGAGAAATCAGAATTGATCAAGAATGCTGGAGAGTCTGCATTCAAGGGTTTGCTTCCGATTGTCGATGACTTTGAGCGGGCGCTTAAAGCTACCGAAAATACTGAGGATGTCGCTTCAGTCAGAGAAGGAATGGAGCTGATATACAAGAAGCTAAAAAAATATATGGAGCAGAACGGTGTGAAGGAGATGGATCCAGAAGACCGTGATTTTGATGCCGATAAACATGAGGCCATATCAGTGGTGCCTGTCCCCGATGAATCGCAGAAAGGGAAGATTCTTGACACCATAGAGAAAGGCTACACTATAAATGACAAGGTTCTGCGTCACGCCAAGGTGGTTGTGGGACAGTGATCGGAAAGGTAAACGAATATGGCTGAAAAGAGAGATTATTATGAAGTGCTTGGCGTTGCCAAAAACGCTACGGCAGATGAAATAAAGAAGGCTTACCGCAAGAAGGCGATCCAGTATCATCCGGACCGGAATCCCGGTGACAAGGAGGCAGAGGAGAAATTCAAGGAAGCGGCAGAAGCCTATGATGTTCTGAGCGATGCTGACAAGAGAGCCAAGTATGACCAGTTCGGTCATTCTATGGGTCCGCAGGGCTTTGGCGGTGGTGCCGGAGGCTATGGCGGCTTCGGTGGCTTCGGCGGTGGAATGTCGATGGAAGATATTTTTGCATCTTTCGGAGATATATTCGGCGGACGTTTTGGTGGCGGCGGCGGTTTCGGCGGCGCTACAGGCGGACGTCCCCGGCAGCATGTTAACAAGGGTACGGATCTGCGTATAACAGTGAAGGTTACTCTTAAGGATATTATGAATGGTGTCGACAAAAAGCTCAAGATACCAAAACTTGTTGCGGATCCCGCCTGCAAAGGAACCGGAGCTAAGGATGGAACAGCATTCGGCACTTGTCCCCGTTGTCACGGCACAGGCTATATCTCCATTGTGCAGCAGACTATCATGGGTCCGATGGAGAGTCATTCCACATGTCCGGAATGTAACGGAGAAGGAAAGATCATAACCGAGCAGTGTCCTCACTGTCATGGACAGGGCGTTGAGAAGAAGGAGGAAATCGTAAGCTTCCATATCCCTGCAGGAGTTGAGAATGACATGGTTCTCACAATCCGTGGTCAAGGAAATGCTCCGCGTCATGGTGGTGTGAACGGAGATCTGCTGATAGTTATCCAGGAGGAGAAGGATCCTGAACTTATCCGTGAGGGAAGTGACCTTATCTATAATCTGATGCTTGATTTCCCGACAGCAGCTCTCGGTGGCACAGCGGAGGTTCCGACAATCGAGGGGAAAGCTCGCCTGAAGATTGCAGCCGGTACACAGCCTGGTAAGGTGCTTCGTTTGCGCGGTAAGGGATTGCCTAAGATGAACAGTAATGTCAAGGGAGATCTTCTGGTGAATGTCATGGTTTATGTGCCGGAGCAGCTTAGTGATACAGAGAAAGCCGCTATCGAGAGCCTTAAGGATGCTCCGAATGTTGTTCCGACGCAGTCAACTTCACAGAGAATATTCTCGCGATTGAGACATATCTTCAACAAGGAGAACAGGGGAGAATAATCTATATCATTGAATATATTCCGCGCCTGTAATTCTTAAGAAATGCTAAGAAAGAGGGAAGATTTTGCTTCTCTCTTTTTTTTTACTTAATTTTGTTGAGCTAACTCCATTTGCTGATGGCTTACACCGCACCCATAGACGAGAAGCAGCTTATAGCTGATCTGCAAGATCCGAAAACCGCAAAGAAGGCTTTCGATACTTTGATGCGCACATATGGCGAGCAGGTGTATTGGCAGATCCGTAAGATGGTTACAAGTCATGATGATGCCAATGACCTTCTTCAGAATTGTTTTATGAAGGCTTGGAATAATCTTCAGAATTTTAGGGGGGATGCAAGGCTCTCCACTTGGCTTTATAAGATAGCTGTCAATGAGACTCTGAATTTCCTTAACAAAGAGCGGCAGCGTCAGACTATCACAGAAGATGGCGATGATTCATTTCTTCTCGCCAATATCGAGAGTGATGAATATTTCGATGGAGACCAGTTGCAGAAAGATTTTCAGAAAGCGATCGCCAAGTTGCCGGAGAAGCAGCGTCTTGTATTTAACATGCGCTATTATGATGATATGAAATATGAGAAGATGTCGGAAATTCTTGGCACATCCGTAGGGGCATTGAAAGCATCGTATCATCATGCGGTAAAGAAACTCACGTCATTGTTAGGAGACTGATTCCGGAATCAGTTTTATTTCCAATAGATTTTTTATGAAATGAATAAGATAAATGCGGCCGGTTTCACAACCAGCCGCATTCAATGTTTTCCATAATACTTTTTCGAACTAACCTAACATCATGAAACGATTTTCTGACTATATAACATCACCACGACAAAAAAAGTTTGCACCACTGCAAAAAAAATCTTCCATAGCCCATCAAGACATTATTTAAATCTCCTCAAACCAATTAAACCATTATAACCATCATTATATCAAATTATCGCTCAAACCATAGTAAACCATTATAACCATTCAAAAGCTTCGCTTTTGTGTTGCCGCGAAAAGGTTTGAGACAATGGAACTCCTAATTCCTAACTCCTCATTCCTAACTAATCAGGCCATTCAAAAGCTTCGCTTTGGGCTTGTCGCGAAAGGGTGTAGACCAGAGTTCCAAAGAACCAAAGCATGGCCGCAACTATAGCGTTGTGCTGTTTCTGCGACGAAAGCTCGAAGAGCTGGAACAATTATAACCCCACATCAAGCGAGGCAAGGAACGCAGCCTCGCGAAGGTGAGGGGTTACCCAATGCGCGGCAAGCGGCTTCGAAGAAGTCGACCAAAAAGTATTGATCGACTTCTTCGAAGCCGTGCACTGTCGCGATATTCAACCCCACACCATCGATAGATTTCGTTCCTCATCCATCTCGATATGGGGTTACAATTGTCCCAGCTCTTCGAGCTTCCGTCGCAGAAACAGCGCAACACTATAGTTGCGACCATGCTTTGGTTCTTTGGAACTCTGGTCTACACCCATTCGCGACAAGCCCAAAGCGAAGCTTTTGAATGGCCTGATTAGTTAGGAATGAGGAGTTAGGAATTAGGAGTTTCATTGTCTCAAACCCATTCGCGACAAGACAAAAGCGAAGCTTTTGAGTGGTTATAATGGTTTCAGTGTTTTGAGGAATAATTATTTGACACGATGATGGTTTATAATGGTTTCCAATGGTTTGAGGAATAATTATTGGTACGATGATGTTTTATAATGGTTTTAATGGTCGTACATTTGTACGGTAAAAAAATTTTCGATAAATTTATCTATAGAAA
>CAJTPK010000056.1 GCA_910578075.1 uncultured Muribaculaceae bacterium | reverse complement strand
AAACCGTTGAGGGTCACACCTCCGGGGGTTCGAATCCCTCTCTCTCCGCCAACAGGCAGACAAAAGTCCTGTAAGTGGCTCACTTACAGGACTTTTTATTTTTAAACAATGCCTAATATTGTCTTTTTAAGGGTCACATTGGGGATCTTAAAAGGTATCGAGTATCACAGCTTGTGCCGATATTCCTTTAGCACCTTATTCGCCCACCGACAGAACTATGTGCCTCTCAATGACTTAACTCTATATCCAACAGATATTATTACGTCAAGACTATAATATTTAGTCCGATAGCGTTTGCCGTCTGCGGCAGTTGTCAAGTATTCCTTGACAACTGAATTGCGCTGTAATTCGCCTTCTTTGAATATATTATTGATAAGATATCCGCAAGATTGCAGCGGTATTATAAAAAATGCTGTATACTTTTCCACTCAGGATCCGGCTCCATGCAATATTGGAATCTCCGTAGATAACTGTCACTTTGTATATAGCTCTGGAATTTATTGTTGACCTCCTCGGGATTGTTAACCATCCACATAAGCTTCATTACCCCGTCACAGATAAGATGCCCCACGAATAATCCATTGGGATGATCAGCATCAGGCCCTTTGACCATGCCGTTAAGGATATCTTCAAATTCATAAAGCGTCTGTAGCTCCGCATCTGTAGGCAAGCCATTAAACTTTGTCTTTTCAATCCTGCACAACACCTCGCAATACCAACCGAAAACTTCTCTTGGCCTAAAATCAGCCAGACCCTGATTGATTATACCCACACCAGGCTTCATCAACGACTTCTTGAACTTGATGGTTGCAAACTTATCCTCCGGCAGCACAATCCTGTATTCTTTCCCTTTTTCCATAAAAATTTCATTTATTTTCCCGAGTCCGCATTATGGTAAGAATCCGGCCTCCGAATGTATTGGATGTAAAAGTACATAAAATCGCGCGAATTTATGTAATTTTGCATTGTAAAAGTGTAGAATTTCATGAGCGATTTCAAAATCAAGGGACATCTGGCAATGCTTTGCGCCAATACCACATGGGGGCTTATGGCTCCGGTTGTAAAGATTGTGCTTACATCCGGTGTTGTCGCCCCGCTCATTCTTGTAGACTTCCGCATGGCGGGAGCTGCCCTGCTGTTCTGGCTTACCTCCATTTTCATGCCTCATGAGCATGTGCCTTGGCAAGATAAGCTCAGACTATTCGGCGCCGGCATGCTCGGTGTCTGTTTCAACCAGGGATGTTTTATCATCGGCGTCAGCCTCACCACCCCAAGCGAGGCTTCTCTCGTGACAACCACCATGCCTATGTGGGTCATGGTCCTTGCGTGGCTCATCCTTCACGAACCCATCAGCGGCAAGAAAGCCGGAGGCATAGCCTTAGGAGCTACCGGCGCAATAATCCTTGTGTTAGGAAACAGCTCCGGAGGCGCGGAAGCAGCCAACGCTCCTCTCGGAGATATTATCGTGCTCATGGCGCAGCTTAGTTACGCCCTCTATCTCACGTTCTTCCGCAACTTCATCCGCAAGTATTCCCTGGTCACGCTGATGAAATGGATGTTTCTATCGGCAACAGTAGTGACATTGCCTGCCACATCACCCCTGATACTCTCCACCGACTGGAGTGCCATCAGCGCCACAGAATGGCTCGGAATCGCAGCGGTTGTCATAGGAGCGACCTATATCGCCTATATCTGCATAATGATCGGACAGAAGAACCTGCGCCCTACAATAGTCGGGATGTACAATTATGTGCAGCCAATCCTTGCCACGGCTGTCGGGATATGGCTCGGACTCGACACATTCACCATCATCAAGGGCGTGGCGGTAGTGCTCATATTCAGCGGAGTGTGGCTTGTGACAATGAGCCGTGCGCTGCCTTCCGATGACAAATCCCCTCAACCTGACTCAGCTCCGTCAAAATAATAGCACAACAATTTGCTGATTCTGAAATTTTTAGTAACTTTGCATTACTGTTAAAACATTTTAACAATGGAGTTGTTTAAACAACTCCAATAGCCTTTTGCAATAGGACGCTAACGAAAATAACTGGATACTGCAATGTACCTGTCATCAGCATACGAAATTTTATTCAACGGACAAACCCTGTCGCTTCCCGCTGACGAAATGGGGAATGTTGAGAAATGCCATCGGTTTTTGAAAGAATTCGCAACCGATAAGGTGATCTACGGAATAAACACTGGATTCGGGCCTATGGCGCAATGGCGCGTTGACGACAATCATCTCAAAGAGCTACAATATAACATCATCCGAAGCCACGCTACAGGCGCCGGCAAGCCACTCTCCGACATTGAAGTCAAGGCAGCCATGATTGCCCGTATCGGCACGTTCCTGCAGGCCAGGTCAGGCATCAGCCCTACTGTGATCACGCTACTGAAAGAATTTGTAAACCGTGGTATATACCCGTTTATTCCTCAGCATGGCAGCGTGGGCGCAAGCGGAGACCTTGTACAGCTCGCCCACATCGCACTTTGCCTGATCGGCGAAGGGAAAGTGCACTACAAAGATCAATGGCGACCCACTTCAGAAGTGATGGAGGAAACCGGTCTCAAACCGATGGAGATATACGTCCGCGAAGGGTTATCCGTCACCAACGGCACATCAGTTATGACCGGCATATCCATTGTGAACCAATATTATGCTGAGAATCTTGTCAAATATGCAGTGATTGCCGGAGCCTGGATAAATGAAATAGCAGACTCTTTTGATGACTACATGGCGGTTGAAGAAAACATCTGCCGCCGTCAGCCGGGGCAACAGGTAATAGCCCGGTGGCTGCGCGAGGTGAGCGAAGGAAGCCGACACCTCCAGAAAAGGGAGCATGAGTTGTATGACCCGGTGAAAAACAAAGACTCCTATTTCGAGCACAAGGTGCAGGCATATTATTCGTTACGTTGCATACCCCAGATATACGGGCCAGTTCTTGATACGCTCCGTAATACAGCGGACGTGCTGGAGAACGAACTCAACTCCGCATGCGACAATCCCATCGTAGACTATACCACGAGGAATATCTACCATGGAGGCAACTTCCATGGAGACTACATATCTCTGGAAGAAGACAAAGTGAAGATAGCCATGGTGCGCGTGGCAATGACTGCTGAGCGCCAGCTCAATTATCTTTTCCACGACCGCATCAACGGAATATTACCGCCATTCCTCAACCTTGGAGTGCTTGGGCTCAACTATGGGATGCAGGCGTGTCAGTTCACCGCAACATCCACAACTGCGGAATGCCAGACTCTGGCTATGCCGAACTATGTGCACAGCATACCCAACAACAACGACAACCAGGATATAGTAAGCATGGGCACCAACTCCGCCCTTCTTTGCCGCAAAGTGATCGACAACGCTTATCAGGTGATGTCAATTCTATTCATCGCCCTTGCCCAGGCAACGGATTGTCTTGAGCTGGCAGACAAACTCGCGCTAAAGACTCGCGCCCAATATGATGCTATACGCGGCATATGCCCTAAATTCGTGGAAGACACCCCATTTTATGAGGATATTGCACGCACTGAAAATTATTTACGAACCAACATCATCCGATATTTGAAATAATGAACTACGCATTGGTTACAGGAGGCTCACGCGGACTCGGCGCTGCAATATGCAGACGCCTCGCATCGCAGGGTCTCGGTATAATCATAAACTACCGCTCAAATGAAAGCGCCGCCCGTGAGGTTGCAGATGACATTATCGCCTCCGGAGGGACAGCCGAGCTTCTTCCGTTCGATGTCAGTTCAGAAGAATCAGTTGACGCGGCTCTGGAAATGTGGGAAGACTCCCATTCCGGCGACCGCATCACCGTGCTGGTGAACAACGCCGGCATACGTGAAGACAATCTGCTCATATTCATGCAGACAGACCAATGGCACAACGTTATCAATACCACACTTGACGGCTTCTTCTTCGTGACACGCCGTGTGCTCAAGGGAATGCTCACAAAGCGATTCGGACGAATCATAAACATAGCCTCTCTCTCCGGACTAAAGGGACTCCCGGGACAAGCTAACTATTCAGCGGCCAAAGCGGCGCTCATCGGTGCGACAAAGGCTCTCGCCCAGGAGGTCGCCCCCCGCAAAGTGACTGTCAATGCTGTGGCTCCCGGCTTCATCAAGTCAGACATGACGAAAGATCTGGATGAGGAGAATCTAAAAAAACTTGTTCCCCTCGGACGTTTCGGAGAAGCGGAAGAAGTGGCAGCCCTCGTAGGTTTCCTTGCATCCGCAGAATCATCATACATAACAGGAGAGACAATCTCCATAAACGGAGGATTATACTGATGGCACGCAGAGTTGTGATAACAGGCATGGGTATATGGTCCTGTATCGGCAAGAATAAGGAAGAAGTCAAGGATTCGCTTTACAACGGCAAGTCCGGTATAGGTGTAGAACAGGAACGCCTCGATTACGGCTACCGTTCCGGATTGACCGGCATCGTGGAACGTCCTAAACTGAAAGGAGTGATCGACCGCCGCCTGCGTGTAGGGCTGTCAGAAGAGGCTGAATATGCCTATATGGCTGCAAAAGAGGCGCTTGAAGAAGCGCTCATAACCGATGAATATCTTCGTGAGAATGAAGTAGGTATAATCTTCGGCAATGACTCATCCGCCAAACCGGTGATAGAGGCAGCGGAGATAATGAGGGAAAAACATGATTCTGCCTTATTGGGATCAGGCTTCATATTCCAGTCGATGAATTCTACTGTGAATATGAATCTCAGCACCATCTTCCATCTCAAGGGAGTCAATTTCACCGTCAGCGCAGCTTGCGCCAGCGGATCTCATTCCATTGGCCTCGCCTATATGCTGATAAAGCAGGGATTACAGGATATGGTGCTCGCCGGAGGTGCGCAGGAAACAAATTATTATTCCATGGCCACATTCGATGCCTTGAGCGCTTTCTCCGTACGTATGGATGAACCGCATAAAGCCTCGCGCCCATTCGATGCGTCGCGCGATGGCCTTATACCGAGTGGTGGCGCAGCCGCTCTCGTTCTTGAGGATTATGACCACGCAGTGGCACGCGGTGCTGAAATATTAGCGGAAGTAGTAGGATACGGCTTCTCTTCCAACGGCGGGGGAATCTCTCAGCCAAGCGATGACGGATCAGTAAAGGCCATGATCCGCGCAATGGAGGACGCAGGTGTGACAGCAGACGAGATTGACTATATCAATGCCCACGCCACATCCACTCCTCAGGGTGATGAATTTGAGGCTGCGGCTCTCGACCGGCTGTTCCGCGGGAAGAAAGCGCTCATCAGCTCCACCAAATCCATGACCGGACATGAATGCTGGATGGCAGGAGCCAGTGAGATTGTGTATAGTGTGATAATGATGCGCAACAACTTTGTTGCCCCTAACATCAACCTTGACACCCCTTGTGAGGCGGCAGCAAACCTAAACATAGCCAAACAGACTGTAGATATGCCTCTCGACATCATACTCTCCAACTCTTTCGGCTTTGGAGGCACAAACTCAGCACTTGTGATCCGCAAACCCCGGCAATGATTTTTTAACAATAAAAACTGACCGTTATGAAACAGACTTTCAAAAAGATGTTGGTTATTTTTAGCATGCTTCTCGCAGGCATGCTGAGTGTTCACGCAGAAGAGCTCCAGGAAGTGGTGTATCTCAAAAACGGCAGTGTAATCCGGGGAGTTATTCTTGAGCTGGTGCCTGATTCCAGCGTGAAGATACAGACTCAGGATGGCAATATCTTTGTTTACAAGATGTCGGAAGTTGAAAAAATCACCAAGGAAAAGCCATACAGAAGTTCCGGAAATTCAACCTGGACAAACTCCGACAACCATAATTACAACTATAATTATGACTACAGCTACCCGAGCACCGGCCAGGACTACGACTACGAACCATACGGATGGGAAAAAGCTCCACGCTATCGCGGATTTCTTAACTTCTCCACCGTCATAGGCTTCGGAGACTACAATTGGAGCAGAGTAATGTTTTCCACATCTCAAGGCGTACAGATAACTCCCGAGATATTCGCCGGTGTAGGTGTCGGTGTGATGGGGTGGTTTGATTACGATGATGTATGGGATGAATATGACAACTACACCAGCGTGCCCATCTTCGCCACAGTCCGCGGTGAACTACACAACATATTCCGCAGGAACTTCTCTCCATATCTTGACCTGAAA
>CAJTPK010000055.1 GCA_910578075.1 uncultured Muribaculaceae bacterium | reverse complement strand
TCACCATTTCACCATCAGCCTTTTATATAGTTTTGCATCACGAATAATCAACAAACAAGAAATACAACCATGTTACCATCTACCTGTTCCAAAGTCAGCCTGCGTCAGCGTCCGATAAAGAACGACCGCCTGTCGCTGTACCTCGACTACTACCCGGCGATACGCAACCCGAGAACCATGAAGATGTCGCGTCGTGAATATCTGGGATTCTACATCTTCGCCAATCCTCGCAACAAATATCAGCGTGAATACAACGACTCGATACTGATGCGTGCCGAGATAATACGTTGCCGCCGTCAGGAGGCTGTCATCAACAATGAGTTCGGTTTCCTCGACCGCGAACAGCCGAAAGCCGACTTCCTGCTGTATTTTGAGGAGAAAGCGAAGAAGCATTATGACAAGTGGATGATTGTCTATCGCCACTTCGAGAGATTCGTCAATGGGAAATGCTCATTCGGTGATGTCACCATAGAATTGTGCAACAAATTCCGTGAGTATCTGCTGACAGCCAAACAGCTCCGACACCCCAAACTGACCATCACACGCAATTCAGCCGCCGGATATTGGTCAACATTCCGCGCTCTACTGAAAGAGGCGTACAAGGAACGTTTGCTGAAAGAAAATATCAACGACTTCATCGAGGATATTGAATATGAGGAAGTCAAGAAGAATTTTCTCACTGCCGATGAAGTGAAATTGCTGGCCGCCACACCATGCGAGAAACCAATTCTGAAAGCGGCCTCGCTGTTCTCAATCCTGACGGGGTTGCGAATAAGCGATATACTAAATTGCGGAGGGAGGACAAACGCCATGATGCCTATGGCGAGATGGCTATGTTCATCCGTATTCAGAAGACGCAGAAAGAATCAAACCACCCTCTCAGTCCGGAGATGCTGGCATTGTGCGGCGAACGGGACAAGGGGATTGTCTTCACGCTGAAGAAATGGCTGAAAGCGGCGGGTATCACAAAACGTATAACATTCCAACGTTTCCGCGATACATTCGCCTCTCTCCAGCTCGCCGCCGGGACTGACATATATACGGTAAGCAAGATGCTCGATCATGCCAACGTGAACACGATGCAAATTTACGCCCGATTGGTTGACTCCACCAAACGCGACACAGTTGGTCGCATAAAACTCTCATAAAATCATCAGAAGCAACCGTGGTTCAGTGCGGACCACGGTTGCTGTTTCCTCATCTTGTGACTTCTATCCGGTGACATAGTTGTCCGATAATAAACCATTGGTTTCCATATTATTTCATTTTAGTTCATGTTAGCAATACGGTTGTTAAAAAAGGACATGACCGGATAGAAATTGTGTCCAAAATTTCGTATTTAGCAATCGGCATATTATACTTTTGCAGGATAAAACAACAGATTTTATCCACATGAACACACATCTGAATTCAATACGTACAATAGTCCTTGTCTGCATCGCAGGTAAGGCTATTTCCGTAGGTTTCTCAACCGGAGAAGCATCCCTGGCGACTTCCGTAAACTCCTTGCTTACAACTTTTCTTATGTTTACGCTATGCTATCTTTCCGTAGAATATGGCATACGATTCTTTATCATCCCTCTTGTTAGAGAGCCATTAGGTGTTATATCATTCAAGCGCAGAAAGGATAAGGCTGTCGAACAATCAGAGGAAATGGATGTCGTAACTCATGTTAATATTTCACCGCTCGAAACCCCTAAGGCTCAGGAAGTGATAGCTTATACCTTGGGGACATTTGCCGGAGTGCTGACCAATGAGGAACTGATGGCTCTTGACAATAATCTGAAAGCCTTTATTCTTGGAGAATCCACACAGCAGACCTCCGTAAATCGCCGTATCTCAAAATTCCGCACTCATGACGTGTATCATTTCGGGTGGAATATCGCCAAACGGCTTAAAATATCCAATACCATAATGGCCGAATTTCTGAAATCACAATTTCCATGGCAACTCGCGGATGTTGAGATAAGCACCATAGCCAAAAAACCTTCTTCTGATGAGGGTGCTTTCACTCTCCCTAAAGTCGAGCCGCGTCTGCCTCTGACACCTTATCCTCTTGCCAAGAAACTCGGCATCTGTTATATATCGGTGAAACTCTACCAATCAGCAAAATAACCGTTTCCCTCACCGGTTCACCATTGCCGATACCCATAATTTTGCGACAAATTCTAAAACGTAAAATATGGAAAATACAAATCCTTCATTTGACTCGCTCCCACATCTGGTGGGCAGTCTGATTAACGAAATCGAGGGACTGAAATCTCTCGTGAAAGAGGCTATCGGCATGAAACCCTCCCAACCTGACAACCGTCTTGTTGGCATCGACGAGGCTTGTAAAATTCTCCGTCGCAAGAAATCGACTGTGTATCACATGGTACGCGATGGCATACTGCCACACTACAAGGTTGGAAAGATGCTTGAGTTCCGTCCCTCGGAACTTATCGCATGGCAGGAACAGCACGCCTGCGATGGCTCCAAATCATCAGGCGAGATTCTTGCCGAGATGAAATCGACCATGCGCCGCAAACCTAAATTCGGATGGTAATAGCTGCTTATTATTATAATCGCAGGATGCCACCGCGTCCGGTTTGTGGGCTGCATGAGGATGAGCCTGTTATCCCTCAAAGCAAACTGCAAAAGGTAGTATCCTCTTTCCCTCTAAGCGTGTTTCCTATGACTATACGTAATATCGTGGAGGCGTTGGTTGAGTATGAGCATTTCAACGTCAATTTCATATCTGCGTCCATGTTCACCACTTTCGCTACTGCAATGGGTAACCGTTGGACGGTGCGGTTTTCGGCGACGTGGGTTGAGAGACCGATTATGTATGTGGCACTTGTCGGTTATCCGAGTTGCGGCAAGACACCACCGCACAGGCTCGCTCTTTCGCCTCTGCTCAACCTCGACCATGAGTATGACCGGGAATATTGCGCCCAACAGAGGGAATACAAGCAATGGGAGACCAAATCTCCGAAGGAGCGCGGGGCACTGTCTTTGCCGGAGGATATGGAGCGACCGAGGCGCAGGTGTCATGTGGTTGTCGATGCGACCATCGAGGCGTTGATTGGTGCCATGCGCGACAATCCGCAGGGCGTGATACTTTACAGCGATGAGCTTGAAAGCCTGTTTGCCAACTTCAACCGCTACAACAGTTCGGATGAGAGTTATTTTCTCAGCGCGTTCAGTGGTACGCCGTTCAAATATATCCGAAAATCTGCCGATGAACACATTTTCCTGCCGAACCCGTATTGCTCCATAATCGGAAGCACACAACCGGGACGGCTTGCAAAGCAGTTTGGTGGCGAGCGCGTTGTCAATGGCTTTTCATCCCGCTTTCTTAAAGTCTATCCCGACATTACCGATATGCCTACATGGGCACTCGCCGTATGCCGGACGGCGTCATGGAGCAATGGGAGCGGATAATCCGCAAGGTTGCCACTTTTGACTTCAAGGGAAAAGAACAGCCAATGGAATTGACCTTCTCCCGTGAAGCCCATAGGAAACTGTGCGAATGGAAGGAGAGCGTTAACAATGCGATATATTCAGCTACCGAGTCAGACGCTGAGAAAGCCGTGTGCGGTAAACTTGAAACCTATCTCATGCGCTTCTGCCTCATCATCCGGATAATGAAGAATATCTGCACCGAAGAGTCGGCAACACTGATAGATACCGGGAGCGCGGAGGCTGCTATCAAGTTGGTTGAGTATTTCCGTGAGATGGAAAACCGCGTTATTCGTGTATCCTTATCCGGCAATCTCGATAAACGGCAGTCTGAACTCCTCGACGCTTTGCCCTACGACTTCCGGACTTCGGATGCCATCGACATCGGACGGTCACTTGGGATGTCGGAGTCAACGGTAAAACGTTTCCTGAAAAACTCTGCCCTTTTCAGAAAAGAAGAACACGGACACTATACAAAAATGTCATGTGACCCTTGACATTTTCGACACTTTGACATTTTACATGAGACCCATCGAATGAGGCAAGAGAGCAAGTTTGTCAGACATCATTGGTGTATAAATCTTGCTGTGCAAGATATGCCGATTGTTCCCACAACGGCAATCCCGCCACCTCGCAGAGTTGGGTCAATCCCGCTCGGAACTCGCAGTCTTTTATAAGGATTAAAATTTCATGTGACCATGAAATCAATATATGCAATCATCAAGACATATAGTCTTTATGGCATTATGACATACAAACATAATATCATAAGAACATCCGAGCATCAAGGCATAGTAACATCATGTCATCAAATAATAAGAACATCATAATACGGCTTCGTGTGGATGAAGCGACAGCCGAAGCGATCCGCGCCAAAGCTGACAGCCATTTCAAGGGCAACTTAAGTGCTTGTATCCGTTGCGCCACTCTGCAATATAATGGAGAGGTTACGCCTTCGCCTGCCACCTCCGAAATCACAGCGTTGCTGACCGCTATTCTGCGGCAGTTGAAGAAAATCGGTACGAACGTCAATCAGACCGCCCATCAGATTAACGAGCGTATGAAGGTGTCGCCCTACGGATTGTCCACCTCGGATATCCAACCGTTTGTATTTTTCCGAAATGATCTCTCTGCCATTTGGGGGCATCTGAACCAAATCAATGAGCGGCTATGATAGTCAAGAAACTTGGTATGGTATCCGGTGGTGGCTTCCCCGGTGCCGGATATAATGAACGTAAAGTTGCCGAGGGCGTGGCACGGCGCATGGCTATGGAGAATGTCAATGCACCCATGCGTCATAAGGTGGAGCTGTTGCATGAAGCCGAATTCGACTGCGCCGGAAAGATTGAGAATTCGGCATAGACATTCATTTTCAGAAAGACCGTAATGGTGAGATCCGTGGCTACGGCCTCGTTGACCATAACCTGAAGATGGCCCTTGACGGCAGCAAGGTGATAAAAATGCCTGAACTTATTGACTTCGCGCAGAAGCAGGAGCGCAATGCGAGTCCGCTTGATATTTACCGCGACCTGTTCGCAATGGAGGTTAGGAAATCCGGCGTAGACGGCGAAATGTCAATCCGGTTGTTCGATGGCACAGAGCATACACGTAAGATGTCGCCTCGTCAATCGGCATGGTACTTCAACTCGCTAGAAAGCGAAAGGGAAGATGTGGCGATACGTATTGCTGCCTCCATGTTTTCAACCTAGATGTTTGAATCCGTCCTGTTAAAATATCCGGTAAGTGACATCAGTTCAAGAATAGGAAGCGTCAACATAATCAAGATGCGCGATGGCGGAAAGGCACTCCGCGTAGTTTCAACTGAGGGGTTCTCAGCGACATACCCTATCACAGCCGAGGAATTGCGTTGCCATGCAAAACTGCAAGGAGAAGTGGCAAATTATTATCTTCGTCAACTCGCAATCCTGCGCATAACCCATGAAGACGCTACCCAACTGACCAACCGCATCAAGGAGCTTACCGCCAAATCAACCGGAAGCATCACTCCCCCACTCCGTCAATCAGACTACAACCCGACACAAGCCAAAGTCTTCACCACTCATCAATGCACAGTCCTTGCTCGTCTCATGCCCCGCGACCCATCATCCACCCACTCCGCCAACTGCGAATGGGAAGTCGGCAAGCAAGCCCCCTACGACCACATCGACAACCAGCAATCCGGCACACAACTCACGATGTAGTGCAACTTATTTCCGTGGTACACACTGCAAAATCGACCTCCCCACATTCGATTTCTGATTTGATATCGAATACTTTTCCTGTAAATCATAAATTTCAAAATAGGCCCGACAGAATTTATTACTTCTGCCAGGCTTATTTTGATTTTGGAGATTAGTTTTTGCCGAGGGATTTGAACATCTTAGAGATGCATCGCTTCTTCTGCTCCATGTTAGGGTGAACGTATAGATTGAGGGTTGTGGAGATGTCGGAGTGGCCTAAGAGAACGCTGACGGTCTTGTAGTCACAGTTGCTTTCGATGCAGCGTGTGGCAAATGAGTGTCGGAGGCCGTGGAACTTGATGGCCGGGATACCAAGCGATTCCATGAGTCGTTTATAGTAGCTGCGATATGTGCGCGGTTCAATAGGTTTACTGTCGTTGGAGATAACATAGAATCCGCTGTTAACCACTTTCATAAGCGGTTTGATGAGCGAGAGTGCTTCCACACTCAATGGTATCTCACGGATGGAGTTGGGAGTCTTTGGGTCGTTGATTACCAGTTCGGTGTGCTTCTTTTCTCCTTCAATGATATAGATGCGCTCGATTGTTCGCTTCACCTGCAACGTACCAGTTTGAGTGTTGATGTCTTCCCATCGGAGGGCACAGATTTCACCGATACGGAGGCCGGTGGTGAGACAAAGATAGATGCCCAGAGCCTTGAACGAAAAATTGGCCTTTATGTGGTCGAGGATTTTCTTGTGGTTGGCTATTGTCAATACTTCTATGTCAGCCGGGGTTGTGTTGGTGGGATATTTGATGTCCCACTCGGCATGTTCCATCCACTTGTTCTTAACTCCGTGCTTCATTATCATCTTCAGCACA
>CAJTPK010000054.1 GCA_910578075.1 uncultured Muribaculaceae bacterium | reverse complement strand
ATGGGGGTCAATTTAAATAATCCATAGGGGGTCAATTTGTTGAGAATATCCAGTTTAATTCCTGTTCAGTAAGGTACACGACCAGAGGGTCGGCTGTGGGTAGCTTGTAAACCTCGAATGGATTTGCCTTCACTTTACCGGCTCTCATCGCTGCATAATAGTGCATACGGATAACACACATATTTTTCCGGATTGTGCCGGGGTTATTGTGGTGATTATCGCGCAGATATGCAGCGTAAACGCGAAGCCACTCCGGAGTTATATCGCCTATCTGGAGGCCCGGAACGTGTTCCTTCAGCTTTTTAAGGGCAGCGGTGTGGTGTCGAATAGTTTCGGGCTGGAGGGCGCTCCGAAGCTCATCGAGGTGCCGCGCGGCGTATTCGTTGAAATTCATAGTTTCGCCGGGGCGCCGGTATAAGGCCAGAAAACTCTCTTTCGTCAGGGCCTCCCCGGTGAGCCGGGCGCGTACAAGTATATCGGAAATTTTCGCCTTAGTGTTTGAGATTATTAGATTTTTGTCTTTTACCTCTTGCCCGCGACCTTTCACGCGCTCCGCTATCTGATCCCACTCCGCCGCAGTTACGGCAAGATCGAGCGGAAGCCGGATTTTCACACGTTCGATGTTCAATACTGCATAAAGGGCCGCCCGCCCGTCGGTGCGTTCGCTTTCGTTGCGACGCTTGATTGTTACTTTAGCCATTTGATGTGCCAACTTTTGAGCCGACATTTTCCGTAACTGCCTGATAATGTGCCTACGGCTGTGCCGACATTTGATTAAAAATTGACTACCGGCGGGCGTAAGTAAAACGCTGATAATCGATTATTTACGAACAAACCCCGACTTTCGTCGGGGTTGTCTGTGGTGCCACCAGAACCTGAGTTTCTGAATGAATACGAATGAATTTGAATGGTTTACTTAGGCAAAATACTGAATAATAGCATAATATGGACTTTGATAAAATTTGGCGATTTTCAGATTTATTCAAAAAACGTGGTGACCTGCGTGGTGACCCGACTTGACAAAATACGGTTTGGGTTGTTATATTTGCAGAACCAAAGTGGCTGATTGTGAACGAATGCAAACGTCACCATTCAGAAATTTATAACATCAAAGATATGACAAAATCACCCTCTCCGAAATCATCGACGCAGTCGCTTCGTCCCGCGAAGAAATTGACCCCGTTTCAT
The DNA here is from genome assembly GCA_910578075.1 of uncultured Muribaculaceae bacterium. Taxonomy (GTDB): domain Bacteria; phylum Bacteroidota; class Bacteroidia; order Bacteroidales; family Muribaculaceae; genus Lepagella. The sequence goes on along the minus strand of CAJTPK010000054.1, from coordinate 5,377 downwards.
GTCCGCACCAAAGATTTGAAGAAGGACACCGCGACTCTCTTTATCCGTATCCATACCCGCAAGGTTGATGTGCTGATTTCGACCATGCTTCAGGTCGAGGTTGCCGACTGGCAGAAGGCTACGGCATCTCCCCGCGCATGGCTGGCGCATCAGAAAAAGAATTATCAGCTTCATGCCAAGCTGACACAGATTGAGGGCATAGTAAAGGCTCATCTTGCAAAGGTGAACTTTGACCGAGAGGCTCTCGACATGGATGTGCGCTATATCTCCGAACCGGAGAAAGTGGAGGCTGAACGCCGGGCGATGGAGGAAGCCGCTGAGGCAGAGCGTAAGGCTATCGCAAAACGTGAGACGGCGAAAGAAAAAGCCCGCAAGAAAGCCGAGGAAAAGAAGCGCATCGAGGACGAGAAGAACCGCCTTATCTGGCCGTTCCTCGTTCAGTTTGTCGAAGACATCAAGAGCGGGGCGCGAAAGATTGGCAGTGACGACTATGCCCCCGGCACCTGCAAGGCATGGAAAAGTTTTATTGGTGTTTATGAAGGCTTCGACCCGTTGCACAAGTTCGGATGGGCAGACATAGACCGTGCGTTTGTGTCGCGCTACATCAACTATTTGCAGAAGCACGGTTACATGGCAAAGGTTGTCAACAAGCATCTGACAAATTTGAAGGCTCTTATCAACGCGGCATTCATTGACGGCGTACACGACAACCAACGTGCGGCAGCTCTCATTGTCAAGAAGAAGATTGAAGACCGCGACAAGGCTGTTGAGATCTATCTCACCGAGGAGGAATTGCAGGCTCTCTATGAAATGCCGCTGACAGGAAAGAAAGAGCATATCCGCGATGTTTTTCTCATTGGCTGCTATACCTGTCAACGTGTAAGTGATTACAACAACCTCAATGCCGACAACTTTGAGACTACCCGAAAGGGTACGCGCATAATCCGTCTTATCCAGCAGAAGACCAAGACCGAGGTTACCATACCTATTCTCAACGAGAACCTAATCACCATCTGCGAGAAATATGGTTACAACATTCCGAAAGCCAACGAGCAGGTACTTAACCGCTACATCAAGGATATTCTCAAAGACCTGTCGGAGCAGTTGCCGTCACTTAAAGAGAAGGTGCCGACCAAGCTCACGATGAAGCAGAAGGAGGCGTTGAGGAAAGAGAAGAAGGAACCGGAGACCGACCTCAACGGCAACGTGATTGTGCCGCGCTATGAGTGTGTGACAAGCCACACCGCCCGACGCACCGGCATCACCAACATGTATCTGAGTCACAGGTACACCATCCTACAGATGATGCACGTCAGCGGCCACAAGACACAAAAGACCTTTATGGACTACATCAAGCTTTCCTCCGAGGAGATAGCCGACGAAATCGCTGCCATGTCGAAGAAAGAGAGCGATATGTGGTAAAGGAAAAAGTTGCAAAGGTGGACATAATCTGTCTATGTTTGCAACTATTTATCATAGGACTTCATTACATCCACTCCAAAAATCTGTCATAAATGTCACTTTTTTGGAATATCATAATTCGGATTGCTCCTAAATAATTCAGCAATAGCGGCTAATCCAAAATAAATTTGTAACTTTGTATTATGTTAACGGCATCACAAATACAGGAAATGGTTAAAGGCGGTGAGGGCTACAATGTAGACTTCAAGCGCAGTGTGCCATCAAAGGTTAAGGAAATTTCCGATGAAGTAGCGGGATTTGCCAATGCAGCCGGCGGATATGTCCTTATTGGCGTCGACAATGATAATCAGATTATCGGTGCCGAGATTGATAACAATAAGCGTTCTGCAATTCAAGATACGATTGGAGAAATTTCTCCTTCGTTGAAATGTGAGTTTTATCCTGTCGATGTCAATGGCAAGAAAGTCTGGGTAATAGATGTTCCCAGTGGCAAGGACAAGCCATACATTACCGGAGGAATCATTTACGTTAGAGAGGGTGCCAATTGTCAGAAGCTCCGTTCCGCAGAAGAAATACGCGCATTCTTTGCCGAATGTGCCAAGATTTTCTATGATGCCATTCCCTGCAAATGGTTTGACATTGACGAAGATATTGATCCGCGCAACTTCAAAGAGTTTATGGAAAAGGCGCATTTGTCCAACACATTGCCAATCAAACAACTCTTTGATAATCTTGAGCTCAACACTGATGCCGGTGTGCCGAAAAATGCAGCCGCTTTATTCTTTGGAAGAGAGCCGGAACGTAAATTCCCACATGCCGTAATACGTTGTCTGCGTTTTAAGGGTCTCGACAAAGTGCATATTATAGATGACAAGACTTTCGGCGGTCCATTATACCAACAGTATCTTGACGCGCTTTCATGGATCGAGAGCAAGCTTGAGGTCGAATATATCATCAAGGGTACAGGCCCGCGTCAGGAAATATGGGAGATTCCGCTTGACGTATTCAAAGAAGCCGTTATGAACGCCATCTGCCATCGCGACCTATATGAAGAGGGGGCGACAATCATGGTAGAGGTGTATGACGACCGGGTGGAAATATCCAACCCCGGCGGTCTGTTGCCTGTTGTAGCGGCAGAGTTCGGACACAAGAGTATGAGTCGAAATCCACTTGTGTTCGGTTTGTTTACCCGTATGCACGTTGTCGAGAAAGTCGGCTCCGGAGTTCCTCGTATGCGCGAATTGATGAAGGATGCAGGACTGCCAGAGCCAATTTTCAGTACCAAAGGGTTCTTTACTGTAACCTTTATGAAGCGCGTCAAACCTCAAAGCGTCAATGGCGATAGATTAAATGATAGATTAAATGATAGATTAAATTCACGTGAGAAACGAGTGCTTCAAATTGTAAAAAAAACTCCAGGTCTGAGAACTAATGAGTTATCTTCAATGATAGAAGTTAGTATCCCAACATTATCTCGCACATTAAAGAATTTAGTCGATCTTGGCTTGATAGAATACCGCGGGGCAAAGAAGACCGGAGGCTATTTTTCTTGTAGAGAATAGAATTAATACGATAGATACTATTTAGAATAACCTCGAACATTATGGCTACATCATTTTCATTGGCTGTATATTCAATAACTATCAACAAGAAAGGAGACAAGGACGACCTCCAAATTCTGACTGACTTTGGAGATGCCGGTAAGAATTTTCTTTCTGATATGGATACAATGTTCCTATCTTGGAAACAGGACGAAAAAAGAGGAGACCAATATGTGCCAGTTAAGAAAGACTCAGAAGATAAACAAGGGAATGCTTTTAGGCTTGGAACAAAAGCAGATGGAGGTGGGTATTACCTTACTTGTAATGGACAATATATAAAAGGCATAATAGAATCTGGAGAATTCGGAACTATAGAAGAAGGTGTTAACATTGAAACTGGTAAAACCTCCTTTAGAAAGAATGCGAATGATGTGCTTTTAAAGCCATTCTATTTCATGCTCTATATCCCAAAGGCTTCTCAATATGGATTTCTACTGATTGAACGTATCAGCCAATCTGGAATCGCGACAATTCTGATAAACGAGATTCAGAAATATTGTAAAAATTCAGGTGGATATGAGGAGTATACCATTCGCATACAGCCGCTTGTTCTCAATAAATTGATTGACAAGCGTATGGCTGTTTTAAAATATGAAGCTAAAACAATAGAGCTCCGAAAAATTCAGGATGAGCGTCTAAAGATATCTAAAATTTCAGATAATAATGTATCTGACAAGGATGTGCATACAAATCTAGTCTATAAGATTAAGCGGGGGATGAGGATGCAAATTCTGGATTTCATTAATTCAGTTCGAGGAAAACGAAATGAGCAGGATACATTCTATGTAATTGATAATGATTTAAAATGTGATGATATAGCAGTTACTGTTAGCGTAGACGGACAAGAGAAAGTTCTGTCTTTGCAAAATCTCAAGTCTTTGGGATTTTCTATGGACATCACTACGGATGTGTCACCTTTGCAAACCAACGGATACCCATCTTATGATAAATTGGATAAACAAGCTTCCATACTTGTATCATATATCAAAGAACAATTTCCCAACATAAATGAAGAATAATAAATCAAGATTACTGGCTTTCCTGACATTCCTAGCTTGGGTTGGTTTTGGCGTAAGTATAGCTTTGATATTATTATATCTTGGCATAATATTTTCTGTCAAAGGGATAGATGTATTTTCTTGGTTTAAACCGTCGGTTGAGTCACAGCTTAATAAAAACATTGGAGATTTTTTATGGGGGACCTTAGGCATTGCTCTGACATTTACGGCAACCGTGTTCTTATTCGTGACATTTAAAGAGCAACGTCAACAACTTAATATATCACGTCAAGAAACCGATAAAATAAGATTTGAAACAACTTATTTTAACATCCTGTCAATGTTAAAACAGGTTCAAGATACGGTCAATAACAACATAGCATCTCATCTTGGTTTGCAAGGTATTAAAAATATCATAGAGTACTATTCTGCATTTAAGATGTTTTATATGAAAAAACTGCAATCAGATACAAATTTAACGTCAATGGTAAATGCGTATAATCCTATCAAGGCCAATGCATCTGAGACAGAACAGTATCGAGATGCTATATCTAGGCTATACGAAGAGATGATTGAAGATACGGATTGTAATATTGGATACTTATACCGTTATCTTTTCAATGCTATAAAATTTGTAGTAGATGATCCATATAACAAAACTGATAAAGTTGCACGTGAAAGATATTTGAATCTTCTTCAGGCTCAATTATCAAATGAGGAGCTGTGTTTATTGTTTTATAATGGCATCTCCAAATATGGGGAGAACAAGGATGGTCAACTTCAATTTAGACGAATGCTCGATGAAACTAATTTCCTAGAGAATATTGATAAAACTTTCTTGCTAAATGAGAATCAATATAGATTTTATCCGCATACACGTTTCAAATATCTCAACAGAGAGCAACTTAAACATATTAAATAGTTGTAATTTCATTCAGTTTTGTCCTTAAAATTAACTAATGTACTATATCGCATAATTATTTGTCGGATATTCTCGTAGACAAGAACGGATACGAAGCGGACAAACACAGACACTGGGCATAATAATTTGGAAAGATAGATGCATCGGTGTTATCTTTGAGGGTCAATTTAGAAATCTCAATTTAACGATATTGGAAAATTCCAGACAGTGTCTGGAATTTCATCTTGACTGGAGCACTTAAAGTGCGAACTCTTTATAATCCCCCAAAAGTAGGTGGAAAAGCATAGATTTGGGGGATTATAAGCACATTCTAGGAGACAAGGTGTACTCAAAATGGAAAAGAAGGAACCCGAAACGGAATAATGGGAACTATACACGGAATCACTAGTGTCTCTTAAAAAGTGTTAATCAAATTCGAGGTCAAGAGTTGGATG
>CAJTPK010000053.1 GCA_910578075.1 uncultured Muribaculaceae bacterium | reverse complement strand
CCCGTGGGGTCAAATCCCGCGTGCCCGAAGGGGTCAAACTCTCGCGCCTTTTCCACTAATTTGGGGCATTCATATTCTGGATTATCAGGAAAATCCTCAGAAGACTTTGGAAGAGGTAAACCATTCATAACATATCTGAATGTCTATTCAAACAATGTTGTGAATGAGAACGATCAATATGTTCGTATAAACGATGGAGAAAAGCAGAATATCGTGCAGTATGGAGATGTGTTGTTTACTTTGTCTTCTGAAACACCAGAAGAAGTTGGTGTTGGCTCTGTTTATTTGGGAATAGACAACAATCGTTCTTTCGCCCGAGCGCGAGTGGTCGTCCGGCTTTTTCGGCCATGTTGTTGTCTATCTAGTAATGTCAGAGGTCAAGATAACGGTAGAGTCTGGGTATATTCCTAGAGTGTATCCTATACCATATAAAGGTGGCCTTGTGGATATGTCGTATGACTTTATTGCAAAGGATGTCATTATGCTACACCCGGTCTATGCGTGGATGGGTTGGATTTGTGTCTTGAGTCCATACGAAACGACTTTTGAGTCATTGAAAACTTATATCCGTGAATACTATAAATATGCAAAAGAGACATTTGGTAAAAGACGGCTTCGTTGTATGTTGATATCCAATTGTTCATAAACATTTTGACCGAATGTGAGCCTACTGTGGCATGCTGTCACTGGTGAATTGTTGGAATAGATGATGCAATGAAATTCAATTAGGTACATATTATTATCTGGGTAAAAATGATAATGAACTGAATAGAGGATAGCTGTTGTTAACGTGTGTTAAATGCTGCGTATGTACGGTCATTATTGAAAAAGATTTCTTAAATTGCGATCGATAACAGTTAAAAACTAAGAAGTCGTTAAAAGTTATTGTGTATGTGTTTTTGGCAGGATTTTTGCGTCATGGTAAGGGTTATGACTATAAGAGTCTCATACGTAAACCTTACAAAGAAGAAGCGAGTGTATTGGGCGTTTCCAGTACATTGCGACTGATTGCTGTGCATGTGGAAGTGTTGCCAATTATGTATCTGCGGAGATGTTGTCTTATGTTGTCAACGGGGGTGTTGGTGGCATGTGTGACACATTTCGTAAAAATAATTTTGCGATGAGAGTCTGATATGTGCGTTTAATTTTTACAAGTTACTTATACTTATTGATTATGAAACAACTTTTACTTAAATCCGTAGTGGCTGCAGGTGCTATCGCCACGACATTACCGTTGTCAGCCAATTGGGAGCAGATCTATGAATTGCCCCAGGCCAGTGCGCATTACATTACAAAAGAGGGCTTGATACTTATGTCAGATTTGAGAGATAATCTGGATGGAGGTATCTATTACTCTGAAGATAAAGGTAAGACATTTACTAAATGTGAGGTGGCCGACTATGCGTATAACAAGTTTGTGGAGATCGGCGACTATATTTATGCACCTGGTAAGGCCTGCAGGATTGCTCGTAGCGAGGATGGCGGACGTACATGGGATGTGCTCAATTATATCCGTTCAGTTGAGGAGTTTTATGAAAAGCCTGGTATGGCCGATGAAACAGTGTGTTATGCTATCGACGGGTTGGATGGAGTGCTTTATGTCGGTGATTTCCTCGGCGGAGGTGTCATCAAATCAGAAGACAATGGTGAGACATGGACGCATACCGACAGAGAATCGCAGATGGTCGATTTTGGCGATGAAAAGGCAATGGACAATTACTATAACATGATGGCGTTCAATAATGAGATTTATCTCTTCGGCCTTTATTCTGTTCATAAATATAATGTTTCACTTGACAGATGGGAGACTGTGCCTGTTCATAGTAACTGTCTGGCTACTGTCACTATTGCCGGCGATATTATGATCGCTGGGCGCGCTACGGAGAATCAGAATCCAGATACAGAATATCTGCTTGCAACCAAGGACGGATATACATGGGACCAAATTTTCAATCCTGAGGCCGACAATCTTAATGTGAGATGCATAGATTATGACGGTAAGTATCTGTATGCTGCCGGTCCTAACGGTAGATTCTATTACACTGACAATATGGGAGAGGAATGGTATAACGGCAAGGGGCTTCCTGAAAACTGTTGGCCGCTTGTGATATCTTGCGATGACGACTATGTCTATACCACAGTATACCACTATGATCCCTCGCAGGTTATCAGCGGTCTTTGGAGATATCCCAAGAGCAGTCTGGCTTCATCAGCAGCTCTGGAGACTCTGAAATATGATAATCTGTCCGTAAATGTTGACGGCAATACACTGACTGTGACTGTTCCGGCCGAAAATATCCGTATAAGCGATGTGGCAGGCAAGCAGGCCATACATTTTAACAATACTTCTAATGTCGATCTCGGTGTGCTCACTCCCGGTGTGTATTTATACGAAGTAGTTGCCGGAGGTACGCGAGTGGTCGGTAAATTTGTAAAGTAAAACATAGTAGATGAAAAGAGATATTGTATTATCGCTTTCGCTGGCATCGGCTTTCTGTCTTTTGGCAGAAAGCCCTGCTGGCGATTTCACCTCTTATTTCGAATGCCCGTTTGCGTCGGAAACGATGCTTGAAGGCATGAAAGTGGTAGATAATGACGGCTGTCAGCTGCATTTCACGATGGTCCAGAATGGTTTTTCTGACTATGATTCATGGATATGTCTGAGGGAGCGCGGCACCGAGAATTATTATGCGGCATCGGCATCTCGCTTTAAGACCGCTAAAGGAGAAGATCCACTGCCGGCTCAGGACTGGATGATAACACCTCCGGTGTGGGTTCGCGGCGGTGAGGTGACATTGTCATGGAGATCTATGTCTGTCAACGAGCAGCGCAAGACCCCCAGCACGTATGAGATAAGGGTATCGGCAACAGGCGATACTCCTGACGCTTTTGCCGGCGAACCGCTTATGACCGTGACCGACGAGGAGCTTAACAAATGGCAGGCACACACTTTGGATCTGAGTGCTTATGAAGGGCAGAGGGTGCGCATTGCTTTTGTGAATGTCAGTCTCGACAGCGAGATTCTGGCTATTGACGATATTAATGTTTCCGGCCTGAAAGGCCTTTCGGAGATTTTGGTTACTCCGGGAGAATATCATGTCGGTAGCGAGTTATTCAAGATAGGAGGTACTATTACGGCTTATTCCCAGCAGCCAGTCAATACATTGTCGGTGGATTGCGAAGTGGACGGCCGCACTCTTCATGCCGAATATAGCGGTTTGAACCTGGGCTATCATGAAAGTTTCGATTTCGTTTTGCCCGAAGAAATAAAGGCGAAATATGGCGAGACGGTGGATTTCACCGTAAGTGCTACCGTCAACGGTCTGCCCTATGACGCTATGGACAGGAGTACCATGGTGCTCAGTTTCGTGCCGAAGCGCGGCGTTGTGGTAGAGGAAGCCACCGGCATGTGGTGCGGCTACTGTCCTAAAGGTATTGTGGCCATGGAGACTCTCGAGAAGAAATATCCCGATACATTTATAGGCCTTGCTGTACATGTAGATGACGCAATGGCTATTGATGAGTATAAAACCTTCTCATTCCCCGATGGTGCACCTACCGCATGGGTGGATAGAAGCATATACTGCCCAACGCCCATGTATCCGATCACCGAGAATGGTGTTAAGACCTACACCACGCTTATGGGTGGTCTGGAGAGTGTGTTTCTCGAGGTGCTGAATAAACAGGCTCTTGCCGAAATATCGCTTGAAGTAGCCGTGAAAGCAAGGTCCATTGAAATCGATGCCTCGACACGTTATCCGATTGATATTGATAATGCGGATTATAGGATGGCCTTTGCTGTGACAGAAGACAATGTGTGGAAAGACGGATATTATCAGGCCAACAACATGGCCGGTGCTGTCGAAGTCATAGGTGGATTTGAAAACCGTCCGGCTATGATAGTCTCTGATCTGAAATTCAATCATGTGGTTAGAGCTATATACAACGGTGTCGATGGCATAGAGGGCAGTGTGCCTGCGGAGATTAAGGCTGGCGAGGTCTATTCCGGATCATACAGTTTTGGTTTGCCAAGAAATATCTTGAATGTCAGAAATATTAAGGTCGTAGGCATGATAATCGACCGTTCCACAGGCAAGATACTGAACGCAACCTCTGTAAAACCATCAACATCGGGATCTGGCTTGATGGAAACTATGGGTGCAGACTGTGGTCTGTCGGTGTCTCTTGATGGTGGATTTATAAAGATAGATTCTGCACTGTCAGAGAATATCGAAGTAGCATTGTATGACGTTTCCGGAGTATGTGTAGCCCGTACAAACGGCACCGGCAGCGTGGAGATCAACACATCATCCCTGTCGGGTGTCTATATCCTGAGCGCATCCTCGTTATCAGGCGAAACAGTGCTTAAAAAACTTGTGATCTGATTCGTTCAAACGAATTTCAAGTAGGCAAATAATACATACGGAGCATCACTGGGGCTTCTGTGAATATCGGAACAGAGAGTCCCGTTGATGTCTCCGTATGTTGTTTCAGTATCGAGTGTTGTTATTGCTGTGCGGGATTACGGAATTGGTCATTGTATTTGATCGGAAGCATATATGAGATATTACGTTGCAGATGAGATGTTAAATCATAACAACCGACCGATGTCAACGGCCAGAAAATCATATCACTGACAAATGGCAAATAGAAAAGAGCTTAAAGATATGACATTGGAGGAACTGTGGCAATTGTTTCCTATTGTCCTGTCTCCCCATAAGCCATGGTGGAAAGAGTGGGCCAATATAGAAATCGAAGCTATTTCCAAGTTATTGTGCGTGTATAAGCCTGTAATAAACCATATAGGTAGTACTGCTATTCCAGATATACAGGCCAAGCCGATCATTGACATTCTTGTTGAAATTCCGGCAGATGCTGACAGAGTAGCCATAAGGCTTTTGCTTGAGAAAGCCGGTTATATCTGTATGTCATGCTCTGAGTCCCGGATGTCTTTTAATAAAGGATATACTCTTGATGGATACGCCGATAAGGTGTTTCATGTCCATGTGCATGCAGAGGGTGACAACGACGAGATCTCATTCCGTAATTATCTTATGGAAGATTCTGCTACAGCAAGAGAATACGAGAAATTGAAGTGCAGCCTGCTGCCAAAGTTTCGCACGGACCGTGATGGTTATACGGCAGCCAAATCGGAGTTTGTGAAAAGAGTCCTGAGCCTTGTGAAATCCAGAGATGCGACATTGGGACTCTGGAAAGGAAAGTCGTGATGACACGGTGTAGGCTGGGGTGGGGTAGATCTGTTAGCTGACTGTTACAGATGGCGGATATTTTTGCGGTAGGCTCTCAGTTCCTGTTCGGGAAAAGAGGAGATCGCTTTGTCGAATTCGGAGAGCAGGGCGGCTTTGTCGTATGGGAGTGCTCCGGTTATCGGGATTGTATTTGAAATATGATGACCGAGAAGGTTTGTCTTTATTGTCAGACGCTCTATCAGAGTCCGCATTTCCACAAGGCGTTCTATTTCCGGTGCTTCCTGATATGTCCCGTCAATCACGTCCTGATGTAGTCGCGATTCCGGAAATATGGTCAGTGAGACTATATTGATTATGCACGGGTGAAGCCTGTTGAGCACTTCGGCGGTAGCGGCTGCGCTTGCCACATCGTTGCCTTGGCCGCCGAGTCCGTTGAGATAGAAGACGTTGTAATGTATTCCTGCTTCATCGAGTTTCGACAGTTGTTCAAGAATATCGGCGGAGTGATATCCTTTGTCCATCCTGTCGAGTGTCGGATCATGGGCTGTCTCCATACCAATGTTGATGCTGTCGAGTTTGAGGTGATGCAGGTTTCGCAGTTCCTCTACCGATTTGGGTGTAATGTCTGTCACGCGGGCAAACATTCCGAAGGACTCCATGTGAGGAAGATACTTGCGTAGTAGCAGCGCTGTATCCATCAGCCTGTTGTAACTAAGAGCAAAAGGGTTTGCCCCGGTGATATATACGCGTCGGGCACGGGGTTGCCATCGGCGGATCACTTTCAGGTCTTCCTCGACTTCGGAGAGGGGTGACATCCGGAACGGTGTGCCGTGGTAAAGGCTGCAGAATTTGCATTTGTGCCATGTGCAGCCTGACGTCAGTTGCAGGAGCTGTGAGTTCGCTTCGTATGGAGGGCGCCATATCTGGCCGGTAAAATGTAATTGAGGTTGTATCATATTTCGACGTTTTTTGTTAATTTTGTCGCAAAATTAGACTATAATTGTGCGTAAAACAATTACTTACCAATAGGTGTGACCCTTACGTAACGGTTAGCTTTGTTCACCGTCAAAAATTTATGCTCGATTGAAAATGGCGAAAAAATTAGACTATGAATATTGCAAGGCGGCTCCTGTGCTTGAATGGCTTGGCAATAAATGGGCTATGGCCGTACTTCTGAAAATAGCGGAAAACTATCCTGTACGTTTCAATGAATTGTATCGTGCTATTCCTTCTGTTTCAGAGAAAGTCCTGTCATCTGTGCTCAGGCAACTGACCACAGACGGGATCATTTGTCGCAAATTGTATCCTGATGTGCCGCCACGTGTTGAGTATTCAATCACCGAACTCGGGCAGACGCTTCTCCCGCATATCGACGCCCTTGTGGAATGGGGGCGCAATCATTTTGACCGGATAATGGAGTGTCGTCAGGCGCAAGACGGCCAATGACAGACAGAGCATATTCGGATTTGACACGCGATATGCAGGCAGGGCATTTAAAGGATTACACTGGCGTCTTTTAAAATCTGTTAATGCGAAATTATTAAACTCTGTATTCATGT
>CAJTPK010000052.1 GCA_910578075.1 uncultured Muribaculaceae bacterium | reverse complement strand
TAATAACTTATCTCTAAATCACTAAGTATGAGAAAATTGTTTTTAATTTTGATGACGTTGATGGCGTGCACATGGAGCCTGTCGGCACAGACGCGCAGCTATCACGGCACCGTGGTGGACGGGGCTAACAACGAGCCTCTGATCGGAGCCACAATCATGCCAATCGGCGGCGGACAGGGTGTCGCAACCGATACTGACGGCAAGTTCTCACTCAATGTTCCGGCAAATGTACGCCAGGTGAAAGTAAGCTATGTGGGCTACACCACACAGACTGTCTCACTGCAGAACAATATGGTGGTCCACTTGCATTCCACTTCCTCAAATCTTGATGACGTGGTAGTGGTTGCCTACGGTACAGCCAACAAGGAGTCTCTTACCGGTTCCGTGGCAGTGGTAGGCAGCAAGGAGATCGAGGATCGTCCCGTAACCTCCGTGACCGCCGCCCTCGAGGGTAACGCCCCCGGCGTTATGATCAACAACTCCACAACGCAGCCGGGTGAGGCTCCTACCATCCGCGTGCGTGGTTTTAGTTCGATCAACGGAAATAATGAAGCCCTTGTAATATTGGACGGTACAGAATATGTAGGAGACATTTCCGCACTCAATCCTCAGGATATCGAGTCAATGTCAGTGCTGAAGGACGCCGCTTCATGTGCACTGTATGGTAACCGCGGTGCAAATGGTGTTGTGCTCATCACAACAAAAAAAGCAAAGAACGTAGGCAAAGTAGATGTAACTTTGCAGACACGCCAGGGTTTCTATAACCGAGCTCTTCCAATGTACGACCGTCTTGACGCAAACGACTGGATGGAAGCTACATACCGTGCTAACGTAAACGGAACTTACACCGCACAGCAGGCTGCCGGCATGACATATGACCAGGCTGTGGAATACTGGAGAAACAATTATATCTCAGATTTCGCAAAACTGAATATATATGATGCCGCTGCAAAGGATCTGTTTGATGCCAATGGAAAGCTTGTGGCGCCGATGCTTGCCGGATATGCAAATTCAGACGACCGCGACTGGTGGAAGAGTGTATCCCGTACCGGATATCGTCAGGAATATAATGTGAATATCGCCGGTGCCACAGAGAAATTCAATGTGTTTGCATCAGCCGGATACCTCAAGGAGGAAGGGTATGTGCTCCAGACAGACTTTGAGCGTTTCAATGGTCGCGTAAATATCAACGCAAATCCTGTGAAGTTCCTGCGTTTGGGATTGAATCTCAACGCCCAGCACTCAGAGTCACAGCGCAGCCCGCTTGATTCATCAGAATTGGGATATACCAACAACCCATTCTCAGTAACTATGCATAACGCACCTATCTATCCATATTATGTGCATGATGCTGCTGGTAACATCGTGTATAATGAGGATGGCACTCCTATGTGGAACCAGAACGGTGATTACCTCGGCAATGGCAATATATGTTATGCTATTCGCGAAGACCGCCGTAATTTCAGTGTAACAGCCGTTGATGCTTCATTATTCGGAACCGCCATTCTTCCCTACGGATTTGAGTTTACCCTGAAGGGATCTATGTTCCGTGACAAAACTACCGAGATGGAGTATAATAACATCTATGAGGGTTCACAGAAAAATATCGGTTCAATAACTGACGTATTCTATGAGACCAAGACCCACATGTTCCAGCAGATGCTCACTTGGAACCATGATTACGGTATGCATCATGTGGATGTTCTCCTTGATCATGAGAACTATCAGTATGGCTATGGATACCGTTATCTGCGTAAATCAGGTCAGCAGCTTCTCGACAATATAACTCTCGGAAACTTTGAGGAGATGAAAGATATGAACGAGTATCAGATTCTCCGTAAGACCGAGTCTTATCTCGGCCGCGTTCGCTACAACTATGCTCAGAAATATTTCGCCGAGGCTTCAATCCGCCGTGACGGTTCTTCCCGTTTCCACAAGGATGACCGCTGGGGTACTTTCTGGAGCGTGGGTGCAAGCTGGATTATCTCAAAAGAGAAATTCATGCACTCTCTTGACTGGATCAACTTCCTCAAACTCCGTGCAGCTTACGGTTCAGTAGGTAACGACGCATCCGCTGCCTCATACGCACATTATGCTCTTTACGGCTTCGGATGGGCTATCGGTGGAAACACATCAAACCTTGTTCCCAGCCAGCTTGCTCCCGATCATCTGAAATGGGAGACTACAAAGACACTTGACGTAGCTTTGGAAGGTTCTCTTTTCAATGACCGCTTCAATTTCAGCATCGGCTATTATAATAAGCAAAACACGGATCTTCTTTTCCAGATTACAGCGCCTTGGTCTGCAGGTGGTCTTGGAAACACCGGTAGCCTACCTACCGTATGGTCTAATATCGGTACGATGGAGAATCAAGGTTGGGAACTCCAGTTTGGTGTAGACATCATCCGCAACAAGGATTTTAAATGGAACTTCAACATTGACGCTTCATTCCTGAAAAACAAGATCAAGAAACTCTACAAGAATCAGGATATACCTGGTCAGGCACTTTTCCAGGGTAAGAGCCTTTATGAGCAGTACACTTACGAATGGGCAGGTGTTGACCAGCTTACAGGACAGTCTCTGTATGCAATGAATCCGGATTCTCCTGATTATTATGAGTATGACGAAAATAATAATCTCGTATACGATGAAGCCGCTTATCTTGCCAACGAGCAGGCAGCTGAGAAAGCCGGGGCGCTTGTGGAAATCAACGGTGTGAAGTATACAACCAACCGTAATTACGCAGCCCGCAAGATAATGGGGACCTCGCTTCCTACTGTGTTCGGTTCGTTCGGCACATCATTAAGCTGGAAAGGTGTCAATCTCGGCATACTCTTCACTTACAGCCTCGGCGGCAAACGTTACGATGGCAACTATGCATCATTGATGACACAGAGCGCCACAGTGGCAAGTGCATATCACAAAGACCAACTCAATGCCTGGACACAGGCTCCGGAGGGAATGACCGAAAACAGCGCTGACCGTATTGATCCGAATGGTGTTCCTCAGCTCAATACAACAAACAGCGCATACAACAATGCTGCGTCCAGCCGCTGGTTGATTTCCAATAACTATATCACATTGAAGAACATCAATCTCTCATACGATCTACCCAAAGCATGGGTAGAGGCCATGAAGATGCAGAATCTTAATTTGGGATTCTCTGTTGACAATGTATTTATCTCGTCAAGACGCAAAGGTATGAACCCACAGTATAATTTCGGCGGTGGCCAGGGATTCTACTTCGTACCGGCACGCACATTCACATTCCAGCTCACAGTGAAGTTCTAATTAATGAAAGGATTTGAAATGAAAAAGAATAATTTATACAAAGCTCTTGCGGTAATGACCGTTTTGGCTGGATTCTCCTCCTGCTCGGACGACTATCTCGACACAGAGCCTATCACCAATATCTCTTCGGAGCAGGCTGTAAATACAACCAAGGCTGCGCAGATGACTGTTTATGGAATCTGCCGTATCATGCACACTCAGTATCCGGATGTAAGCTCTCCGAGAGCTTGTAACGGAGAGGCGACTTACGACCAGGCTATCAACGAGATACTTGGACCGGACAATACAAGTTTCTTCAATATGGGCGAGTATGGGCGTAACTGGTATACATGGTCATTAGTTACCAACAAGCTTGCCACCATCAACGACAACGCATGGGCATATTGCTACATGTTTGTGTCCCGTGCTAATGACATCATCGCCACAATCGGAAGCGCTTCCGGTGCAGAGGCGGAGCGTAAATGGATCGAGGCTCAGGCACGCACCCTCCGCGCCCACGGTTACATCAAAGCTCTGCAATGGTTCGCTCCAAGATGGCAGGATTCCAATAATGGAGAGGCATATGCAGTTGTCCTTCGAACTGAACCCGGTACGGGCCCGGCACCTCTGGGCACGATGAATCAAGTTCTCGGTCTCATTTATAGCGATCTTACGACAGCCATCAGCCTTTATCAGGAATCAAAAATGCAACGTAAGAACGAGTGGGAACCGGATCTCGGAGTGGCATACGGTCTGTTTGCACGCGCCGCAATGATCAAAAATGATTGGGCGACAGCGCAGGATATGGCACACAATGCACAGGCAGGCCGCAGCGTCATGTCTGCTTCGGAATTCATGTCTGGCTTCATAAGCTCAAACAATGATTACATGTGGAACAATACCGGCAACGATGTGTATTATTCCTCATTTGGCTCATGGTATTCATGTAATGGAGCGTATCCCTCAAACTGGGGACGCGGCTTCTCCATCAACCTCGACCTTTACAATCAGCTCGATCCCAATGATATTAGGCGCGATGTATTCTTTACTCCGGACAAAATGGAGATCATTGCTGATATGTGTGCAACCTACGCTCAGCAGTCAACTGACCCAGAGGAGGTTCAGTATTATACTGCTTTGGCAAATGCTTCGGCAGTTATGACTGAGGATGATTTTTGGAAAGCATCCAACGTGTCAGCCGGCACAATGGATTGCTCCAAAAACAATCAGTTACTTGCAGCAATGTGTCAGGAGTTCATACTTGGTTATGTATGGTCAAACAACCCTGTGGCAAAAACAAAGGCTACCTCCTATCCTTACCATTACGCAGGAAACACAGGTTGGGTATTGACAAGCTGTCAGCTTGGCGCTTCTTTCAAGATGTGGTCAAGCGGATGGAACGGCTCCTACGGTGACTCTGACTATCCTTACATGCGCGCTACGGAAATGGTGCTCACAGAGGCTGAGGCTGCATACATGGCAGGAGATGAAAAAACCGCTAAGTCTAAACTGGAAGAGGTCAACAAGAAACGTATCGCAGGATACGCATGTACATCTACCGGAGCTGATCTCCTTAATGAAATCCGCATCTGCCGCCGCGTTGAACTTTGGGGCGAGGGTTACAATTTCACAGATTTCAAACGTTGGAACATACCCGCGGAAGAACGTGCATGGAAAGAGGGTGATCCGACTTCAGGAAATACACCTGCCAACTATGCTTCACGTCACGAGCCTTCGGCATGCAACGGCTGGCGTCTTGCCATCCCGCAGTCTGAATCCGACTTCAATCCCGGATTTGACCGCAACCTCCTCAACTACTCAGAATAACACGCAATACCTATTAATAAAAAACCGCGACGGAAATCCGTCGCGGTTTTTTATTATAACATGATGCAACTATAGTCCCCCGATAGTCCTTCCTTCGCAGCATTCAGTATCTTTGACTGATTGGCGCGGAATTCTCTTGCTGTTACTACTTGCATAATTATATGTTTTTGCAAATATAACAACTAAGTATCAATTTATAACAAAGGTGTCATGTATACAGGGAGACAAATCGTCTCACTATCGGTGCGGATATCCTTAGTATAGAGAAGAATAGGACGCCCAATCCTGTGTTTGTATTTTATGCAAAACATATCAAGAGATTTATGAGCCATATAACCTGAGGACTTCACTTCCAGTGGTTGAAGTTTATTATCTTTTAGTGTCAGGAAATCTATCTCATAGTGATTTTTTTCTTCTTTATCGGCTGGGAATGTGTAGTAAAATAGACTTTTCCCTGCCGTTTTCAACATTTGAGCAACGGCATTCTCATAAATATAACCGAGATCTGCACTAAGCTTGTCGCTAAGTAGCTTATTGTAAATCAAATTATCAGCTACGTCCTGATCCCAAAAGGCAAGTGTTACAAACAGACCGGTATCTCCCATATATAACTTAAAATAAGACATGTCTTTATGTAATGTCATTCCCACATTTGGATCTGTGCATCGATAGCATATATTGACAGTGAGAGAGTCTTCGAGATCTTTCCATACGGAATCAAGATTGAGCGATGATGCATTTTTTATCACACTGCCGACATTATATCTGAGTTTGTTCCGTGACAATTCTCCAGGAATCGTCTCAAAAATACGGGAGGCTCTTCCTGATTCGTCAACTTCCCTCAAGTCGTCCACATAAAGTTCTATAATTTCACGCTTTATTGCATCTACCTCAGCGAGATTATTGGTTTGGACATACCGTTTTACAGCCTGAGGCATTCCACCTACAAGCATATATAATCGGAATAATCTTAATATCTTGCGATGTGTGGCCTCACCTAAACTTCGGAGATTATTAAATGAATATTGCAACAATGGAAATATCTGAGTTTCTCCGATTGCTTCTAAAAACTCTTCGAAATCCATAGGATACATCGTGATTCTTGTTTCCTCACTCGGAATTATTATTCCCTTTTTATGTTTTTTTATAGATAGAAGAGAGCCTGTCTCGATATAATCGTAACGCCCATCTTCAACCAAAAATTTTATTGCTTCTCTTGCCTTTGGACACTTCTGAATCTCATCAAAAACCAAGACCGATTTTCGATTCTCTAATTTGACATTAAAGATTGCCTGAAGACGTAAAAAGATATAATCCAGGTCACTGAGATCATTAAATAATTCTTTAACCTCGGGATCTGCCTTTGCAAAATTTATTTCTATATAAGATTGATATTCCTTTTTGGCGAATTCCCTTGCAATGGTTGACTTTCCGACCCTCCTCGCTCCCTTGATAAGCATCGCAGTCTGCCCGTTTCTATCTTTTTTCCATTTGATAAGGGTGTCATATATTTTACGTCTAAAAATTCTATGCATATAATACAGTATTTAATTTCCCTCAAATTTAGCTAATTAAATTGATTCTGTAAAATTTTAAACACATATTTTCTGCTTTTCCGTAAAATTTAAAATGGCGTTTTACTGCTTTTCCGTAAAATCTAAAACACCATTTCACTGCTTTTCCGTAAAATCTTATCAAAATCCTTAATCGCCCTAAGGCTTTTAGAGTCTTTAGAGACCTTAATGCCCTTAAAAACTCTAAAGCCCTTAAAGCCGCTTTAAAAGCCCTTGCTAAAAAACTTATCTCTAAATTATTA
>CAJTPK010000051.1 GCA_910578075.1 uncultured Muribaculaceae bacterium | reverse complement strand
TAAATGTATTCCCTCAAAAACTTTTTGAAGACTGTGTTATGTTGAAGACTGTTTCAATAACAGGTCCGATTACACAGATACCGGATAAGGCTTTCAGCGGTTGCAGCAGTCTTGAAGAGTTGTCTCTACCGGAAAGTGTAAAACAAGTAGGAAATTATGCTTTTGAAGGGTGCGCTTTTACTCGTTTTGAATGGCCATCTACAGTTGGTGATGTATGGAATGGTGTGTTTAAGGGGTGTGATAAACTGACATGTGTTTATATACCAAGCAATGTTTGGAGTATAAGTAGAGACGCATTTATAGGATGTAGCTCCCTGAAGGAATTTGAGGTGGAAGAGGGAAGTAAAATGTATGAAACGGAGGCTGGTGTCCTTTTTAATTCAGGAAAGATGACATTAGTTTGTTATCCGGGTGGAAAAGAGGATGAAAAGTATATTATCCCGTCTACAGTAAAATATTTGGAAAATAATGCCTTTAATGGGAATACAAGACTAAAATCAATAGTAATACCTGGGGATGTTGAAAGTATAGGAGATGGTACATTTAAAGGATGTGTGAATTTAGAATCTATCGAGTGTGCCCCAGTTAAGGCCCCGGATGTTTTATGGTACACGACATTTGAGGATGTTGTCAAAAATGCCACTCTTATTATTCCGGATGGTTGTTTCAAAGAGTATGCCGTTGCTGAGTATTGGCCGAGATTCAGAAATATTATTGTGGGAGATAAGCAGATCTTAAGGGTAGAATCTTCCGGGCTGGTTTATCTATGTGATGAAACTACAAAAGAGGCGTATGTCTTGGGTAATGGGAATGAAACAGCTGCCGATATACCGGAGAATATAAATGGATTCAACGTAATAGGGATAGGAGGAACTGCATTCTCTAATGATTCGGAGTCTGTGAAGAACTTTGAAAAACTGTCGATACCGGAATCTGTGAAAATTATCGGTAAGGGTGCTTTCCGTAATATTACTTTTAATAATGTTTCACTGGTTGGTAATAATCTGGAGAGAATTGAGGACAAAGCATTTTATCAATGCAAGGGGCTGGAGACTCTTGATATCAAGAGTCTTAAATATATTGGAATAGAAGCCTTCTTTTCGAGTGAGATACAAAATGCCATGATTTATTCAGATGTAGAGATTGGAGAAAAAGCGTTTAATTGGTCAGGTATAAGAAGTTTGACAATTGCATCTGATATTTCCATGAGATGTTTTGAAAGGTGCGAATCATTGGAGACGGTGGAAATTAAGGATGGTGTGAAGATTATCGGCCAAAATTCGTTTAATGCTTGCAAGACATTAAAGTCTATTTCGATACCAAAGTCTGTAACGTTGGTAAACCCCGAGGCTTTCAAGGGCTGTTCTATGCTCGAAAGTGTGATTATTGAAGACTCTTCAGTACCGTTGGAATTCAGAAATGAGACATTCCGGAATAGTTCGAAAATCAAAAATGCATACATCGGTAGAAATTTTAGTTTCTTAGAGAAACCACTTCCGGGAAGTTCAGGATACACAAAGCCATCTATTGCATTGATGAACACTGTAGAGGAAGTTGTAATCGGTAATATGGTGACGGAAATACCAGATAAAGCGTTTACAGGCTCTTCTAATCTTATATCATTGCAACTTGGTGCGAAACTAACCGGAATTGGCAATGATGCGTTCTCTGGGGGGAAGCTCACGGAGCTTGTTTTGCCTCCGGCAATTGAATCTGTAGGAGAAAACGCCTTTAGTGGCAATCCGTTGCGACAGATAGCTATGGGATCCAACGTAAAGAATATTGGAGAAAATGCTTTTCAAGGTATCGAAAACATTACCGGAGTCAGTATAACAGCGCAGGAGCCTCCTGTTGCAGCAGATAATACGTTTAATTATTATGGCTGCCCGCTTTACGTATTATCTTCAAGTGCAGATGCATATAAAACTTCGGAACAATGTTGGAGACTGTTCGGTCATGAAGAAATGATTGAGCCCATCGGTTTGAAAATAGATGGAAATGAATCAATAAATGTCAATCCCGGTGATTCATTCAAGCTTACAGCTGTCATAGAACCGGCAGACGTATCTCTTCCATATATTTTCTGGGAATCTACCAATCCGGATGTCGCTACTGTGGATTATGATGGAAATGTCACAGTCCATGAGGGTGCATCCTTGAAAACAAGGGCTTCCGATAAAGATAATGACGGTTCATGCACAATCATAGCCAAGACTTTATATTCCAATGGCCCGATAGCAAAGGTCGGCTTAAATTCAATCCCTACAGGTGTAGAGGAAGTTGAGCAAGAATATATCTCTGATAAATATAGGTTGAATGATATATATAATATTCACGGTGTGTGCATTAAACGAGGAGCGACTAATGATGATATTGAATCGCTTCCAGCCGGAATCTATATAATCAATGGAAAGAAAGTGTTAAAGAATAAATAATATATACAAGATCCATTTTAAATCCGGTTGCCGTTCAATGAAGAGGCAACCGGATTTATCATTTTATTAACCTTAAGATCATTCAATGGAAAATGGGAACGAAATTTGTTTATATAGTAGATAAATTGTATTTTTGAACACCCTCTTTGTAATTCTGATGAAATTAAGATAAAGAAAAGGGTTGAATAATTGTATATAACCGATATGAAGAATAAGATAAATAGCGGGTCGCGCCGGTTGAAGAAGCGCGAGTTGCAGGAGAAAATAATGGAATTTCTGCTTAAGCAGAATAAACAGTCGTTCAATTATAAGCAGATAGCTTTCGGGATCGACGCTACAAACCCGCAGAGCCGCCTCGACATCATCAATCTTCTTGATGAGCTGGTGGCTGCGGAGGAGATTCAGGAAGTGGGTCTGGGTAAGTATAAGGCGTTCTCAAACCGCGGTACGGAGAACGTCGGCTATTTCGTGCGCCGTTCCAATGGAAAGAATGCTGTGGTCATCGATGAGGAGCAGATAATGGTTGCCGAGCGCAATTCGATGCATGCTCTCAATGGCGACAAGGTGCGCGTGATGGTATCCGCCGCCCGTGCGGGCCGTGAGCCGGAGGCTCAGGTGATAGAGATTTTGGAGGCGAAGGATCAGGTGTTCATCGGTACGCTGAAGGTCGACAAAACTTATTCTGCGCTTGTGACAGACTCCAAATTCCTTGCCGCCGACATCATCATACCCCGCAATAAGCTCAAGGGTGGCAAATCGGGTGACAAGGCTATAGTCCGTATCACATGCTGGAAAGATGATGAGATGAATCCGCGTGGCGAGGTTGTGGATGTCCTCGGAAAGAAGGGAGAGAATACCGCAGAGATGCACGCTATCCTTGCCGAGTTCGGTCTTCCGTATAAGTATCCGGATAATGTTGAGAAGGCCGCTGAAAAGATAGATGCGGGCATAACACCGGAGGAGGTCGCAAAACGAGAGGATTTCCGTAATGTGACTACGTTCACCATTGACCCCCGCGATGCCAAGGATTTCGATGATGCCCTTTCCATCCGTCAGCTTGCCAACGGCAACTGGGAGGTCGGTGTGCATATCGCGGATGTGACGCATTATGTGCGCCCCGGTTCCGTGATCGACAAGGAGGCGCAGAAACGCGCCACAAGTGTATATCTTGTTGACCGTACCATTCCGATGCTTCCGGAGAGGCTTTCGAACGGCATATGCTCGTTGCGCCCTGATGAGGAGAAACTCACCTTTTCCGCGATCTTCGAGATGGATTCGAAGGCGAATGTTATCAACAGCCGCATAGGCCGCACAGCTATAAAGAGCAACCGCCGCTTCACATACGAGGAGGCTCAGGAGATTATTGAGACCGGCAAGGGTGATTACGCACGTGAGATCAATGTGCTCAACGAGCTTGCCAAGCAGCTGCGCCGTCGCCGCTATGATGCCGGTGCGCTTGAATTCGACCGGGCTGAGGTGCGTTTTGAGATCGACGAGACCGGCAAGCCAATAAGTGTCTATTTCAAAGAATCAAAAGATGCCAATAAGCTCATCGAGGAATTCATGCTTCTCGCCAATCTCACCGTGGCCGAATCCATCGGTAAGGTGCCGAAAGGTAAGAAAGCCAAATCCTTTGTATATCGTATCCACGATAATCCCAATCCCGAGAAGATCGGAAACCTTGCCCTTATCGCCTCACGCTTCGGATATAAACTCACTACCGAAGGGAGAGCGAAAGAGGTCAACAAGAGCGTGAACCGCCTTCTTAAGGATGTTAAAGGGAAAGGGGAGGAGAACATGCTCTCGATTCTTGCCATCCGTTCTATGGCAAAGGCTGTCTACACCACAGAGAATGTAGGTCACTACGGTCTGGCAATGGATTATTACACGCATTTCACCTCGCCTATACGCAGATACCCGGATATGATGGTTCACCGTCTGCTGGCGAAATATGCCGATGGAGGACGCAGCGTTGACAAGAATAAACTTGAGGAGGAATGCCGTCATGATTCCGACATGGAGCAACTCGCAGCCAATGCGGAGCGCGCTTCCATCCGCTATAAGCAGGTGGAATTCATGAAAGACCGTCTCGGAGAGATATATGACGGAGTCATCTCCGGTGTGACGGAATGGGGATTCTATGTTGAATTGACAGATTCCATGTGCGAGGGCTTGGTGCCAGTGCGTGATCTTGCAGATGATTATTACGACTATGACGAGAAGAATTATTGCCTCATCGGCAGACGTCATGGCACACGCTACACACTCGGCGACCAGGTCAAGGTGCAGGTGGCACGCGCCGATCTCGACCGCAAGCAGCTCGACTTCGCGCTCATCTCCGACTCCGGAAATCCCAATAAGCCGTTGGAGCCTAAGAAACCCGGCAAACGTCACGAGCCGGGCAAGTCAAAAACACGCTCCCACGGCGGCAACAAGCGCCGCAAATGAATTTAACAGTTTCTTAAAAACGACTTTAACATAACTGACATATTAAATTGGGGAATTGTATTTATTTGTCATGAAATCAGCTGTTACAAACGCCCCGTAAAGCTGAATTCTTATTAGATGGATTCTTAAACAGTTTCTTAATTCCTTTAGCAATTCGCGGATATTTAGTATATTCGCGAATCGCTTTGTTATAGTAAATTAATTTCTTTGGAGAACTAAATATATAATACACATGAAAGATTATAGATATTTATTGATCGCCCCTGCGATGGTTTGCGCCTTGGGTGCGTCTGCGGCTGATCCTGTGATTGTCGAGACGGAAGCTTATCGTTGGGCCGGTGATACGATTTTTCAGGATGAGTTCAAGGCTTGGGCTGTCAGCCCCTATGAACTGAAATCCACATATAAGGCGCGTCCGGGCTATTATATGCCCATAGAGCAGAGCTGGAAGAGAAAGAATGATCTCTCTGCCTATCCGAAGCTCAAATCAAATAACCTTCTTCATGAGGCTGTGTTCAATATGGCTCTCGATGAGATGGTGAACGCAGTGGAACCTGACACAACTCTGCGCACCGGTAAGGAATGGGCAGGCGTATGGACTCGCGATGTCAGCTATTCCATCATCCTTTCCATGGCTTACATGCAGCCTGAAGCTTCGATGATCTCGCTTATGAAGAAGGTGAATCCGAGCGGTCAGATCATTCAGGATACCGGTTCGGGAGGCGCATGGCCTATCTCTACCGACAGGATGGTGTGGGCTCTCGCGGCGTGGGAGATATATAAAGTTACGGGCGACCGCAAATGGCTCGAGACTGTGTATCCGATAGCGTTGCGTTCCATTGAGAAAGATGAGAAGACAGTGATGAGTCCGCGCGGACTCGTGAAAGGGGAAACCTCTTTCATCGACTGGCGCGAGCAGAGCTATCCCCGCTGGATGCAGACTGTCGATATTTCCCAAAGCGAGGCTATGGGAACCAATGTCATGTATGCCGCCGCGCTGAAAGCCGTTGGGGAGATGGCCACTGTGCTTGGTAAAAAGAAGGAAGCTGACAAACTCTTTGCCAAGGCTGATGCTCTTGCCGCCAACATCGACAAGACATTCTGGATGCCGGATAAAGGGTATTACGGAATGTATACCTACGGTCGTGACAATAAGATTCTCAATCCCCGCGCCGAGACACTTGGTGAGGCATTGGCGATTCTTTATTACATAGCTCCTGCAGATCATCAGAAATCAATATCGGAGAATAATCCGCAGACACCATACGGTGTGGCTATTTTCTATCCACAGATTGCTGATATGCCCAGCTATCACAACAATGCGTTGTGGCCCTGGGTTGGATCTTTCTGGGCAATGGCTCAGGCGAAGGCCGGCAATGAGCAGGGTGTGCTTGAAGGGATAGGTGCTATTTATCGTCCGGCGGCATTGTTCTGCACAAATAAAGAGAATTTCAATCTCGATAACGGTGATATCTATACAGAGTTGAATTCATCGAACATGCTCTGGTGTCTGGCGGGCAACATAGCCTTGACCACACGTGTGCTTTTCGGTATACATTTTGAGAAAGATGGTCTTGTTATAGATCCATTTGTTCCTGAAGCGCTTGCCGGCACACGCACTTTGACAGATTTCAACTATCGTGGTGCAAAGCTCAATATCACGGTCGAAGGATTCGGCAACCGGGTGAAGGAATTGATAGTAAACGGCAAGAGCCTTTATCCTGAAAAGGGTAAGCTTATCCCTGCCAAGATGCTCGCCAAAGGTGCGGATATCATCGTGAGGTTGGATAATGAGCCGATTCCGGCAATGAAAGTAAACCATGTGAATAATGCGAAATCACGTATGACTCCGCAGACATGGCTCGCAAACAACCCTGCTCTTGACGGCAAAGGAGTGCCTGTCAACAATCAGCTTGAATGGAATCCCATCGAGTATATTGCAAAATATATTGTTCTCAAAGATGGAGAGCCCGTTGCGGAAACCCGCGAGACAACATATGCCGCAGTCACTCCCGGAGAGTGGCAGGTGATCGGAGTTAGTTCAAGTGGGGTGCATACTTTCGCTTCAGAGCCCCGCAGCAACCGTCAGGAATGGATATATGAATTCCCCGGAGCTTCTACATCGATGCGTTCAACCGAGATCAGCTATCAGCCTAAAGAAAAGCTTTCGGGATTCACAGGCAGCGGTTTTGTTGAGGTAGATAGAAAATCCGCCCCTGTGGAGGTGGAGATCGAAATACCGGAAGCCGGCACATATTCCATCTCCGTGCGCTATGCCAACGGAAACGGGCCGGTAAACACCGAGAACAAGGCGGCTGTCCGCAGTCTGACGCTCGATGGCAACAAAGCCGGTACGCTGGTTATGCCTCACCGCGGTGTAGCCAACTGGAACGACTGGGGACAGAGCAACAGCATTGTTCTGCCACTCGAAAAAGGTAAGCATAAGCTTGGAATAGTTTATCTTCCCGAAGACGAGAACATGAATATAAACACAAACCATGCCTTGATTGACGCCATCAGTGTAAAAAAATTTGGTGGATTCGGAAAAAGTTTGTAATTTTGCATCGGGTGAGTCCTTCACGACCAGCTCCCCGTAAATCCCCCAGATCTTGACCGAAGCAAGGGTAGCGGGTTGAGCGGTGCGATGGAGTAAGCTCGCCCGCCTGCCTCTTTAGCTCAGTTGGCCAGAGCACGTGATTTGTAATCTCGGGGTCGT
>CAJTPK010000050.1 GCA_910578075.1 uncultured Muribaculaceae bacterium | reverse complement strand
GAAGAGTAGGTAATCGCCACCTTCAGAAGACCCACAGTGATGTGGGTCTTTTTTTGTTTGCTGCTGCAAGGCAAGAACTTTAGGGTCTTTAGGGACCTTAAGGACTTTAGAGACCTTAAAGACCTTAAAGACTTTACAGTCTCGAAGATGCAGATGATCTCACTTTTTCTCTGGTTTTTAGTGGATTGCGAAATTTTAATTTCGTTAATTCTTTAAGATTCATTGTAGATTTAATAAAATTTCATTAATTTTGTAAAAATATGTGGAATGCTACAATGTATTTCATATGAAATAGGCTCATGTTCACAACTGAACATGAGCAATATAAACAAGCCTTATTATTCATTAAATAACAATAATTGCTTATGAAGAAGTTTTTACTTTCTCTCGCTGCTATTTCATTTGCAGCAAGTTCTGTATTCGCAACAGAATATACCCTTTACGATGTCTCTGCTAATTCGGCATGGGAGACAAATGCTGCCACAAGCGGTTTTAAAAAGAGTGTAACAGTAGATGGAAAATCGTTTACTTTGATTACTGACAAGGCGAATACAACATCTACTCTGCGTAATCCCGGAACTGAACAATACTCAATGAGGGTATATAAAAGTTCTGCTTTTACAATTGAATCCGCTGATTTTGCAATGAAATCTGTGATATTGACATTGGATGACACATCTAATGGTCAATATTCGGTAGAAGGTACACCTTCTACTGGTTGGACGGGTACTCTGAGTGGTGCAACATATACTTTGTTGAATTCCAATGGCTCAAATTCTTTTGAGTTAGCTGCGAATGCTGGGCAAATCCGCATCAAGAAAATAGTCGTTTCTGATCAGGAAGTTACCAGCACTCCTGAAAATCCTGATCCCGCACCATCTGATGCAGTTGTTGTGAAGAGCGTTAAAGAGGCCATAGCTCAGGCTTCAAAGACAGCTGTCAAAGTAGATTTTGATATGACTGTCGCATTCGTAAACTTCAGTAATGTCTTTGCTGTTGATGCTGCTGGTGATTTCATTCAGGTTTACGGTAAGAATTCGTATAAGGTTAATGATATAATTCCTGCCGGCTGGGAGGCAACATATGAGCTTTTCAGCAATGTAACGCCTGAGTTGATGCCCAAGGGTACTCTTCCTGAGGCAACTGCACAAGGTGCTTTCACTCCGAAAGAGGTTGCTGCCGCAGATATCACAACTGCTCTTGTAAATAACGTTATCCTTGTTAAGAACGTTGTTCTCGAATCTGATTCTCCTGCTACCAAGGATAATTTCACCGGTAAAGTTGGTGAGACTACACTTAGCCTCCGTAACAATTACACGCTTGCAAGCGTTCCTGCCGGTACATACGACATGACTCTTCTTGTTACAATATTCAAGGATGCTCCTTCTCTTTATGTAATCAGCTACAACAATGATGGCAGCGGTGTCGCTGAGGTTGAGGCTGCTGAGAATGCTGAGGTTGTTTATTACAATCTGCAGGGTGTTAAGGTAGCTGAGCCTGAGAATGGTCTTTACATCAAGGTTCAGGGTAATAAGGCTACTAAGGTTCTTATCCGCAAGTAAACTGTTACTCGGTTTAGTAACGAATAATTATATCAGGGAGGTTTCACGCATCGTTGTGAAACCTCTTTTTTTGCCTGGTCTTGTGGTTTCGACACAGAGTCTGACGCTACTGCTCCGCGCCTTTGCACAAATCGCCACGCGATTCTCTGAGATCTTTATCATAGGGCTTACCAACTCAAAGCTTTGCGGCTCTGTGGCTCTGCGTGATTAATATTTTTACCGGACGCCTATATTTGTTAATACTTTGTTAATAGTTTTTTTGAATTGAGTTGCGTTTGTTGTGCGGATTTGCTATCTTTGCAATTTAGAAGTCGTTTAAATCACAGATGCCTATGAACGGTTCTTTATCTAATACTGAGACACAACGCCCTCATATCCTTATCATATATACTGGGGGTACCATCGGAATGATTGAAAATGCTGAGAGCGGAGCTCTCGAGCCGTTTAATTTCGATCACCTGATAGACAATGTGCCTAAAATCAAACGGCTTGATTATGACATCGATAATTTCCAGTTTGAAGTTCCTCTTGATTCTTCTGCAATGACCCCGGACCATTGGGTGCAGATAGTCAAGGTGATCGAGGATAATTATGATGCGTATGACGGTTTCGTAGTTCTCCATGGTACAGACACCATGGCCTATACTGCCTCGGCTTTGAGTTTTATGCTGGAGAATCTGCGTAAGCCTGTTGTCATCACAGGCAGTCAGCTTCCTATCGGTGAAGTAAGGACTGACGGCGAGGAGAATCTTATCACGGCCTTGCAGGTTGCAGCCGAGAAGGATACGGATGGCTCGCCAATGGTGCAGGAGGTGGCAATCCTGTTTGAGGATTATCTATGGCGTGGCAATCGCGCTACAAAACACAGTTCGGATAATTTCAATGCCTTCAAGAGTTCGCATTATCCGCGTCTTGCCAAGGTGGGTCTCGGAATCCGTTACCGGAAGTCTGTTATGTGGCGAAGCGAGGGCAATGAGCCATTGCGCACTCATTACTCCTTTGACAACCATGTGATGTATCTTGATCTTTTCCCCGGAATCAGCGAGGCGGTTGTCAGGCATCAGCTTGCCGCTCCCGGTCTGAAGGGCGTTGTGATGAAGACATTCGGTTCAGGTAACGGTCCTACTTCCGGTTGGTTCCTTGAAGCATTGAAGGAGGCTGTAGACCGTGGTCTTGTGATTGTGAATGTTTCGCAATGTGACAATGGCATTGTCAATCCGACCAGATATCTGAGCGGTAACGTCCTGACCAAGGCAGGGGTGATTTCCGGTCATGACCTGACTTCTGAGGCAGCAATCACCAAACTGATGTTTCTTTTCGGACAGGGTCTGACACCGGAGCAGGTTAAGACTGAGATGGAGAAGCCTATTGCCGGAGAGATGGATTGAGTTGTAATTGAAATAAGTAATTAATATTTATGACAGAGGATATATCGACATACAAGGGGGTTAGGATTGATGACACGGCGGAATGGCGTCTGGTTATCTACGTTTCCGACACCTCTATGTCGGCGTATCTGAAGAATCTTGAGAATCCGCTTGAGCAGATTGTGACTCTTTTTGAGGAGCAGTGGCAGCGGGATGAGAGCTCTTTGCTTCGGCATATAGAGACTACGGTTTATGACCATCCTCAGCTGATGGATGACTTCTCCACGGAGATAGTGGTTTGTTCTCCGAAGAGCATGTGGGCGCCGGAAGCCTTGATTTCCGATTATGAGGATGAGAGCGAGATGTATAATAAGGTTTACCGTGCCGACGAGGGTGATATCATGAGCGATGTCCACAACGGGATGTGTTGCCTTTATTCGCTTGTTCCCGGTCTGGCGGCATTTCTGCGTCGCACGCTTTCCGGCGCGCGGGTGTCTTGTCATCAGACTGTGCTTGCCCGCAGGTTTATGAGCAGAGGATCGGATATGCCGAGGATTTATGTTGACATACGCGACGGAGCGGTGGATTTCATTGTCCTTGATGACAGGAGGATGCTTCTTGCTGCAACCCATGAATGGCATGACAAGATGGATATCGCGTATCATATATTCAACATAATGGATGTTTACGGTCTCGACCGTGATAATACGCAAGTATCATTGTCGGGAATAAGGGAGGTTAAGCAGGATCTGCTGAAGCTTCTCCGCGAGCATCTCTCATACGTGATGCTGACGATGATGCCCTCGGCTGTGTCGAAAGTGGAAATGCCTATTGCCGCGGCGATCGCTCTTGCGAGGAGTTAAGAGACAGGAATGAGGATAATAAGAGGAAAATATGGAAAACGGAGGTTTGATGTGCCTAAGAATATAACAGCGCGTCCAACCACTGACTTTGCGCGTGAGAATCTTTTCAATGTGTTGGAAAACATGGAGGATCTTGAAGGTCTGACCGCGCTTGATCTTTTTGCCGGCACCGGTGCGATCAGCTGGGAGTTTGTATCCCGAGGTTGCTCGCAGGTGACTGCGGTGGAGCAGGCTGCCACACAGGCAGGATTCATACGCTCTGTGAAAGAGAAGCTTGGAGATACTTCACTGCGGCTTATCCGTGGTGATGTTTTCCGTTTCATAGAGAGATGCCGCGACAAATATGATATAATTTTTGCTGACCCACCATATGATCATCCCCGTTTCGGAGAGATACCGGAACTGATCATGAATTCAGGGATGCTTAAGGAGGGTACGCTTGTTATAATAGAACACAATAAGAATCACGATTTCTCCGCGTTGCCCGGTTTCTGCCGGCATCTTGTATATGGAAGCGTGAATTTCAGTTTAATCAGGAAATAAAAGGGGACCGGGGAATTTGGTAAATTGTTATGGAAGATATAAGATTGGATAGAATAGAGGATGCGCTTGAGGATTTCAAGCAGGGGAAGTTTGTAATAGTTGTAGACGATGAGGACCGCGAGAATGAGGGAGACCTCATCATTGCCGCAGAGAAAATCACACCGGAGGATGTCAACTTCATGTTGAAGCATGCGCGTGGTGTGCTTTGTGTGCCTATGACTATGGAGCGTTGTAAAGAACTTGGTCTTGAAGCCCAGGTCGCAGACAACACGTCTATGCTCGGAACACCATTCACTGTGACTGTTGATAAACTTGAAGGATGCAGCACCGGTGTCTCTATAGAGGACCGCTGCGCTACGATACGTGCGCTTGCGGATCCCGCCTCAATGCCTGAGACTTTCGGTCGACCGGGTCATGTGAATCCTTTGTATGCCCAGAACCGTGGTGTGCTTCAGCGTACGGGACATACAGAGGCGGGTGTGGATCTCGCGCGCCTCGCCGGTCTGGAGCCGGTGGCAGCCTTGATGGAGATAATGAGCGATGATGGCTCAATGGCGCGTCTTCCCGAACTCCGCACGCGAGCTGACGAATGGGGAATGAAACTTATCAGCATCCGTGACCTTGTGGCTTACAGGTTACAGAACGATTCGTTGGTTGAGAGAGGGGAAGAGGTAAATATGCCGACAGCATACGGCGACTTCAGACTTATCCCTTTCCGTCAGAAAGATAACGGACTGGAGCATGTGGCCCTTATCAAGGGGGATGTTAGCGACGGTGAGCCGGTGCTGGTGCGTGTGCACTCATCGTGCATGACAGGTGATATTTTCGGTTCAAAGCGATGCGAATGTGGTGAGCAGCTTCATCTCGCCATGCAGATGATAGAGAAAGAGGGACGCGGCGCCATAATATATCTGAATCAGGAGGGGCGTGGCATAGGTCTGATGGATAAGATCCGTGCCTACAAGCTTCAGGAGAATGGTCTTGACACTGTGGATGCCAATCTTCACCTCGGTCATAAGGCTGATGAGCGGGATTATGGTGTAGGAGCAAATATCCTTCATTCATTGGGGATACAGAAGATGAACCTGATGACAAATAACCCGATGAAGCGTATCGGTCTTGAGGGTTATGGACTCGAGATAATTGAGAATGTACCTCTTGAGGTGGTGCCTAACGAATATAATTCACGTTACATGCACACAAAGAAAGAGAGAATGGGTCATCAGCTAAGCAAGCTTTAAAATGATAAGAAAAAGATATATAGCCCTTTTGGCATCAGGAATGGTTATGGCGGGAGCTATGGCTACGGGCGGTGCTTTGGAAAAAAAAGTGTTGGACCATACATCGTTTGATGCTTGGAAAGCCGTAAAGAATACAGGTTTGAGCAATAATGGCGAGTGGGCAGCATATGCCGTGGATCCACAGGAGGGTGACGGAATGCTTTATTTCTACAATACACGCAACGGGAAGAAAGTGGAGCTGGCAAGAGGCTACAGGGCATCCTTTACAGCCGATGGCAAATGGGGACTGGCTTTGATAAAAGCTGAGTATGCCGCCACACGCAAGGCAAAGATCGCCAAGAAGAAAGATCTTGACCTGCCGCAGGATTCTCTTGCGATTGTGAATCTATCTACCCTTGCGGTAGAGAAGATTCCGCAGGTTATATCTTATAAAATTGGGGAGAAAGGTGGCGATTGGGTTGCGTATTCAAGTTGCGATACCGCTTATCTCGCGCCTAAACTTCTTAAAGACAAGGATAATGCCAAACCGCTCGTGATCCGACATCTACCCACGGGAATCAGGAAAGTGACCAAATGGGTTGAAAACTATAGTTTTGATAAGTCAGGTGATAAACTTGCCCTGAATTTCAAGAAATGCGATAAGGATTCGTTGTCGGCCAATGGAGTGGGAGTGGTTATGCTTCCCGACACATCGTATGTGATTATTGACAGGGACAAGGTTTTCTATGGCAATCCGGTATTTGATGAGACGGGTAGCCAACTTGCATATATCGCTTCTTCAGATAGTGTCAAGAGCGGAACAAAGCGTGCCTCAGTCTATTGGTCGCGTCTTGAAAATCCTATGCAGACTCCCTTGGAGATAACCAGCCGTTTTGTTACCGCAAAGGGTGATACATTATTACCGAACCAATATACCAAACCTGTTTTCTCGCACAATGGTCGCCGTCTGATTTCAGGAGTAGCGCCAATAGTTGCTCCCGATGACACCACGATTGTAGATTTTGAAAATCCGGCACTCGATATATGGCGTTGGGACGCACCGATGACACCACCTCAGGAGCTTCATAATGTGAAGGCAGCAAGAGAGAATAACTATCCGGTGGCCATTGATCTTTCGGACATGAGCCAGAAGCTAATAGACTCCGAACCTCTTGCCCGGGTTTCAGGTAGCGACAGATGGGATGGCGACTGGGCTTTGGTAAGAGATCCGGCGGAAGACGCGGTAGAGGAGCAATGGAATTATTTCGCACCGGTGACAGTGTCGGTAGTGAATGTCAGAAATGGAGAGCGTCGTCGTCTTGGAAAAGTTCCGGGAGGAGCTGCGCAGCTCTCGCCATGTGGCAAATATGTGATGTGGTATGATAATAAGAATTATTATTCATACTGCATGGCAACCGGAGATACGGTCAACATGACAGCGGATATGCCTGTGCTGATATGGAATGATGAGGATGACCATCCCATGCCTGCCGAACCGTGGGGCGAGGCTTGCTGGGCAGAGGATGATGCGGCTTTGCTGATTTATGACAAATTCGATATCTGGGCAGTCGATCCGGATGGCAGACGTCAACCGGTATGTGTCACAGCCGGTGAGGGTCGTAAAAGAAATATACGTTTCCGCTATATGCGCATGAACCCGGAGGAGCGCTATGTGAAACCGGGTCAGCAGATGCTGCTTGAGGTGTTCGATTTCACTGATAAATATAACGGACTTGCGACTGTAAATTACGGAAAGAGCGCAAAACCTGCCGTAAATGTGCTTGACGGACATGCCTACACACAGGTGCGCAAGGCCCTTGACAAGAATGTATACACATGGCAGCGCGCAAACTTCTCTGAATCGCCTGATATCTGGCTGAGCAACGGCACGGATTTTGCCAAGGCGCGTCAGCTCACAGATGCCAATCCTGGAATGAACGGTTACCGCTGGGGCACCGCGCAGCTTGTGAAATGGAGAGCTTATGACGGAAAGGAATCAGAGGGTGTGCTTTATGTTCCCGAGGATATCGATCCTAATAAGAAGTATCCGATGCTCTGTGTTTTTTACGAAACCGGCAGTGAGGATCTATACAGACATTATACGATGGAGCCGTCATGGAGCTGGGTGAATTACCCGTTCTATGTGAGCCGCGGATATGTGATTTTTGTTCCGGATATCCATTATACCCCCGGGATTCCAGGAGAAAGCTGCTATAATTACGTATGCTCGGGAGCCGAGGAGATGTGTCGAAGATACCCTTGGATTGACAAAGACCGCATAGGAATCGACGGTCAGAGCTGGGGTGGATACCAGACTGCATATCTTGTTACGCGTACTAACATGTTCGCATGTGCGGGATCCGGAGCACCGGTGGCAAACATGACATCTGCGTTCGGAGGTATACGTTGGGAATCAGGCGATTCCCGTCAGGGGCAGTATGAGATGGGACAAAGCCGTATCGGAAGGAATCTTTGGGAGTCACCGGAGCTTTATATCCAGAACTCACCGCTGTTTCATGCCGATCGTGTGGAGACTCCGCTGCTGATCATGCATAATGACCAGGATGGTGCAGTGCCATGGTATCAGGGTATCGAGATGTTTATGGCGCTCCGAAGATTGCAGAAGCCGGTATGGATGCTTCAGTATAATGGCGAGGCGCATAATATCCGGGCCCGTAAGAATCGTAAAGATATAACAGTCAGACTTCAGCAATTCTTTGATCATTACCTCAAGGGTGATCCCATGCCGAAATGGATGAAGGAGGGCATTCCCGCCGTGAGAAAGGGTCAGGAGTTGGGATATTAGGAGTTAGGAGTTAGGAGTTAGGAGTTAGGAGTTAGGAGTTAGGAGTTAGGAGTTAGGAGTTAGGAGTTAG
>CAJTPK010000049.1 GCA_910578075.1 uncultured Muribaculaceae bacterium | reverse complement strand
AAAATCAGCTCTGGCATGC
Source organism: uncultured Muribaculaceae bacterium (assembly GCA_910578075.1). Lineage (GTDB taxonomy): Bacteria > Bacteroidota > Bacteroidia > Bacteroidales > Muribaculaceae > Lepagella. Next base: position 10,946 of record CAJTPK010000049.1, on the reverse strand, counting down.
GTCCCCTAAAGCTAAATTTTTTATGAGACGGACTCTAAATTTTCTAAAAACTTTTCAATCTGGAATAACAGAGAATCGGAACCTCCGTTATCAATACTGACTGTCTTGTCAGCAGGCAGGGAAGCAAACTCCTCTTTCTGAGCTGATATCCTTTTCACGATATTGTCAAGCGAAGCCCCCCCACGTTGCAGAGCCCGTTTCACCCTGAGAGTTTCTGGAGCTTCGACCAGCATGATCCTGCCGCACATTCTGTCAAGTCCGGATGTCACCATTATGGCTGACTCCACGAATACAGGACCTTCCTGAAACATTGCTGTCCATTCAGAGATATCCCTTCTGACTTCGGCATGAACCAGAGAATTCAACCATAACCTCTCCTCCTCGCATGAAAACACACGCTCGGCTATCATGGCTCTGTTGAGTTCGCCGGATTCAAGCACACACTCCTCACCAAACCTCGATTTCAAGGAAGCAAGGATATAAGCGGATTCCTCCATAAGCTCTTTTGCTCTTGAATCGCAATCATAGACCGGAAACCCCTTAAGCCTGAGCATACGGGAAACCACACTCTTACCAGCTCCAATACCTCCCGTGATTCCAATAAGACACTTCTCCATATCCGTCACTGCTTCACGAGCGTATATTCCACGGAATCCGTCATAATTCTCGGACTCTCGACATAATCCGCAAAACTACGTATGGCTACAGGAAGCCTGTCGCCCGAGAATTTATATATATCCTGATAGTCAACCGAGACATCGATTGGAACAAGATCACTGTTGAACAAGCTCATAGGCACATAATACACCACCTGCACACGGTTTGGGAACAAAAGAAGACTCTCCCCTTCCGGCACATTATGTGCTGTAACCGTAGCCAATGACTCTTTCTTCACAAGCGGCTCTACAGATATCTGCACCTTTACCGAGGATGGAACTGCTTTTACAGTAGGAATCGACTTCAATGGCACTTCCAGCTCTGTAGTTGTTGAAAGATTGCGTTTAACTATAGGCTGAGTATATACGCGCGTAATAGTATCTACAACTTCGGAATAGGAATAAATCAGCGCCGAGCGCTGCAGAGGCTTCGGGGCCTCACTTATCACCATTCCGGATATTGCAGACACGTCGGCGACAACCACAATGGGGACGCGGCGACCCTTGTCTGTAGTGTAATGCAGATAAAGAGAATCAATCGATACAGACGTTATCTGAGCAGAATTACCGAATGCGCTCTTCACTGCGGCATTCATGTCATTCTTTGTCACCCGGAATATCCCGTTTTCACCATAATCCCGGAAATTGAGCCCGACGCGGGGATGACTGAGAATGCCACTGCGGAGTATGTTGGTGCCCTTGTCACGGAGTGTGACATGAAACATGGCTGGAGGATCATTGATGAATGTCACCGAATCCGGCACATTATCAATTTTCAGCTGCACATCAAATGTGCGTGTAACATTATCGTTAAGCGAAAGAATCAGCCAGAACAAACTTGCCACAGCCACAAAAGCAAGAAACAGCACGAAATTATGAAAGCCTGTGGAGGCTCTCATTCCGCGCCATCTCTCTTTTGCCGTGTCAAGTTTATTGCCCATACCAACGAAAAAAATTATTTCTTGGCTTTGGGCTGCTCCTCTACAACAGGATATACTGAAGCGATATCGAGTTTAAGCGACACACCGGGTGCAACCTCAACCATGATCACATTATCGCGGATCTCTTTAATGCGTCCGTGAATACCACCTGCTGTCACAACCTTGTCACCGCTTTTCATAGCCTCACGCTGACGCTTGATCTCTTTCTGTTTTTTCTGCTGGGGACGGATCATGAAAAGATAAAAGATCACGATCATCAGAACGATCATTATCATACCGCTCATACCTCCACCTGCCGAGCCTGCGGCAGCATCGAGAAGAATTGAATTCAAATTCATATATTATATTATTTATTATTAAATCTTTAACTAACTCCCAACTCCTAACTCCTAACTCCTAACTCTTAAAAAGAACTCCATTCTGCTGAAGAACGGGGATAATTTTTCCGAGAATACCGTTCACGAAACCACCGCTTTTACCTGAGCTATAGCATTTGGCGATCTCAATATACTCATTAAGCGTAACATTGAGCGGAATCTTCGGGAAGTTAAGCATCTCGGCGAGCGCGGTCTCTATTATCACCACGTCCATGAATGCAAGTCGCTCGCTTTCCCATAACGTGCGGTCGATGGCATCGTCGATATACCCCCTGTATGTATCCTTATTCTTCAATACGGATCTGACAAGCTCATCACCAAAGCGGGCGTCTTCCTCATCTTTATATTTATCGAGAATCGCATCATTGCCGGCACCTTCCTCAAGTTTACGGAAAGTCTTTATTGCAAAAGTTCCGATAGTGTCGAGGTCATCATTCCAGAACACCGACTTATCCTCCATTGTCTCCAGGAAATGCTCATTGTTGAAAATAATTCTCCGCATGATGCTGCGCCACAATTCGCAATCCTCTTTCGGAGTCTCCACGGGATTTGCCATGTAATCCTGATACATTTCCGATTCAAGAATAGCTTTCAAGAGATTCTCCATCATGACGCGATCCTCACGCTCCCATGATATCTTCTCTTTCTCAATAAAATTCCGGATAGGCTCGCAATCACGGATTGAACGTACAAGGGAGTTTTCCACAAACTTGAGATTAGGATTCAGATCCTCCTGTGTAACCAGAAGTTTATGACGTCTGTCATCAAGTTTACGCTCCTGCATGTCGGTCAATTCCACAGGGAGCCAAAGCAGACGGAAATATAGTTCGCGCGCCTTGTCAAGACTCTGATGAAGGGCTGCTATCGCCTCCGAGCCGCCATCCTGTGAAGCCATGAAATTAGAGAATGTATCCTCAAGCATCTCTCTGGTGCGGTCAACAGCCTTCAGAGTGAAATTCTCGCGACGGGATATTATCTGGTTAATCTCGGCATCGGGAAATATCATCAGATTGCAGATTTCGTTCCATACAGACGCATCGGCACCGATCTTATTCTCCTTTCTGTTTTTCAGATAATTCTTATAGATTGCCGATTCCTTTACCTTCTCTGCAAGCGAATCAACAACTCCTTCGAAGGGATATGGAGACATTCTATATTTAGCGAGCTGGGATTTTATTGTATCATCGCTTTTAAGACGTTTGATAAACCGGGTCTCTTCCAACGGCTTGTCGCCTCCGCGTCTTCCGATAGACTCTGCTGTCTTCAGCATAAGTACAAGCATGTCAAGATATAACGAATAGGCGAAACGTTTCTCTTTGGTCGGTGACTCCGGAAGGGTTGACAAAGAGAACTGCTTCTCAACGAGCAAGAATGAATACAGAATCTGTATTACCTTGATTCTTATTAAAATACGGTTTATCATAACTCTTTATGAATATATATCACTTGTTTTACAAAACAAATTTACAACTTTATCTTCAAATTACAAAACTTCCATCCTCTGACGAAGCGCCTCATAAATCATGATTCCGGCGGCAACAGACACATTCAAGGATTCGATCTTACCGATAATAGGTATCGCGGCAAGTTCATCGCATGCACGAATCACAGCATCCGAAATCCCGGTATCCTCACTACCCATCACTATCGCCACAGGCACCTTATAGTCCGCGCATGTGTAATTGGATGCTCCCTTCTCCGTAGCGCCCACGATATGATATCCATTGTCTTTGAGAAATCTCACTGCCGAAAGTATATCCTTTTCCCTGCATACCGGAACATGGAACAATCCTCCGGCTGAGGTCTTCACGGCATCGGGAGTAACCGAAACACTGTTACGCTCGGGAATTACAATAGCGTCAACACCGGCACATGCAGCTGTTCTGCCTATCGCTCCGAAATTGCGGGTATCTGTCAGCCCGTCAAGGACAACTACCAGAGGATTCCGTCCCTCCTCATAAAAAAGAGGCACAAGATTTTCAAGTTTCTGGTATTCCACCGGAGAGAGCAAAGCGATTGCCCCCTGATGATTCTTCATCGTGATCCGGTTAAGTTTCTCAACCGGCACGCGTTGCATCACAATGTCGTATTCCTTTATCTTGGCATAGAGTTCCCTTGCGAGATCACCTGTAAAATCTCTACGCACAAGCACCTTGTCTATACTTCTACCCGCCTCTATGGCTTCAATGACGGCTCTGATACCGAATATATAATCTGTCTTTTCCATGTAACTCCTAATTCCTAACTCCTAATTCCTAACTCCTAATTCCTAACTCCCAAAAGTGCCCTCGCATTGTCGAGAGCAGCTTCTCCTACCTCACTGCCGGACATCATTGCCGCAAGTTCTCTCACTCTCGATGCCTCATCAAGACGGCGAACATGGGTCACAGTCCTGTTCTCCTCATCCCTTTTATATACTTTATAATGGCTTTCACCTTTTGCAGCCACCTGCGGAAGATGGGTAATCGCCATAACCTGCATATCTCTGCCCATATCATGCATCATGGCTCCCATCTTGTCAGCAATCTCTCCCGACACACCGGTATCGATTTCATCGAAAATGATAGTGGGAAGATTGACTCTTCCGGCAAGCACACCCTTGATAGTGAGCATCAGACGCGACATCTCGCCTCCGGAAGCCATTCGTGCAAGCGATCCCGGCACCTGGTTCTTATTGAACGCACAGAGGAATTCCACCTTATCCTGACCGGTAGGACCAATCTTTCCAACTTCCACATTGACCTTGAAATCAAGATTATGAAGACCTAACGGGCGTGCAGCCTCAGTCACTGTAACCGAGAACCGCTCCGCTCCGCGACGACGGCTCTCCGTCAGCATGCGTCCGAGTTCCTTCACCTCCGCGGCAAGTTTCTTTCCCTCTTTCTCCAGAGCAGGAAGTTCCTCGCCACCGTTGTCAAGAGCTGCAAGTTGCACACCAATGTTGTCCATCATATCAACGAGCTCATCCGCATTCTTCACTTTATAATGCTTCACAGCCTCATAATACGCATTCATCCTGCGCGATGTCTTGTCGAGCGCAGCCGGATCTGAATCAACGGCAGAGAGAGCATCCTCTATTGTTTCGTAGATATCCTGAAGCTCCACCGTAACGCTATCAAGACGCGCCGGGATTGAGGGTGATTCACCATCCGGTTCGATACCGACGAGCGCAAGATCCATCCTTTCCGTTTCAGATCGCACGGAGCGAATCAGATCTATAGCCCCGCGCTCGTTCTCCCCGAGCATGCTTCTTATCATCTGAAGCCTCTCGCGTATATCATCCGCATCGCTGAGCAATTCAAATCTCCGCTCCACTTCCGCCAGCTCTCCCCGCTTGGGATTCAATGCCTTTAGTCCGTCATATTGAAATTGAAGATACTCCCTATTCTCCCGAGCCTTGTCAAGAGCCTCGCGGAGACGTTTCACCTTGTTACGTATCTCCACAAACCTTCCGAAAGCAGTGGAATACTTATCTCTCAGTTCCTCATTGTCGGAAACTGAATCCACAATCTCAAGCTGTGAGACGGCATCTGCGAGACGAGCATTCTCATGCTGGGAATGAATGTCAATGAGATGTCCGGAGATTGATGAAAGGCCATTAAGGGTCACTGGCACATCATTGACAAATACCCTTGATCTGCCATTGGACGCGATCTCCCTGCGGATGATTATCTCATCCGGATTCCAGTCGAGATCGAGATCAGCGAATAGATTCCGGAGCTGCTGCGGAGGCGATGTGAAAGTGGCTTCCACAACTGACTTCGCCCCTCCGTCAGCAATCACACGGGTATCTGCCCTACCGCCCATTATCAGCGACAGCGCACCCAACATTATGGATTTTCCGGCACCTGTCTCACCCGTAATGATGGTGAGACCCGGACCGAATTCGAGATCCAGACTGTCAATCAGTGCATAATTGCGTATCGTCAGTTTACTCAACATAACATGCCTTTTTTAATCTACGGCTAAAGACCGCTAATTCCCCTCTTCTCCCTTTTTTATTTTATCAAGCCGCTCCGATTCCGTGGGGTATATCGGTTGCAGGATATCATATGCTGTCTCACGCTCTGTGGAAGGAGCCTTTGAATATATGTTCACAAGTTCGTCGAGCTTGGAATCACGAAACAGCGACAAAGCCACCGACATCGGTGAGTTATCGGCTATTGTCTTCAATTCTTTCAATGACTCGGTGATCACCGCCCGACCCTTGTCCGGACTGGTCACCATCTCGTCAAGACCCTTGCGGTGATAATCATAAAGGAGATTCCTTATGCCTGAAGTATTTGTGTCGGTATAACTGCTCAATACAGCCGCACGGTTCTTGGTATCCTCAAATGTTCTCCAGCCGACTTCCCCTATGGACTGTGCCTGCTGCACCACGCTCTGGGCACGGTCGTAAAAAGGTTGACCACCCTTTGGAGAGAAGCTGTCGAAATCTATAGCCAGAAACAGATAGGCATAATAATCAAGGATTGCCGTAAGATTGTTCTCAACAGTATTTTCATTGAATATCAAAGGATCACCCTCCCTGTAACCGAATTCCACTTTAGTGTCACGGAAATTGAAGAGAGTAGTGGTATAAGTGCTGTTATAGACAGGACGCGAAAGCTGCAACTGCAACTCACCTTTGATACGGTCGTCCGTATACTCCTTTACGGTAAGGAAGAGACGGCATTCGATCTTCTCATTAGGGCTGAAAACAGCATTGCTGAACTTTGTCTCGTTCATGTAAGTCGACATCCCTTCCTGAAGAGCATCAAACACACTTTTGTTTGTACCCTCCACTTGCTGGGAATTCACCTCAACCGTGCAATTAAGCTCCTGCGCACATACGGCAGTCACGGAGGTAAACGATAAAACAAGAAATGTCAGCAGTCTATTCATCAGTCTCTCAATTTCGCAATATATTATCGCATTTATCGGATAAGCCCGTCAATTATGTCACGAGCCACCTCTCTCTTGCTTTTCAGAGGGAATGTCGTTTCAGTGCCATCCCTGCGGATTATGGTGATCTTGTTGGTATCAGTACCAAAACCTGCTCCCTTGTCATTCAAAGAATTCAGAACCACCATATCAAGATTCTTCTTCGTCAGTTTCTTTACGGCATTCTCGTGCTCATGATCGGTCTCAAGCGCAAAACCCACAAACTTCTGATCCACCCTCTTATCAGCCGCCAAGGTAGCCGCGATATCCGGATTCTTTACAAGATGAAGTGTCATGTCATCGACTCCCTCCCGTTTGATCTTGCTGTCTGCACGCATCTCGGGACGGTAATCCGCCACGGCAGCGGAGAATATACCGATATCAGCCTTTGAGAACGGCTCTTTGGATGCCTCAAGCATCTCCCGCGCACTCTCGACATTTATACGGCGGATATTGGGATGAGATATTTCCAGAGACACAGGGCCGCATATCAAAGTTACCTCCGCTCCTCTCTCCGCACACTCCTCAGCAAGGGCAAACCCCATCTTTCCTGTGGAGTAATTACCGATAAACCTGACAGGGTCAAGTTTCTCAAAAGTAGGTCCGGCGGTGATTGCAACCCTTTTACCCTGCATATCGCATTGACGGCTAAAATAGCTTTCAATCCTTTCAAAAATCTTCTCAGGCTCCTCCATCCTCCCTTTTCCAACGAGATGACTTGCCAATTCTCCTGCCGCTGGCTCAATTATCTCCACGCCATAGGAAGCAAGGGTAGCAAGGTTGCGTGTTGTTGACGGATGTGCCATCATGTCGAGATCCATCGCCGGTGCAATCATCACATGCTCCTTTGCAGAAAGATAGGTGGTTACAAGCATATTGTCCGCTATGCCGTTTGCCATCTTACCTATCGTGGATGCCGTGGCAGGCGCAATCACCATAAGATCAGCCCATAGACCCAGATCGACATGGCTATGCCATTCACCGGTGTTGGCTGTAAAAAACTCACTCACCACCGGTTTGCCACTCAAAGCGGCAAGAGTAACCGGAGTGATGAATTCCTTGCCTGAAGGAGTTATGACCACCTGCACCTCAGCACCTGCCTTTATGAGCAGACGCAGAAGAGTCACCGATTTATAGGCAGCGATTCCTCCGGTGATACCAAGCACTATATGCTTACCTTTCAGTATTGATTCCACACTATTTCTGATTACGTGTCTCGGCAAACAACACCGAGATCACATCCTTGGTATTCTTAGCGAAATCTCCCTGCATCATCCAGGTATAGAACGAGGGCTCTTTACGGAACACCTCTTTCACCGGCTTGCCTCGATGCTTGCCGAAATTGAAAACAGGCTCATCTTTCTCATTAAGCACAATACGCGCGGAAAGATCCACATTCCTGCCGGATCTGGAAAACTCGGCAAGTTTCTCCACATCATTCTCAAGGTCCGGATAGCGTTCAAGCTGACCGAGCAACACCTCATATGTGGCCTGGGTATCCGCAAGAGCCGAATGCGCATCATCCAGATTCTTGCCGCAGTAGAATTTATAAGCTGCCACAAGCGTGCGCTGCTCCATCTTATGAAAGATATTCTGAACGTCAATGAAACGGCGTCCCGCAACCTCAAAATTTAGACCTACACGTCCGAATTCCTCGATAAGCAAAGGGACATCAAATTTGTTACTGTTATAACCCGCGATGTCGCAACCCTCGAATATTTCAAGAAGCGCCTTGGATACCTGACGGAACGACGGCTCATCCTTCACCATCTCGTCTGTGATATGATGCACGGCTGTGGCTCCCGGAGGTATGGGCATTCCGGGATTAAGACGGCGTGTTTTCGATTCAGTACGACCGTCGGGATAGACCTTGATATAACTCAGCTCGACTATACGGTCTTGCGTTATGTTTGTGCCGGTGGTCTCCAGATCAAAAAAGATCAGCGGCTTGGTAAGATTCAGTTTCATTTATATCTGATTAAAGCACCTGCATCGGCATCTGGATAATAACCACATCCTCTCCCTCTTTCTGCTGAAGAGGCGTATATATGCCGGGGCGTCCGGGATCGGACAATTTGAACACAACAGAATCGTCATGGAGATTATTAAGAATCTCGATCATAAACTGTCCGTTAAAACCGATTGTCATTGAGTTACCCTCATAGCTGCAGCTCACTCTCTCCTCGGCAGATGTGCCATAGTCAAGATCCTGCGCATGAAGAATCACTTCATTGGGCTGAATATCGAGCACTACAAGATTAGAGCTCTTCGCTGCAAAAATAGATACTCGGCGAAGCGCGGTAAGCAACGATATGCGGTCGATAGTCATCTCAAACGGATTTTCAGTCGGAATCACGCGGTTATAGTTGGGATAGTTACCGTTGATGAAGAGGCAAGAGAGGAGATAGTCGCCCAACTCGAATGTAGCACCCTTTGAATCAAACATAACCTTGATGTCCGCATCATCCTTGCCTATTATTCCCTTAAGTATATTCGCAGGCTTGGAAGGGAGAATAAACGAACCGGCAAATCCGGGAGCCGCTTCCGAATTCACGTACCTCACGAGCTTATGAGTATCGGAACTTACGAAAGTAACGTCATTCTCATGTATATCCCAATAGATACCCGTCATTATGGGACGCACAGTGTCTGAACTTACGGCGAAAAGAGTATTGTCGATACCTTTCTGTATCATTGAAGCGGGCAGCATCATTGTCTTCTGCTCCGACTCGGGGTTACGGCGTGCGGGATACTCGGTGGCATCAACACCCATAAAATTGAAATGACCGTTAAGGAAACGGATATCTATCTCCTTGGTCTCATCGTTGATATAAAACGTAAGGGGCTGGCTTGATATTTCCTTTGTGATCTCAAGAAGACGCTTTGCGGAAACCGCGATAGCGCCGTCGCCCTCGCTTTCTGTGATTGTCATGTATGCAGTCATCACATTCTCCTGGTCGCTGCCTGTGATGCTGAGACGGTCTCCCTCCACCTTGAGCAGGAAGTTGTCAAGAATCGACAGCGCGTTTTTCGCGTTGATCACTTTGCTCACAGCCGAAAGCTGCTGCTGGAAAGTCTTTCCCTCTACATTGAATTTCATATCTTATCTTGTTTTTTATTGTTTCTATCTGAGAACTCCCCGCAGACGCAACAGACATCGACAGTCCGCATCTTAACGGTCGCATTTCTTCAACTTGCAAAGATAATAATTTTGAGTTAGCAATCAAACTTTAGAGGCACAAAATACTCTCAAAATATAGATCGATCCTTATTTCATGACGTATCTCCCTTGTCAGACATACGGGTATAAAAAAATTCCTTTCCGAAATCGGAAAGGAATTTTTAATATATAGAGGGTAAATTGATTACTCTTCCTCCTCGGCGATAACCTCAACCTCGATGGGCTGCTCAACCTCCTTGTGGAATTTAACAACGGCTGTGTGAACACCCACAGTCTTGATGGTATCCTTAAGATTGATAAGCTTGCGGTCGATGTTGTGACCGAGTTTCTCAAGAGCCTCTGAGATCTGAGCTGCACCTACAGAACCGAAGATTGTGCCGGAAGCACTTGTCTTGGCAGAGATTGTGAGCTTAACACCCTCGAGAGCTGCGGCTGCTGCCTGAGCCTCCTCAAGAATTTTAGCGATCTTATGGGCACGCTGACGCTGATTTTCAGCGAGCTGCTTGAGAGCTGCATCTGATGCGATGATAGCGAGACCCTGGGGGATGAGGTAGTTACGACCATATCCGCTCTTAACCTCAACCACATCATCCTTATAACCTAAACTGGCTACATTTTCTTTAAGTATTACTTTCATTGTTGCTGCTTTTATCAGGTTAGAAAAATGATTATTTCATCAAGTCAGTCACGTAGGGAAGAAGTGCGAGATGACGGGCACGTTTAACGGCCTGTGCCACTCTTCTCTGGAACTTAAGAGATGTTCCTGTGATGCGACGGGGAAGAATCTTACCCTGCTCGTTGAGGAATTTCTTCAGGAACTCAGGATCCTTGTAGTCGATATACTTGATACCGCTGCGTTTGAAACGGC
>CAJTPK010000048.1 GCA_910578075.1 uncultured Muribaculaceae bacterium | reverse complement strand
CTTTGAATACTGCTGTCGGTAAGGAAGAGGACAATCAGGCTGTCTATGAATATGCCATTGACGAGCTAACCCGGTGGAATAGACTGAACGGAACAGGAAACAGTGCCGTGGAGCCGATGGAATACTTCGCTGTAAAGATGAAATCAATTGATGCCAATGACATTTATCCCCGGACTTCCTTGCTATGGACATATCTGGAAACTCGCAATTCGGATTATGAGATGAAGGTGGAGAATCTGTTGGATGAACTGATTCCAACAACAGAAAAGCAGGAACTATGGCCTCAGTATGGCTATCTGATGAGTCTTCGTGCTTGTTTTATAGATAATGAGGAGGGCATAATTCCTTTTGTTGAACCCAATGCAGACAAACTCGCCAAATCGCCTCAGAGTGTTGGCGCACTTGTCATGCTCAGCCGCATGTATCGCGAACAAAACGATAATGCCAAGGCCGACAAATTCATGAAAATGGCCGAACAGGCTGACCCTGAAAGGCAGGAACTTCCCAAATGGTTAGAATAATCGCAAAATATTTATTGATTTTAGCCGTAACATTTGTTGCGGCTGTTAATGCTTTTGGCGATGAGAGGAAGCTCAACGCAACTTGTGAAGCGGATTTACATATCCTCGACTTTTATAAGCGGATGTATGGATTGGGGTCAGAACAGTTCAATCTGAAATTGTTCCAAACATTCAACGATTACAGGGATATCAGTCACTCGGATGCTTATCCGTCTTTTGCACGACTATTCCTTGAAAGCAGGGACAGTGTTATTGACGCTTATGGAGCTGATTCTGAACCCTTCAGAATCAACACTATAGCATTGCACGATATTTTCTTGAAGCATCATATGGAGCCATGTCTTAAACAGCCGCTACATGACAGCATTGCCACAGAATTGACCGGGCTTGAAAAATATCTTAATGATGCAACCGCCAATCGACATGAGTTCCTTGGAATTCTTTCCGGAGCATACTCAATACTTGGAAATTTCAAGAAGGCAATATCATTTGCTCATAAACGTGTAGATGAGTCTAGGAATGAATCGAACAAGTTGGCAGACTCATACGCTTCACTTCTTTATGCTTTAGGTGCCGCAGGGAATGAAAAGGATTTTGTAAAGACAGTAAAAAAGGCCATATCATTAAAAGGATTGGACGAGGAGACCTATTCAAGAATTCTTTGCATGATGGTGGTTGATATGCCTTCAAGGGCATCGGAAAAGATATGGCATACAGTTTTGGCTGAATACATTCGCCTTGGGTTGCCTTTCCGTTCTATCCTCGCACCACTGATTGATTTGGCTTGCAGTAATAACTATGCAGTGTTTGAAAAGCTTGATTCAGAACTCATTCCCGCCATGCCATTGGAGGTGCGCTGTGATTTTTACAGCACATTAGGAAGCATTCTGAAAGACAGGACAGGAAATGTAGAGCTCGATATTCGTTATAAACGCAAGGCAATAGAACTGGCTGAAAAATCGGCACGCCCCGACTTACTCTATTTTGAGATTGACTCGATTGTCAGAAACGACTGGCTTACGTTGGCATGCTTATACCAAAATACAAATGATTTCATCAATGAGATGGATGCATTTTCACATGCGGTTGAAGCTCTGTCGAAATATCCGGGAAAGAATACGGCTTCATACATCGAGGCCCGTGAGCTTGCGACGATAAGTTGTAAGAATCGCTTAAACTCATACCATTCCAATCCCATCGGACTGCAAAGAAGCATCGTGGAACTTGAAGAATCTTTCGCCAAAGGACTTTGCCCAGATTCCATTATTAAAGGGATAACCTATAAATGTATTGGTGACTATTTCTGCTCCATTAAAAATTATACCGAAGCAAGCGACTATTATACACAGTCATTAAATCATCTTAAATCATTGGACTATACCGATGATCTAATACTTTCTTTGCTGAACAATATGGCCGACAATGAAGCGATGATGTCGCAATTTGAACATGCCATAAGGATTCAAAAAATTGTGTGTGAAACAAGAGAAGCAGAATTAGGCGTGGCCCACTGGAAAACTCTTGTTTCAAAACAAAATCTCATATCGTACTTGTTGCAAAATAAGGAGTTTACACGTGCTGACAGCGTATTTCAAACCATAAGACGCAATGAAGAGCTGATAACAATACCGGAAGACAGGTACAATTATTACCTTACACAAGCAGTGCTTTCCAATGCCCTATCTGATTGGCATGGAGCGGCAGTTGCAATTGATAGAGCCCAAGAATTAGCAATCACAAAAGAGCAGCACCGACGTTTGAATCAAGAAAGAGCGCAGACCTGCAAAGGCACCGGTGACAGAGATGCATATTACAGATGGGTGTTATCGGAAATAGATAATGCAAAAGATGAATTGATAGCAGACAATTTAACCATGTCGAGCGAGGAGCGTAGAAATGCTCAGTTTTATATTCAAAATTTGCGTGACTGGTTTATTGAAGAAGCTGTTGCAGACCCCAGAATGAATGAAGCAGTTGGGAGATTCTGTTTGTTTACCAAAGGGTTGTTATTTCATACAGACGCTGCAATTAATGGATATCTCGACAAAAACAGGAAGTCACGAGATGAGCGCAAAAAAGTAAACGAACTGTTAATTCAATTGGATGATGCATATTTACATGGTGACTCGCTGTCAGTGGCGAGTGTTAAACGTAGATTGAGAATCGCAGAGAAGGAACTTGCATCTGAATACATTGCACAAACAAAACTCGGAGCCTTGCTGAAGAATGTCTCTAAGATAAACTCATCGTTAAAGGCTGGAGATTTGGCAGTTGACTTTGTTACATTCCACTCGGATGATGCAATCAAATATGGTGCGTTTATTTATGAACCTGGCAATACTACACCTGTATTCATACAGACAGACGCATCAAATTTATGGAAAGCTATTAAGCCATATATTAAAAACAAAAGGAGCATCTATTTCTCTACCGACGGCATTCTGAATACCCTACCGATTGAGTTTTCCGAAGATGAGGACGGAGTGCCGATGTGTGAGAAATATGATATGTATCGGGTGTTTCATCTTTCAGACATTCGTAAGAGCGAGGGTATCGGTGACCGAGTGGAGGCAATCGGCGTGGCCGACCATAATTCTCCCGATGGTCAGGCCCGCGGCCTTGATGATGGCTATAGAGGCAACTGGAACGACCTCGCCGGAGTCGAGACGGAACTTTATCGTATAGCGGAAAGTCTTGATGGAGTCAGTGAATACCACAGGACGTTCAATGACGAAGCTACCGAGGCATATGTCAAGAGTCTGTCGGGGCAGCCGATTACAACTCTCCATATATCGACCCACGGCTTCTATCGGGGAGAGAACGAGCTGACAAAGGCATTCAACGACACAACCGATTTCGACCATAACATAGCAAAACGGTTGCTGATGGGCAATCGAACATCGGCCTCCGGGCTTGTGATGCGCAACGGTAATCTTTCATGGAAAGCCGAGGCAATCACAGAGGATGAGGACAACATACTGACCTCGGAGGAGGTGGAGACGCTTACGTTTCCCAAGTTGAACCTTACGGTATTGTCGGCTTGTGAGACCGGTCTCGGCGAATTGTCGGCCGACGGCGTGTGGGGGCTGCAACGCGCTTTCCGCATCGCCGGAAGTGGTTCCCTGATTTGTTCTCTCCGCCAAGTAAAGGACAATGGAGCCGCCGACTTCATGGCCGAGTTTTATCGTCAGGCGGCAACAGGGAAAAGTGTGCACGATGCTTTTTATAACGCAAGAAAAGAACTACTTTCGCATGACCCGGCAAATAAGGAGGTCTGGTCATCGTTTATACTCATAGAATAGACAATGGAAGAAAACTTTGAATATATAGTCCGGAAATATTATAACCGGCTGAGGGAGCCGTTCTTGCGGAAGCTGACGCGGCAATATCCCTCTATGCGGCTTGACATTGCCGAAGACCTCTATCAGGAGGCTTTCATCGCAGTTCAGGATAATATCCAGCGGGGCAAGGTGCGACCTGATACTGACTGGAATGCCTATATCCTCACCATCGGTTTGAATATGGCCAGCAAAGAGCAACGTCATGGGGGAATTACTGACCCTTTTGACGCCATGTATGACGATGACAAAGAGGATGGCAATAACCGCTTGGCACGCAAAGTAGAAGATATTATAAAGGAGATGCCCGAGGAGGAAGCCGCGCTATGCAACAATCCGGAAGTATTGTCTCGCTTGGGCAATGAGTTGGACCATACACCCGAGCCTTGTGGCAAAATCATCCGATTGTTCTACTATACAGATGCCACTATGGAAGATATTGCCGAAGAGACAGGCTTAAAAAACGCCCAGACCGCCAAGGCGAAGAAGAGCCAGTGCATGACCGACCTTATCAATCGCGTCACCGAGGCACTGCGCCGTACCGGATTCGATGTCACACCTAAAAAACGCAATCGCAATGGAAAGAATTGAACTCTTTGACAAATATATAGCCGGAACGCTGTCGAAGGCAGAAGTAGCTGAATTTAGAACCCGACTTGATTCGGATGAAAAATTCGCTGTAGAATTTAAGGTGTATCTAATATCTGTTAGAGGCATCTGTCAGGAGGCCGAGCAGGAAAACATCGAGTTCGGTCACGCCATGAAGTCATTATCCAAAGCGCAGCTTCAGTCGATAATCGGCAAGGGAGAGAAGCCGCGCATGGTCCGTCCAAACTTCTTCCGTGAGCGCATGATGTGGATTTCCTCGATGGCCGCAATGCTCGTGGTGGCAATCGGAATCGGCTGGAATCTTTACACTTCGTCACAGAACCAGTTGTGCAATGCCGTTTACAACTTTACCTATCAACCCATTGAGGGTGATCGCGGTGACGGCACAGAGTACATTGACCTGAATAAGCTGACAGCCGAACAGATTGAAACACGATTGCCTGAGATGAAGGCCGCTTTCGAGTCAGACGAGATAGACTCACAGGATTGGCATATAGACGGCATGAATCTCGCGATGGCTTATCTCAAACTTCATCGTAAAAAAGAAGCTATCAAGGTTCTGGAGACTCTTGCCGCGAATACGAGCGAACCTGATGAGTATAACTGCATAATAGAGCAACTTAAATGAGAATAGCATTTCTATATTTGGTAGTGATCCTGTCTGTTTTCGGTTTACAAGCTGAAAATCGGGCTTTGCTTGTCGGCATAGGTCGCTATCCTGTATATACGGGATGGTCAGAAATCCATGGCGATGCCGACGTGGATTTACTTGCCCCGGCATTGAAGAAAAACGGGTATAGTGATGTCAAGACCCTTAAAAATGCACAGGCAACAAAAGCGGCAATCGTAAAAGAGCTGAAAGCTCTTGCCAACCGCTGTAAAGCCGGGGATAAAGTCTATTTTCATTTTTCCGGCCATGGTCAGCCAGTAACTGATATAAATGGAGATGAGGGTTCAAAAGGTTATGATGAGGCTATTGTGCCTTACGATGCCTGCAAAACCAAAACAAGCAGAGTGAAATGTCAATGGTATAATGGTGAAAACCATCTGATTGACGATGAACTGAATCCACTTTTTGCAAAGATAAAGGGCAAACTGGGGGCGAATGGAGAACTATTCATAGCAATCGACGCCTGTTACAGCGACGATATGGAGCGCGCCCCCGGCTCGGAGGAGGCAGACTTGCCCCCGACTCGCGGCACCAACGAGAAACTCAACGTAAATAAGACTCGCGCCTGGACTTTGATGCCAAAGCCCAAATCGTTTTCTCCCGGAGCTAAGATGTATGTGGTCAGTGCTTGTAAGTCCAATGAACGTAACTTTGAGTACAAAGCCAAGAATGGCAAGACATATGGCTCCCTGACCTACTTCATCTTCTCGATGATGGTTAAAACTATGGACTTTAACCAATGGACAAACCGTATTACAACTAAAACACCGTCCACTCCGGCAATATTCCAAACATTTCAACATCCACAAAAACAGATATATAAATAGGTCTCACCACATCGACAAACGTATAAAAGTCTTTTTCAGTGACATGAGGAAGACTTTTTATTTACCTTTTTCGCTTACCGGTATTCATGTATGTAAACATTAACAGCATGAATATGGCAAACAACAAAAGAATCATCGGCATCGAGACCACCTTCGGTGCTCTCCGGGAAATAAAAGTAGGTGGCAGTATTCTCAAATACGGTGACAACGTTCGATTTGAGAAGTTCCATGGAGAAAAAGAGACACTATCCTGCTGGCAGGATTACGGCCAATATAACGAAGACCGTATCCATCTTCTACAAAACGGAGATGAAACGCCCATTAAAATCGGCCAATGGGAGTTCTGGCCTGTGGTAAAGGATATACACTATTGGCAGGTATCGACAGAAGCCAATAACCATCACCGTGTCACACTTAGCGGTAGGGATGGCAACGGCAAGTTGTTTGAAGAGACATTCGTAATATATGGAGAGGAATTGCTTCCGGGTCTCGTATATGCCATGATACTCTTCAGTGCTACCAACAACATAACGTTAGGTGTGGAATATTGGAAAGCCTTATCCGGAAAATTCTCGCTGAAGTATGCAAGTGACGGAGAACATCTCGACAAGGTTATCGCTTTGAAAAAGCTTAGTGAGAACATTGTGAAGGAGCATCCCTATATGGAGCTGTTTCTTCAAAAGGGGATGAAAGAGGTTGTCGAGCGTTTCAAAGAATCGATCTCGAAACTGGAAATCCTGAAATAAACTTCCATCGTCCATTTACCTTGTAAGCCATCATGGGATAACCTGATGTAACCCACTAAAAAACTACAACAATGAAAAAGATTATTCTCCTTCTCGTCCTCCTCGTAAGCGCAATCGCTGTGAACGCCGCCACTTATCGTGTGAAATACGACGTACAGAATCAACGTTCTACAACCTTCACCGTATCCGTAGGCTATGACCGTCTGACAATCAATCAAACAGGTTATTCACTTCGTCGTATGGGCACAATCACCAGCTCTGGTATAACTTTCGACAGTTACGCCTATGGCTCCGGAAGCAATGGAATGTTCTGCGTATCCACAACTTCTATCAGCATCAAGAAGGATTGGCTTACCACTCTCTCCGGCTACGTCATCATGATTGATAACAAGGCATATCTCGCCGATAAAATCAACTGAACCATGGGAATCAGAACACTTATATCGAATCTTCTCAACTCGTTTCTTGATGGTTCGTTTGAACGGGTAAGAATCATCAGCCAGATGAACGCGGCATTCAAGGAATACTTCACTACCGGCGAGTTCAATAGGCTTTGCAAGGTGTCCATTTCTGCTGGAAAAAGTCAGTTTGCCCACGAAATGAGTTCCATCTGGATGAGAAGCGGCTTCAAGATTACAATAGAGAATGACTCTGCACTCCGAGAGTCTGAGATCAACGAATTGTCTTCATATATCACCGATAACCCCCAGTTTGTGCGACAGCTCATGGCAATGGGTTTCGATACTCTGGTAATCAAAGGAAAGACCACCGGAGTCAGCAAGGAATATGCCTTGAAGAAATACGCCAATCTAAATCAATATTTCATCAGATGAACCTAATTACGCGATTTTTCCAACGTATCAGATTCAGGAGAACAATAAAGGAAGACCAAAGCCGGAATGTAGTGGAAGGCATGGTTAAGGCCCGACGGCTCTACAAAGAACTCAGTGTGGCTGCTCATCCCGACAAGCATCCTGATGATTCAGAATGGGCTAATGACGTCATGAGCCGCATAGTGGCCAACAGGCACAACTACAGTGCTCTTGTAGAACTTAGCGAAGAAATCGCCCGACATTCAAAATAGTCATTTACCATTTCAACGACTTTAGTATAGCATTATAGACAACATCAAAAATCAGCATATATGGCAACTCATGTTCAATGCCCCAATTGCGGCAGCTACAATACAAGTAAGACAACCAACGGTAAAGTAAGCGACGTCCTAGCCAAGACAGGAGCCGTGGTAGGTGGAGCACTCCTCAATATGGCTACAGGCGGTGTAGCAGCCGGACTGCTCGGCGCAAACTTCGGATATGGCCGGACATGGCATCAGTTCTGCTGCCACGAATGTCAGGAGGCGTTCAAAGTAAGAATGGGAGTGACTGGGTCGGTTAAAGAGGTGAAAAAATATTGAGCGATGGAAACAATCAAACTGAACTTCGATGCAGAAGTGCTTGGAAAAGGTAAAAATATAACTATTGAAATGCCTTACTCAGATGGCGTTGTAGCCACAAGCCGATTCTGTCCGATGGAGCTGCTTTCAGGAGACGTGGAATTACTAGCCGCTCTTAACGGAGAACCATTAGAAGACTTCGTAAAAGACTGCAAGTTGCAACTCGCATTCGCGAATAAGGCAACTGAACAATCGTCATTGCACGAGGCATTCATAGCCGGACTGATGGCTTCGGTCATGGAGCATCAAGCCCGCAGCTGCAAGTTGACTATGAAAGATTATCTGCTCCACATGGATACCTTCAGCTATCTCATCAACGCCTGCGGCGTATCTGCCGACCAAGTTGTCAGGATGTATCCCAAGGTACTTGAATCAGTCATTCATACAATCGAAAACCACTGAAAGTAATATGGATACTTATCTTTATATTTTCTTTGGCGCGATAGCCCTTATCTCAGGTTTAAGACATTTTGTCAATTGGCGGCAAGAACAACAAGAACGTAGATTGTCATCTGAAGATTATAACGAAATGAACGAGGCACATAACATGGCTGCGCAAAATGAGCCACCTACTAACACTCCTGATACGATAGGGTTAATGTTCCAGACACTAAGCAATCTCGGTTGTCAGCCAAGAACAAATGCAGACGGTTCCCTATCCGTGCAATATCAGGGCGAAAACTTCCATATGGAGTTTGGAGGAATGTATGCCAGAGTGTGGGATCCGATGTGGTCGGGTGTTAAAGCGGATGATCCTGAATTGCCTCAGATTCGCGAGGCAGTCAATGCCGCTAACTACAATTTTGGACCCACGGTAGTGCTGACCTCACCTGATGAGGAGGGTGTGATAGGGTTCCACAGCCGCCGCGACATCATGCTCCATCCAGCTTGCCCCGACAACGAGCCGTTTGTCAAGGCGGTGCTCGACTCCTTCTTCGATGCGAAGGAGCAGGTTCGCAGTAACTTCCAGCAGATTATCGCAAAACAGATGAAAGCCAAGAAGAACCGACGCCCCGTAGGTTTCACTACTCCGACAGAAAACAATCCAATCTAAACAGAATATTGATTAATTTTGTGTTATGAACAGCCTACTGAAAATAATAGCCCTAATTTCATTGTTATGGATGTTGCTGTCTTGTGATGGCAGCAACAGCGCCCGGCGAGAGCTTTTAATCCCGCAGTTTCCATACCAAGTTTACCTTGATTCGATGGGCGAAGACCAGTGGTCTCCAAATATCGGAGATGACGGAGAAGGATTCGTGGCCATCAGCCACAAAATTCGTTATCCGGAAATGCCGGACACATTGACGTTGAGTCATTTTGTTGACTCTCTGCTTCAATGCTACAACATTGCTTTGGCCTTCAACACAATGGCCTATGATGTAAGCACCGCCGAACGCTATATGTCAGAATCGGACTTCGGATTGGAACAAGCCGATGCACTCGACTCAATAAATGTTTCCGGAATCAGTGAACGAGATATAAGAGAAGCCCTATTGTCGGCCTCCAAAACTGCCGCCGCATGGATAAGAAAAGGCAAAGAACCCAATTCCCAAGAAAATCCTGATGTAGACAGATTCTATGAGGCTTATAATCGGTATTCAACTGCCTTTATCGAAAACCATATATCCGATGAGGAGTTTAAGCCTGAAACAATCCTTAAGGAGTATTCAGAGATTCACGCCAAAGCACTGGCTGACACCGCTTCATTCCGTCTGGAGTTGTTGAGAATGACTCTTGAGGAGACAGATTTCTCAAAGCAGTGTGTTCTGGCTCGTGAGTTTGCTTATTGTAACTATCGCCATCCGCAAAGAAGTGACAAGGAAATGGTTGCAGTACTTGATAAGTTGCTTAGAGAAAATAAGTATTCGCCTCTGCTGGGCGAATTATGGAGAATGTGGCGAGTAGCTCTTCAGATAAATATTTTCGGCAGTAGAAGTAATGATGGTGCCATGTATAACTTGTTCTACAATGATATGCGGAATCGTGTCGCATTGGTCTATATTGCACACCTGAAGACTCATCCTCATGATAAGGTTGCTTTTAAGGAGTTCCTTCGATTGGCTCAGGCGTACAACATTACCAGGAATAGTCCATGCTTGTTTGGCAATAACGCCAATCTGGAGGATATGGAATTGTTTTACTCTGTTTATAATGAAAACACATCCGATGAAAACAACAGCTAATATTCTCGTATTATTGATAAGTATGGTGGCATTGTTAAGTTGCAATCAACGTAATTCTGCAAATGGTACAAACCGTGACTGGGATTCCGACAAAAAGCTTGTCGCCCAAAATGATTCCGTTGCATTGTATATTCAAATCGTCGATTCTGCAAAGGATGAATTTGATATCCCGGAGGTTGCACTATGGATAAAGAATAAAACCACCAAGAAGGAAACCAAACTTTATCAGACTATTCGGCCAGACTGGCATTGCTGGTATATGGCAGATGGAGACAGGTTTTATCCTGTGCCTATTGACTCGATTCTTGTTACGAGCAGAGTGAAGATTTACAATTATGATCCTCTACAGCTGATAGTTGAGGGATGTCCAGATATGAGGAATGAATTCTCGTACTTCATTGATGTAGATAAACGTAAAGCTTGGTATGTGCCCGCGAATCAAGGCTATATTGGTTCGACCTCTGAAGAAGGATATATGATATTTCAGTCGTATCGATATGTTTCAGATCCTGATATAGCAGGCAGATATACCTTCTTGCAGATATTTGACGAAACGGGTAATTTGGTGGATTCTCTCGACCTTGAACATGTACGATTAAAAGAGTATCGTAATGCTGTACAAACGAACTAAACAAATCTCATTCATCGCTATCGGATGTTTGTTGACCGCGGTAGTAATTATTGCAATCTGCAATTATATTGTGGCAAACAATGCAAAAGGACGTACTTTCGATAATTTAGCTGATGTTCCGTCAAGAGAAACAGGCTTATTACTCGGGACTTCTCCAATAACACCCGATGGAGTGCATAACTACTACTTCGATAACCGCATCAAGGCTACAGCCGACCTATATCATGTCGGGAAAATCCGTCGGATACTTGTCAGTGGAGGTGATTACACAATGACGGAGAAACATGGATGTGATGAACCGACAGCAATGCGGGATTCATTAGTAGCTCACAATGTTCCCGACACCTG
>CAJTPK010000047.1 GCA_910578075.1 uncultured Muribaculaceae bacterium | reverse complement strand
CTTCTTTCCGGCTAATTTATCCAATCCCTCAGGTCACAACCGAAAGGTTGCTCCCCTTCGCGATTGAATAAATTATCTCGGAAACAAGCCGCCCCTAAAGCCAAATTTTTTATGAGACGGACTCTAAATTAAATAAAAATGAAAAAGTACAGATGTGAAGTTTGTGACTGGATCTATGATCCTGAAGTTGGTGATCCTGATGGAGGTATAGCTCCCGGCACAGCATTTGAAGACATTCCTGATGATTGGGTTTGCCCGATCTGCGGAGTGGGAAAAGATGAGTTTGTCGAGATTTGATTCTCAATACTTGATAACCAACTGAAAAAAAGTGCGATGGCTTTGCTGTCGCATTTTTTATGTCGTTAAACATTATAACGATTGATAAAAAAATTGTACTTTTGCATTAAAATATCATTTGAAGGGTTGATCAAGCCCTAATACCATATAAACACCATATGAGGTTTAATCAAAGCATTGGTTCTCGATACCTACTGATATTGGCTCATCTCGGAGCTTTGTTGACCGTATCTTTCTGGGCTACGTCATTTCTAAGTACAAAAGTCCTGATGGAGAAGGGTGGATTCACTCCGGTTGAGATGTATGTTTACAGATTTGCCGTTGCTTATATCCTGCTTCTTTGCCTTACTTTCCGCCATATAAAGAGCCGTAACTGGAAAGATGAATTTACGTTGTTCATAAGCGGCATATGTGCCGGTTCACTATATTTTATTACCGAGAACTATGCGTTGCGTCTTACGACGGCGGGTAATGTATCGCTTCTCGCCTCAATCTCCCCACTGTTCACAACATTTCTCATGGCTCTTGTATTCCGACAGAAGATTCAGACAGGCGTGCTTATAGGGTCGGGTGTGGCTATAGCGGGAGTGGTATGCATTATTTTAAGCAATGGAGCGAGCCTGGAATTCCGCCCGCAGGGAGATTTACTGGCAATTGCCGCAGCATTGTGCTGGGCTATCTACACAATTGCGGTAAGGCGTGTGATTCCGTTATACACATCCCTGTTCATTACGCGAAAACTATTCTTTTATGGAGTGATAACCGCCGTGCCATTGCTCCTGATACAACATGAGCCATATCATCTGCATCTGCTGTTTGACTTTTCGCAACCTGAATACATTTTAAATTTTCTGTTTCTTGTGATGATGTGTTCGGTATGTGCCTACCTGATATGGAATGAGGCAATGAAAAAGCTTGGGTCGGTAACTGCCAACAATTATCTGTATCTTCAGCCACCGATTACTATGGTTGCGGGCTATTTCTTCCTCGGAGAAAAGATATTGTTGCTCGGATACATCGGCTGCGCCCTTGTGATCGGAGGGTTGATTGTTTCCGACAAATGGAAGGGCTCGATATGGTTCAGGAAGAAGTGATGGATTGGTCTCAAAATATGATTTAAGAATTGCGGAATTCCTTTGGTGACATTCCGGTTATCTTCTTGAAATATTTTCCGAAGAATGATTGTGAGGGGAAGTTGAGTTCGTCGGAAATCTGCTGGATGTTGAGGTTTGATGACTTAAGCAATACTTTTGCCTCAAGAATCACAAAACGCTCTATCCATTCCACGGCGGTGAAGCCTGTCTGGCTTTTAAGGGTGCGCGACAGATGTTTGGGAGTGACGCCAAGTTTCTGGGCATAGAAGTCAAGAAACCGTTGCTGCTTGAAATTTTGCTGCGCCAGGATAAGGAACTGGTCAGACATGCGTCCCTGGTTTGTCATCACTTCTTCTTTATATGATTCGAACCATTTGTAGGCTGTCTTGAAAATAAAAGCGGTCAGTGTGAAGAGGAAAGCTTGAGAGCGATAGGAATTCTCATTATCGGCTATTATTTTTTTACTCTCCGCGAAGAAGCTATCAACTTCCGGCAATGTATCGGGGATAATTTTTGCCACAGGATGTCTGGAAATCGTTGCGTAGATCGGCATGTTGCTCATGAAGAGAAACAGGTTGTCGCGAAATCTTTTCGACATGACGAGAATCGATGCCTGAAAATCCTGACTGATGTATTTTGGCTGGAGAATCTGGGAGTTCTCGACAGTTACAAGGGCGGGGGCTGAAATCTCATGATTAATGAGGTTAATATCCGCATTGCATTCACCTCGCTTCACAAATATCCATGTTGATGCTGAGAATTTTATGGGCTCGTTAAGGGTGGAAAGCATTTCTGCACCGATATTTTCCACCACCCAGAAATCCTGGTCAAGAATGGTGGTCACATCTTCGGGAAGATCAACTTTATAGTTGTAGCCGTATTTCATTGATAAATGTGTTTTCTATATGTGCATGCGCTTTGTAAACTCGTGACAAATTTAATCATTATATCGCTTTTTTCCAAATTTTTTTATGAGATGGATTCTTGAAAATAAAATATGCTTTCAAACTTTTATATTCGGATATTTTATGCGATATTTGCAGTCGGAAATTTTCAGAAATTGGAAACTTTTCAGACTGTCAAAATCAAAAAAAATTCTAAATAGATAACTCAAAAGATAATATGTCTTCAAAAATTTACAGTTATGACGAGGCTTACGCCGCATCATTGGAATATTTCAAAGGTGACGAGCTTGCCGCCCGTGTCTGGTCAAGTAAATATGCCCTGAAGGATTCAGATGGCAACATATATGAGCTTACTCCGGATGACATGCATCATCGTATCGCAAGGGAACTTGCAAGGATCGAGAACAAGTATCCCAATCCGATGAGCGAGGAG
Source organism: uncultured Muribaculaceae bacterium (assembly GCA_910578075.1). Lineage (GTDB taxonomy): Bacteria > Bacteroidota > Bacteroidia > Bacteroidales > Muribaculaceae > Lepagella. The sequence continues at coordinate 9,602 of CAJTPK010000047.1, read as the reverse complement.
GAGATTTTTGGTCTTCTTAAGGATTTCAAGTATATTGTGCCTCAGGGAAGTCCGATGGCGGGCATCGGCAATAACTATCAGGTCGGTTCGCTGTCTAACTGTTTTGTAATAGGTCTTGACGGTCATCCTGACTCATACGGTGGTATCATCCGCATCGATGAAGAGCAGGTGCAGCTCATGAAAAGAAGGGGCGGTGTCGGACACGACCTCTCGCATATCCGTCCGAAGGGCAGCGCTGTTAAAAACTCGGCTCTGACCTCCACCGGTCTTGTCCCTTTTATGGAGCGATACAGTAACAGCACCCGTGAGGTGGCGCAGGATGGTCGCCGCGGTGCGCTGATGATGACCGTGAGCATCAAGCATCCGGATGCCGAGAGTTTCATTGATGCCAAAATGACCGAAGGCAAAGTGACCGGAGCTAATGTATCTGTGAAGATAGATGATGATTTCATGAAATCCGTGGTTTCCGGTGAGCCTTATATGCAGCAATTCCCGGTGAAATCTGACACGCCCAAGGTCACGAAAGAGATAGATGCCTCTCAGGTGTGGAATAAGATTGTGCATAACGCGTGGAAGAGTGCGGAGCCTGGTGTGCTTTTCTGGGATACCATTCAGCGTGAATCTGTGCCCGATTGTTATTCTGATCTCGGTTTTGAGACTGTTTCAACGAATCCGTGTGGAGAGATTCCTTTGTGCCCATATGACAGCTGCCGTCTTGTCGCAATCAATCTTTACAGCTATGTGAAGAATCCGTTCACTGATCATGCCGAGTTTGATTTTGATCTGTTCCGCGAGCATGTTGGCAAAGCTCAGAGGATTATGGATGATATCATTGATCTTGAGATGGAGAAGATCGACACTATCATCGCTAAAATCGAGACCGACCCTGAGACTGATGAGGTTAAGAGCACCGAACTTAATCTATGGAAGAAGATAAGAAGCAAAACTCTCAAAGGACGCCGCACAGGATGCGGTACAACCGGAGAGGGCGATATGCTGGCCTCACTCGGTTACAGATACGGAACCACAGATGCCACCGCGTTTTCTACAGAAGTGCATAAGCAGCTTGCACTCGCTTATTATTCAGCGTCTGTCGATATGGCAGAGGAGAGAGGCGCGTTCGAGATTTATGACTCTGAAAGAGAGAAAGAGAATCCGTTCGTAAGCCGCATAAGAGAGGCAGATCCTGCACTTTATGACAGGATGATAAAAAACGGACGCCGCAATATCGCGTGTCTGACAATAGCTCCAACAGGAACAACGTCAATCATGACGCAGACTTCATCCGGCATAGAGCCTGTGTTCCTGCCTGTCTATAAGAGGAAAAGAAAAGTCAATCCTTCTGATGAGAATGTGCGTATAGATTTTGTCGATGAGGTTGGCGATGCTTTCGAGGAATATATTGTGTATCACCATAAATTCCTGGAGTGGATGCGGATCAACGGTATCGAGAGAAAAGATAACATGACCGCTGAGGAGATTGATGAGCTTGTAAAGAAATCACCTTACTACAAGGCTACCAGCAATGATGTTGACTGGATGGAGAAGGTAAGGATGCAGGGTGCCGTGCAGAAATGGGTTGACCATTCAATCAGTGTTACCATCAACCTGCCGTCGGATGTAACTGAAGAACTTGTTGGCAATCTCTATGTAGAGGCTTGGAAGGCGGGTTGCAAGGGATGCACTGTTTATCGCGATGGTTCAAGAAATAATGTGCTTGCGGCGGTTACTCCGGCAAAAGCTCCGTTGATCGCTAATCCGGAGCATATAATGAAGCGTCCGGTAGAGCTTGAGGCAGATGTTGTACGTTTCCAGAACAATAAGGAGAAATGGATTGCATTCGTAGGTCTTGTTGATGGCAAACCGTATGAGATATTTACCGGTCTGGCGGATGACGAGGATGGTATTTTCTGTCCGAAGAGCGTTAACCATGGCAAGATCATCAAGGCTATGGATGGTGATGGCAAGAAGCGTTATGACTTCCAGTTTATCAATAAGCGTGGATACAAGACTACGATCGAAGGACTCAGCGAGAAGTTCAATCCTGAGTTCTGGAACTATGCAAAACTGATATCCGGAGTGTTGCGTTACGGCATGCCTATTGATCAGGTGCTTAAACTTGTCGGTGGTCTGGAACTTGATTCCACAAATATCAACACCTGGAAGAATGGACTTGAGAGAGCTCTCAAGAAATATCTGCCGAACGGTATGGCTGCCACTGGACAGAAATGTCCGAAATGTGGCGCCGAGACGTTGATATATCAGGAGGGGTGCCTGATATGCACGTCCTGCGGAAATTCAAAATGCGGATAATATAAATATAGTATATTGGCTTAATAAATTCTTATATGAAAATTACCTTAAATATCAACTACCATACCGAGTGGGGAGAATCGCTGTTTGTCAGCGGTTCTATCCCCGAACTCGGTAACGGTGATGTCACAAAAGCTGTGGAGATGAATCTCACGAGCCCGGATACCTGGCAGCTGCAGCTTGACCTCGCACGCAATCCGGGAGATTTTGATTACAGTTTTATTGTGAAAGCTCCCGAGAAGGAATGGAGATTCGAATGGGGTGCCCCTCACAGATTCAAGGCAGGGAACGATATCACATCCTACCGGATATTCTCTTCGTGGCATGATCTTCCGGCTGACAAGCCGTTTTATTCATCTGCTTTTGTAGATGGAATGCTTCGTAGACCTTTCCGTGATCAGCCTTTGACTTCCAAGGTAGATACGGTAAGCATTAGGATCGAGGCACCGATGGTGGAGCCTGATGAGGTTCTTGCAATTGCAGGAGAGGGAAAATTCCTCGGCAATTGGAATCCTTCGGAAGCAGTAGTGATGAATGATGCCGGTTTCCCGGTGTGGGAAGTGAATCTGCCGCTGTCGGAAATGAAATCTCCTTTTGAATATAAATTTCTGATTCTTGATAAGGCGACAAAAACTGTAAAAGGATGGGAATACATCAATAACAGGGTGTATGGCATTCGTCCGGAATCGAAGGGGGAACAGATTGTGATAGATGGAATCCGGTTTGCGAATCCAAAGGAGAACTGGAAGGGTGCCGGAACTGCCATACCGGTATTCTCATTGCGCTCGGAGAATGATTTCGGTGTCGGTGATTTCGTCGATATTAAGAAAATGGTTGACTGGTGTGCGTTGACAGGTCAGAAGATTCTTCAGATTCTGCCTATCAATGACACGACGATGACCGGAACATGGGTGGATTCATACCCATATAAGGCTAATTCTACATTCGCATTGCATCCGATGTATCTTAACCTATGGGAGGTAGGAACATTAAAAGAGGCTTCGAGACGTGACTATTTTCATGCCCTTGCATCTGAGCTGAATTCTCTTCCTGCAATAGATTATGAACGCGTAAATGCCGGGAAAAAGGAGTATCTTCGTGAGATTTTCGCTGAACAGGGGGAATCTACGATGAGGAAGAAAGAATACAAGGATTTTGTAAGCCGCAATGAGTATTGGCTGAAACCTTATGCCGCATGGTGCGTTCTCAGGGATCTTTATCAGACTCCTGACAGTAATCAGTGGGGCGGGTATTCACGTTATGGTGCTGCGAAAGTTGATGAATTGCGTGAAGAGCATAAAGAGGGTTTTGATTTCCATTATTATGTGCAATACCATCTTGATCGCCAGCTTCGTGACGCCCGCGATTATGCACATAGCCGCGGAGTGGTTCTCAAAGGTGACATACCTATCGGCATCAGCCGTTTCAGCGCGGACGCGTGGGTGTCGCCCGAATTGTTTAACATGGATACGCAGGCGGGTGCTCCACCGGATGATTTTTCAGTGCTTGGACAGAACTGGGGATTCCCGACATATAACTGGGATGAGATGGCTAAGGATGGTTTCAAATGGTGGAAGAACAGATTCAGAAAGATGGCGGAATATTTCGATGCCTATCGCATTGACCATATTCTCGGATTCTTCCGTATCTGGGAGATCCCAATGAATGCCGTGCATGGTTTGCTCGGGTATTTCAATCCTGCATTGCCATTCTCAGCCGAGGAGTTAAGAAACAGCTATGATTTCTGGATCGACAGTGAACTGATGACCAATCCTCTTATCCTTGACTGGATGCTTGATGATTTCTTCGGAGAAATGAAAGAGGAGGTAAAGGAAAGGTTTCTCGACAGAATCGGAGGTGACCGTTATTGTCTCAAGGATTTTGTAAATACACAGGAGAAGGTTGAGGCATATTTCCTTCATGAAGAGAAAAATGAGAAGAATAAAAGGATTGAGAATGCTCTGCTGGGAATAATAGATGACGTTCTCTTCATTGAGGATCCTTATCATCCGGGACATTATCATCCACGTATCGCGGCTCAATATACGTATCAGTACCGTATATTGTCGGATTATGCAAAATGGAATTTCAACAGACTCTACACAGATTTCTTCTATCATCGTCACAATGATTTCTGGTATGGCAAGGCAATGTGGAAGCTTCCTCCATTGCTTGACGCCACAAGCATGCTGACATGCGCTGAAGATTTGGGAATGATTCCGGATTGTGTGCCGGATGTGATGAGGCAGCTTCAGATTCTTGCTTTGGAAATCCAGAGGATGCCAAAGGATCCCGGTGCTGATTTCGGTGACACATGGCATTATCCATATTATTCAGTCTGCATGACTTCGACACATGACATGGCCGGTATCCGTGGATGGTGGGAGAGTAATCCTGAGATGACACAGAGGTTTTATAATTCAGTGTTGCATGAGAGTGGAGCTGCTCCTCAATTTGCGGAGCCTTGGATATGTGACAAGATTGTGAATCTTCATCTTGAGAGTCCTTCCATGCTTTGCATCCTGCCTTTGCAGGATTGGATGGCATGTGACGGAGGATTGCGTCGCGGCAATCCGCATGACGAGCAGATCAACGAGCCTGCTAATCCCCGTCATTATTGGCGTTACCGCATGCATCTGACTCTTGAGGAACTTATGGGAAATGATACTTTTAACGCAGCTATGCGTCAGCGCATTGCTGAATCCAACAGATAATAGATAATAAGTGATTAAAAAAATATTGACTTTTGTAATGGCGTGCGTGTCTCTGCTATCCTCCGCGGATTGCAAGGCATGCACGTCTGCTATTATTTCAGCAGACCGTAATCCATATGGACGTCCGATATTGTGGAAACACCGCGATACAAGCGCTATTGATAATAAAGTGGAATACGTTCCGGCAGCAGCGGGCGAATTTGCTTATGTGGCATTGTTCAACGCTTCCGACAAATATCTCAAGGAGGCATGGATAGGAATGAATGAGGCGGGGTTCGCGGTGATGAATACTGCCTCCTACAATATCAAGGACGATAAGGTGAGTTCAAAGAAAATGGATAAGGAGGGAATTGTCATGACCAAGGCTTTGAAGACTTGCCGCTCGGTTGATGATTTTGCCCGTCTTCTTGAGACTTTGCCGCGTCCAATGGGTGTTGAGGCTAATTTCGGCGTGATTGATGCCACCGGAAACGGCGCGTATTTTGAAACAAACAATCATTCCTTCAAACGTTATGATCTGAAGGATGCGGAGAATGGCGTTCTTGTGCGCACCAACTATAGCCACTCCGGTCGTCCGAACGAGGGATTTGGCTTTGTCAGAGAGGCTAACGCCTGCCATTTGCTTAAGCCGTTTGCGGAGAATGGTGACATCACACCGGAATTGTTGACCGAGGAGGTAAGCCGAAGTTTCTATCATGACATGAACAAGAGAGATTATTCTTCAGGTGCTGACCGTTGGGTGATTGACCAGGACTTTATTCCGAGGTATAAATCTACAGCTACCGTCGCGATAGAGGGATGCCGTCCGGTATCGTCATTCTCGGAGGCAACTCCTGCAATGATAAAGGATCAATATATCATGTGGACCGGACTTGGTTACCCGCCTTGTTCCGAGATAAGAGGCGTCAGATGCTCTGCTGATGGCGTTGACAGGGATTTGAGAGGAATTCTCCCGAATGGACACGCTCCGCTTTCCGATAGCGCAAAGGAGATGAGGGATAAGGTGTTTCCGATTCATAAGGGTAATGGAGACAAATATATCGATATGGACGCTCTCTATAACAATGAAGGAACAGGATTTGCGGATAAGCTAAAGGCTGTAAATAAAAATATCTATAAATCTGAAAGGGAGAAGCGGGATGGACAAAACAAATGATGATAATGGATTGAGTGAACATCCTTTCAGAATGGGACGGGGTGATTTTGCCCGTAAGATGTTCCATTTCTGGGGAATCACTCCATTATTATTGTTGTGTGCGTTGGCGTTAGTCGGTATTATTGCCGGCTTACTGATCGACATGAGGTATTCGATTTTGGCCTTGATGGTGGTTTTCATATTGATGCCGACAGTAATGATGTTTCTTTACTACTATCACGGTCTCAGTGAGAACTGCCGGTTCAATATCGTGGACCATAATCTGTATGTTGAGGAGCAGGCGCTTCGCGTTTCGATGTATTTCCCGAATCCTACGGAGGCGGATGCGGATGCCTTGAAGCAGATGGATTTCTTTATAGATTACGATCGGATAAGGAGTTTCAAAGTGTTTGATAAATCAGTGGTGTTTCCTATAGGAACTCCGGTTAATGGTTTTGTGTGGCTGCCATTATCAGCCTTTGACAGTGTCGATGATTTCCGTAAGGCATTGGATAAGATTTCAGCTAAAATAAAAAAGTCTTGAGAATCATGCGTATATTAAAAGATAACAATAAGAAATACTGTTTTATAATGGATATGGAGGTTCGCGATTATGAGCTTGATTGTGAGCAAATCGTGAACAATGCCAATTATCTCCATTATATGGAGCATACGAGACATAAATTCTGTCTTGATGCCGGAGTGTCGTTTATTGCTCTTCATCAGCGTGGCATTGATGCTGTAGTCAGGAAGATCGAGATCGAGTATAAGACATCATTGCGTGGAGGAGATACATTTTTGAGTTGTCTCAGGGTGGAAAGAAAGGGTGCGCGTTTTATATTCCATCAGGATATTGTCAGATCCGATGGTGAAATTTGCGCGGAAGCCGTAGTAACATGCGTTATCCTCAAGGATGGAAAGCTATCCAGAGGAGATGAGCTTGCTAAACTTTTCGCAAAATATTTATAATAGTATTATAAGGATGGATATGGAGGGAGAAGAGATAATCTATAGAATCGCGTTGGGAATGATGCGGGGGACAAATGCGTCTCTTGCAAGACGGATTGTTGAAAGAGGGTTGACATTAAAAGAATTTTTTACTCTTGATCTTCTGTCGGTTTCTGACGCACTCGGATTGAACAGCCGGAGCGGATTCGGTGCGAATGACCGTAATGAGGCGTTGTCCCGTGCCCGTCAGGAATATGAATTTACTTCAAGGCATTCGGTGCGCGTGTTGTCTCTTGTTGATGATGATTATCCGTGGCTGCTCGGGGAGATTCCGGATGCGCCTGTTACGCTGTATATGCTGGGTAATGCTGATTTGAATTCACCGCATTCAGCAAGCGTGGTCGGCACACGCCGCTCTACCAGATACGGCCTTGATTTTTGTCATAGATTGTGTTCGGACCTTGGAGGTTATTTCCCGGATCTGTGTATCGTGAGCGGTCTTGCCCATGGGATTGACTCTGCTGCGCATACGGCAGCACTTGAGGCAGGATTACCGACTGTGGCGGTGATGGCTCATGGACTCGACATGATATACCCCGCAGCTAATCGTGATCTGGCAAGAAGAATTGTAAAGAGTGGAGGTGCGATAGTGTCGGAGTATCCCTCCGGTTCCACGCCACGTAGGGCGTATTTCCTTGAGAGAAACCGCATTGTAGCTGGGTTGAGTCAACTTACTGTTGTGGTTGAATCGGCATTGAAGGGAGGAGCGATGAGCACTGCAAATCTTGCGTTTGGATATGACAGGGAAGTGATGGCGTTGCCGGGTAAAGTTTCAGATGAATCGAGTGCCGGTTGTAATCATTTGATTAGAAAAGAGAAGGCTCATTTGATTTCCGCAGCGGCTGATGTGATAGAACTCATGGGGTGGGAGCCGCTTGGCAAGCATGTCGCACCACGACAAAGAAATTTATTTCCTGAGCTTGAGGGCACAGCGTCTATCATATATGAGATATTGAAATTCGAGTCTTCACCAATCGCGATTGATGCATTGCATATGCGTACAGGGGTAGGGGTTAATGAATTGATTTCGACTTTAACGGAACTGGAATTTGATGGAATCATCACCCGTTATCCGGGTAACAGATATGCAATATCTTAAAAAAAACAATGCACTGCGGGATTGCAGTGCATTGTTATTAAATGGTTTCTAAATAATTTCAGAATCTTTCGAGCACGGTTTCTACGAGATGTCTTACCTTTGGCTTATAGTCGGTATTTGCATTGTTCAGTCTTCGTTCTGCTATGATGCAGCATACCGTCATCGCCCGGTGACCAAGCAGTTTTGATAATCCCTGAAGACATGCAGATTCCATTTCAAAGTTTGTGATGGGTCGTCCGTTGAAGCGGAAACTCTCGATTTTTTCGTTAAGGTTGGGATCTGCGAGTTTTAGCCTTACCATACGTCCTTGGGGGGCATAGAATCCCACTGCGGCTATTGTGTATCCTCTTACCATATCGTCTTTACCGATCTGATCTACAAGACCCGCGTCGGCATCTACTGTGTAAGGAGCCGCCCATGTTGAATTCCAGTCGGTGTGTTTACAGAATTCACGTTCGAATTCAAGATCGCAAACCTTGTCACGGTCAGCGTAGAAATTCAGGATGCCATCGAATCCCATACCTTTTTCTGCAATAACAAAATCACCGATATGTAGGTCTTCCTGCAGCGATCCGGAGGTTCCGATGCGTACAATGTTCAGTGTGCGGTGTTCAGGTTTTACCTTACGGGTTTTGAAATCTACATTTGCCAAAGCATCGAGCTCGGTCATAACAATCTCGATATTGTCTGGTCCGATACCATGGGAAATAGCCATGATAGGTTTTCCCTTGTAAGTGCCACCGATTGCATGGAATTCGCGTGAAGACACATTATAATCAATTGTATCGAAATAGGAAGCAACCATATCAACTCTTCCGGGATCACCGACAAATATTATGTTATCGCGGAGTTGTTCCGGTTTAAGATGGATATGAAATACAGAACCGTCTTCATTAATGATCAGTTCTGAGGGAGGAATAATTCTATCGTCTGCCATAATATACAGATTTGAGGTTTAATTTTCTAAGTATTCAACAATTATTGCGCACCAAATATTGTGAATATAGTTGAATATATGCAAAGATAGCGAAAATACTTGGAAGTTTCAATATAGTGTGTCGCTAAAGTTGTAAATGGTCATTGATCAGCTTCTACAATTTTCTATGTTGTATTGTATGGTTGTGTTGTATAGTAGAGGTAACAGAAAGAATAGAGAGAATATACGATTTGTTGAATAAAATCTGTCTGTAAAATTTGGTTCAAAAGAAAAAAAATAGTAATTTTGCACGCTATCAAAAACGACCGAGGAGAGATGCCGGAGTGGTCGATCGGGGCGGTCTCGAAAACCGTTGTGCCTTTTAGGTACCCAGGGTTCGAATCCCTGTCTCTCCGC
>CAJTPK010000046.1 GCA_910578075.1 uncultured Muribaculaceae bacterium | reverse complement strand
CCGAAGGGGTCAGTCCCGCGTGCCCGAAGGGGTCAAACTCTCGCGCCTTTTCCAGTTGCTGCATTTACCACGCTGTCTCCGAGAAGAATTTGTGGTAATGCCTTCTGCTGAGTGTTGGGGAGTGCCTGATATAAGCGAAGTCTCCCGATTATCTTGCAGGATTGTTCTTGTGAAAGCCATGTGTTGTTCAGGGCTTCAAGGTTGTAGAGAGTGGATTCCTTTACTTCGTTGAACCGGTTGAACAGTTCAAACGCTTTCTGGAACATGTCCGCTTCCGTCATACAGAGCAGATTGTCTGATACGCCGTCTGTGGTAAGCATCATATTGGAGCAGACACGGACACGAAATCCGATGAATACTCTGAAATGCTGTGGATTCTGACGGGCATAGAGTTTATCCTCTGCATAGCTTCGTGTTCCACCAATAGTCAGTGAAACCTGTTGGCCGTTTATTGAGGATGTTAGGGTCGTGATATGGGCTATCCATGCAAGACGCTGATAGAAGATGGTTTTTTCATCGTCTCTAAGCTCGGATGCCTTCTTGTGTTGTGCCGAAGGAATGCGCCCGATGATAGGATGGGAGCAACGTGTTTCGGCTGTCGTTACGTTCCCGGCACCGAAGATTACCTCCGCTGCTTTTCGGGTTGTTTCTATGAACTTCTGATGTGATATTGTCAGAGAGTTATCGCTGAACGTGGGGATGATGTTCTTGAAGGTCAGTTCCTCCATTGAAATTTCGTTGGAGGGGCCTTCAATGAAGTTGGGATGTCTTTCGGTATATGGGTCATGCAGACCTTCCCGAACTTCCCATGTCGGTTGTGTGATGATACCGTTGTTGGGTACCACCACTAAAGAGTTGTTTGCCATGTTGAATGGGGTTTTATTGGTTAATATTCTTGTTTGAATGAGAGAAAAAGACCAGACAGAATTTCATCATGTCTAAGTCTTTTATGTGTGGCAGCTTATTATTTATGCCGCCGGAGTGGGCCATACAGGAAAAGGATTCCTTAATAAGGCCAGTGCGAAGGTCTTATTGGATGCCTTCGGCTTATTTCTCCGTTTGATTGCCGGAGCCGTCAGTTGTATTGAAGTTGTATTCATGTCAACTGGTTTTAAAGGGTTAATTACTTTATCGTGCTTGAAAGTTTCTTTGCGGCTTTCAAGAGATATGTGATTGTCTCTAATGCAAGGACTGTCAGGGAGATATGTTTTTCTTTAATCCTCCCCATCTTCATCGTCCTCGTCGATTTCGTCCTCTTCATCGTCATCGTCATCATCGTCAGAGGAAGAGAACTTGTTGTAGATTGCTTTTGCGGCCCCTGCGACCACTATACAGTTCGCTACGGTCTCAAGGCCTTTTAAAATTGGTTTGATTTTCATTGTGTTTATTATTGGTTTTATTATATGTTATTTCTTTCATATATAAGGGTTTCATTACTATTTCAGAATTTTGAAAAAAGAAGATGGAATACCACTTTTACATGATATTCCAGTTCTTTCCCGGACTCTTCAATCTACCAGTTTCATCCACTTTCTTAAGAGTGGGTCTCGCAGGTCAAATGCAAACGTCTGGGAGGGATCGATAACTCTTCGCTATCAATCCGGCATATATTCCTCATATATGCAATTTTATTAGAATAAGAGTTTTGTGATAACTCCTATTCATTCACATATAAGGGTTTGAGTCGAAATGGAGAATAAAAAAAAGACAGCCCGAAAGCTGTCTCTCGTCGAGGTTTCTGTGGCGATGTTTATGTTTGACGGCATATTGTCTTTGCTGGATTGAGTAAAATCACTATCTTTGCGTTCAAATCATCATAGTTGAATTATGGAAGACTTAAATCGACTTAAAGTAGTGCTTGTCGAAAAGAAAAAGACAAGTAGATGGCTGGCAGCGGAACTGGGTAAGAATCCGTCCACTGTCTCAAAGTGGTGTACCAACGTAAGCCAACCAGATCTTCAGACTTTAAAACGAATTGCAGAATTACTTGACGTATCGATGGCTGAACTTTTAATTTTAAAATAAACAATATGTGCAGGTTGATGATAAATACTTACAAAATACCCGGTGCAGTGAAGCTATTCAGATATGATATTGAATGTCCACCGGATAATTGGAATACAGATTTCAAGAATAAAGAGTATGTTTATTCTGATGACTGTGAAGACTTACGCATAAAGAATAGAATAGGAGCATTCTATTTTTTCGAGAATAAAGCGACAGCCTATAGCACAGGTTGCCTTGCTGCCAAAAATAATGGTTGTAATAAAATTTGGCTGACGGAAACTTCGATAATACAAGAAATTCAATTACTGGATTTATCCCAATTTGAGAATATCTCATCCTTACTCCTGTCCTTTGATGAACTCGGATTTGATATATTAACAGATCAGTTTCATAAATTCAGTTCTATAGGAGCGTGTAAAAATCTTTGCGAATTGAGACCGTTAATTGATAAACTCCGTCTAATTAATACTAAACGACAAAAAACGTTCGAAGATGATTGTGAAATCTTAAATCTGTCCACAGAAATCGGAAATTTCTTTTATGGGAATCATCGAATTGATTACTTCGGGCAACTACTCACTGACTTTACCAATGGTGAGTATTTTAAGGAAATGCTCTTATCCCGAGGATATGACGGGTATATATTCCGTGAAAGTCATGATTCTCCTACATACTGCATTCTTAATTCTGAGGTCTTGGCTAATCCTATTCATCAAGAAATTGAATTAAACAATTAATGATACACAGTACCTATCATAACAAAGACACCCACGAGGATCCGAAGACATCGTCTGTTTTCGAGACGATGCTCATGCTTCCGGATGAACTGTTCTGGAGCGTACTGAGTGAGGTGTGTTTTGATAATGAAAATTTGCCATTGGTTGCCGGTCAGATTGAAGATTATGAGTTCTGGCCTCATTGGGATTCAACCGGGACTGGAAACTCCACGCTCGTAGAACCGGATGTTTTTATTCGCTTTCAAGCATTAGATGTTATCATAGAGGCGAAGTATCGCGACAATGGCGGTCAGTATAGCCAGCAGTGGGAAAAAGAAATTATAGCCTATCGGAATGAATATGGCGATGATAAGCCTGTTTACTTTATTGCTGTAGGAGGAAACGCAGAAAAGGCTACCGAAGCAGTGTCAGTAGCTAAGAATGTGTATGTCAATAAATGCACATGGCTATCATTACTCATTCAGATTACGAAGTTACGCGATGAATACGAAAGACTACCCATGATAACAATGGGCCTATCTTCTGTCATTCGGTTGCTAAACCTGATAGAGCTGGGGTTCAACATTCACGGGGTTTATAATATCCGTTGGTTTGACGAAATAGCCACCAGTAAGCCACTCATTTCACCCGATTCCATAATGACCTTCAAAACTTATTTCAAATGAACAAAGAACTAGATAACGCATTCATTGATGTGAGAAACGCATTCAGACTTTTGGCTAGATACCAATCCCGTGTGCTTGACATTGTGAATTATATAAGAGAGCAAACTCCATATACCGATATGTGGGGTTTGAGACGTTATTGCAATGTCATATCTACTCGTAAAAATTGTCCGGGGGATAACTATGCCAATCTAAACGTCCATCGCGATATGTGGTCTTGGGATTTTCTTTACAATTATCTATTTGAGTATTATTTCGGAGGAGCAAAATTTGGACGTAAAACTATCGAAATGTCTGTGATTCAAGTTTCCGATGATGGATATTATAAATCAATGGCCAATAATCCGTCGCCAACAGATATATCCACATTTCTTCCGTCTGATGAATCTAACTCATATTTGGTATTCACCGCAGGATGGAAAGCTTGGCTGTGTGATAATACTGAGGATGATTGCAATAGATTTCTACACAAATTTCTCCGTGGATCTAAAGATTTGTGTGTCTATATCGATGAAAAAGAGCATTGGGCTATAACAAAGCGATATCTTATGCAGCGTTTTTCCTCCCAGAAAGAGACAGATAAGGTATTAGTTGATTTCGGGAAAATTGTAATGGATCATACCGGAATTGACCTTTTCAAGAACAAATAATCTAACCATATAGAGTTTGATGATCAAAGGAAGCATTGAAGAGCGAATGGAGTATGAAGACTATATCCGTAGTCTTAAAGATACCATACGTTTCTCATTCTGGTCGATATATCAGGAAAGTCAGAAGATTATCCGATATTACTGGATTAAAAAGACGAAGGAGAACAGGGAATTTGAGTCTAATGAAATTCAGATTCTTCATCTGATGTCATTGATTGGCACCGCAGTTCGTATTGGAGGTCTGATATACACTTGGTGGTGGGAAGAATATATTCCTGAAATGATATTCGCGTTGCCGCAGTCTAAAGCGGATTGGTTTGTCCCGGTAGAGGATATGGCAAAGACGTTTATGGACGTTCCAACAAAAACAGTAGAAGCCGCACTCCTTAAGGCCAAAGCACCGCGAGATATTATTCACAACTCATTAAAAGCGCAACGGGAAGGTAACATTGATGCGCTCGTAGAGCAGTTATATGTAATCCCCATAGATGAGATTTTTGGAGCGTTTAAATTGATCAACGCTTACAACCAGCAGAGCCAAGCCTTTTCACATATTTCATTATTTGACAAAAATACTGAGCGGAGGACACTTTATTCCGTTGTAGATGCCTTCGAAACTTTAAATCCGGAAGGCTCGGATTATGTCAAAACTTTAAGTGATAAAGTCTCGGAATTGGCTAAGTCTATTGAATTGGATGACCAAGATGTCGTAAATAATCCTGAACCATGTATATTTTCTATTTGTATCGGTGTTCAGCTAGCGAGTGAGGTTTTCAAAGACAACCTCGGCTCGTCCGATCCGATTGCGAAAGTCATGCAGGAGATTACAGAGGAATCGTCATTTCAGAAGATCTACAATCGGTATGTTCAGTTTCCAAGAGACGCGGAACGTTGTATGGCATTTTGCAGAAAGCTAATACATTGGTTAAATGATAATTTAGGAATTGATATATCTGCGGATAATTTAGATATTGAGACTTCTGATTCGGGTAATATCAGACCAATAATATCTTCCAACACGCAACGTTTGGATTTTCCAACGCGATTTATCAACGAGACTGCGCCGTCTCAAATCTATGCACAAGAGCGAGATCCGATACTCACAGAGATTTTTAAGATCTACGGTTCTTCTTTCGAGAATATGAGTTGTGAAGACTTCTTGTATTTGTTTGGAGCCACAAGTAAAATCCCGTTGACATATAATCCACCTTACTACTGGTCAGGAGATGAATCAACTCTAAAAGCTATCCTGAAAGTCTTCTATACTCGACAACCACGACTCTTGAAGCACCTGATACTTCATTCATCTAATAAGGCAACAGGCGCGACTACTCATGATTGGGGTAAAAATAAAAACCACGTGGCCTATAGAGATGTGGAAAATAATATCATCGGAATTATAAAGAGAGTTACCGGGAAGGAATTAAAAGAATTATAAGAAGATAATATGCTTAAGAAACCATTATTGAAGAACGCTGCCATAATAAAAAAGGCTACCATTCCAGAAAGTATGATGAAATTCTTGTCTCCTGCAATGATTGCCCACCTTGAAAAGGAAGGTGCCAAGGAAATGGGAACGGATAATATGGCGGTAGGCGAATGGTTCGTAATAGAGCGATATTTGCCCGGAGGCTATCATAAGTTTGCTACAGATGGTTCGCGATCTGAGTTGTCTGTATTCAGAATGGCTGAAGGATGCAATCATCTACATGCGTTCGGAAATCCCGGTGCTGAGAAAAGCGAGGATTACGATTCTCTTTCCGACGAGGATATCCTATATCTCCCTGATGAGTTTGGCGAAGCCGTTGAGATAATTGAGCAGAAATATCTGGGTAAGAAGCTCCGTGTTGTTGCTCGTAGTGCAGATGAAATGTATCAATATGGTCATCGCTACTACCTCTTCGCAGTTGAGTGACTTAATTTATTATACGAATCATCACCAGTTATTTAAGAGATTATGATAGATAATCCTGAGAATTTTTTAAATATGGTAAGAACTACCATATTTGAACGTAGTCATGGTTTTCAGAAACAGCACTCGAATGATTTTAAGAGTGTTCTGCGATGCTGTGAGTTGGACTATTTGACACAATTAAAAAGCCATGGGGTAGATGAAGGCTCTATCGATTTTTCATTTGCGAAAAATACTTGGGATAAGATTATCACTGCGGTTTCTTCCAGCCTTTCCGGGCGAAGGTCTAGAGCCTACACGCAGCTAAAGAATATTCTTAATGATGTATTTTGCGAAGATCTCATTTATACTCACGATAAATGGAGTGCTTTGTATAGAATGAGGATATGCTCTTTAAGAAAGGATGTTCCCAGAACGGAAATATTCCATATACCATTCAGCATGATTCGAAATATCAAAACACAGAGATACAGTACCCCCGGCTATCCATGTCTTTACTTAGCGAAAAGTATATATGGTAGTTGGGAAGAGATGCACCGCCCACCGATTGAATCAACCTTAGTGTCACAGTTTACTTCAAGAAAGGACTTTCGTGTTTTAGATTTGAGAATACCTGAAATTGATAAATTCACCAAATGCGAAAGTCTGTATCTTAAATACCTTCCTGTTATTATCGCATGTACTATACCAGTACGGAATGCAGACGATGTATTTAAGCCGGAATACATTATTCCACAATTTGTTCTTGAGTGGTCAATAGAAAAGGGGCCATCACATAAGCTTATGGGAGTTATATATACTTCAGCCTTCTACAACAGAGAGTTCTTTGAACTTGATTATGAATGGGAAAATATAGCGATACCGGTTCAGAAGTTATCACCCAAAGATAACTATTGTCCGGTTTTGGCCTCAATGTTTGAAGTGACTAAGCCCACTTGCTACGAATATGAGGTGATGTTGGGAAATTTGCGGCTATATGGACCTCTTGATGAATACAACGAGGTCCACCCAGAAGATAAAATCGACAAGACAGCTTATCGTATGTCCTCCTTTAATCTATTGGAAGGTGTCCTATCTTACAAAGAGAGGGATCTTATCTATAGGGATATGCGGATATAAATCCGATATGGTGCTTCATTTTCGGACATGAGATAATGAGGATTGTCCGAAAAGGGGTGATTTTTGGGGTGAGATGCAAGAGAACCAATATGGCCGATTATAAAGGAAGGTATAAAAAGTGTTAAGAGGATAAAAAATTTTCGGGCATATTTCGGACAAACGACTGGATAGATAAAAGAAAAAGTCGCTGAAATTCAGCGACTTATCTTGTTTTAAGGGTGATGCCACCAGCACCATTTTTAATGAATTATAATGAATCGTGGTGAATGATACTAAATGCTATAATATTATATATCAACGTAATTAAACTGAACTGAATTTGTTTTCAGGCGTTAATATTCAAGAATTATAGGTAACTTTATAGGTAACTTTTGAGAAGCTCACTATATTTGCAATCGGATTGGTTCGGTTTTAATTTGAACCACAACCCAATCCTGTATATCAGATAATTAAACGAATTTGAATTATGGCAAAGACTCTCTCCAGATTCTACTTCCTCAAAAAGGACGAGAACAAGGATAAAGCGACCCTCTTCGTGAGGGTACAAGACCCCATACGCAAGATTGATGTTCAGTTTACCACGCGGCTCCGTGTGTCGGTGCCGGAATGGAGGGTGGCTGTGTCGAGCGAAGACGCATTGGCACGGCATCGCAAGGAGTATCCGAAACTGCATGACAAACTCGGTCGCATCGAGGTCATGCTCAAACGAGAAATGGAAGCTCCGGAATTTGACCGCGAAAAGGTCAAACAGGAAATAATGGCTATCGCGGATCCGGAAAAATCAGAGATAGTACGCCGTCAACAAGAGGCTGAAGTTATCGCAAAGGAAAAAGAAGAACGACAACTACGGGAAGAAGCGGAGAAGGCTCGCATTGCCGCAGAAGCCGAGCGGGCTAACATCTGGAATTTCCTTGACCGCTTTGTCGAAGAAATAAAATCCGGCAAACGTCTCAATGGTAACAACCGATACACTGCTGGTAGCTGCAAGGCGTGGAGCAGTTTCCGAAAACTGTTTAACGGATTCGACCCACGCCACAAATTGACATGGGCAGATGTTGACCGCTCGTTGGTAACGAAATTTCTCGACCACCTTCAGAAACTCGACTATATGGGAAGTTCGGTCAACAAATACCTTGTTTCATTCCGCGCTATGGTGGGCTACGCATACGAGGACGGACTGCACAATAATGACCGTGCGTTAAGCTGCTTCTCCAAACGTAAAGTGGAGGAAAGCGACAAAGCCGCTGAAATATATCTTACCGAAACGGAGTTGCAGGCATTGGCAGAAATGGAACTCACCGGATTGAAAGACCAAGTGCGAGATATTTTCCTCGTCGGTTGCTATACCTGTCAGCGCGTAAGCGACTACAACAATATCCAGCCGGAGGACTTTACGACAACAGCGAAAGGCACACCGATTATCCGTCTTGTTCAGCAGAAAACGCGCAACGAGGTGAAAATCCCGATAATGAATCCCAACCTCAAAGCCATCTGTGAGAAATACAGCTATCGGCTTCCTTCGGTGGTAGACCAGATTCTTAACCGCTATATCAAGGAGATACTTAAAGACCTCTCCGAAAGCGTGCCGACACTTGCTGTCAAGGTTCCGACAAAGCTCACCATGAAACAGAAAGAGAGGGAGAAATCCGGAGAACTGGTAGTAGAGCGTAACGAGAAAGGAGACGTGATGATGCCTCGCTATGATTGTGTCACCACCCACACCGCCCGACGCAGCGGCATTACCAACATGTACCTCTCCCACAAATTCACCATCGTCCAGATGATGCACGTCAGCGGACACAAGACACAAAAGACCTTCATGGACTACATCAAGCTCTCGTCAGATGAAATTGCCGACGAGATAGACGCAATCGTCAACGGCGCAAAAGAAGAAGTGTTCTAAAGGTCTTGATGTCTGACCTGTATCCCGCCTTGTGCGTTTTGCATAAGTTAGTTCCCCAATGTAGTGGATTAAGATTTTTTCTTTTGCTCAGTCGTATATTAGGTTTGGTTTATCGGGCATATATAAAGCCCGAGCTAAACCAATCCGACTTATAACATCCATCACGGTGCCAAATGTGCATAAAAAATATGCGATTTGGCACCCTCGTGGAATTTCGTTATCTACGATTATCATACCCTCCATTCCATCAAGCTTCCAAATGTGCTATAAAATCTTAGATTTGGAAGCGTGACGTAAGAGTTCTATAATTACACTCCTCCGAAAGTGCATCGAAGAATATGGCGCGGCTATCTGAATGAGCAGAAATACTGCGACAGCCCGTCGCAGTTATTGGATGACGATATAATTTTGAACTTTCTTAGCCTATTGCTGTTTTGATTTTGTAGAGTTAGAAAAAATCGCTAACTTTGCACCGTCATCGATCGAAGAACGAAAGACTTGGTTGGCCGCATTACCGTAAATGCGGTTTTTTTATGCCTTGTTCTGAAGCTTACGCATATAGTATGCGTGATTGGACTGGTCAACGCAGAAGCCGGTAATTAAAGCAAAATTGGGATTTATATATTCCACGACAACCATATAACCTTTTGCGCGATACCAAAAGTATTCGCGTTCCCGACCGGAATTTTCAATATATCTGAACCGCGTGATACGTTTGTCGGAGGCGTTCTCTAAAATGGGCTTTATCCAATGGACGCGCACAGCTCGCTCTGAGCGAAACTCTCTCACCGTTTTTGCTGTTTTACGCCTATCCTCTTTGGCATCCCGCGTTATGACATGGACGAACTTCTCAAGCAGTCCGTCAAACCAATCGGGCAACCCATCCTTATGTGAGCGATTGTATGGATAAGGCTTTATTATCAATTCGGCACCATCAAGATTTACCTTCTGGATTAAGACATCATCCTTGAATCTCTCATGCAGCTCTAATATCTTGTCCTTGTCATCAACCGACAATTCGCAATCAAAATATGGCTGCAACATTCCGAGTATATCGTTATCAGCCATTTCTTTTCTTCGGTTGAAAATCGTAAATCGCGAACTTGTCATCTCCTGGCTCAGTCCCTTCATCAAGATGGTAACCCGACAATTCTTCGATAAGTCTTACAATGTGGGATTTTGCCTCGCTCCCATTCAGACCTCTTGACCTGTATGTGATAGCTCCGATTATAATATCAGCAAGCTGGATAAACTGCGATTCATGTGAACGGATATTCTGCAACGACTGTATTTTATCGTTCGTCCTTATCATGTTTGTCAGTTCACTGTGTATTGAAGCAAGTTTGATTTTACCGTTATTGTCTTTAAGGTCAAGGAAAATTCGGTAAGAATTGGCACTGTCGGAATTATGCCGGATAGAAAACCGGATAAGGCGTTCAATGACTGAATAATAGAACCGGTTATACTCATCACGCTTCAAAGAATGAGCCTGAATATTCGACTTGTTCTTGATAAGCACACTGCGGAATACCATTGATGACTCAAAAAACAAACGCAGAATCTCGTCATACATGGCAAGATGCGTGCGGCTTACAGTATTCCATTTCAATTCATGGAGGATGCCATATTTGCGTTTTATGCGTTTAAGTTCGACCTTATAAGCGTCAAGGTCTGCATCAGGCACAATTATTGCCCCAATGCACATAATGTCGCTGTTATCAAATTGCAGATAACAACTCTCATCGCAAAATATTGAATATGCCTTTTGCAGTTGCTCCATACTGCAAAGTTACTACAAATCCGTGAGATATGAAAACCTTGTCCGTTCAAAGAATATAACTCCGCTGGGATTTTTCTTTTCGCCCTCCCACATATTAGATAGGTTTAGTTTATCGGGCATATATAGTGCCCGAACCAAACCAAACTGGGTTATAGCGCAATAGTATGGCTGGTATTGCGGGGATGATTACTGAGGGAAAAAATAGCGATTTTATCCGCATTTTCATGGTAGCTACCGTGGAGGTGCGGATTTTTCTTGCCCTATTATCACCGAGTTACGAAAAATTTGTTGTAACTTTGCGTATGGCTACTCTCTCTAAAATATTGGTTTTGTGTGTTGGCTTTGCTCTTTCATGTAACCTATGGGCGCAAAGTCAGTTAACTGATTGCAAAAAACAATCTGAACTTGACTCCATAATTGCTGAAACGGAGCGTCATTTTGGATGGAACGATGACGCTTATTCTGCCAAGATTGCGAAGGATAAATGGCAATCCGGTGAAGCGAAACTATTATTGCAGGGTGGTATTGCTCCGGTTGTGTATGTTGGGCAAGAGCAATTCACCAGAAAATTTGGAGTTGATTACGAAGACTTCGGGTGCATGGCATATTGTTCCGATAGACAAATGTCCGAATACAACACCGTCATTATGGATTATCTCACTGCAAATTATGGCAGTGAATGGAGAAAGCACGTCAGAAAAGACGTGCCGGGAGTTGATAAATATGGCACCGAAGCCTTCAAGGAAATGAAGTATGACGAAAACGGAGTAGCTACCATAACGATACCGGTTATATATATAGCATTAGGCAAAGCTGTTGAGCAGAGCGACAAAGACGAAATAGTTATAAAGGAACTGCTTGGCTGCACCCCATTGACATCACTTGAATTCCTGTATCGTGGAAACGAGTATTACATTCCGTTATCATGTAAATGTGATAACGATATTGAGGTAACTCCGGCAGAAAATGAACTGATTGAGATAACAATCCGGGTATTTAACCCGAAAGTGTTTCACTACTCTAAAAGGACAATACCTTATCCGTATTGCATTGTCGAATCCATTAATCTACTCAGATGAGCTATGAAAAAGTGGCAGAAAATAATAGGCGTTGTAGTGTTGATAGTTTTGGCAATTCTAAATATTGCCAGTTGCATATTTTATCCAGAATACGTAACATCAATTTATTTTGAGCCTGGAGGAAACACTCAGGATGCTATTGAAATCATACGAACCTACTCACGGCACGCTATAAAAGATATGGGTTATCTTGTGTATGCAAACTATGCAGTAGCTCTATTTATGTTTATTTGCCTATGGCTGAAAGGAGGCAAGCGATGAGAATAACTTTGTTGTTTTGCATTTCTATTGTACTGATGTGCGGTTGTTCAAGAATAAAGTCTAAATACGATACTGTTAAGGAGCGTATTAAAGAGGAAATTAATAGTACCTTTCGCACTGACTTTTATTCTGACCCTGGTGCATGGGATTATTACCGTGTGCCATTGATTGCACCGTATGAATTGTGTTCTACACTTTGGGGTGATGATGGGAAAGTGTGGGACTGCATCCGTCGTGATAACACGGATAAGTTCGGTGGATTTACACTCGCCACGGCCCGGCGTTCTGTAGAGAGCGTTGGATTGCACGATTCTATAATCTATCTTTATTATACAGAAAAACTCACTCCATTAAAGGAGATGCCAAGTCATAAATATGACGGTTGGGAAATGCGACGCTTTGTGATAATTGATGTGCCGACCGACTCTGTTGAATGGCATGAAACAAGAGAGGAATGGTTGACAGCACTAAACAAGCGAGGTGTATCCAAACCACAGCTTCATCATGTAGATAGCCTGTATGATGATTTCGCAAATAATCGGCGTCTGTTGTTCAATCCGCCAAAACGATAAAGCCATGAAACATATACTTTTGATAATTACAGCTATATTGACCTTGTGTATCTCGTGCAAAGGCAAAGGCTCTGTGTCGGTATCGAATGATCCCAGCCATGACTCGATTGCAGCGATAGATGACAACAGGCCTTTTGAGTTCCTAAAGAAGCTCGGCATAGAATATGAATCGCTTATCGCTAAAGATGATTCTTTGCCGGCCCCATCTGATCGTGATTTTCTCCTCACCACTCATGAGCAGTGTTCATTACTAAGAGGCATAATCACTCCTGATTTTGCCCCGTCTGATACCGCGTCGGCATATCTTGTAGCAGTCCGTCAAATAAACGACAACGTAATCCTATGTCAATACAAATATCTTTTTAGCGATGCCGAAGATGTGTATATTGCCACATACGATACTGACGGACATCTGATTGACGCAATGTTCGCAGGTAACGATTGGGATAAGTCGGATTTATTAGATAATCCGTCAGACTCAACAGAGTTAATATGCGTCGATCATACTTTAGTGTATTTTATCGGAGACCATGAGTTTACATATAACCATGAATACAAAGAAATAGAACATAAGGTCAATACCGACAAGGACACAACCACCTACTCTCAAATGGCATCAATGACTTGTAACATAGAGCCGAACGGTAAAATCGACATAACTATGGAAGACGGATATGAAGATGGTGTATTCAGATTATGCCGAGGTTCAGACAGTAATAAGGAATGGAAACTAATGAATGATATGCTCTCACTGACCCGCTATCCTTATTCAGATAATAAAGTACTTGACCAATGGAACGAATTGGGGAATATGGTTGATGCGGCTTCCTCTGAATCATTCGTTGATCATTTTTTCAAATATGTATTCTTGCCACAGCCTGAAAAGGTCTTGAAGTGGGTTTACAATAATCGTGACTACAAATCAATGACCTTGACAAGACCGCTTGGATTCTATTATACGTATACTCCACAATCCCGCAAAATCATAGACGAAGCCATCGCCCGACTTGACAATCCGGCAATGCAGGCATATTATAAGGAAATGACTGAACTGTGGATTTCATACGGACAAAACTAAAATATGACTGATCATCGAACTGACATATATCCGAGTATCTGGCGAATAATTGGTATTATACTTGCCGGATTATTGCTTGTCATGGGTTGTTACCTCATGACTATACATCCTCGTGCGGGTATAGAAAAATTCATCGGCTATTTCGGAGTTGTCTTCTTTTCTTTAGTTGTTATTCTTGGATTTGTCTGGCTGATATTGAGAGTGATGCGAAAGCCGCTTGCAAGGATATGTGATGACAGACTCGAATATCTGATACCGGCAAAAATGAGGTATGAGATTATTCCGTATCTGCACGTCGAGATGTTTGTGACAGTAAAAGTGGGCGCAAAACTCATAAGAGCCGACTACTTGACCGGAGTCAGTAAAAATACAGGGATAGTGAATACTCTTGTCCCGGTCGGAAAAGTGTGTGATATGCTCAACGAGCGGTTAGAAAAATTTTGGTCACAACCAATGTTATCACAACCATTGAACAGAGCGTCTGTAACAAAGTATCTCTTGACGATGGGCATTGAATCTTGGCATTTTGACTTCGATACGACAAGTAAACCGGATTGTATGGTGGTGATGCGTGATGGCAACCGTTACAAACTGATCTATATAGATGATAGAGGTGTCGGCAAAACTTTAAGCAATCATCTTACCGAGAATGATGCTTGCCGAGCCTTGCTTGAAAATTTTATCGAGGAGGAAGCCTTCAAGTCACAACATGGATTGAAATAATGGAACTTATGATGGAGTTTATAGCTGAGATGGAAAAACTCAGTGAATTTGCCCCCCGGTTGACCAGATAAATTGCCCCCCG
>CAJTPK010000045.1 GCA_910578075.1 uncultured Muribaculaceae bacterium | reverse complement strand
AGCCGCCCCTAAAGCTAAATTTTTTATGAGACGGACTCTAAATGCCAGAGACTAAAGGTGAAATTTTTATGCTATGAACTTCAATACCTTGTGTAAAAATAATTCACCTTCGGAATCAGCCTGATTCCGAAGGTGAATTTGTGTAGAATATGGTGTCTTATCAGAACCAGCGAACGTATGCGAAGTCTTGACGGTGGGGGAGTTCGGCGTTCTTGGGATACATACGCAGAGCGTATTTGTATATGCCGGCTTCCTTGAGTGATGAGCTGAGCTCATAAGTGAAGATGTTACCGTCGCGGTTTACAATCTTGAGGTCGGCGCGACCGTCGTATTTGCTCTCGCCGTGCTCCTCTTTGTAATAAACGAGTTCAACACCGATTGAGTCGCCAAGTCCTTTTGTGTCGAGCACAACGCGGAGGTCGATCTTGTCGCCAGTGCGGGATGCGCCGGCATGAACTTCATCGAAGTTGCAGGAAACAACCTGTATGCTATCCCATTTTGAAGCCACTTCCTCTTTCCATGCCACGATCTCACGTGCTTTTGCAAAGTCGTTAGCCTCAAGTTTAGCTGCGCGTTTAGCCTCGGGGAGGTAGAAGCGGTCGATGTAGTCGTCAAGCTGACGCTTCATTGTGAAGTGGGGAGCGATGTTACCGATCGAACGCTTGATATACTGTATCCATTCAGGGCTGTATCCCTTGTAATTCTTATTGAAGTAAAGGGGTATGATTTCATTTTCAAGCATTGAATAGATAGTGGCTGCATCAAGCTTATCCTGCTGAGCCTGATCAGTATAGGTGCGCTTGTCGGTGAGCGCCCATCCGGCTTTCTCATCAAAACGGTAACCTTCATACCACCATCCGTCGAGCACGGAGAAGTTGAGAACACCATTCATCTCAGCCTTCTCGCCAGATGTTCCGGAAGCCTCCAGCGGACGTGTGGGGGTGTTCAACCAGATATCAACACCTGTTACAAGACGTTTTGCAACGATCATGTTGTAGTCTTCAAGGAAGATGATCTTTCCTGAGAACTGAGGCATCTTTGAAATCTCGGTGATTCGTTTGATAAGTCCCTGGCCTGCGCCGTCAGCGGGGTGTGCCTTACCGGAGAAGATGAACTGAACGGGATATTTCTCGTTGTTCACAATCTTGGCAAGACGGTCAAGGTCGGTGAAGAGCAGGTGCGCGCGCTTGTATGTTGCGAAGCGGCGTGCAAAACCGATGATGAGAGCGTTTGGATTGATTTTGTCAACAATCTTGATAACCTCTGTCGGATCACCCTGATTCTTAAGCCATTTCTCTTTGAAGTCTTTCTTTACGAAGTTGATGAATTTATTCTTCATCGTCATTCGCATGTTCCAGATATCCTCGTCTGGTACGCTGAAGATGCCTTTCCACATCTCAGGATTGCTCTGATCCATGAAGACATCGCTGTTAAGATGGTCGGAATAGAATTCTTTCCATTCTGAGGCAGCCCATGTCGGCATGTGAACACCGTTGGTGACGTAGCCTACATGTGATTCTTCGGGAGCGTAGCCTTTCCAGATACCGGCGAACATCTTCTTTGAAACCTCTCCGTGGAGCCAGCTGACACCGTTTGCCTCCTGGCATGTGTTGAGCGCGAATACGCTCATGGAGAAACGCTCGTTGCTATCGGGATTCTCACGGCCCATGTTCATGAGATCGTTCCATGAAATGCCGAGTTTAGCAGGATATTCACCAAGATATTTGCCGAAGAGAGACTCCTCGAAGTAGTCGTGACCTGCGGGCACGGGAGTGTGCACAGTGTAGAGTGAAGATGCACGGACAATCTCAAGAGCCACATTGAAGGGGAGATGGTCTTTCTGCACATAATCAACCAGACGCTGGAGGTTGAGAAGTGCGGCGTGTCCTTCGTTAGCGTGGTAGAGGTCTGTCTTGATGCCGAGTTTCTCAAGCATGAGGATACCACCGATACCGAGGAGATACTCCTGTTTGATACGGTTCTCCCAGTCTCCGCCATAGAGCTTGTGTGTGATCTGACGATCCCATTCTGAATTCTGATCGAGATCTGTATCGAGCAGATAGAGGTTCATGCGACCTACATTCACACGCCATACGTGGCTATAGACTACGCGGCCGGGATAAGGCACCTCAAGAATCATAGGCTGTCCGTCTTCGCCAAGCACCGGTTCGATCGGGAGCTGGTCGAAGTTCTGGCTCTCGTAATTGGCGATCTGCTGACCGTCGATAGAAAGCGACTGTGAGAAATAGCCATATTTATATAGGAATCCGACAGCTGTCATGTTGATGCGGGAATCGGAAGCCTGTTTGATATAGTCACCGGCGAGAACGCCAAGACCTCCGGAATATATCTTCAGGCAGTTGCAAAGACCATATTCCATTGAGAAATATGCCACAGAGGGAAGTTTTTTGTCCATGGGCTGTTTCATGTAGTCCTTGAACATAGCGTAAACTTCCTTTATTCTCTCCATCATGGCCTCGTCTTTCAGGATTTCCTGATAACGCTCGTAAGAAAGCTGCTGGAGAAGCATCACGGGGTTTTCACCCACCTGACGCCAGAGATCATGGTCAAGATCACGGAAAAGGCGTTTCCCGGCACTGTTCCATACCCACCAGAGGTTTTTTGACATCTCCTCAAGGGGTTTGAGTTCCCTGGGTATTTCAGCGCTGACAGTGATAGTGCGCCATGCAGGCGCATTAGTGTTGCTAACTTGTAGTTTCATATATTTAGTATAAGTATTTTTAATTGTTATTTAACTCTTGATGCCGCGCGGTTGATAGCGGTTTTGAAAGCTTCGTCATAATGGCTTACAAAAAATTTCCAATCGGCTTTCTCTGCGGTGAGGAATGCTGCATGTCGGGCTTCCGAGCGGGCGATGGCGCTTTCCTGATAGTAAGCGGAAGCCGCATTGGCTATTGCATCGCGGGATTCAACATAATTGCTGTCTTCGCGGGAAACAACATATACACCGCATTGGCGCAGACCATTTTTGAAATTATCGAGCACCCATTGTCCGAATCCGGCTTTGTCTGTAGTTACAGTCGGCACTCCGAAAGCTGTGCTTTCGAGCGGAGTGTATCCCCACGGCTCATAATATGATGGGAAGAGTGTGAGGTCGAATGCCGGCAGAAGGTCGTAGTAGGCTATATCGATGATGCCGTCATGTCCGTCAAGGTAACTCGGGACATACACCACTTTTATTTTTTGAAGTTTTCCTTGAGATTTCAATTCCCTGATGCGCACGCATACTGCATCGGAATCTTCGTTGAAAAGACGGTGGGTGAGGAAGTCTGGTGCGGAATTATCATTACCTTCGAAGTCGAGAGTCATCAGCAGACTTCCGGAAGGTTCCTTTACCCATCCCGGAACAAGGATGAATGCCAGAGCCTCAGCATCCTTGGGTAATCTCTCTTCCATCTTTACAAGAGAATCAAGGAAAAGGTCAAGCCCTTTATTGCGGTATTCATGTCTGCCTGAAGTCGCGATCATGAATGTTGCGTCGTCATATTTACGTGAAGTCAAAGCGGAAGCCACATTGAGAAGTTTCTGGCGTCCGTCTTTACGCAACTTGTTATATTTCGCGGTTTTGGGGACGAAATCCGGTTCGAAACCATTTGGCGTCACAACCTGAGGGCGGATTGCAAGAAGCTGTTCGCATTCACGTGCGGTCACTTCGCTCACCGTTGTGAAGCAGTCGGCTGCGTGAGCTGCGGCTTTCTCAAGAGTATGCTTTGACTGCATGTTGAGCTCGTCTGCCATCTGGTTACCATCGTAGTTGTGGAAATATTCGTAAAGCGGTTTGCCATTTCCACATATGCTTCTGCCGATGCTTGTGGCGTGAGTGGTGAATATGGTTGCGGCCTGGGGCATTGTCTGTTGTGTATAGAGGAGTCCCATTCCGGTGGTCCATTCATCGAAATGCGCCACTACTTTATTCTCGTCCACTTTCAGATGGGCGGCGAGAGCCTTTATCACGATAGCGGCAGCCACTGAGAATACGCATGATTCCCCATAGTCGCCATAGGAGTGAAGAGAGTCAACTCCGTATTTGTTCCACATCTTACCATACACCTCGTCGATATGGTCGGCGGTATCGCCCGGATTCACAAGAATCACCTGCGGAGCCCCGGGTATATCCCAGCGGCCGGTGCGGATTGTGATTCCCCACGGGAGGTGTAACTTGGTGGATGCTGATTTGAGTATTGTTTTTTTCTCCTTGAAATAAGGAGACTGATTGTCGCGGCTCCATACGTCCGGACCGATGAACACAAGTGAGTCTGCGAACTGCTCCTTAAGCTGTCTCGCTTTTGTGGAGAGAACGGCGTATATACCACCGATTTTGTTGCAGACTTCCCAACTTGTCTCGGTGAGAAGCTCGATCTCTTTAGTGAGAACCGTGCCCTCTTGCGATGCAGAGGAAGCTTTGCTGTTTTGGCGTGTCATTAATAATTACCTCTTTTATATATTACCTGATAGTTTAAGAAACTGCTTGTCGATTTTATCGTTCGATGAAGTAGTAAATTGCATAAGTTTGCAACCTTCGGCGGCAAAATTAATAAAAAGATGGCAAATTGCAATAGAAAAGTGTGAAAATATTTTACAAAAGGTGTATTATAATGCCTAAATTGTAATTTAAGGCAGAATAATACACCTTTATTATTGTCTTTGAGGAAATATATTGCCTCAAATGATTAGAAGGGAAGGTCGTCAGTGTCGCCTGACGCGAAGGGATCAGTTGCCGGTGATGTGGATGCTGCTGCGAACGGATCAGCCGGAGCTGCGGGGGCTGCCGGCTGTGCGGGAGCTGCATTGAATGATTGTGCGGGAGCCGCCTGCTGCATCTGTGGCGCACCCATCTCCTGAGCTGCGTATGCACGTAAGTCTGTGTACCAGCGACCGTTGAATTCACGACTCTCTGCATCTACAGATACTTTGTAAACTTTTCCTACCTCAAGGTGCACAGTGTCAATGCGATCGCCGAAAAGATCGAATTTGACTTTGCGGGGATACTGACCGAATGTTTCGAGCACCCAGCTCTTTTTTCTCCAGAGGTTGCCGGCTTTGGATGTGCCACCTTCTTCGGGAAGATCAAATATTATTTTGCCTTCGATTTCCATTTTGTGGTTGTTTATGTTGTTAAAATTATTATCAATAAGGCTGTGGAGGTCTCATAAACCGCCACAGCCGCTATAGCTCATGCAAAGATAATCATTAAATGATTAAATTGCAAAAAATATTTTGTCAACAATTTTCTATAATTCCTCGGCATACATCAGCTGACGATCTCGTTCGCGGTCGTATACGCGTTTGCCTGCAACGTATGTCGCACGGATTAAATTGTCGGGAGAAAGCGTCTGTAGTATGAACAGACGGTCGAGAATGAAGTCATTGAATTGCATTCTCCATTTCAGGAATTCAGTAGGATGCAGGTCGATTACGGTGACGTCAGCCATATATCCCGGTGCAAGAGAACCGATTTTATCCTCAAGGTGCAGAGTCTGGGCTCCCCCTTTTGTCGCCATGTAAAAACATTTCAGTGCCCCCATGCTGTGCTTGCGGAGCATCGATACCTTGTATGCTTCGTTAAGCTGACGCGGTAATGAAAAATTTGTACCGGCGCCCACATCTGTTCCGACCCCTACACGCAACGGGCGGTTATGTTGCTTCGCTTCCCAGATCTTGAACATGCCGTCGCCAAGGAAGAGATTTGATGATGGACAGTGAGCCACACTGCAGTCATGGTCATGAAGCATCTGCCATT
Source organism: uncultured Muribaculaceae bacterium (assembly GCA_910578075.1). GTDB lineage: Bacteria > Bacteroidota > Bacteroidia > Bacteroidales > Muribaculaceae > Lepagella. The sequence continues at coordinate 8,955 of CAJTPK010000045.1, read as the reverse complement.
CTTCCTCTTTTACAAGGCAGCAATGTGCGAATACCGATCTTCTTCCTAAAAGTCCAAAACGGCGGTAGATGTCGGTATAATTCTTAGCTTCGGGATATAGAGATAGTGCCCATTCTATCTCATCGTCTGCTTCATCAAGGTGAGTGTGCATGTAGACACCCTTGTCGATATTGTTTTGGTATAGCTTTCCTGCGAGTTCGAGCTGTTTGGGTGTGCTTGTAGGAGCGAATCTTGGTATTACAGCATAAAGCTGACGTCCGCGGCCATGCCATTTGTCAAGCAGCTCGGCAGCCATTGCAACTGAGCCTTCGGCAGATACATCTCTCAGAGATTCCGGCAGATTGCGATCCTGAAGAACTTTGCCTGTGATCATGCAGGTGTTATAACGCTCAGATTCTTCAAAGAGGGCATCTACGGATGTGGGGAATGTAGTGGAGAATACGTTTGCTGTGGTTGTGCCCTGTTTCAGGATCTGTCCCATGAATAATTGGGCCACTGACTCGGAAAAGTCTTTCGAACGGAATCTTGATTCCGTCGGGAAGGTGTATTGGTTGAGCCATTGCAGAAGTGTATCTCCAAATGAGCCTATCATCGGAGACTGGACATAATGCACGTGAGTATCTATCATACCGGGGATAATCACGGAGTTCTCATATTTATCTATATCCTTGAGTTCAGGATAAAGCGGAGCTATATCCGAATATGGACCGGCGGCGAGGATCTTGTCGCCTTGCATCACTACAAGACCATCCTGAAAATATGAATAGCATTTGGATTCATCTTCCACAAGGAACGGATCTTCATGGAATGTTACCATCTCTCCGCGTATCCCTTTCAGCGGCTTCCCTTCGGGATCCGGCATGATACTCTTAAGTTCTTTCTTATTTTCTGTCATTTTCTTTATCAATATTTATAAGGCTAACTCTTATATTGTGTAAAGCGGGAATATTATCTCCTATATTATAACACGCGTGGTAGGGATTTTATTTGAATTGTGGGGAACTTAAGTAATTATTGAGGTGTTTTTAATATGATAATCTTAATTTAATTATAGAAATACTATGACACAGAACACCGCGCCCCTTGCGGGCATCAAAATTGTTGACTTCACTGCCGTTCAGTCGGGTCCGTCTTGTACACAGCTTCTTGCATGGCTTGGAGCCGAAGTAATAAAAATTGAGCGACCGGGATCGGGAGATGCAACACGTAAGGAACTCCAGTTTGATCCGGATTGTCCAAGTTATTATTTTCTGCAGCTGAATTCCAACAAAAAATCACTTTCTCTTGACGCTGCCACTCCCGATGGCAAGGAGATTTTGACAAAATTGATCAAGGAATGTGATATCTTTGTAGAGAATCTGCATCCGGGAGCCATGGATAAGCTTGGCTTCAGCTGGGAGGTGGTTCATCAACTTAATCCGCGATGCATCTACGGCACAATCAAGGGTTTCCCGGAATCTTCCACTTATAAAGATCTGAAAGCATATGAACCTGTGGCGCAGGTTACGGCCGGAGCCGCTTCCACCACCGGCTGGTGGGAGGGAGACAACGATGTGCCTACCCAGTCGGGTGCCGCTCTTGGTGATTCCAACACCGGTATGCACCTCGCAATCGGATTGCTTGCAGCTCTTCAGCAACGTGAACGCACCGGAGAGGGAAGCTATGTATATCAGTCCATGCACAACGCCTGCTTGAACCTTTGCCGTATTAAGACTCGAGACCAGCTTACGCTTGATCGTATCGGTTATCTTACTCAATTTCCGCAATATCCTGATCAGAAATTCGGTGACTTCGTTCCACGTTCAGGTAACCAGGAGGGTTCCGGAGTGCTGGGATGGACTTATAAATGCAAAGGTTGGGAGACCGATCCTAATGCATATGTGTATGTGATTCTCCAGCGTGGCAAGAAAGATTTCGAACTTGCATGCAAGGGATTGGGATTCGAGGATTGGCTTACAAATCCTGATTTCAACACGGCTGACGCACGTGACAAGCATAAGCAGGAGATTTACGCACGTATACAGTCTTATACCATTAACAAGACCAAATTTGAAGTGACAGATGAGTTGTCGAAATTCGGTATTCCGGTGGCTCCTGTGCTCAACACCAAGGAGATCATGACTGATCCGAACAATTATGATGGAAATACTCTCGTCAAGATTGATCAGGGTGGTAAGATCGGCACATTTGTCACTGTTGGCGTTCCATTCACAATTTCCAACTTCCAGCCTACCTACGGACCGTGTCCTACATTGGGCGGTAATAACGCCGAAGTCTTGTCATCTCTTGGATACACTGCGGAACAACAGGCTGAGTTTGCCAAGAATGGAACCACTGAGCCTTTGGCTGACGGTGCAATGTAGATTCATGATGACAACAAGGGACCAAATCAATCTTACCAATTAAATTCAGAATATTATGGAAAACACAAAAGATAATAAACAGGCTACCACTACGCCGCCATGCGGATGCAAACCGCCCATGGCTCCAAATCCGGAGACAGACATGACCGGTATGTATGTATTGGCGAATGCCTTGAAAGCTAACGGAGTGGAGGTGATCTTCGGACTTGTCGGCATCCCTGTCACGGAAGTTGCCTACATATGCCAGATGGTCGGAATCCGATTCATAAGCTTCCGTTTCGAGCAGCAGGCCGGTATGGCTGCCGCAACATATGGCTATCTGACCAAGAAACCGGGTATACTGTTGACTGTCTCTTCTCTTGGATTCCTCAATGGTCTGACAGCAACTGCCAATGCTACGGTAAACTGTTATCCGATGATTCAGATATCAGGCTCATCGGATCGTGTGGCAGTTGACCTTGAACAGGGCACATATGAGGGACTTGACCAGCTTGCGATTGCCAAACCGCTTGTCAAGGCTGCATACAGGGTGAACCGCCCACAGGATATTGCCGTGGGTGTGGCACGCGCTATGAGAGCCGCATTGTCGGGACGTCCTGGAGGAGTATATCTTGATATGACAGTTCCGGCATTGGGCGGAATCATATCCAAAGAGGAGGCGGCCAAACTTCAGTTTGTGCCTGTGGATCCAGTTTCGGAGACATATCCGTCGCCTGATTCCGTGAAACGCGCCTTGGAGCTTATAGCATCCGCCAAGAAACCTGTATTCCTGTTAGGCAAAGGGGCGGCATATTCGCAGAATGACGATAAGATCAAGCAGTTGATAGAAACCACTGGTATTCCTTTCTATCCGATGTCTATGGCAAAAGGACTTCTTCCTGACAACCATCCATTGTCGGCAATCTCATGCCGCAGCATGATAATGGAGCAGGCTGATGTCGTTGTGTTGGTCGGGGCGAGACTCAACTGGCTGCTTTCGCGTGGTCATGGCAAGTGGAATCCTGACAATAAATATGTGCAACTCGACGTTGAACCAACTGAGATAGACTGTAATGTGCCTATTGCTGCGCCGGTGATCGGTGATCTCGGAGCTTCTCTCGAGATGATTCTCAAAGGATTGCCCGATTATAAGCTTTCAATGGATCCTCAATGGGTGAAGGATTTGCAGGCTCATACCGTGGAAGCCAATAAATGGATTGCCGGTAAACTTGCCCCAAGTCCGGAACCTATGGATCATTGGGATGCGTTGCGTGCCGCAAAGTCAGTGCTCGAGAAGCATCCGGAGGTTACACTTATCAACGAAGGCGCCAACACGCTCGATGATTGTCGTGATGCTATCGACATGAGTGAGCCGCGCCGGCGCATTGACTGTGCCACTTGGGCTATCATGGGTATGGGAGCAGGCTCGGCCATCGGAGCAGCACTTGCAACAGGTGGCCCTGTGGTCACGATCCAGGGCGATTCTGCTTTCGGCTTCTCCGGAATGGAGGTAAGCACCATGACAAATTTCAACCTGCCGATCACAGTATGTGTCTTCAACAACGGAGGTATATACAACCATGAGGGTGTAAACCTGAGCAAGGATGGAGATCCCGCTCCGACAACCCTTGACCTCAATGCCCGTTACGACAAAATGATGGAGGCGTTTGGCGGCAAAGGTTATTATGTCACGACCCCCGAGGAGTTTGCCGAGGCTCTTGAAGCCTCGATAGCTTCGCGTAAACCTACACTGATTGACGTTCAGCTTGCCGGTGATGCCGGTAAGGAGAGCGGACATATCGGCTATCTGAATCCGGAACCCCTGATTCCGATTACGGTATAGGAACTATAAACTTCAGCGCCCGCCCCGCCTGGGACGGGTGCTGTCTCTAAACTTTATGATATGTCTAATATGATGCACGTTATCCTTTATGCCATCGTGCCTATTATCGTTGTGATGCTGGCCGGCTACATATCGGGTAAACGAGGTGCCTTCACTGGTGAAGACGCCAAAAAATTTAACAAAGTCGTGCTGGTGTATGCACTTCCTGCCGCTCTGTTCGTATCGATCGTGCAGGCGAGCCGTGAGATGCTTGCCAAGGATATCAAGCTTACGCTGATATCGCTGGTAGGCATAATGCTCTGCTTCATGATTGTATACTGGATATTCAAGTATTGTTTCAAGAAGAATACCGGTGCGGATGCCGCTGTGTCAGCTTTGATCAGTGGATCTCCGACAATTGGTTTTCTCGGATTCGCTGTGCTTGAGCCTATTTTCGGAACCAATCCCTCTGTAGCGCTTGTGGTCGCTATTGTAGGAATTGTTGTCAATGCCGTAGGCATACCGGTCGGATTGTCTTTGATGAATGCCTCCCTTGCCAAGCAGAATCCAGGCGGCAAGAAACAAAGCGCATGGAAGCCGGTGCTTCATGCATTGGCGCAGCCTGTGGCTTGGGCCCCGATTCTCGCAGTGATTTGGGTGCTTGTCGGAATTCCATGGCCTGACTGGGCAAGCCCTTCGTTTGACCTTATCAAGGGCGCGAATGCTTCGCTGGCAGTTTTCTCCGCAGGTATCACGTTGTCAGCCATTAAGATTCAGATCAATTGGCAGGCAGTTTTGGGTTCTATCCTTAAGATGGTCATGATGCCGGCTGTGGTTCTGATATTGGGTATGCTGTTCAAGATGGATCCGCTCAATCTCAAGATGCTTGTGGTTGCTGCCGCTCTTCCCCCGGCATTCTCAGGTATCATCATCGCGGATGAATATGACACATATGTAGCTACCGGCACATCATCACTTACGTTATCAGTGATATTGTTCGTGGGTTTCTGTCCGTTGTGGATCTGGCTCACCGACATGTGTCTTGCTCATTTCTAAAGAATAATATAGAGTCCGTCCTCTAAAGCTAATATTTTTATGAGACGGACTCTTATTTGTAAACAGGGGTCGCGTTTCTCAACGCGACCCCTGTCTCTTTTGATTGGGTAGAATATGTTAAGTTAGTCTTCAGTCTGAGTCTCGGCATATTCCTTGAGGAGTTTCTCCTGCACATCGGAAGGAACAAGCTCGTAGCTTGAGAAGTCCATTGTGAATGAGCTTCTGCCGCCTGTTATCGAACTGAGAGATGTGGAATAAGAAGACATCTCCTTGAGAGGCACTTTTGCCGAAAGTTTCTCGATTCCGTTTTCAGATGCCATGCCCATGATGATTGCGCGGCGTCCCTGAAGATCGCTCATCACATCGCCCATGGTGTCGCCGGGGGTAAGAACCTCCACATCGTAAACGGGCTCAAGAATTTTAGGATTGGCAGCCTTGAAGGCCTGTGAGAATGCGTTTCTGCCGGCGAGACGGAAAGAGATTTCATTTGAATCAACCGGGTGCATCTTGCCATCGTAGATCATTACGCGGACATCACGGGCATATGATCCGGTGAGAGGTCCTTGCTCCATGCGGTCCATGAGACCCTTGACAATAGCAGGAATGAAGCGTGCGTCGATGGCGCCGCCGACGATGCAGTTGTAGACAACGAGCTTGCCGCCCCAGTCGAGTGGTATTTCCTGTTTGTCGCGCACATTGAGTTTGAATTCCTGATTGCCGAATTTATATGTGTCGGGTTCAGGCATTCCCTCTGTGTAGGGCTCGATGATCAGATGCACTTCACCAAACTGTCCGGAACCTCCGGATTGTTTCTTATGACGGTAATCGGCGCGTGCTGCCTTTGTGATAGTCTCGCGATAAGGTATCTTCTGGTCGATGAACTCAACGGGTAGCTTCTCGTTGTTCTCAATACGCCATTTGAGTGTGCGGAGGTGGAATTCTCCCTGACCTTTCACAAGAGTCTGTTTCAGCTCCTTGCTCTGTTCAACAACCCATGTTGGATCCTCCTCGTGCATGCGGGTGAGTATACCTGCGAGCTTTTCAGAATCGCTCTCTGTAAGAGGTCGGATAGCACGTGTATATTTGGGTTGAGGATATTTGATGAAGTCAAATTGATATTCACATCCTTTGGCATCAAGGGTGTTGCCGGTGCGCACGTCTTTGAGTTTGACAGCCGCGCCTATATCTCCTGCTTCAAGAGCCTCGATCGGGTTACGGAGCTGACCGCACACGGTGAAGATCTGCGCGAGACGTTCTTTGCCACCACGGGATACATTCTCCAGATCGTCGCCAGCCTTGAGGGTGCCGCTCATAACTTTGAAATATGAAACCTCTCCGATGTGCGGCTCAACGGAAGTCTTGAAGAAGAATACTGACAGCGGGCCGTTAGAGTCGGGCTTAACTTCTTCACCATTGATGGTCTCAGGAGCGGGCATATCGCTTACAAACGGGCAGACATTGCCAAGGAATTCCATCAACCTGCGCACGCCCATGTCTTTTGCCGCGCTGAGCACAACCACCGGATATATTGAACGGTCTATAAGACCTTTGCGGATACCTTCGCGCATCTCATCCTCGGTCAGGCTTCCCTGCTCAAAGAATTTCTCCATGAGGGTCTCATCGTTTTCAGCGGCAGCCTCCACAAGTTTCTGGTTGAGCTCGCGGGCTTTCTCCATCTGATCCTCGGGGATTTCAGAGATTGTCGGTGTGCCTCCGTCCGGTCCCCATTCATATTTCTTCATGAGGAGCACGTCTATCATAGAGTGGAAATTAGGCCCTGACTCAAGAGGATATTGTATCTGGACCACACGGGGACCGAAGTGCTCGCGCATCTGCTCCATGACATTGTCGAAGTCAGCCTTTTCACCATCCATCTGGTTTAGACCGAAGATTACCGGCTTCTTGAGTTTGGCAGTGGTGCGGAAAATATTCTCCGTTCCTACTTCCACTCCGTATTCCGCATCCACAAGGATAAGACCCATGTCGCAGACACCGAGTGCTGTATATGCGTTACCTACGAAATCATCTGCTCCCGGGCAGTCGATGATATTCAGTTTCTTTCCGTTGAATTCCGCGTTGAAAACTGTGGAAAATACTGAATAACCGTATTCTTTTTCCACCGGGAAATAGTCGGATACAGTGTTTTTTGCGTCAACTGTGCCACGGCGTTTTATAACTCCACACTCGAAAATCATAGATTCTGCGAGTGTGGTTTTTCCCGAGCCCTTCGAACCGAGGAGGGCGATGTTTTTGATTTCGTTGGTTTTGTAAATCTTCATAATATGAGATTTTAATGATTACAAGAATTTCTAAATATGCGGGTGAGGGGAGAGGTGCGCTCCTGTGTGTTTCAAAAGCGAGCGCAATTTAGTAAAAAATGTGGAAAAACGGGAAGAAAGAAAGATGTTGTGTAACATATTTCTATAAAATGCTTTTATGCGGTGGCCTGAGTGATACGTTCTTATATAAAAAGAACGGCCACCCGACGGGCGACCGTTCCTTATTTTTAATGAAACTGTTTCTTAATTTGCGTTGGCAAGAGGAGCGGGCACATTGTATGTGCGGCTTGCGAGCTCCTGGTTCACGGTGTAGAGGGCGAGGCCGTTGTCACCGATGAGTTTCAGGCGGTCGATTAGTCCGCGGGCTGTCTCCTCTTCCTCAACCTGCTCGGAAACGAACCAGTCGAGTTTGTTGCATGTGGCGTAATCTTTCTCTTCAACTGCCAAAGCATAGATGTTGTTGATGAGAGAAGTTACTTTCTCCTCATGTGCGAGGGTATGTTCGAAAGCGGCAAGGGGAGTAGGCCATGAGGTGGGCACCTCGTCGATGGGGGCGAGCACCACGCGTCCGCCGCGGCTGTTGAGGTAATTCATGAAGATTTCAGCGTGAGCCTGCTCTTCGCGGAACTGGATACGGAACCAGTTGGCCATTCCGGCATGCCCCTCGTTTTCGAAATGCATGGCCATGGAGAGATAAAGATAAGCCGACCAGAATTCGGCATTGATCTGGGCGTTTATTGCGTCCTGAAGTTTAGTGCTGATCATAATTATTCAGTAATATAGTTTATACACTGCAAAGTTATATCAAATTTCGTAATCCGAGAATATTTACGGATAAAAAATATTTGTGTATGTCGTGTAAAAATTGTAACTTTGCGGCGGTTTTTGCGGAAAGGGCAACCCGGAAGCGAAGACAGATGAAAATTTTTAACAAACAATAATTCACAAAACGTATGAATTCTTACGAAACCGTTTTCATTTTAACTCCCGTTTTGTCTGATGATCAGATGAAGGAAGCGGTAGAAAAATTCAAGGACGTTCTCAAGGCAAACAACGCCGAGATCGTTAATGAAGAGCTGTGGGGTCTCCGCAAGCTCGCCTATCCAATCCAGAAGAAATCTACCGGCTTCTATGTGCTGGTTGAGTTCAAGGGCGAGCCTACTATCGTCAAGAAACTTGAGACAGCATTCCGCCGCGACGAGCGCGTGATCCGCTTCCTTACATTCCGTCTTGACAAATATGCAGTGGAATATGCAGAGAAGCGCCGCAATGTGAGAGCAAGCAAAGCAAGTGAGAAACCCGCCGAGGTTGAGGCCGAGGCAGAAGCAAAGGAGGCATAATCATGGCAGCAAACAACGAAATCCGTTACCTCACTCCCCTTACAGTTGACACAAAGAAAAAGAAATACTGCCGTTTCAAACGCAGCGGTATCAAGTATATCGACTACAAGGATCCT
>CAJTPK010000044.1 GCA_910578075.1 uncultured Muribaculaceae bacterium | reverse complement strand
AGCATTTCATTCGTAACGAAAAGGTCGTGGGTTCGAGTCCCACTCGCGGCTCAATCAAAGGACAGACCTTCTCCAGAGGCTGTCCTTTTTTAGTTAGGAATTAGGAGTTAGGAATTAGGAGTTAGGAATTAGGAGTTGGTTTGACTCTAAAAAAACTCCTAATTCCTAACTAAAATAAACTAAATAAAATTTTTCGCCATGAAGAAAGAAATCAAGACAACAAAGGCTCCCGGAGCTATCGGTCCTTACAGCCAGGCAGTGCAGGCCGGCAATCTCATCTTTGTATCCGGTCAGCTCCCCATCAATGCCGCTACCGGCGAGATGCCCGCTGATATCAAAGCTCAGACCCGTGAGTCGATCAATAACATCAAGGCTATCCTCGCTGAGGCAGGCGCCACTCTCGACAATGTGGTAAAGACAACAGTATTCCTCGCTGATATGGAGTATTTCGCACCGATGAATGAGGTATATGCAGAGGAGTTCAAGGCTGTATATCCTGCACGCTGCGCGTTTGCGGTGAAGGAGCTCCCCAAGAAAGCGCTTGTTGAGATCGAAGTGATAGCTGCAATCTAACCAAATCTTCAGGAATTGATTTACCTTCAGATAGACCAGTTGACAAAATCGTTTGGCGACCGCATCCTCTTTGAGGATGTGTCGCTGGGCGTGTTTCAGGGCGATAAAATCGGTATCGTTGCCCAGAACGGTGCGGGCAAGACCACGTTTCTCAATATCCTTGCGGGAAGAGAGGACTATGACTCCGGCAGCGTCACCTACCGTAACGGCATAAGGGTTGGCTATCTGGAGCAGCTACCACCATTCGACCCGGAGATGACAGCTCTCGAGTATGCCTCTCTTGATGTCAGGGACAATGAGGAGGGTAACGGCATCGATCTCGCCCGGCAGATGCTCACGCAGTTCCGGATCACCGGCTACGACACACAGCTTGGCAAGATGTCTGGCGGTCAGATAAAACGTGTGGCATTGGCGCGTGTCCTTCTGTCTCATCCGGATATGCTCATACTTGATGAGCCTACCAATCATCTTGACATAGACATGATAGAATGGCTCGAAGGGTATCTTTCGCGGCAGAGGGTGACGTTGCTGATGGTGACACACGACCGTTATTTCCTTGACAAGGTGTGCAATAAGATCATAGAGATCGACCGCTGTCATGTCTATACTTATGAAGGTAATTACGACTATTATCTGCGCAAGCGCGACGAGCGTCATCAGAATCTATCCGCCGAGCTTGCCAAGGTGAAGAACCTGCTCCGCACCGAGCTGGAATGGATGCGACGCCAACCACAGGCGCGTGGCTCAAAAGCCAAATACCGTATCGATAATTTTCATGAGCTGGAGAAGAAGAGCCGCGTGAATCTTACCGAAAAGAATGTAGCGCTCAATGTGAAGTCTTCCTATATCGGATCCAAGATATTCGAGGCTAAGGATGTGAAGAAAGCATTCGGCGACACGCGTATTCTCAATGGATGGAGCTACACCTTCGCCCGCTATGAGAAAGTGGGCATCGTTGGTGACAACGGTGCCGGAAAATCAACATTCATCAAGCTGCTTCTCGGAATTCTGCAGCCTGACAGCGGCCATTTCGACATAGGCGAGACTGTCCGTTGGGGGTATTACAGCCAGGAAGGAATGACGGATTTTGATGAGAAGAAGAAGGTGATAGATGCTGTCCGCGAGATAGCGGAGGAGGTGCGGATCGACGACAAGACACGTCTCTCGGCATCGCAGTTCCTGTCACATTTCCTCTTTACTCCCGAGACGCAGCAGAAATATATCCATAAGTTGAGCGGAGGAGAGAGACGCAGGCTATATCTCGCAACCGTGCTGATGCGCAATCCCAACTTCCTGATACTTGATGAGCCAACCAACGACCTTGACATCATGACGTTGGCTGTACTGGAGGATTATCTGGTAAATTTCAAAGGTTGCGTGATTGTGGTTAGCCACGACCGTTTCTTCCTCGACCGTATCGTGGATCATCTGTTTGTCTTCAAAGGTGATGGAGAAGTTCGCGATTTCCCCGGAGATTACTCCACCTATCGCCATTGTGTGGCGGAAGAGGAGAAGGAGAAACGTGCTGCCGAAGCCGCGGCTAAAGAGCCACAGGCTAAGAATTCATGGAAGGCACCCTCGGAGAAACGCAAGCTCTCTTTTAAAGAGAAGCGGGAGATGGAGGCTCTTGAAAAGGAGGTGGAGGAGCTGACGGAAGAGCGCAAGACGCTTGAGACGGCTCTCTCATCCGGAACTCTAACCAATGACGAGATAATCGCCTCCGGCAACCGTATCGGAGAAGTCATAGCCCGCCTCGACGAAGCGGAGCTACGTCTCCTCGAACTCATGGAGCTGGAATAATCCTGAAACCTATTTAACAAAAGAGAAACCTATCTCTGCGCGGGTTGTGGTCTCAAGAATAAGTGGGAGAGCCACGAGCATACCCTTGACGATCGGAAGGTAAGGTTGCAACGACGCCGAGCCTTCAAGTTTCTCAATTATCATCGCCTGCACGACAGGATCAGCGAGAAGTGGAGCCACCACATCCTTGACCAGTGGAAGAAGGACTTCCGACGGGATGAAGAGATCGAACTTGTCGGCAGTCTCCGTATATGCCATCGGGAACCCCTCGCTGAGCATTGGAGCCATTTTCTGCATTATAGCTATAACTTTGTCTGCCGGGAGCGAGGCGTTGTTGTCAGCACGGCTCAGACGGCGGGAGGGTGCGCCAAACGGATGTTCCGGAATATCCGGTTTGTTGGTGTTGTTCATCACTATCACCGACATCAGGTCTGTGGGATTGATGAAAAGTTTCATCATCGACTCTGTGAGCGGAAGATACTGGATCATGCAGAGGGGAGCCTGCGCGAACTGCGCCGCACCGTTTGCCGACTGCAGATATGTCACAACCAGATTACCGTCTGCATTGAAGCAGATAGTCTTGAGCCCGTTGGCTATCACCTGTGCCGGAGACATATATGCGGTGCCGCCATATGCAGGTATGAATGGCAGATTTGCCACAAGACGCAGTGCATCCTGAATACTTCCGTCGAAATTCTCCAACAATCCGGGCTGTGAAGTCTCCCAGACTATATGTAAAGGTGACGAATAATCCGTCGCGCTGCTGTTAATGGGAGCCGGCTTCCATACCTTCCCCGCCAGACGGGTGTCTTTCAGCTTGACATTGCTGAAATCCATCTGCACTTTCCCATCTGTCAGGGTACCGGAATATGCGTAAGTCGCAAAATCAGTGGAACCGGTTCCCGAGAAGGAGTATTGTCCTCCATCCGGCTTCAAAGACACGGGGATGGTAAGCACCGGAGATCCCGGCATCACCCCCGGACCAGCAACGGGAGGTAGCCCCTTCAGTGCATCCGACAGGGCGGAGAGATCAACTTCTGAATCGAAAGTGAACGAGGCTTCCGATCCTGATGGCGTTACAGTCAGAGTCTTGCCAACTATCGGGGCGCCATCATAGTTGATTCCAAGTTCTGTGAGTCCGGAATATGTCTTCTCTGATAATTCGGGTAGCTTTTCATCGTTACTGTCGCTGCATCCGGCAGCCATAACGCACAAAGCAGATATAAGATATAGATGTTTCATAGCGGTTTCAAAAAGATTCATTTTTATCTATAACAAAAAAAGCACATGAAAATATCTTCATGTGCCGTTTTTATACGATAGTTTATCTTGTCATGAGTTGTAGAGGCGCTCGCGGGCGGCGGCGACTTTTTCATCGATGATGTAGTCGTCGTAGTCCATCATCTTGTCGATGATGCCGTTGGGGGTAAGCTCGATTATGCGGTTGCAGACGGTCTGGATGAATTCGTGGTCATGGCTCGACATCATCACAACGCCCTTGAAATTCTGAAGCGTGTTGTTGAACGCCTGGATCGATTCAAGGTCAAGGTGGTTGGTGGGGGAGTCGAGCACGAGGGTGTTGGCGTCGGTGAGCATCATGCGCGCGATCATGCAACGTATCTTCTCGCCTCCGGAAAGCACGCTCGCTTTCTTAAGCACCTCTTCGCCGCTGAAGAGCATCTTGCCGAGGAATCCCTTGAGATATATCTCGGAAGAATCATTGCTATATTGGCAAAGCCAGTCTACAAGGTTAAGATCTGACTCGAAGAAAGAGCCGTTGTCAAGAGGAAGATATGCTGTTGTGATTGTCTGTCCCCAGTCGTAATCGCCGGCGTCAGCCTGTCTGTTGCCATTGATGATCTCAAACAGAGCGGTCATGGCACGCGGGTCGCGGCTCAGGAATGCAACCTTGTCGCCTTTCTCGATCTGGAAATTCACATCATCGAAGAGCACTTCTCCATCGATTGTCGCCTTCAGACCTTTAACCTCTAAGATCTTGTTGCCCACCTCGCGGTTGGGGGTGAAGATTATGCCCGGATAGCGGCGTGAAGATGGCTGGATCTCCTCCACATTAAGTTTTTCGAGCATCTTCTTGCGGCTTGTGGTCTGTTTGCTCTTTGCCACATTGGCGCTGAAGCGTTGGATGAACTCGAGAAGCTCCTTGCGTTTCTCCTCAGCCTTCTTATTGGCAGCCTGTTGCTGGCGAAGGGCAAGCTGTGATGACTGATACCAGAAATCATAGTTTCCGGCGAAGAGGGAGATCTTATTATAGTCGATGTCGAGTGTATGAGTGGAGACGGCATTCAGGAAGTGGCGGTCGTGGCTCACCACAAGCACCGTATTCTCGAAATTGGCCAGATAATTCTCAAGCCATGACACAGTCTCAAGGTCAAGGTCATTGGTAGGCTCGTCGAGGAGCAGGTTGTCGGGATTTCCGAAAAGAGCCTTGGCGAGAAGCACACGCACCTTTTCGTTGGCGCTCATATCCTTCATGAGCATGTAATGCCTGTCCTCCTTTATGCCGAGTCCCGAGAGTAGGGCGGCAGCATCGCTTTCAGCGTTCCAGCCCTCGAGTTCCGCGAATTTTTCTTCGAGTTCAGCTGCCTTTATACCATCCTCATCTGAAAAATCAGGTTTCGCATAGATGGCATCTTTCTCCTGCATTATCTCCCACAGGACGGTATGTCCTCGGAGCACAGTCTCGATCACCGTGCATTCATCGAAGGCGAAGTGATCCTGCGAGAGCACTGAGAGGCGTTCGCCGGGACCGAAGGTTACGGATCCGTGTGTCGGTGACACTTCGCCAGAAAGAATTTTCATCAATGTGGATTTGCCGGCGCCATTCGCACCGATTATACCATAGCAGTTGCCGCGGTTGAACGTGAGGTTCACATCCTGGAAGAGCACGCGTTTGCCAAACTGCATGCATAGGTTGTTGGTCTGTATCATTATAGTCTTGTATGTCTTTTCTTTTCAGACTGCAAAATTACTCAAAAAAATCCATACTTCATAAGAACAGCTCTCTAACAGTAAATTTATTTGCTACTTAGTTAAATAATGGCTAATTTTGCAAACAACTTCCAAGATAATAACCGAGACCATGAAGCAGGCGGATACAGAAAACGTCATTAAATATGTGCAGACAGCTATCGAGAATCATGAGTTACTCCCCGGCGATCGCTTGCCGGCGGAGAGAAAGCTTGCGGAGATGCTCGGTGTGAGCCGTAATGTAGTGAGGCAGTCAATCCAGAAGCTTGAGCTGTACGGCATTGTCACGACATTGCCACAGAGCGGAACATTCATCTCCTCTTTCTCCAAGCAGCAGCTCGACATGCTCATCAACAATGCCATCAACATCGGAAGTTACGATTTTGAGTCTCTGATGTCGGTAAGGGTGCTTCTGGAAGCGGAGGCGTTGCGTCTTTGCGCCCTCAACCATACGGAGCAGGATATGGATGATATTGTGGCGGCTTTCGCTGAATATGAGAAGAATCTGAATACCGACCGCCGTCAGGAAACTGACTTCAATTTCCATCTTACCATTTCGAAAGGGGCGCATAATCCGGTGATACATTCCATGCTGCTTTCCATAATTCCGGACACGCTCAGATATTATGAGCGGTGGAGGCTATGCCGTGGCTCTGAAGCGCGCACCCGCACCGAGCATCGCGAGATGGTGGATTTTATTTCATCACGCCAGACTGAGAACGCACGAGAGCTGATCGAGCGGCATCTCATCAATCCTCGTATGCTTGCAAAATAGCAGAGACCCCAGCGACCGCTATTTTTTTTATGAAATGGGGTCTTATGTGGCGGAGTCGCGGATGATAAGCAGCTTATCGCCCTCTTTAAGAATTCTCTTGCCGTTGGGCACGATATACTGCCCGTCGCGATGAATCATCATTACCAGTGAACCTTCCGGCAGACTGATGCTGCTGAGTGTGTTGCCTTGCTCAAGATGTGAGGCGGTGAGCACTATGGTATGTAGCGAGGTAGGATGCTCATCGGCAAGCTCAACGCCGAAATCATGTTCACCCGTGTCGTCGGTTTCTGTCAGGTCGAGCTTGCGGGCTGCGGCTATTACTGAAGTGCCTTGCACTATCAGCGACAGTAGAGTTACAAAGAACACGATATTGAATATCTGGGATGCACCGGGCACTTCAGCCACAACAGGATAGGTAGCGAAGATGATAGGCACGGCTCCCCGCAATCCTACCCATGAGATGAATGTCTTGGTCTTTAGATTGATCTTGCGGAAGGGTGCAAGACACAGGAATACACTCAGCGGACGCCCCACGATGATCATGAATGCACCGATAAGGAAGGACACAGCAGCCACCGACAGCATCTCGTGCGGATTCACAAGCAATCCCAGCATCAGGAAGACAACGATCTGTGCGAGCCAGGTAAGGCCGTTCATGAATCTGGATATGCTCTTATGGTAGGGGATTGAGGTGTTTCCGAGCACTATGCCGCATATATACACCGCAAGATACCCGTTACCCTGCAGGGCTGTTGTGAGCGTATAGGTAAGGAATATAATGCCGATTATCAGAATGGAGAGCATGGCAGTGGCTTGGCCGGCATCCTCCGGAGAACTTTTGCTCCCGATCCTGCGATATAATCCGGAGAGCCATTTGGCGAAGAACCCTATTCCGAGTCCGAGAGCACCGCCTATGCCGAACTGAAGGAGAAGCTGGCTCACAAGCATACCGGCGGAGAGAGAGCTGCCCATTACGATAGCCTCGATCAGTATGATGGTCAGCATGTATGCCATCGGGTCGTTGGAACCGCTCTCCAGCTCAAGGAGAGGACGGAGATTATTCTTCAGTCCGACTTTCTGCGAACCGAGGATGCCGAAAACAGAAGCCGAGTCGGTGGATGACATGGTGGAGGCAAGCAGCAGAGAGGGTATCAATGCGAAATGGATATTTGTCCAAGGCATCCCGGAGAGCCAGAAGATAAACAATCCGGTGATGAGCGATGTCAAAAGCACTCCGACAGTGGAGAGCACGATTCCCGGAGTCAGTATAGGGCGGATGGATGATACGCTTGTCGACATGCCGCCGGAAAAGAGTATGATGCAAAGGGCAATCATACCGATGAACTGGGCATCGTGCATGTTGCTGAATTGCAGCCCCAACCCGTCGGTGCCGAAAAGCATCCCGACTATCAGGAACACCAGCAGCAGGGGGAGTCCTGTGCGGTAGCTTGATTTGCCGATGAGCACTCCCGCGATGAGGAGTACAGAGCCTACAAGCAGAATATTCTCACCACTTATCACTGACATATGTTTACTTTTTTGAGAAAACTTAATAGTCGGCCCATCCTGCCAACGCTTTGGCAAAAATACTAAAATTCCGCGACATATCCTACATCAAGACATGAGGAAACAGGAATTCGTTTTTATCAAAGGTTGGAGCCTATTATGAGGAGCAGAAGGCTGACAAGCAGGATCGCGAGGTCTATTAGTTTCTTGCCGACATGCTTCTCGTGAAGGACAATCACTCCATAGATGAAGGATACAAGGACGCTTCCCCGTCTAATCATCGAGACAACGGCAATCATGGAGCCGGGGAGCGACAAAGAGTAGAAATAGGCGATATCGGCTGCTGTTAGAAAAAGAGATATCCCTAATATCGACCAGCGCCACTTGAATTTTCCGCCAGCATGGCCGCTACGGAAGAGCACAGCCAATATCGCCCCCATGATCACCATCTGGTATAGCGAATACCATGCCTGCACTTCAAGGGGCTTGAAGTTTGTGAGGAGATATTTATCGTAGAGGGCACTGACGGCACCGAGCATCGTGGCACCTATCGACATCCATAGCCATCGGCTTTTCTTGAATGAGAATCCCTCGGTGGCTCCGATACGGCTGATCATGAAAAGCGAGAGGAAACCGAGTGATACACCCGCCCATTGCCATATGTTGAGTCGTTCGCCGAATATGATCAATGCCCCGACAAGCACCAGCACAGGGCGGGAGGCATTGATCGGCCCCTGTATGGTAAGCGGAAGATGCTTTATGGCGAAATATCCGAGAATCCATGAGCTGAGCACAATCACAGCCTTAAGTATGATCTGAAGATGACCGGTAAAGGTATTTCCAAGTCCCGGATCACCGTTGAGCACACCTGATATTATCACCGGAGCCATAAGCATTGTGCCGAAGACCGTGTTGAGAAATAAGACTACGGGCACGTTGTTTTCACGCACCGACAGCTTCTTCATGATGTCATAGAATCCGAGTCCTATGGCGGAGCATACAGCAAGCAGAATCCACATGATAGAAATGAAATTTTCTGCAAAATTACAATTTCTCTGTCAATACCTCAAATCAAATTTTCTCAAATCATTGTAACCCTTAAAACCAATAAAGAGCTTCGCTTTTTATTGCTGTCTGGTAAAATTTTTAATCACGCAGAGGCGCTAAGGCGCAAAGTTTTGAGTTGGCAAGCCCCGTGATAAAGATCACGGAGAATCGCGTGGCGATTTAGGCAAAGGCGCTGAGCATGGTCGGACGGTCTCTGTGCCTCAGCAGGAGTGGTAACGACCTTAGCGTCGGATTGACCGGCATAAATCCTTTGCGTCTTCGCGCCTCTGCGCGATTAATATTTTACTGGACACCATTAAAAAATTTGTTCAAAATTTACCGTGTGATGCTGTGATATATGAGAAAGCAAAGAGGTGTCCGGAAGGACACCTCTCTGATGAAATTATAGTCTAAGGTTAGAAGATTGAGGAGTGAGTCTATTTTTTCAGAATCTTCTTGCCGTTGCGGATGTATAGACCGGCGGGAAGTTTGTCGAGATCTTTGCCGAGGCTCATGCCCTGAAGGTTATAGATCTCGCCATCGCCAGCCTCAACTTCCTCTGCCGGAAGCTCCTCAACTGCTGATGAGCCGCCTTTGAGGCGGAAATAGGACGGAGTGCCTGAGATTCCAACGTAATTGGAACCATACTGGTAACCCATCATCACGGCATAATACTCACCCGGCTCAATGAGCGGATAGGAGAGCGTTGCCTCGAATTTCTGACGTAGTCCGGTAGATTCCATATACATCGGCATACCTGCCATGGCAAGGATAGCTACCTGCTCTCCACCCTCTATAAACTCAGGCTTTGTGAGGAACGCAAGCGCATTGTAGCAGAAGATACCCTTGGTTAGTCTAAGCGTAGTCGATACATCAATGTCAAGCGGATCATCAATCAGGTATACGCTCGACTGATTGCCGTTAGGTAGGGTCTCCTGAACCAGTTCCCCACCGAGTTTGGCAGTTCCGATCATCTGCAATTGCGGAGCTCCCGCATTCGGATACATTGTCACGGGGTTGCCATCATTGGATATGAAGAAATTGTATGTAGATTCATCGAAAACACCAAGTTCAAATTCCACGGCTGATGAAATCTCTCCGATGTTCTGCATTGCATAGAGGGATGTGTCCCATTTCTTCTCAATCTGTGAGTGTGGTGGCACAGTCACGAATACGCTCTCGCCTAAGAAGAAGAGACCGCTGTTTCCACTCTCTTTGTCCACATAGATGAAGGCAGGGGCGAATCCCTTGGTCAACTCGAGATCGCTGTCGTTGCTGACTTTGATGTATACATTGGCGAGTCCACCGAAATAAAGTTTGTTTGTGATCTGTATGTCAAGCAGGTCAAGCACCACGATGGGTTCACTGTCAACGGTGAATGTGGAGCCCTGTTTCTTCAACACAACATAGTTGAAATAGCCATAAGAAGGTTTCACAGGTGTCCAGGTCTGAGGCTCCTCATCAACCAATGTTGTCGCTGCCGTAATCTTATATGTTCCATCGGCGAGACCGCTGAGTGCAGACAGCGGTATGCCGCCGTCTTTCATCATCTTGGGATTGGTTCCATATCCAGCCTGCAGGTCAAACAGGATTGAGCTCATCTCCTGATATGTAGTGCTGCCCGGTGTTGTGCCCTGAGGTTCGATAATGGTTCCTATCTTCATCTTAAGAGTTGTGGGGTTGTAGTTCACCCACATTGCCGAATCCTCACCGAAAAGATCAAACTTTATGGAATCGTTTTTCACTTCAGCAGCAAGTGAGCCCATCTGGGTGAGTATGGTTGGACGCTCCACAACCGGTTTGCCGGTAGGAGGCTGAATGCCGAGCACCGCATCCTGTGTGAAGTTGTAGCCGCCACCGCCGCCACCGCCGGCTCCGAGAGCTCCGGGATTAAGGGCATCGAGTGAGAAATATCCGTCAGACATTCCGCTCCATCCCCAGTTGAAATGGAACAGACCCTCACCGTCGTATCCATCGCAGATGAAAGAGTGACCACCACCGATCATTGATCCGCCACCGTAAAGGATTGGACCTACGTTCTTAAGGTTGTTATAGATCATCTCCTCCCATTCCGTAGCATTGTAATAAAGACGAAGCTGATAGTCGATATTGCCGTCGTATTTGAAATATTTCGTAAGCGCGTTGCCGATGTTCATTGCAAGCGCACCGGAGGAATCTGCAGAATAATCCATCTTCACTGCGAAGCCGGCAGCTTTCATCAGATATGCCACAGCGTTTGCCTCAGCTTCGGTATATTGACCGTTGAGGTATGTGTCGCACATGTTCGCCCAGTCGAATTTCTGTTTTGAGAAATCCAAGGTGAGTTTCTTGCTGAGGCTCTCGCTGGTGTATGTTATCTTGCCCTGACCAACCTCGGGATATTGCCAGTAGTTCATCACCTGCGCCATCGCTGTGGCAACGCAACCCGTGTATCCTCTGTTGGCGCCAATCTTCGGGCATGAGTTGTTGTAGGGTTCACCCTGGTCCCATTTCGTCTTGATCATCGGCGCGATAGCTTCACGCTGCGCGCGGGTTCCCTCTCGGTATGAAGCCATCAGAGATGACTCCTCCTTGCCTGCGGCATATTCTATCTGGCGGGCATATTCCGACAGCCACCACTCCATCTGGGGAGGCATATTATCAGCGTTGAAAGAGCCGCTGTCGGAATATCCGAGCATCGGATATGCGATGTCGTCCGCGCTCAATACGAGATAACCTCCGTTATCGCCGCGGTTGAAGATATATACAGCGGGATTTCCACCCTTTGTCCTCGCGGTGTGCGCCAACTTCGGGGTAGATTTCCCCTTCACTGCAGCAGCTTTGTGGGTTGCCCCACCGAGACGGTTGAGCGCCTCGGCAGGGGTTATCGGTTTAGCATTCAGTCCGAGTGCCATGCACCCGATTGCTGAAAGAATGAATAACTTTTTCATTAAAACTGAGATTCAATTACTTTATGATTTGTTTCTTACCGTTGATGATATAGATTCCTTTTGCAAGGTTCCTTAGTTCTGAAGCATCCACGCGATTAAGGATGATGCGTCCGTTGATGTCAACTACCGTATATTTGCCATCTGCATCAGCTGCAATGCCCATTATGCCTGTAGTCTTGGAGTAGGTATATACTGCGTTGACTTCCGGAGATTCTTGAGAGCCATCAAGAGTGAATGCTCCGTTGCGTATTGACAGAGTGTAAGGAGTATTTTCCTTAACGTTAGTAACATCGAATACCATCTTGAATGTTGCGCATTCAGCATCGGCAACGGGTTCTGCAGATTTGCACTGCAGCCAGTTGTAATTCTTATCCTTGAATGAGATGAATCCAAGATTGAAGAGTTCGCCTTTCTTTGCCTCGGGGAATGAGATTGTTATCTCGGCAAGGGAAGCTACGGGTTCTTTGGCATCAGGAGTCAGGACGTAAGTATATGTCTTGGCTTCCACTACATTCCATGTGTGAGATATTGGCTCTTCATTGTATTCATTTCTCAAACCTATGCCTCCGGCGGGAATCGTGATTGTCAGTTTGCCGGGTTTGAGAATATTGGTATCTGTTATCTCAAAGAATACGGCGTTATTGTCATAGCTTACACCTGCTTTATATTGATCAGAGGTAAGAGTCTCGCCATTGAGTACAACGGTTGAGCCATTGTAGAATGCATAAAGAGCGCTCAGGTTTTCGTTGTCAGTAAATTTGAAAGAAGGGAATATACCCCAGCTTTCGATTACGAGATCTCCATCCGGAGAGGGCGTCCATGTCCAGTCGACAGGATCATTCTTTATGAAGGAATAGTTCTCCTTGATAAGTTTGCTCGGCTGTTTGCCATCAAGAAGGAATGAACCTTCGTCAATCATCAGGGTATATGTGCCTGGTTTCTGGGGATTGTCGGAGAATGTTATTGTGAATGTGGGAACAGCGGCGCCTGTAACTTCTTCTACAGTCGGATTACCGGGGCATGTCCATGCTGCATTACCGAATGTAGCGTAGAAGAGAGACTCGTTGAGTGTTGCGGTTTTAGCCTCAGGGAAGGAGATTGTGAAGACGCGGAGATCTGTCTGAGCATCATCTGAAGAAGGAAGAATATTGTATGTATATTCCTTATACTCACCGAATGTGCATGTATAGTTGATTGCCGGTGAGGGCATTCCGTCAATAGTGAAGCGTCCTTCGTCGATTTCTATTGCAAGTATGCCTGGAGTGTTGTTGAATATTTGATAGTTCAGACGCAATATAGCGCAGTTGTCACCATAATTTTGATATAGCTGCCAACCATTGTTTGCGTCTTCTGTGCCGAGTGCCTTGGCAACTTCCTTAACAGTAGTTCCATTATATGAAACGCGTATGCCTGCAACTTCCTCATCATTAGCTTGATCATAGGAAACGGATTTGGCATTATCAAAAGTGAATGTGACTGTCAGAACCTGTCCTGCCGGGAATTCCGAAGTCCCGCCGTTGGCAGGATCGGCAGTCCATTTTATTTCAGTTTTGATTGAAGAATCAATTGTGTATGTGGCGGTAATCAGATTGCTTTTCGCCCCTGCTGTCTCAAAATAGCCGGCAGGGATAGAAAGAGTCCATGTGCCGTCTTCAGTGATTACTTTCTCTTCATTGCCATCAACGAACGTCAAATCGAATTCTTTAGGAGAATTCTCACCAGTATAGTTGTCGTAATTTGGAGAGATGTTAACTGTATATGTTTTTGTACCGTTGGTGATCGTTGCATTTTCTGAGTCATCAGCACGGTAGAGTTCATCAAATATCTTGAATTCGGGGAATGTCATCATGATAGAAGATAATTTCCCGACAGTTTCTCCGGATGCGGGTGAGAATACGTAATTATCAAGGCTTGAAGAACTGCCGTCTCCAACAATAAAAGATGCCATGATTTCAGGACTCTCCTCTCCATTGTAGCTGAAGGCTCCTTCCTGGATGTAGAGATACCATTCACCTGTCTCGGTGATTGTCACAGGATTTTCCTGAGCATCCATCGGAAAGATATTGAAGCGTTTGCCTTCTTCATATCCCCAATCTTGTGATGCATATGCTTTGTAGTCTGTTGAGCCGTTTGTGAATGAAATCTCCTTACCCTCGACAGAATTATAGAAAGCATCGTACGTGTCGAAGTTCTCGAAGGTAAGCTGGATCATCTCGATTTCTTTCACTGTGGATCCACTTTCCGGTGTTAATAAGTATTTTGAGAATGAGTTGGTTACATCGGCTGCCGGATTCACTACATATGTAGCTGTGGCTGCGGCATTGACTATGCCTCCCTCTTTCTTGACGAATGCGTCTTTTGATGAATCATATTCGGTTTCAAAAAAGACACCTTCCGGTATAGACAATGTGTATGTGCCTGCCTCGGTCACGGGAGTGGCGAAGTTGACGGGGTATTCGAAATACATCTCATCCATCGACATCGTCGGCTCTCCGAAACTTGTTGCGGAGACAGACTCGGAACTTCCTTGTTTTGTCAATGTGATTTCTGCGACTTTGCTTTCGTCGGAGTTATACATGATCTCGCCGACCTCGAAACGCACTGTCACTGTAGAGATGGATTTTACTTCACTTCCTGTTGCCGGCACAAAACCTGCAATCTGGGTGGTTTCTGCTGCTTTGCTTTCCTGAGCGGAATACACGGCTGCTGTCGCGGAGGCTCCCAAAAGGACGGTTCCTGCGGCAAATGCATAAAGTAGCGTTTTCTTCATAAGCTGTTGTTATTGTGATAATGTTATTATGTCGATTATGTATTACTGCATGTCGGCAGAATTGTTGAAATTACTTACCATATATTTAATGCAGCTTTTCATTTTGAAGAAGATTCGCAGTTTTGATTTTCATCAGTGCAAAGTTAATATAATTTTTCATATAAATTTGATATTTTATAAATAATTTAGCTTCGCAAAGTGTTAAAATCAGCGTTTTTTAGCCTGGAGTCCCCGAGATAACATAGCATTGAGGCTGAAATCTGAGTGTCTGATTATGATTAAACGCAGAGCAGGGCATCGGACTCAGCACCTTCGCGGGGCTACGTTCCTTGCCCCGCTCGATACGGTGTTACAATAGTTCCATCCCTTCGGGATTTCATAGCTAAACCCCGATGCCTCCATACATTAGCCTCTATGCTATGGTTCCTTTGGGACTGTGGCCTATTTAGTTAGGAGTTAGGAATGAGGAGTTAGAATTCTTTGGGTCTCAAACCTTTTCGCGTCAAACAAAAGCGGAGCTTTTGAATGGTTATAATGGTTTCTTAAATATGGTTTAAAA
>CAJTPK010000043.1 GCA_910578075.1 uncultured Muribaculaceae bacterium | reverse complement strand
TTCGTTTCCCTTGTATCTCTCAACTCTGCTCTTTCGAGCTTCGCTGCTTGTCTTGGTAGCAAAATGTCATTGTTCTATGCCTTCGTTCCCGAAAGCGAGTGCAAAGTTATATCAAATTTCTTAACCGTGCAAATATTTCAACAAAAATTTTTCAAAAAATTTCTGTGATTTTTCTTAAAATTCGTATAATCCCTTAATCTTCCGCCATTTACAAAAATCACATTTTTTACCTCTTTTTTCGTCTTATCTCTTGCGACGACGCACAGACTTGGTTGCAGAGGAATTTGGCTGGTTTGAGGAGGATGAGGATTTCACTTTAGGAGATCTGGATTTTTTTGTGGTTGAAGAGCGTTTTTTTGTCCTGGCGCTCGATCTGCGTACATTTTTTGTCTCCGCAACAACCGTACGCCCGGGAATCGTATCTCCGGCTGCGATTGCTGCAGCCTTAGCTTCCTCAGCCTCTTTTTGGGCGAGATATTCCTCGCGTGATGGGACCCAAAGATCCTTTCCGTATGATTTCAACCGGTTGTCAATGCTATCCTGCGCATGTTTACGCATATCCTCGTCGGGATACATCTGCGCCATCGAAAGATTGCGGAGATTGCGGGTCTTATAGATTTCTCCATCATACATGCCGAGATTGAAATAATCATCAAGGCTATACTGTGGAATATTGTTATCATCATTTACGAACACATATTGATGGGCAAGGAACGGACGCAAGGCATCGAACTTAACCCAGAACATGGGATATTTTGCCTCTCCTCCGAAATCTCCGGCACGGGTCATGACCGGACATATCGCCTCAACACGCGTTTTCATACGGTTTGAGCGCCGGTCGAATTCCCATTTCTCTATAATATAGTAATTGAGAACCTGACCTGTCGGCATATCCGCTTCCTCAATATGATATTTGGGATTTTTTGCAGTCGAACCCTTTGCCTGAGTATAGTATATTCCGAAACGGTCGAGCATCTCCCCAACATTTACCTTATACTGGTCAGAAAAGATCTCCCTGCCGTCAAGGTATTCGTAAGCCGGAATTCTTCCGTCTACAACCGCCCCCATGATGACACGCAACAGGTTTTCCTTCCCGTCAATGGCGTCTTCGGGGTAATATAACGGTGAGTTTTCCGCTTTCTTGAGATCAAGATCACGATATATTTCCCGCATATATGACAGGTCGGCATCATGCGGAGCCTTCTTCTCATAAAAAGACTGCATACGCCCTGTAACCCCGACAGTTTTCTCCGTTTTTTTCTTGTCGCGTTCGGAACGCTTGCGGATAGTGCCTCCGGTCTCAACCTGAGCTGTAGCTCCAAATGCCACGGCTCCCGCAAAAATCAGAAGAAATATTTTTCTGTATATTTTCATCTTAATCATAATCTATTAAAATTTTGATTCAGCAGGGTATGTTAATTCAGCACTACCTGCATCGGGGAGATATCCCGGGTTATTCCATCCGGTCCTTTGGCCTTCACATTTGATATGAAGAAACTCTTGCCTGGCTTTAGACGCTTGAATTGCTCTTTCTGACGGGATGAGAATTTCGCTCCATCGGATAATTCGGGAATGGCATTACCCATCTGGTCGGTGAAGACAGTGGAAAAAGACACTACCGAATATGTCACATTCAAGATATCATCATCTATGGCTGCGCCCAAACCTTCTGCTGCCATCAGCGCACCTTTGGTTATACGTTTGGGAGAGCCCTTATAATGAATGGTATTCCCGTTACCGTCTTTTACCGGCAGATATGGTGTCGGATCCGGAAGTTTGCGCACACGGAATGTCATCGAACCAACCTGCTGCACCCTGCCATCCATATTGGCAGAAACAGAAATCACAGCCTCCGACCCCACTTTGCCTGATTGCGCCACCCAATGGTCTCCATTACGGGTAAGTGTTCCGTTGCTCATCGTTGCCTGCACCGCAGACATCGGAACTCCGGGCACCGAGATACTGATCGGGTTGGCAATACCGGCATAAAGCACATTCATCATTGTAGGTGATATAGTAGCCATGGGCTCCATTACAGTATATGAAGACTTGAAAGGACGCTTATCTATGGAACCGTCGCCTCTCGCCACTTCGATATATCCGGAGTATTCATGGTTTCCAACACTTCCCGCAACAAACTCATATAGTCCGTCGGAATTGTTCAACTTCGATCCGTTTACATATATTGCAGGACGCTGGGTGGTATCGATGGCGGCAAGCACTATATTCGCCGAATACTTACCACCTCGCATAATCATATTTGAATTAGGAATGACATAAGCGTTAAGCTCGTTAACGCGGACATCCCCGATATCTATTGATGTGATTAGACTTGAAAGCGCCTCCGACTCCGCCTGACGGATGTCATTCTGAACCTTGGTCAACAGCGTTACAGCCGCCACCGCTGGCATATTTTCAAACATCTTCTGCTCCCAAGAGGTGGGGCCAACCGTGCCTTTACGGTTAATCACCTTGGTTGAAAGCATATCCTCCACTGCCTTTCTTTTACCGGCATCGGGGATAAGAGTCTTCACATATTCACGGTAAGCATCTATATTTTTACGCAGAGCAGCACCCTTGTTGGAGGCAGGGTTGAGCATAGTTACAGACGAAGCCTCAAGATCATCATTGTTTTTTATATCTATATACACCCCGTCATCACCGTCAGCAGCCTTGGCAATATCCATCTTAAGGCTCTCGATCACGTCATAAAGAGCATCTGACCGCTTATGGAGTTCGTTTCCCTGCTCATACCATTTGCCTGCCTTTTCCGGATTCTGCTTGTAGAGGCTCTCAAGATGAGCGAACTGCACTCCGTTGCGCGACGTGATATTGAGATTAGTGCGGTGTATGCTGTCCTGCACCTGACTGAACCCGTTGAGCACATCGCTCGACACATTGAGAGCCAGCATGGCAGTGAGGACGATATACATCAGGTTTATCATCCTCTGCCTCGGTGACATTCGCGCCACATTATTTCCTGCACCTGCCATCTTTGTTTATTTTGGATTCTGCATGTTGATATTGATGGTCATAGCGGTGATCATCCTCTCGTAAACAGCATTGATCTGATGCATATATTTCGACATCTTTTCGGTCTCCTCGCAATAGCGTATCGACTCATTCGCCGATTTCTCATACATATCACGGATATCCTTCAGACCGCGGTTAACATGATCAATAGTCTCGAGCTGGGATGAGATGCTTTTCAGCTGAATCTCATAAATTGTGTTAAGCCCGGCCACATTGCGGTTAAGATCCTGCATCTGCGCTGAATATGTCTCATTCAGTTTTGCCATCTGCTCCGCAATCGACTGCATCTGCGACACATATTCAGCAGACACCTCCGCGAAATCCGCGACTTTAGGCAGTTCCGGCAATTCCGGAAGTTTTTGTGGAGACGCAGAAACCGCAGCAACAGTGGCAACACCGGCGGATGCCTCTGAATATTCCCCTGCCGGATAACCGCCTCCTGCCATCACCACTTCTGGATGAGCTGAAAATTCAGGGCGGTCATCCGCATTCTTCGTATCAAGCACGGGAAACACCTCTTCCCATGCATATTCTTTCGGGGGACGGTCGAATGCCGTAAGGATAAACATGGCAATCTCCGTACCCATACCGATACATAAAAGCAGGCTTCCTCCGGGGAGATGCAATATCTTGAAGAGCGCACCCCAGATTACGATTGCGGCACCGATTGAATATGCGAAATTAAAAAATCGCTGACCTTTTTCGCCGTGAAGGAAACGTTCGATCACATTGGCGTATTTGCGTATCTTAACCATTTCTACTTTTTCTTTTTCTGTGTTCCTTTGGCAAAACCGATCTGAGAACGTACACAACGGAAACCTATATACGAACGCTGCTCGTTCTGATACTCCCACATGCGGAGATCCGAGCGGATATTGCGTGCCACATCCTTCCAGCTTCCGCCACGCACAATCTTGCGCTTCATGTTGTAGGGATCTTCCTTGGCGGCATCATACCTGAATTCGGGATTGAGATCGGACGTAAGCTTACCTACACTTTCAGTATATGCAGTGGATGTCCACTCCGATACATTACCTGCCATGTCGTAGAGTCCGAAGTCATTGGGCTTGAATGTACCTACGGATGATGTGATCACATGCCCGTCCCTTACAAAGTCTCCGTCCATTGGCTTGAAATTCGCGTAGAAGCATCCTCTCTCATCCATCGGCAATGTTTCTTCCCAAGGATATGGGCTGGCTGAATTTCCGGCACGCGCGGCATATTCCCATTCTGCCTCGGTGGGAAGGCGGTAAGGTTCTATATAGACTCCTTCCTTACCCAGCGAGCGTTTGAGATAATCGGTACGCCAGTTGGCAAAAGCATTCGCCTGCTCCCAGCTCACGCCCACCACCGGATAATCATTATAACCGGCATGTGAAAAATACATACGGGTGTATGGCTCATTATATGCGTTGTCAAAATCGTTGATCCAAGCCGTCGTGTCGGGATAGACGTTCACTATGTATGTGTTAAGGAAGTCATAGTCCCCGGTAAGCGGACGAGTCACGGTCTCGCGGATAATCTCGCCGTCTTCCGAAAGATAGGCTGTATCTTTGGAGATTATAGGCAACTCATTGGAAACCGGTATGTCGGTATTGTAGATTCTACGCGTTGGATCAAGACGGTTCTCGCGTTTTGCCGCGGCCGTATGATTGTAGATTTCATATCGGTAGTTGAGTTGCGTGGGGTCAAGCTCACGCTGGCCGGTGATAGGGTTTGTACGGTAAAGGCTCTCGATGGCACGCGCCTCATCCTCGTTAGGATTTCTCCATGGAATCGGCTTATTCCAGTTAAGATAGGGTTTTATAGGGTTACCCTCTTTATCTTCCTCTATCTTGAAAATCTCATTTCCGCCGTACGCCGGATCAGCGAGACGCTCCCTGATGATAGAATCCCTCACCCAGAACACAAACTGCTTATACTTCGAATTGGTTATTTCAGTCTCATCCATCCAGAAAGCATCTACTGAAATGCCTTTCGGATCAGCCTTTATCCCTGCCACAGAATCATCCTGCGACGGACCCATGGCTATTGAGCCCCGGTCGATGAGCACCATACCGTAAGGCGCGGGTTCGGAGAATGTGGTTCCACCCACACCTGTAACCTCACCGCCGCTACCACCGCCTCTTGCGCCCATACATGACACAAGGAGCGATCCGGCAGCAACAGCCGCGCATACGGCCAAAGCCCCGCGCAGACCGCCGGAACCTGCTGTTGAATATATTGATTTCTTCATCTTTATCATAGAAGCTTATTTAATTCTCTTTTACATTATCCTTATGGAGCGGTGCTTATTTTTGTTTTTCCCGCTGAAATCGAGTTTAATCATATAGCCTGCCACTATCTCATGGCTTCCGGAAGAAGCCTTTGAAATGGCGGATGTCGGGTAATCGTAAGAATATCCGATGAAAAAGTTTTTGAACTCAGCCGCAATCATGGCGCTCACCGCGTCCTTATAGCGGTAACCCACACCAAACGACAGGAATTTATTATATCTGGCACGCATGGTCACTTCTGCGGCAAAGTTGTCAAAATCAGTCTTCACCATCATGGAGGGCTGCAATTCAAATAACGTGTTTTTGAGCCCGATATTGCCACTTGCCGTAAAATAGAGCGAACGCTTCAGCACGGTCTCATATTGAGAAACCTCGGCATTTTCCGCACCTTCATTGCTAAGCCTGACCGTTGGTTCAAGCAGATGCAATCCAGAGACTCCGATTGTGAAATATTTATGGGTATACCACAACCCAGCCGAGAGGTCAAAGGAATTTCCTGTCACGTCCTGTGTCGGTATCGCCTCATCAACTGGCTGATGAAAGTCATCACCCTCAGGAATGTATACTTCCGAACCTTTGAATTTGGTATTGTAATATCCTGCCTGCACGCCGATTGAAAGGGTGCCTTTCAGAAATTTGAATTTGTAGCTTCCCTGAGCGTTTATCAGCATATTCGAAAAAAGACCAAGCGACTCCTGGCTCATATTCACACCGACACCAATCCTCTTCTTCCCTATCTTAACCGGCATATCAGCTGCGGCAAGAAAACTTTTAGGCGCGTTCTCTATACCTATCCATTGCATCCTCGCTCCGCCTCGGATACGCAGAAAATCTATTTCGCCGGTGGCTGCCGGATTATAATATGTCGGAACAGCCCAATACTGTGTGAACTGCACATCGTTCTGCGCCTTCAATTCCCATCCCCCTGACATAAGAGAAAAGAGGATAACAAGGATAAGGGCTCCGCGATATTTTTTCAAGTCAAAATACATCCTGCTTATTCAAAATAAAAAGTGAGCACAAACATTTTTGACTTCACTTTGGTAAGAGACTGGGTAATCTTGAACATATCCGGATTATCGACAAGATCAGGTCGGTCATGACGCAGTATGTCGGTGAGTCCGAAACAGAACTTGATCTCCGGATTCAATTTAAAAAACGGAAGATAAAAATCGCATCCAAGGCCGATCGTAAGATAGGCGTCGGCGGTGTTAAACTGCAGATAATCGGAGCGTTTCTTTCCCACATCGAATGTACCCATCGCTCCAAGAGTTACGTAGGGACGAGAATTGTGATACCTCTCACCCGATATTTTCAGATCAAAAGGCAACACCACGTAAGCTGATTTTATCTCCTGACGCAAACGCGTCTCATTGTTGGCATCAATCATCTCCACGCTTTTGGAACCAAAATACATTCCGGGAGTGAAACGCAGATTGAAATGTTTGTGCAACCGCAGATCCACAAGCACATTAGCACAGATACCAGGCGCATAAGAGGGTATCTCCACAAACCACTGCCCATTTTCGGGAGCATCCGTGATAAATCCGTTGTGAGTGAATTTCAGATCCTGAAACTGCGTGCCTACAGAGAATCCGAAGTGCCATCTCTTCTGGTCGGCATATGGGCGGTTGAGAACCTTGTCGCCCGGCTTCGGCCACGCCTGCGGACTGCATGACATCAGCAATACAGCCGCGATTGACACGACACGCAGAAATGCTCGGTAATGACGATAAGTAGCTCGGAAATGTCTCATTGATATGATAACGCAATCCATTTGCTTATTATTGTTGCAAAGATTACTCCAATAATCACGGGCATTCAACTATTTTCATTAATTTTGCATTAATCTATATATGTTTAATAATATGAATTGGGACCAGCTAATCTGCGACAAACGCCTCGGCATGGAGGAATATCATGACCCGCGTCACCATACACGCTCGGATTTCCAGCGCGATTATGACCGGCTGATATTCTCATCTCCTTTCCGGCGCCTGCAGAACAAGACCCAGGTCTTCCCTCTTCCTGGAAGTATCTTTGTGCACAACAGATTAACGCACAGCCTTGAAGTCTCATCAGTCGGAAGATCAATGGGGAATGAAGTGGCTTTGCGTCTGCACGACAAATACAAAGGAGAACCCTGGACCCATAAGCTCGATGGCATGCGCGACATTGTGGCTGCCGCATGCCTCTGCCATGATCTCGGCAACCCTCCTTTCGGGCATTCCGGAGAGAAGACGATCTCCACATATTTCAGTGAGGGTAACGGGCAGGAACTTCGCAAGAGACTCGGTCCGCGCGAATGGGCTGATTTCATCAATTTCGAGGGTAACGCCAACTCTTTCCGACTGCTTACCCACCGTTTCCGAGGCAGGCGCGACGGAGGCATGGCCATGACATATTCTTCGCTCGCTTCGATAGTGAAATATCCATACTCTTCTCTTCATGCTGGAGAGAAAGGTAAATTCGGTTTTTTCTCATCTGAAGAGGATATCTTCAGACGGGTGGCACAACAATTAGGACTACCGGAAACCGCCCCTGGCAAATTCGCACGCCATCCACTCGTGTACATTACAGAAGCGGCGGATGACATCTGCTATCAGATAATGGATCTTGAGGATGCCCATAAACTAAAAATCATCGGCATGCAGGATGTACTCGACCTCTTCATGAATTTTTTTGAGGAGAATGACAGGGAAAGGATGAGCCGCACCATGACAAGACTCGAAGATCCTAACGAGAAGATAGCTTATCTGCGGTCGAACGCGATAGGGACAATGGTGGTGGATTGCGCAGATGTTTTCTTCCGTAACGAAGAGGTGATTCTTAACGGATCGTTCAAGGGAAGCCTGATCGACAATATGCAGGAAAGACTCAGGGCCGCATATCGTGATTGTTCCGACACTGCATGGAACAAAATATACTGCGCGCCGGAAGTTGTGGATATCGAACTCGCGGGAAACCGCATCATAACTTATCTTCTTGACACGCTTATGGATGCTGTGCTCAACCCTGAGAAGAATTATTCAAAACTTCTTCTCAATATCATACCCCGACAGTACGATACCACAGCACCCACGCTTTATGAAAGGATCCAGAGTGTCCTTGACCATGTCTCGGGTATGACTGACGTTTACGCCCTCGACCTCTTCCGCAAGTTGAACGGACATAGTCTGCCGGCCGTCTGATTCCCTCAGGAACAATTTATAAACTTTAAAAAGATTTAGAAATGAGAAATATATTGACACCACTGGTTATCGCATTCTCTTTTCTCCTCGCCAACGGAGAGGATTTCTCTCCGGAGATGATGCCGAATGTCAATTTGAACAACCGGTATGAATTTGTATCTGATCCCGGAAATATGCTGTCGCCGGAAGTAAAAGATGCGGTAAACAGACGTCTCTGGGAACTCCGGCAGGCTACTTCCGTGGAGGCAGTCGTAGCCATCCCACCTTCTATCGGCGACACTCCGATAGAGGATTGGAGCGAGCAGCTTTTCACATCATGGGGAATCGGCAAGAAAGATAAGGATAACGGTGTGCTTCTCGTCATCGCCCCGGAGCAACGGCGAGCCCGCATACAGACAGGCTATGGCGTGGAGGGTGTTCTTCCGGATATATCCTGTAAGAATATTATCAATAATGAGATTGTGCCGAACATGAGAAACGGAAATCTGGATGCGGCGGTGGCTGACGCCACACAGAAAATTGCCGGCGCGCTGTCAGATCCTGCCGTTGCCGAGGAATTGCGTTCTTCACAGCCTGACAACTACATGGGAAACATCAACACCCTTTCTTCCGATGTGATATGGAAATTCATACGGATAGTCGCGTCATGCGCTTTTCTTTTCAGTCTGGCTTTATTCATATATTACATATCGAAATCAAGAAAGCATAACGACAACTACCACAAGGCGATAATGTGGCGCGATTCCCTCACCACTTTCGGATGGGCAACTCTGTTTTCCCTCGGTGCTGGTCTGATATTCTTCCTGCTTGCGTGGTGGTTATACCGTTCTTACCGCACCAGAAGACGGTTATGCTCAACATGCGGAACCAAAATGAACCGTCTCGGCGAGCAAGAGGACAATGAGTTGCTTTCCGATTCACAGGATTTCGAAGAGAAGCTTGACACAATAGACTATGATGTGTGGGAATGTCCCAAATGCGGCACTGTGGAGCGATATGCTTTCAAAAAGAAACAGCAAAAATACTCTGAATGTCCAAACTGCCATACAGTTGCCATGTGTCTTGTTGGAACCAGAACCATCACACCTGCCACAACCACACACGGAGGCAGAGGCGAAAAGATATATGAATGCAAATTCTGCCACCATCAGCGCAGAGAGCCATTCGTGACTCCCAAGAAAGAATCGGTGGCGCCGATAATCGCAGGAGCAGCCATCGGCGCCATGTCCGGCCGTCATGGAGGCGGGGGCGGATTCGGCGGAGGTTTTGGCGGTGGATTCGGTGGCGGATCTACCGGTGGCGGTGGTGCATCCGGCGGATGGTGATTCGAACAAAAATATTAGAATGTAGAATATTGTCAGTTAGTAGAATGAAAAAAATTTTTCTGTATGCGATGATTGCCGCTTTTACCTTTACAGGGGCAAGTTGCGGTTCAAAAGTAAAAAAGGAGGATGGCGGTTCACAGGCTACATCGCGCGACATCCAGTTTGAATCTTACACGTTTGATCTTATCGGGGAATATTATGGTGAAGACTCAATCCCCACTCCCGGGGGCAGGCTGACCAGATTCATCGGTCACGGTGTGCTTCCCCAGGACATCGGAGATACCGACATACACAATCTCCGCGAGACACTCCTTGACATGGCTGGGGTAAGATTCGAGGATGGCAATCCTGTGCCGGTTCTTCCGGATTCAACAAGACTCACCGATCTCGTAGCGGCTGACACCGAAGCCTGCGGGGAATCCATTTCTGCCTTGTCAACCACTCTTGTCACGCCTCGCGCTGTGGTATGGGAAAGCGAGAATTATGGATATGCGTGCCTGGCGGCACACGGCAATACTTCAATTAAATTTGTAAACTTCTGCCTCACAGATGGCAAGATAATCAAGCTTGAGGATCTTTTCATCACCAGATACGAAAAGCCATTGCTTAAGCTGATACGAGAAAAACTGAAATCGTCTGATCATGATCTTCTAATGCCTGTAAGCCAGGTTGAGTTGCCGGAACAATTCGGATTGACATCTAAGGGGATAATTTTCAGTTACGATCCTTATATGATTGCTCCATATTCGGAAGGCACTATACAGGTTGAACTGTCTGCAGGGGAACTTATCGATATTCTGAGCGCGCACGGACAGTATATACTTCTTGGTGTGAATCAATCAGAGGAGGATTGAACTTTGCCGAGGCGCAATTCAGATGACATTTCCGGAAATATAACCCTCAGCAATGGCTCCTCGTATTGCGCTTTAAGCCCGCGAATCGTTTTTCCTGACACATCGATCCACTCCATATCATATACATCCTTGAAAGGGCCGGCTATCAGTCTGCCCTTTTTCATTCCTGCGCGCCATAGCGTGGGATTTTTTTCTGCGCCACGGAGATACAGCATGTCATAACCATCCGCGTTTTTAACAATCGCCAACCTGTAGTCTCCGCCAAGGCGAAGATAGTTATCTTCCAGCATGCGGTCGAACACTGCCCATTCTCCTGTCATTTTATCGGATGATTTCCGCAATACGTTTCTTATGGACGCTTCATCCTTCTCCATACCACATGATATGTCTGACACGCTGCCGGACTTTTCAATCGATATATTGTCTACAGCTATCTTTCCTCCCGGATAGACGATATATCCTATGCTGTCTATCGATGTCTGCGCTTTGTCAGATTCAGCTATCAGGCGATATGTCCGGTCTCCTGCGTATAACCTCCATCCGCTTCTCCCTGACGATAAGCGAAAGGCATTCTCACCGTCTGTAAGATTAAAATTGGAGAAAAGTTTCTTGCGTCCGCAATCCTTTCCTCCGACCGTTATCCTCATCTCTACATGGGGAGATGTATATGTCTCATCAAACCTGTCGTCGCGCGTTGCAAACGAAATCACAGTTGTCGAGGTGTCGCTTTTCATCACGACTCCCCATCCGGGAGAATCGGGTCGCAAATTTCTGGCTCTGAATTCCCACGTCATATCAACCGGTTTTTCAAGACTGATAAGGTCACTAAGTGCCTTGTCATTCTTATTTTCTATAACAAAAGCAGAATCCGCTGCGTTTTTAAAGCCATGGAATCCTCTGTCGGAATTCATATACACAGCTGGTCGGGCTGCATTCGCAAGACCAGAAACAGCCGTTATTATACCTACTATGGCAAACAGGAATATCACTCCGCCGATAATCTTGTTTATCAGCCACATTGAGCGCAGA
Organism: uncultured Muribaculaceae bacterium; assembly: GCA_910578075.1. Lineage (GTDB taxonomy): Bacteria > Bacteroidota > Bacteroidia > Bacteroidales > Muribaculaceae > Lepagella. The sequence continues at coordinate 3,555 of CAJTPK010000043.1, read as the reverse complement.
TTAAAATGCGCCCTGACCTTATCGACAAAGAATGTTACAAGATACCACCATCCCAAGGCTCCGACAAATATGGCAATGAATCCAATGATATAATGGTAGAACCGGATCTCCGGCAACAGAAAATTAAACCGGGCGAATAAACCTATTATAAGAAAGATTATCAACGGATTCGACACAGTAAATAAGAATCCGTTCAGGATATTCTTTCCAGCCGGAATATGCTGGTCGGTCGGTTTTTTTAGCTTTCGCGATGGATTTGACTTGAAAAGATATATTCCGAAGCCTATGAGCACAAGGCTTCCCACAAGCTGGATTATATTGCTGTTGCGTTCAAGGAATTCTTCGATGAACGACAGTCCGAAACCTGTCAGCAGACAATATATCAGATCAGACAGAGCAGCGCCGACACCGGTGTAAAGTCCGGTTTTACGACCTTTGTCGAGAGTACGTTGAACACACAGTATACCCACAGGACCCATCGGTGCGGATATTATAATGCCGATGGCGAGACCTCGCCACAACGTATATAATATTCCTTCAAGTATACCCATGCTTCGATTATGTTACCGTGTTATCATGTAGCCCCCCATGGTTGAAGGGAGACATTGATATCGGGTGAGTCCATATTTATGCTTCCCTTCCGATGCCTGACCGGATACAGGAGCTCCCCCCTGCATAGTCACATCGTAGTGCGATCCACACTTGGGACATACTGCCTCAAATGAAGCCACATCAACCGCTACCCGCACGTTTGGATCGCATTCTACCGGACAGGCGAGGTCGTAAGCAAGGGGAATATTTGTTTCTGTAGAGAACGGATCCATACCGCCTATCAGCAGAATGCCACCAAAACCCGTTGCCGTGCCTACGCTGTAACTGAATCCTGCCGGTTCCCGAAGTTGCGGTATGAAATAACGGAACAATCCGAACCCTGGAACACCATAGGTGTTCCAGAGCCCGGGATCCGAAAGATTGATGCTTACCGGCATTGCCGGAATTCTTTCGTCATCTACTGTATGACAGCTTCCGGCGAACAGAAACATCAATATCATGATGGCGGAGGCCACCGCCTTGAATTTACTCAAAATCAACTGAAGGGAACAGCCCTCAACATATTGGCGAATTCAGCGGTCATCTTCTGAAGAGGACCATTCACCATGGGTTTCAACATTGCCGGTATCTGCAGATCAATCTCCACTGATGCTGTGCTCGCCACATCTCCCATCGGGACTATATTCAGGCTGAGCGACATAGGCACAGGAGTGCCTTCACCTTCAAGACGTATCAGGGAGGGCTCCACACTTTGGGTTTTACGAAGGGTTATAGCGCCCATCGGACCCGCCGGGAAAGATATGGTATCCGCAGTGACCTCTATCTTCTCAAGCATATCCCGTTTGTCAGCGGGAATCTGGTCAGCGGGTGCATTCTTGATCATATCACCCAGTCCCTGCAGATTATCGAGTTTTCCAAACACTACTGACGCCGGTGCGCCGAGTGTCACATCCTCACTTCTATATGTAGCCATAATTATAACTTATCATTTGCACCCGGCACCCAGTTGGCCGGATCTTTACGCCATTCCTGAAGAGTATCAATATCTTCAGGCAAAATATACTGTGTCTCAAGCGCAACCTCAAGCATTGAGGAATAATTCACGAGAGATATCAACCGGATATTTTCGTCTCTGAGACGTTTCACAGCCATCGGGAATTCATAATTGAAAATTGCTGTCAGTCCCAACACCTCGCCTCCGGCAAGACGCAGCTCCTCAGCAGCTTTGACAGAACTTGCTCCGGTCGAGATCAGATCATCAACAAGCACAACTTTCTGTCCGGGCTTCAGATTCCCCTCGATAAGATTCTCAAGACCATGGTCTTTAGGAGTTGAGCGAACAAAAAGGAATGGTATTCCGAGCGCATCAGCAACAATCGCACCCATCGGTATTGCACCGGTAGATACACTTGCTATTGCGTCAACCTCCGGAAAACTCTCGATAATCACCTTTGCCATCTCTATCTTGATCAGGTTTCTTATATCAGGATATGAAAGCAAACGTGGATTCTCAGTATATATAGGTGAATTCCAACCCGACCCCCACATAAAAGGGTTGTCAGGCTGCAATTTGATAGCACTTATCTGAAGCAGCTTCTCAGCGAGAAGTCTATCCGGTTTTTTCATAATACAAAAATTTATTGACATTCCGTCTATAAAACAAGTTTACAGACGAAACAATCTTGTCCTTAAATGCAAAATTACCATAAAGAGCAATAAAAAACAAGAATTTTTTCATAAAAATAATCAATCTCCATTGTTCCAGGCCAGAGCAGATGCCCCAAGAAGCGCCGCCTCCGCATCATTAAGCGATGAAGCAACCACTTGTATCCTGTCTTTATAGAGATGAAGAGCCTTCTCCTCCATGGCTTCACGCAGCGGACGCGCAATAAGATTGCCGGCTTTTGCCACTCCCCCGAAAAGAATGATTGCCTCAGGATCTGTGAAAGCCGCGAAATCGGCACACGCTTTTCCAAGCACCTTACCTGTAAAGTCAAAAATCTCACATGCAAGGGCATCTCCCCGGAGCGCAGCCTTGTAGACATCCTTTGATGTGAGCCGGGCTGGGTCAATATCCCTGAGCAGGGAATCCTCTTTCCGCGTTGAAAGGATTTCCAATGCAGTTCTAACCACCCCTCCGGCTGAGCAATATGTTTCCAGACAGCCACGTCTGCCACATCCGCACATCCTGTCACTATCAGGATTCACAATCACATGTCCAAGTTCACCTGCAAAACCACGGGATCCGGAAAGGAGATGACCGTCACACACTATACCGCTTCCGACACCGGTGCCTAACGTTATCATAATAAAATTCTTCAGTCCTCGTGCCCTGCCGTAAGCCATCTCACCGGCGGCGGCTGCATTGGCATCATTCGAGATGACAGCCGGCAAACCGAAAGCATCACTAAGCAACTCCTCAAGAGGTATAGGCGAAGGCCATGGAAGATTTGTCGAGACCTCGATACATCCCGTCTCACGGTTGGCACATGGCACCCCCGCCCCGATCCCGCGGATATGTCCACGGGTACCGGTTCTGTCAGCGATCTCCATCACGCCGTCATAAATCTTCTTGATATATTCTCGGATATCGGCATGTCCCGTAGTAGGGATTGAGTTATGACCCAGGATGTCACCCCTGGCATTCACGATAGCGAACTCCGTATTGGTTCCGCCCATATCAATCCCGATTACATAATCTTTCTCCTCTGTCATATTTTCGATTATTCTGTCAAATTCACTATTCTACTATCATATTCATTCATGGTATATTCATGACATCCCGTCCGGATCTGCACCTGAAAAAACAGGTATATTTCATCGCAGGACACTACAAAATTAGGGATGAATGATTAAAAAAGCAAAAAAAATTTGGAAAATAGCGATAAAGAGATTAATTTTGCACTCGCAACCCCGAAGAGCGCACCGCTCCGACGAGTTTGGGGTCCCATAGCTCAGTTGGTTAGAGCACCTGACTCATAATCAGGGAGTCCTTGGTTCAAG
>CAJTPK010000042.1 GCA_910578075.1 uncultured Muribaculaceae bacterium | reverse complement strand
TCAAACACTTGGGGTCACGTGTGTAGTCTGCACCTACGAGATAGCGAGAGAATTTAGCCAAGTCAAGTCCGGAACGGACATTCCCAAGTGTCTGTTCCTTATTGCCTACCATACGCCAGCATTTGTAAATCTCGCCCTCTGGCCCGATTACAAATGCAAAATATTTGCTGGCCACGCAGCTATGACGACGGAATTTTGGGAGAAATGCTTTTATCTCTATACCATAACGATTGAATATGTCAAGAGCAAATTGTGCCTTATAGCCACCTTCACTGATGTTGTCTTCCGCAGAAACACATTCATCTGAAAGCAAATCGCTGACAAATCCGGGGTACAGAGTGACACGATTATCAGGTATCTCTTTACGAAATCCCTCATAAAAGGTGTGATATTCATCCATATTTCGGCGGTCGATATTGCTTCTGACGTCAATAGTCACACTATGGTTCACGGACAAAAGATATTTGAGATTACTCATTATCTTTTCATAGGTGGGTTGACCTCCAAGAAGCGGGCGACGCTTGTCGTGAATATCGGCAATACCATCGAGAGTAATCTGGATATTCCGGATTTTAAGCCGTTCAATCTCATTTGCAATATCTTCGGTCAATAGATATCCGTTACACACCATTTTAGCACTATACTCAATACCCATGCCGATGAAAGCCTCACTCAATCGCTGTATTGATGGGAAATTGATGAGAGGCTCACCACCATACCAGACTACGCTGAGCCTTTTAAGATTGGGATTGCTCTTGACAAATCGAATGATTGCCTGTTCGGTATCTTCTGACATATTGATCATTGGGCGTTCCTGCTCATAGCAGTAAATACATCCGAAGTTGCACCCTCTTGTAGGTAATATCGTCAGTGCAAGGTCGCTTGAATTATAGCGATTCTTCAGTACATCGGTGAGGTAAACATTCAGGTCTTCATCATCATCCTTGACAATTATGCGCGATTTCAGCAGGAAGTCTCCATTGGAAATCTCGGCAACCTTGTCAGGGTTTGATTTAAGTTCAAGCCATGCCTGTAAATCTTCTTCGTTGATTTGAAGAAACACCATCGACATGGTATTGAAGAGCAGATGTCCGTATTTGTCAGATTTACTGAGTATATTGTATTTAGACCACTTCATTGTTGTTCGTATTAAAAGGTGAAGTCCCATAAACCGAAATCCATAGGACTTCACCCATTGTTGTAAGATTTACCTCTTGTTAGAGGCTGAGGTCGCCCCAGCACATGTCGCAGGGACCGTTCTGTGAGAAGTTGCAGAACTGGAAAACTTCGTTAGCGTTCTGAGCAGCTTCAACTACGTTGAAATTTAATGCCATAGTTGTAAACATTAAAAAGAGAGGTTACTCCTACCCGGTTGTTGGACGGTCGGTTACTCCATGCATACTCTATTGAGGCTTTTTTGCATACGCCTTGATGAAGTTTAATCCTGAATCGGAGTTTCGCTCTTCTTGAATAGCCCAACGATGCCTTTGAACAAGCTACCGATGATAGCCATAATTAGTTTGACAATTCCTCCGAGAATCCATCCGAACAGACTGATTATCCATCCGAACATTACATCAATGATGTCTCCGTCTTTTGCCATATTATTGCTAACTTAATACATCTGGTTAATCAATATTTACCCATCCACGTTCATCACAGTCAAATACATGACCACAAGATGTGCACTTTGGTACTACAGCACCGCCGCTATGATATGCAGTTCCTCGCATAGGTTTACCACAATTAGCGCAAAGAGGTGCTTGTCCATAAACATAGACTTTATTACATTTACGACAAGCCATCAGCTTACAGTTTGAACCATATAGCTGATTGACACATTGTAAATCTGTGCTTCCGCAATTGCGACAGGAGGTAACCGAGAAAAGTTTTGAAAAGAATCCCATGATTTTCAGTTTATTTTAGTTAAATATTTAAGACTTGCATATCCTCGTTGTCCATTGTATTCAATAGCGGCGAAACCGTTTTCTTTATCAATCACTTCAACCTCCTGCCCTTTACGGAGAGTACCGAGAACACGACTGGTTTTATTCGGATGGATACGTACATTCAAGACCGCTGCTGCACAACGGTATTTGTCGTATGTTGGAGTATAAACCTCAGTTTGCTGCTGCGTCGGAGAATAAGCATAAAAGGGCGAGCTGTAGGCTGAATATGTCCAGACTCCAATTCCGAGCATCAATGCAATTAGGAAGGTCCATGCGTTCCAAAATACGAATCTTACTACTTTCAATATTAGTGAAATTATGAATGCATTTATTGCAACGACATAGAACATTATTCCACCAATAAAACATGCTCCAATAAAACGTAGAATAATATAGAGTATGTTAGAGTCATCGAAAATCCAACAAATTAAACCTATGGCACCTATGATTATGCCTAAAATGGTAATCCATCCACTCACCGGCTCAATAATATCATCAATCCAGTTGCCGACAGACTTTATTGCATCGTTAAATCTATCCCATAGGTTGTAATTTCTACTGCTGTATGTGTAATAGCTCCCGGCATATGAACCGGAAGAAATTGTATTGTAATTGGATTGTATCTTAGGTGCTGAAACGCCGCTGAATGTTCCTTTTACCGGGTCAAATCCTGCTGGTAATCCCATAGTGCTATTGTTATAGTTTGTCACATAAAAAATCGGTCTGTTCTAGTGTAAGCAAATCGTTATTTGATGGGGTAATACCATTTGCCATGAGTTGATAGAGCCGATTGCTTTGTTGTTCCTTAACTCTTTGAAACAGGTTGTTAATTTCTCGTGCATTGCCAAAGTTGGCATTGCGTCTCCCGAATATGGTGCTTACCATATTTTTCATTTCGTACTCAGCATTAGCTGCAATAGTGAGACCGTCCGACAGAATTTTTCTTTTGAAAATCTCTACCAGCTCTTCTTCGCTATAGTCCTCAAAGTGAATCACCTTGTTGAAGCGGCTCTGAAGCCCTGAATTGGAAGTAATGAACTGTTGCATTTCGTGCGAATATCCGGCTGCAATACAAACGAATTTTCCACGATCATCTTCCATTCTTTTCAGAAGGGTGTCAATAGCCTCCTGACCGAAACTGTCGTTGAATCCTTGTGAGAGAGTATATGCTTCATCAATAAATAATATACCACCCATAGCACTGTCTATCACTCGATTGGTCTGAGATGCTGTCTGTCCTACATAACCTGCGACAAGTCCCGCGCGATCGGTCTCAATGAACCGTGTATTCTTCGAGATTCCCAATGACAAGAATATTTCACCTAAGATGCGTGCCACAGTGGTTTTACCTGTTCCGGGATTACCGAGAAAGAGGTAGTGGTCACGAAGTCCGACAAAACGCTTGCCCAGAGCTTCAGCTCGCATTTTTTCGAGTTTCAAATATTGTGCGATATTCCGAATTTCTCGTTTGACTCCGTTCAATCCCACTAAGGCGTCAAGTTTCAGAATGCACTGTCGTTCGTCTATCTCCTGATGGACTTCGACAGGAATATCTTCGGCCTTAATTAAGGATAGTTCGCAAGGTGAAATAGAATCAGGAAGAGCCTGAATGCGAACGGACTGTCGCTCAAGGGTTTTATCAAGAAGCTTTCTCACATCGCGAGCGTTGCCAAAATCTTTTGTCTTGACTGTCACCATATTGACTATGGCACGTTTCAATGTTTCGACGGCATCAACTTCCATACTCATCTGTTGAGTCTCTGCCATTCGAAGGTAAATCTTTGTCAGTTCATCGGCGGAATAGTCCTCTATGTGGATACGATGACTGATTCGCGAGTCGATTCCGGGATTCACACGCACGAATTCCTCCATCAGATCTCGGTAACCGGCCATGATGCATACAAATTTGCCACGGTCATCTTCCATTCGTTTCATTAGAGTCTCTATGGCCTCTTTCCCGAAACTATTGCTGGAAGAAGAGTCTTCAGACAGTGTGTAAGCCTCGTCAATAAACAATATGCCCCCCATAGCCCTGTCAACAAGGTCATTGACTTTTTGAGGTGTAGATCCCACATATTGTCCCACCATGGCATTCTTGTCGGCCTCAATCACCTTGTCAGTGGGCAACAGCTTAATAGTTCTAAACACCTTGCCAAGTGTGCGGGCCACCGTGGTTTTACCAGTGCCGGGGTTTCCGGTCAGCAACATATGGACTCCCAATTTATTATTGTCACCTACTCCGGCCATACTCCTGCGCATATTGGCTGATATGGTTGTGGCCAGATTCCGGACTGCAGCCTTCACGCTCTCCATGCCTATGAAGTCGCGGTCCATTTCTGACATCACGTCCTCAATTGTCATCGGCCTCAGAGATTCTTCTCCTTCAATATCCTCGCGCGTGAGGGTAAATGCCATATCAGGAGAATAATTCCCTTGATTTCTCATCGTTGCCAGCCTACGACTCTGACGTTTCTTGGCTTCATCGAATATATTTCTTACCTCGCGCGCATTCCCGAAGTTGCGTGAGCGGCCGGCATACAATCCCTTGAAAAAGTTTTCAATATTCCCGGCGGCATCATCTGAGAGTGCGAATCTGTTATTTGCCACAATTCGCCGGAAAATCTCAGCGAGTTCGGGACCTGTGTAGTCATTAAACTCTATTACTTTGTTGAAACGTGACTGCATCCCGGGGTTTGACTGAAGGAAATCGTGCATCTCCTTGGTGTATCCAGCCACTATGCACACAAATTTACCCCGGTCATCCTCAAGGCGTTTTAACAAGGTGTCAACCGCTTCTTTGCCGAAGCCTGAGCCGGAGTTGATGTCAGAAACAAGGGTGTATGCTTCGTCAATAAACAATACACCGCCCAAGGCCTGATCTATAAGTTCGTTTGTCTGAATTGCAGTTTGACCAACGTAACCGGAAACTAACTTTGACCTATCGGCCTCTATTAAATGACCCGATGGGAGCACTTTCAAAGCTTTCAGGGCATCAGCAAAGATACGTGCTACAGTGGTTTTCCCCGTCCCGGGATTACCGGTAAAGACGAAATGAGACCTGATGGAGGGCTGTCCGCCGAAACGCTCCCGGTCACACTCGATTTCTGATGTCATCTGGCGTAACTCTTCCCTGATATTATCCACTCCGACAAAATTATCAAGCTTTGCGAGCACCTCCTCGATTGTTACGTCGCGTTCTTCTACTCCAGCGATGTCTTCAAGGCTTATGCGTTGATTCCCATGCATATTGAAAGCCATGAATATGTTGTCGGCTTTTCTGACTGCCGAGTGCGCTCCGGCCCAATTTGAAGGTTTGTTCCGTAACAGATGCTTGAATATATTTGTCAGTCGTAATCTGCAAGGCTCATCGAGATTTTCATTGAATTTCTGCATGAGCGTGGCTTCACATATCTTTGCGAGCTCTTCTGCTGAATATTCCTTTAGATGGAAGATATATTCAAACTTGCTAGCTACAGAAGGATTCTTTGAAATAAATTCATCCATACCTCCCGGTAGACCTACGAGTATCACAATAGGGCGTCTGTCCATGAACGACATCGCCGAGAATAAAGAGTCGAGCGAGCCGATGTTGTTTGCATCATTTTCACTGACAAGTTTTTGAGCATTGTCAACAATGAGCACACCATCGGCTATATTTTCAAGAGTCTCGCCGAGCTTTTCCTCAACAACGTTCCAATTAACAGCATCAATTACCACAGGCTCCCGACGGTTAATCAATCCTGCATCGTGCAATTTATGAGTGAAATGTTCAGCAAGATAGCTCTTGCCTGTGCCAGTAGGTCCGATTAACATCATGTCGCATTCCAGCTTTGCGTTCACTCCACGATCACGCATTTTTAGGGATGCCAATATAAATTCGTCAATTTGGTTTTTTTCGTCAATCAGCCCTACGGGATTTGCGATATTGTATGATTCTGACTCTAATCCGCCATTGAGTGGGCCATCGGGATATGCTTCAGTCACAACGTGTGATTGAGATAAGTCATTACGCCTGTCACCGGTAACAAACCTTTCATTCACACTGTCATAGTATACACTTTCCGGGGAGGTGGTGACTATTTCCTGCATCATTGATGAGGAAATACCGGACCGGTCAGCTAATTGCTTTAGTGGACCGGGAGCCATTAACAATCCCGTAACAATTGCACTGTTGGGAAATGACATTTCTCCGACATTCCGCTCGATTTCCAATGCTATGTAAAGTGCATTGACGGTAGCCGTTGATAATTTCAATGCCCGTTGCTGCTGATTACTATGAGGATACAAGTCAATTGTATTGAAAACCTCTGAGTAAAACTCATTGCATTCAATACCGCAAAGATTGAAATAGCGGGCTAATTCGTCAGTGTAATGTTGATTTAACGCCACAAGCATTGCGACGGGCTCTATCTCTCGCAGGCCTATGTCGCGAGAAATAGTAGCAGCGTCTTCAATAATTCTTGTTATGTCTCGATTTCTAAACTGACTGAAGTCCATTATTTAGCTCTGATTACGATGAAAAATCATCAAGATTAAAGGAGGTATCGGTGTTAATGACAGTGGCTTGTTCTCCGTATTCGTTTGCGAAGTCTTCGCCTAAGTCGAGCCGAACCTCCGAGCCGCATAGTGCGCAACCTTCATCACGTTCCAATTCCACACCGTACCACCGCATTATCGTAGGCATTTGACCCGGATTGGCAAAACAGCCCCAATTGCCATATTTGCGTTCCCGACGATTGACCCAGATATAATAAGGATCAACAAACTCTTTTTCGAGTGACTTTATGCCGGATTCTGCCCCGCGAGACAATTCTACCAAAGCAAGTTTCACCATCATGTTGCACATAGGCTCAATGTCGGCACTTAACCCGACCTGAACCATAGCATCAGCATCTTGGGCTGAAACGTAAGCAGCGATACGCCCGTCACGGCGAGCTGATTGCTCGTTTGTGATCTCCTCTCTGGCCGCTTCATACCATCCGTTGCCGATAAGGCAACAGTAACATGGACCTCCTGGACGGTAGATGAACACATCACCACCCTCCGCGCGGGTTATGGCACGTCCGAATATCCCGGTTTTGCCAAGTGCGACCAACTGTTCGCTGAGTGCGAATCTTGAGCGATTGTTATCCGTGGCACAAATCACGATGTCGGCCAACGCGCATTGTTCGTGCAACAGCTCGGGATTATCAATAATGTTTATAGGGAACTTATCAACCTCGGCATAAGGATTTTTGCCTTTAATGGCATCACTTATGACATCTGTTTTCAGTCGGCCTAAATCGTTGATAGTTGAAGTGTGACGGGCGAGATTATGGAGCTCCACGCGATCAAAATCCATGAGCGCAAAGTGTCCTACACCGGCCTTTGCAAGTTCGATCGCGATCTGCGAACCGAAACTGCCAAGCCCAACTATCATGACACGCTTCCCCTCAAGGATATTCAGTTCAAGAATACCCTTGTTTCGTGAATAAAGGCTTTCCTTTGCTGGAATTATCTCCGACTTAACAGCGGCCTTATTGTTATAATAGACCTCAACATTTTCGTTATCAAGAACTAAAACTGTAATTCTGTCTGACGAAGAAGATGAAGGTATGTTTTTGTCTTTGGTGAAGAGCACGTCATGAACACGACCGATGGAATGATGAAGTGGGGCAAAGCGGAGATGAATTACTCCTTCTCCTTCCCATTCGTAAGCGTATCCAGTAGCATTTTTAATATTGCTGTCTGAACAGAATTTGGAGAGTTCTTCTCCATCTATGTAGTAAATAGGATCGCTCATGATGCAAAGCCTTCATCTGTCATTTGGTTGGAGACAACCGCCGACTTCGGGAGTGCCTGTCCGGGTTTTCTGACCTTGATTTTACCATCTACTGAGTCTAAATAAAGGTCACCGGCGGAACCGTCACGAGTACTACGCTTGTGCGCATTTTCTGCTACTTCATCAAGATTGAAATTTTCGAATCCCATGATATTCTGATATTGATTGGTTAATGATTTTTAATGCTGATGATTGAGGTAATAGTCCATGTTTTTACCCGTGCGCATATGAGCTTGATACATTTCAAGCCAAAGGCGACATTTCAGGTAAACCTTCCACAACGATACATCATTGGTCCATGAAGCATCGTTGTAGTGGCAAAGTTGTGTCCAGCCGTTCCATGCGGTGAGAGTATGGTTTGGTGCGCTTGCGCTATCCATAAGCGCACCTGATTTTGTGCGGAGCATTTCTTCTACATAAACTTTCGGCTTTGACGTGGGAAATCCGGAAAGCCGTATATTGAGGACGAAACATTTTCCGTCGTTTGTCACAACACCCGCTTGTAAATACGGCGAACTGGTGTTCATATCGCGAAAGCGAAACATATTACGCGGGAGATAATGAGCCAAAACGGCATCCTCCAACTGAAATCGTTCTTGCGTCATTTTTATGCTTGTTGTTAAGTTATTTATTTATGAATAATTGGCTAAGCCAGATTTCATAAGACGAGTAGATTTCGCTGTTGTCCGTTGGGGTATTCCAAATTGCATCAGGCTGAATCTTTTGTCCCTTGACATAGATTTCCGGACACACGGATGGAAAATTCTGCGAGAAGCGTATGTCGATATTTTTTTGACATATATGAAACTGGACAATACCGGATTCGTCTGCTTGTGCGTCAATATCGTTTGTTGCAGTAACATTGCGTGTGAGTTGCAACATAGACTTCAGAACCGTTAAGTTCCCCTCCTGTGCTATCCAATAAGATGCGGGAATCCTTATCTTTTTCTCCGGTTGCGATTCATGCTCAACGGAAGAAATCTGCAATAAGCGATTGTCTCCATGTCTGGGAGAGTTAGTAATCGGATGAATTAGAATGTCGTTCAGCTCTCTATCTGCTATACTTCTGAAAGGACTGTCCATTTCGATTATCTGCCAAAGGGCATCAGCGTAACCATGTAAATCATTCTCATGAAAATTATATGGATTGATTGTGCTTCGGCCATTCCTGTAATTTCCAATGCACAATAAAAGCCTACGCTGCGGAATCCGAATTAACCCATTGTGCATAGTCCTCGCATCGTGACCGCTTGGACGGGCAAGCCCAAGCTGATGATGCGAATGCCACTCTCCTATATGACACAGACCATAACGATTAAGCAACTCATTGCCAACTGTCATAAGATAATCCGAATCTTGATTAAAGAAAGATTGCTGATGATTCGCATGTCGCCCCGGCCCTATGACATAAAGGACCACAGGCACACCTTGATTAGTCCAAAAACCGAAAAGTTGTCCTCCAGTCTCAATATCAGGATAATCAAGAATACACCTTGAAAGATAGTCAAGTTCACTCTGATAAATAATGGCTGTGGGGGCAGGCTCTTTTTCATCAATCAGATAACTGTCGACATCATCACGTGTGCCTACTTGCCGTTTTCTATAGTTCTTCTCGTCGCTTTTCGGTTGAGCAACCTGGGAGGAGCTATTAAATATTTTATCTAATATTTTCTTCATATTTTGGTTCGCTCATTACAAAGCGAAGATTGGTTTATAATTAAGAAATATAGTAATGGACTAAGCTCATTACGGCACTTCTAATCCATTTCTTGTTAATGCTCTCTTGAAAAGAGAGTATTAGCCTTTGCAAAGTTAGTAAAAAATTCGGACATCTCAATGAATTGCGTCGGTTTTAACAATCGTCGAAACCACAATTGATGGTTTATGGTTTGTTGATGTTTAGCATAATCCATTTTAAGCCGAAGCTATCTATCTACTAACTGGGCATTTCGTACTCATCCAAATCTCTTTTCAAGAGATTTGGGCATTTGCTAAATCTGCCGACAAATGAACCATCTAAGATCGTTTGAGATGTTGGCTTATATCGAAATACTGTATTGTCTGTATCCATATTTTAACTTGATTTTATAGGCTCTCTAAATAAGAGATTTGGATGAGTTCTAATTGCCTGATTATAACCTATAAACTATAGCCTTCATCCATATTTCCTTAAACAAATAGGCTTCAGTACTACTAAACTCAAGACCTGTTGATAAATTATTTGGGGATATAGGCTTCTCTTCTATAGAAAAATAACTAACTTTGCAATCTGGATAAGACTCTCTTATTTAGAGAGTTGGATGATGGCTAAACAATTAAAGCCTCAATCCCCTGACTGGGTACAACCGTCCGCGATAGCAGGTTGTACCTGACTGGAATTGAGGCTCATGCTAAAGGCTTTTGAGAATTAGGCTATTGGCTTTGTCAACGGCTGTTGTGTCGAGGCTGGCGAGGTAGATTTGGGTGGTGGCTTCGCTGTCATGGCCCATACCTTCGGAGATGACGGAGAGTGGGATGCCTTTGGCTTTAGCGGCGGATGCCCAACTGTGGCGGGCCACGTAGAGGGTCAGAGGGATAGGGACTCCGATCATTTCGGCTATGCGTTTGAGATTGTGGTTGATGTTGTAGCCAGCGTTGCGGTAGGTGTATCGCTCGTTGGTGCCGGGATTGCGGATTATAGGCAAAAGATAGTCGGAGGTGTTTTCAGGGTACTTGTCGAGAATCATCTGCATTTCCTTTGTCCATTCGATTACAAGTTGCTGGCCGGTCTTGCGGCGGCGGTAAGTGATGTAGCCGTTTTTGAGGTCTGTCTTCTTCAGGAAAGCCATGTCGATGAAGCTCATGCCTCTGAGATAAAAACTCATCAGGAACATATCGCGGGCGTAGTCGAGTGCCGGAGTCAGCGACAAGTCCAATGCTTTGATTTTCTTGATGACAGCCAACGGCAATGCTCTTTTGACAGTCTTGTCAACTCCGGTATATACTTTTCGGAACGGATTGCGGTTCTCAATGATGTCGTCTTCGACCGCACGATGATACACAGCGCGGAGTACGCGGGTATAGAACGATATCGTGTTGGGGGTAACTCCCCGTTTCTTGTGCCACGCTTCATAGGCTTCCATTATCTCAGAGGTGATGCAGTCGAGCATTATGTCTTCATCTTGTCTGAACTTCTTGAAGCTGTTGAGAGTGGATCTGTACGTTTCAGATGTCCTTATCTTGCCATTCTGTTTCAATCTGGCAATGAGACTCTCCATGAAGTTAAACAGGGAGTATTCATGCGCGTAGCGGTTGAACTCGTCAATCACATCATCAGCCGTGTATGTCAGACCGTTGGCATCCAGCTTACGGTCAATCTTTGTCAACCTCTCGATGTCCCACCGAATACGCTCACGAATTGAGAGTATGAACGATTTGCGCTCACTTTTCTGAGTGGTCGTAACCATTGAACGATTTTCATCCCATTCAGATGAAAAGACCTTATAGTCGGTCAGAAGCTGTCGCACCTTCCTTTCATGGATAATCTGATAGTAGATTGTGCCCTCGTGGTCAGCGACAGTCGAGGGCCGGAACTTTACTTTTATCGAAGCCATTTGGATTATGTTATTTGATTTGTCTATAAGATACGGCGAGGGGATACACTCCGAAAGAGTGCATCCCCTCGGTACATATTAGACGGTGTTTTTACGGAATGAAAAGAGCTGCAAGCTCCTGACAGCGGCGCTTATAAAGTCCTTTATGGAATCTGCCCTTATATTTGCAGTGTGCAGTATATGCTTTGAATATGTTGCGGTCTCCGGCTTTCAGTTTCCGATATACCGAGCTTTTCTTTACAGCTCCCGGTCCGATATTGTAGGACAACACACCCAAGAGCAGTGCATCCATCGGTTTGAAGTCGTTGAAAATGCTGATGAACTTGTTAAGGTCTTTGCGCAAAAGCGCATCAGCCTCCCGTTCACTCATTCTATACCCACGGAAATATTTTTCACCGGGCAGTTTTCTATGACCGTAGCCCAGATATGGCCAGTGGCGGCGAGAATCATGCAGGGTCTCATGGTGCTTGATAATAAGAACGGCTCTCTCAAACGGAGGCAGCTCCATAATGTCCCGCTTTGCGGCGAAAGCCGGCGATGTGACGGTCAACGCCACTATCGCCAAAAGGAATATCAGGATTTTTCTCATCGGATAATCGGAGTTACAGGACCTACAATCGGGTCGATGATTTTGCCGCCGTCATCGTCGCTGCTGTCCTTGCCGTTGAACTCGAAGGTCTGCTCCCACGGGGTCGAATTGAAGTTGTTTTCAATCACAATCAGGAGTTTATGAGTTTGAGAGGATTTTGCAGTATATGTCAGGCGGAAGGTCTTGCTTTCGAGAAGCACGCGGTCGTTGTTGACCAGTACCGGGCCGTCAACGAGTTTTAGAGTGCCTTCGCCGTCATATTGGAAATAGCGGATGGTGTAGAGGGTGTTGGAGTAGTTGCCCTCCGGCTTTATCTCAAAACGCAGTTCCACTGTCTGCCCCTGCTTGATTTTGTCGCCGTAGGGCATCACTTCCACTGTGAACGGATAAGACTGCTGCACATCAAGGTCATCGGAACATGAAGTGAGCGCGAGGACGATTGCAAAAAGAGCTATCCAGAACCCGAAGAACCGGGCAGGAGTAAGGCGCGTTGCGCCAATCTTATTGAGGATTGTATTCATAATTCAGAGTCTTAATTTAGTGTTATTGGAGATTTTAGGCTGTGTAGCCATCAGGTAGTCATTCAAATCCTTGT
This sequence comes from uncultured Muribaculaceae bacterium, assembly GCA_910578075.1. Lineage (GTDB taxonomy): Bacteria > Bacteroidota > Bacteroidia > Bacteroidales > Muribaculaceae > Lepagella. The sequence continues at coordinate 3,729 of CAJTPK010000042.1, read as the reverse complement.
GTTCAGGATATAAAGCTGATTTGTCAGCTACCTTGTCGCCGAACTCCCGGCAAAGTCTTGAAAAGGCGTTTCGCCCTGCATCGTCATTGTCGAGATAGCACAGAATCAGAGAGTAATCCGAAAGAGGCGTTATCGCCTTGCCGACATTGGCAACCGAGTTAAGCACCACCGAATCCACACCGTCATTGAAGCCCAGCCTCTCAGCGGAAAGAAAGTCGATGAACCCCTCGAACACGTTGCATCTTGCATTTCCACCGGCGATATGCGATATTGCCTTCGGAGGATAAGAGAGCTTGGCAAACGGGTTGCGCAGCTCAAATCCATGTTCGACATTTTCAAAGCCGACGGCATAATAATCCCTGCCGTGCAGACGGTAATCGACTTGAACACAATACTGTCGGGCCAGATTCTCCGGGATTCCGCGCCCCGCGAGATAGTTCAGCAACTTCCGGGAACACAGCGGCCCCACCTCGATATTCTCAAATGTCGGTTCCGGTCTGACTTTCGGCATAGGCTCCGGTCTGTAACCGTCGGGCATCGGGATTTTCATAATCTGCGAGATATATTCAGCCTGTCTGATAAAATCGTCACTGCCAATTATTTCTCCGGCAAGAGTGAATATGTCGCCGCCTTTCCCGATACCATAGTCGTACCACAGATTATTATAGCCTATATGCAGGGAGGCTTTTCTCTCACTGCGGTACGGAGCCAGAAACCAGAATCCCTTGCGGTCTTTCCCTTTCATCTCCGCGCCTAAATGCAGCATGAAATCGAGCAGGGATATACTCTTGAAATATTCCTTGTCCATGCCTCACATACGGAATTTTCGTTGCGGCTTCGGCGCATCCGGCTCATAACGAATGTCAACCTTGCGGATGGCAGACATTTCAGAGGCGATAAATCGGTTCAGTTCCGACATACTGCAACTGCCCGTAATCGCGTGTGCAAGGTCATATATTCCGCCGTAAGCTCCTGATTTTATATCACGCCAAAGATTTGTTTCCGTGTTTATTACCATAGTCGCGGTGTGATTGTCGTCGTATGGAGCATTGTAAATGCGCAGATTGCCGTCGGCCGATACCGGATGTTCCTGTCCAAGAGCTTTCATAAACTCTGTAAGCGAAATGTTTTTTATATCGAGGTCTATTATTGTCGGCATGGATTATTCGATTGTGAGTTTAACGTGTACCCCGAACTGGGTCAGGGAATGGCCGGTGTCGTTGCCGAACACGAACCGTTCCTTTACATGGGCGCCGAGTGCCAGCCTGTCCGAAAGATAAAAGTCAGCCGACAGAGTCAACGCGCCGCCATAGATGAAGGCGTCACCGTTCTTTATTGTAGAGCCGTCGGAAAGTATATGTTTACTCCAGTTGACCGTCTCATATCCGCCGAGAGCCGACACGCCTCCATAGAGATGGAAGGTCTGCGAGTAGTCGCTGACGATATGGAGATTATACCCGACCTCTCCCGTGAACTGCGCCACCGGGATGCGGCCCTTCTCCCCGTAAGGGCTGTAGGTCTGGAGATATTCGCCTCCAAAGCTCCAAGTATTTGCATTGCCTTTGAAAACGGAATAGAACACTCCGAAATCATATCCGCAGTTGCGTGAGTTGCCGGTATAGAAACCGTTTACCATGTCGGCACGGACTTCGACAGCCGACATTCCGGGGAGGCATCGCTGGGCCATTGCCCGCCCTCCGAAGAGGGTGAGCATGGCAGCGAAGATTATAAGAATCTTCTTCATAAGCTGATGTTTACTGAATTGAAAGCTCGTCAATTACATTTGCGCGGACAATATCGCCGTTCTCGACCACGAAAGACTGATTGCGGCCCCCTTCCTTCTCCGCGACCTCGATGACAAGCTGCTTGTCGTCGGGGATAGTGAATTTCTCAAGGGCAAACACCGTTCTCTCCGATTTCTTGCCGCTGACCACCGTCACATAGTTCTGGGCACGTAGCGGCTCCAGCACCTGCTCCTGCATGGCGGTTCGTTTGACAACCTTCTTATCGACTATCTTGAACGAGATGTAATCAATATCGAAAGCGATATTCGATGTATTCTTCAGTTCAGTGTGGAAATAGAGAAGACCGTTGTTGGTGTATATGCTTTTCAGAATAAACTGTACACCGAAACGCTTGGAGCCTATATGCTTGATTTCGCGCTTGTCCTGCTTGTAGATTGATTTCATAATCAGCTTTACAAGCATCGGCGACTCCTGACCCAGACGCTCCAAGAATATCTCCTGCGCGTTGTTTGGACGGTTCACCGCCTCGCCGTCATGGATAAAGTCAGTCATCTCGATATTGAGCAACAGCGGCTCCTTTGCGAATTTCACGTTAAAGGTGAAGAAACATCCGTCATCGGTAATGACCGTGAGATTAGTCTCGGTCTTGAACGACTTGACAGCCGACTTCACACGCAGCACGTTCTTCGCTCCGTCGGCCAGACCCGCCACAAGATTTTCGTCGCCCAAATCGACATACACTATTTCCGAAGGGAAAATGACATGGGTGGTCTTGTTGAACGCCACTTCCAGAGCGTGAGGGGGAATCATGCGGTCAAAACCGACCTTGCGCGTCAGACCCTCGAACTTGTCTCCGTCGGTGTAGCCGGAACCGTACACGTTGATGTCGTGTTCTGCCACCTGCTCAGTGTCAGACGACACATCGTTATCGGTGTTTTTGACCGCTTTGGTCTTGGCAAACGCCGAGGAAGCCATGCCTATAACGGCGGCAAGGAAAAGAATTATAGTCTTGAAATTCATAATAGTTTTCTGTTTTGGTTACACATCTTCAGGCTGATGAAGCATTACCCGGTATCCGGATTTCAGGTGGACTTTCACGGTCCGCATCTTCTTTGTCAGATACTGGCTGACACCGTTGATAAGTCCGCGCCCCACATCGGAGGCGATCTGCGCACCGGCATCGGTGGAGATATTTATCGAACTGCCCATCGTTGACCCCATGTTGGCGCCGATCTCGTGCAGAGCGTCCGACTCCATAGAATTGGGGATATTGATTCCCTCCTGTCCGTCGGTATCATACACCGTCAGCTCCACCTCATACACGGAGCCTTCGCACTCCACCGAGGACACAGCAATTTCAAGCCTCTCGCCCTGCAATCTCGCGGCACCGACAACTGTTGTGTTGCGTGGAACAAGGCGGCTTCCTATCCACATCGGTTCCACAATCCGGAGCCTGACAGTCTGCCCGTCGGTAACGCTCTGGTTCCCTGCCACGACAGCGGCAATTGTGTTCTTCGGACTTGTTGCCTTTGCCCCTACCGAGGTATTGAAACCGCGTCCGACGGCAGAGGATGAAAGCGTCGATACGACATTCCTCTTTACCTGCGCGACCGGCTGGACATTCCTTTTGCCCTTTTCCTCCACCGTCTGCGCCGGAGCGGGATTCACGGCATTGCCGTTGCCCATATATTGCGCCGCAAGCTGATAAGAGCGTTCAAGAAGCTCCATCTGGTCCGGCTGCTGTGCCTGTTGCGCCGCCATAGCGTTCTGCGCCTCCAGCTCGTCAATCCGTTCCAGCATTTCCGCCATGCGGACAGCATCGGAGTTTTCCGGCACGAAAAAGTCATCGAGCGAAGCCTGTACCTCCTGATACTTTTGGGCCGACTGTTCAATCGGGGAGGGTACGGGAGCAGCCATTGTATCCGTCGGTACGGAATCCTGTCTTACGGAGGCGGCACTCAAAATGCTGTCCTGTCGGGCTTTC
>CAJTPK010000041.1 GCA_910578075.1 uncultured Muribaculaceae bacterium | reverse complement strand
CTTACCGGTTCCGTGGCAGTGGTAGGCAGCAAGGAGATCGAGGACCGTCCCGTAACCTCCGTGACCGCCGCCCTCGAGGGCAACGCCCCCGGCGTGCAGGTGAACAACTCGGTCGGTAACCCCGGTACTTCTCCCTCAATCCGAATCCGCGGTTTTAACTCTATCAACGGTTCCAATACTCCGCTCTACGTTGTTGACGGTGTCGTTTATGAGGGTTCAATCGCAGACCTCAACCCTGCTGACATCGAATCAATGTCAGTATTGAAGGATGCTGCATCTTCCGCTCTATATGGTAACCGTGGTGCCAATGGTGTCATCCTCATCACAACTAAGAAAGCCAAGAATGTAGGTAAGGTTGATGTTACACTGCAGGTTCGTCAGGGTATGTATAACCGCGGTCTTCCTTTCTACGACCGTATGGGTGCAAACCAGTGGATGGAAGCAATGCTTAACGGTTATGCCAATGGTCTTGCAACCATCACAACTGCATTCCCGGATTATAATACTGCCGCTGAGTATGCAAGAGAAAATCTTATAGATGATGTTATATTGAATAATATCTATGATGCTCCTAACAACAAGCTTTTCAATTCTGAAAATAAGCTTGTGGCAAACATGCTTCCCGGATATAATGACCTCGACTGGTGGGATGCCATCTCCCAGAACGGTTATCGTCAGGAATATAACGTGAACGCTTCAGCCGCCACAGAGAAATTCAATATCTTCTCTTCTGTTGGTTATCTTAAGGAGAACGGATATATCCTCAATACAGATTTCGAGCGTTTCAATGCCCGCTTCAATGCAAACTATCAGCCAGTGAGCTATTTCAAGATGGGTGTGAATGTTTATGCAGCTCATCAGGAATCAGAGCAGGGTCAGGCTGATCCGGATAACCTTGGACTCGTTTCAAACCCGTTTAATGTTATCAATACAGCTCCTGTATATCCTTATTATCTTCATGATGCAACAGGTGCTGTTGTATACGATCCTGCAACCGGAGAGCCAGTATGGAACACAGAGCAATACAACAAGGGTTCCAACGTGGCATGGACAATGCGCCTCGATAAAAAGAACTACGCATCTACGACAATCGATGGCTCTATCTATGGAACAGCTATCATCCCTTACGGTTTTGAACTTACACTCCGTGGATCGATGTACCGCCGCAAACAGACTGCATCCGAGTATATGAACAATACTGCCGGATCACAGGCAGGTATCGGTCTTCTCAGCCAGGACTTCGGAACATATAAGTCGCACACCTTCATGCAGCAACTTACATGGAACCAGGATTACGGTAAAAACCATGTTGATGTGTTGCTTGATCACGAGAACTATCAGTATGGCTATGATCTCGGTAACATGGTAAAGAGAGGTCAGATCCTTCCTGACATCTTGGCTTTCCCGAACTTTGATACATATTATTCCGATAACCAGCAAATAAGGATGAGACGTACTGAGTCTTATCTCGGCCGTGCCCGCTATAACTGGGATCAGAAATATTTTGCTGAGGCTTCCGTTCGCCGTGATGGTACATCTCGCTTTGCAAAAGACAAACGTTGGGGTACATTCTGGTCTGTAGGTGCAAGCTGGATTATCACCAAAGAGAAATTCATGCAGTCGCTCAACTGGGTCAACTTCCTCAAACTCCGTGCCGCTTACGGTTCTGTAGGTAATGACGCATCAGCCGGAACATATGCTTACTGGGCTCTTTACGGCTTCAACAGCCCTATGAACAGCAACGGTACCATCACTCCGACTCAGCTTGCAACTCCCGATATCAAATGGGAGGCAACCAAGACATTTGACATCGCTCTTGAGGGTTCACTCTTTGATGACCGCTTCAACTTCAGCATCGGTTACTTCAACAAACGCAACACAGATCTTCTCTTCAATGTGACTCTGCCTTCATCTGTAGGTACTCTTGGAAATGACGGTTACAACCCCTCTATCCTTTCCAATATCGGTACGATGCAGAATATTGGCTGGGAGCTCGCATTCGGTGTAGACATCATCCGCAACAAGGATGTGAAGTGGAACTTCAACATTGATGCTACATTCATGAAGAATAAGATCATCAAGCTTCCTAAGAACCAGGATATGGCAAGCGCAGCCTTGTTCATGGGCAAGAGCCTTTATGAGAAATATACATATGAGTGGGCAGGTGTGGATCAGCTGACAGGTCGTTCTCTTTACGATATGGCTCCAGATTCTCCCGACTACTATTCATATGATTCAGAAGGCAACAAGGTTTACAACGAAGCTCTATGGAACTCAAACGTAGCAAATGCAAGCAAAGCAGGTGAGCTTGTTGAGATCAACGGAAAGTATTACACAACCAATACGTCTTATGCGCGTCGCAAGGTAATGGGCACAGCACTTCCTACCGTGTATGGTTCATTCGGCACTAACTTCTCATGGAAGGGTATCAACCTCGGTCTGCTCTTCACATATAGCCTTGGTGGTAAATCAAGCAACTCTGTATACCAGAGCCTGATGTCTGTAAGTTCAGACAGCCCCGCTGCATTACATACCGATCTTGCAAAGGCTTGGACAGCAGCACCTGCCGGCATGACAGAAGACAGCCCCAACCGTATCGATCCCAATGGTGTGCCTCAGCTTAACACTGAATACAGCCAGTATGACAACGCTATGAGTTCGAGATTCCTCATCTCAAACAACTATCTGACACTTAAGAATCTTATGGTTTCATACGATTTCCCGTCAAAATGGGTAAGCGCAATGAAGATGCAGAATCTCAACCTTGGATTCTCCGTTGATAACCTCTTTATCATCACTCGTCAGAAAGGTTTCAATCCTCAGTATAGCTTCGGAGGCGGACAGGGCGATTACTATGTTCCCGCACGTGTCTTCTCTTTCCAGCTTTCAGTTAAGTTCTAAAAACAATAAAATTTATGAAAAGATCAAGAATATATAACGGTTTGGCCGCATTGATACTTGCCGGTTCGCTTGCTTCTTGCGAGAGCGATTATCTGCAGGTTGATCCGGTTACCGACCTCGGCACAAATATCATCGCTGATGATGTCGCAGGCGCGAAAGTGGCGCTTAACGGTCTGTGCCGTGCGATGTACGACGGATATACGGTCGGTAGCAATCAGAATATAGGCGAGACATATGTCAACACCGTTTTCAATGACAGCTTCGGTCCCGACTATTTCGGAAACCTGACTTCTAACTATTTCTCAAACACCAACTACAACTGGGGAGCGATGACCACTACAAACACGTGGTATACTCAGGTTCTGTGGATGTATCCCTACAACCTCATAAACCAGGCTAACCAGATTATCGTAGCTGTCGGTCCCGAGACAAACGGCTCACAGGCTGAAAAGGATTTTGTTGTGGCACAGGCTTTGACTATCCGCGCCCATGCATATATCAAACTTCTTCAGTTCTATGCACCGCGTTGGGAAGACAGTAACAATGGTGAGACCTACGTTTGTGTCATCCGCACTGTTCCGAGCACAGAAAACGTAGCTCTTTCAAAGATGAAGGATGTTCTTCAGCTTATTTATGATGATCTTGACAAAGCGATCTCTCTCTATGACGCTTCTGCCGGTCAGAACCGTTCTTTCAAATGGGCTCCTGACAAATCCGTTGCCCAGGGTCTTTATGCCCGCGCAGCTCTTATCAAGCACGATTGGGCTAAAGCACAGACTATGGCTCATGATGCACGTCAGAAATACACACTGCGTACAGCGGAGCAGTCTCTTATGGGATTTGTTGAGCCGACAGACGATGATATGTGGTGTTCATCTAACGATGAGGCAAGTATCGTAGGTTACTGGTCTTGGGGTGTGCATTTCGCTTGCAACGGCCGTTACACACAGACGTGGCAGCGCGGCACAGGCTCAATCAATATTGACCTTTATCGCCAGCTTGATCCCAATGATATCCGCCGCGACTGGTTCCTTACCCCCGACAAGATTGACGCTGCTGTAGGCTATAATCCGCAGCTCGCAGGCTTTGGCTTCACAGAAGACGACTTCTGGAAAACTACAAGTGTGAATGCTTCCACTATGCGCTTCAACGGCAACATGCTGATGCTGTCTGCATATTACAGCATGATGCAGTTTGACGAGATGTCAGAACGCATGGATACCAGCGACTGGTATATGCCTTACCTTGCAAACACAGATACCGGTGTCGCAATCTGTTCTAACTTCTTTGGATCTCAGTATAAGTTCTGGGGTAAAGGTGGCTACACAGCTTGTTCATATCCCTATATGAGAGCTTGCGAGATGGTACTTGCTGAAGCTGAGGCTGCTTATATGGCAGGTGACGAGACAACAGCCAAAAGTTGTCTGAAAGAATTGAACAGCCAGCGAATCGCACCTTACAACTGCACCGCTTCAGGACAGGCACTACTTGATGAGATTCGTCTTACCCGCCGTATCGAGCTTTGGGGTGAAGGTCAGAACTGGTCAGACTTCAAGCGTTGGAATCTTCCGATGGTTCGCCGTGCATGGATTGCAAACGATCCTACATCCGGAAACTGTCCGGTTGTCAATGCCGTAAACATCCAGCCTTCAGAGAAAGACGGATGGCGTTGGGGACTTTCAAGAACCGAGTCAGACTACAACCCGGAGGTTAAACCCGAGATGTTCCTGCAATAATCCCGAATCAAATTCAATTAAACTAAAAACCCGCGACGGAAATCCGTCGCGGGTTTTTAGTTGTGTTCTTTAAGAATTAAAGATTGAGCTGCGAATTGATATAGGGGTTGTAATCTTTCTCAGAACGTGGAATCTGGTATCTCCAGCCATTGCCGTAGGTGGGAGCCCATGAGCCTTTGTATGCGTCCATGAAGTTTCCAGAGGTTGGATCACCGGCTTTCCAAGAGTCACGTGTTGCCGTGATGTTCCAGCGTTTGAAAGAGAACCATGTATCACCCTCGCCCCAAAGCTCCATACGACGATAGAGACGGAGCTCCTCTTTGAGTGCATCTCCTGATGCTGTGCAAGCGTATCCGGAGATTCGTTTGCTGTTGAGCTCTACAAGACAAGCTTTGGCTGTGATCTCGTCTCCTTGCTCAAGAGCTGCCTCAGCCTCGTTGAGAAGAAGCTCGGAAGCACGCATGAAGGGATGGTTGGCATCTCCAAGGTCAGGTTTTGATGACCAGAATTTCAACTGCGCACCAAACTGCACGCGATCCTGATAACCTGCCTGCTTTAATGCTGCGAAATAACCTTCAATCTGTGCATTCGACATAGTGGGTGTAAATCCAAGCCAGATATTGAACGCGCCAGAGTATCCCTGAGGCTGCATAGACAGTGTCCACATTGAGATTGCAGCTGTCATATAAGGATCTTTCAGCCACATGTTGAGATAAGCGGGAAGCACGTAGTTGGTATCCCAGAAATCTTCCTCTTTAAAGCCGTAATCAGCAAACCAGTTGACTTTATCAGGCATCCAGTAGAGATCGCAGCGAACGTCAGCATCAGGATACTTGTCGTAAACCTCTTTGTAAAGTCTCCAGCTCATCTGACCTCCCGAAGCAGACCAGTTGTAGTTGGTTGAATATCCGCCATTGCAGGAGAAACTTGCGCCCCAGGAGTAGTAACCATTGTTTGAGCGGTCGCGGTTGTTGAACCACATCCATTCGTCGTTAGGATCTGCAAAACCTGCCACATATTCATCTGCACTCATGATAGGATAATCCTTACGGGCATCGTGAGCCATTTTCTGAGCGGTTGCCCAGTCATGGTTTATCATGGCAATACGGGAGTAGATACCGCGAGCCACATCTGCATCAGGCATCCAGCCCTCGGTACGTGCGATGTTGGCACTTTCATAAAGATCCAGGGCGTCATCAAGGTCTTTATAGATCTGCTTCATCACAGTCTTATAATCAGACAATGGCATCGGATCTGTTCCGGGAGTCAGACGAAGAACCACAGTAAGCTCATCCCCACCCTTGCTATCCTCGTAGCGGGGACCGTAAACCTGCATCAGACGTGTGTAAGCATGTGCACGGATTGTAAGAGCCTGAGCCTTGATGTTGTCTTTCTCACTCTGTTCGGCTGAGACACCATCGATTTTCTCGATGATTGTGTTAGCCTGGTTGATGAGCGTATAGGCATACATCCATGCATATGAGCCACCTGAATCGGTGTCACGGGTCATGAATGTCCAGGGCTGATACTGCGCCTGGGATCCCCAAAGCCAAGAGCAAGCGAAGTCAGGACTGGGAGAATCACCGTAATAAGTCTGGAAATAAGCCTCACCGTTTCCATAGCGCTCGGTAGCACCACTGTTGTACATGATGTACATTGTCTGGGCAATACCGTTCATTGCAGCCTTCATACCTTCAAGCGACTCAGAAAGCTGCTCATCGGTGATGGAGTCGATCGGCGGCTGATTGAGATAATTCTCAGAGCAGGCGGTCATACCGAGAGCCACAGCCGATATTGCGAATCCTTTTAATATCTTGTTCATAATTTTTACTTTGTTAAAGTTTACAACTTAGAATTTCACATTCAGCTGGAATGAGAATACTCGAGCGGGAACATAATATTTACCCTGTGAACTTCCGAAACCATACTGCGGGTTCATACCCTTGCGAGCTGTAGCAGTGAAGAGGTTGTCGATGGATACTCCGATATTGATGTTCTGCATCTTCATCGCGCTCACCCATTTTGCGGGAAGGTCATAAGATACATTCAGGTTCTTGAACACGAGGTAGTTTCTGCTGGTAAGCCAACGTGAAGAACCTGCGTTGTTGTTTGCTGAATTAGCGGCATTCACCTGGGGGATCAGGTTAGGATCGATGTCATCATTGTTGATGATATAAACCGGGAATGAACCGTAGTTGCCAATCTGCACATTTTCAACCGCATGATCTGCAACACCCTCAGGTTTCTGAGTCCAAGAGTTGAGAACATCCTTATGGATTGCGGCAGGTGCGTTTGTAACACCCATCAAACCTGCATAAGTTGTATCGTAGATCTTACCACCGAGGCTGTAAGTGAAGAGCATACCGATGTTGATGCCTTTCCATGAGAAGTTTGTGCCAAACGAACCGTAAACAGTCGGGAACGCGTCAGCCTGAACTTTACGTGTTGCGTAAGCAGGTGTGGTAGTGTAATATTTGTAGCCGTCACCCTCTTTCACAGCGTAAAGCGCTCCGGTATTTGCAGCATTTGCAAGGTAGTTGAGGAACTGGCTCTCATTCTGATGCTGGGTGCCGTTCTCATCCCAATATGTGAGGGAAGCAGCATTAGGATCGATCTCATAAAGAGACTGACCTGTAACGCGGTCGACACCATTCCATGTAGTTGTGTAGATAGAACCTAAGCTCTTGCCGAGGAACCAACCGTTACCGGGCATGTCATGACCCTCGGGAAGTTTGATGATCTTATTCTTCATGAAAGTGGCATCAATATTGAAGTTCCACTTCACATTCTTATTACGGATAATGTCAACCCCGAATGAAAGCTCCCAACCGATATTCTGCATCGTACCGATGTTCTGGAGTTCAGAAGGATTGGTACCGAATGAATATGAAGGATCGAAGATTGAACCGCCGGAAAGAGGCTTGGTTACATTGAAGATCAAGTCTGTGTTGCGCTTGTTGAAGTAACCGATGCTGAAGTTGAAGCGGTCATCAAAGAGTGAACCCTCAAGAGCTACGTCAAATGTCTTGGTAGCCTCCCAGCGGAGATTCTTGGATGCCAAGGTAGAAGGAAGCACAGTTGCGATACCACCGAAGTTGTTGAGCTCATACATTGTGTAGTAAGCATATGCACCTGCAGACGCATTGTTACCTACAGAACCGTAAGCAGCGCGGAGTTTGAGGAAGTTGACCCATGTGAGATTGCGCATGAATTTCTCCTTTGAGATTGTCCAGCTGCCACCTACGCTCCAGAATGTACCCCAACGGTTTTCCTTGTCGAAATAAGATGATCCGTCGCGGCGGATAGAAGCCTCAAGGAAGTATTTCTGATCGTAGTTATAGCGTGCACGACCGAGATATGACTCCTGTGTAAGCTGAGTGGTTGACTGCGAAGCAGGGTTGGTCTCAGTGAAGTTGGAAAGTGAGTATATTTCAGGAAGCACCTGATTCTGAACGTTAACAGTATGGTAACCCATTGTATACTGGTAGTTCTCGTGGTTGAGAAGAGCATCTACATGATGTAAACCATAATCATGATTCCATGTAAGAGTCTGCATGAATGTATGATTCTTGTATTCATAATCATACTGATACAGACGTCCGTTAGCTGCAAGACCTGAGCCGTTGAGATTATTCATATAATTCCACTGGTTTGTCTTGTCACGATGGATATTGCCGCGAACAGTAAGTTCAAAACCATAAGGAATAACGAATGTTCCGAAAAGAGATGCGTCTATTACGGCAGCTGTTGTCTCTTTCTTGTCAAGACGGTTTGTCCAGGCAACGTTAACGCCATCTGATCCAAGATAAGAAGCGGTATTCCAGATCGGCTGACCTGTTACTTCATCATAAAGGACTGCTCCGGTTTCAGGATCATGAGCATAATAAGGATAGATAGGAGCCTTATCCTGCACAAGGAACGGGTTGCTTACATAACCTTCCGCATTTTTTGAAGTGATGTTTGCGTTTGATTTCGTATACATTCCGGCAAGATTCAAGCCCATCTTGAAATAGCTTACAGGCTGGAAGTTCGCATTGATACGACCATTGAAACGCTCGAAATCTGTCTGAAGCATGTAGCCGTTTTCCTTAAGATAACCGGCTGATGCAAATACATTGAACTTATCGGTAGCACCTGCTGCGTTCACATTGTACTCCTGACGGTAGCCATTGCGTGATACTGCATCCCACCAGTCAAGGTCTGTGTAACCTGCGAGAGGATTGCCACCTATAAACTTACCATTGGCATCGAAGAGCTCGGTTGCCGGTTTGCCATAGATATTTGAATTTGCATACTCGAAGAAGTATTCACGCATGTAATCGATGGCATCTGCATGTGTTCCGCCAAGCTGAGGCTCAGCCCAATTTGTCATGGCATCAAAATATGTCTGCATGAACTGATTGGCATTCATCCTGTCATAGAAAGGTAGTCCGCGGTTGTACATACCCTGACGAACCTGCAGAGTAACGTCAACTTTACCGACAGTCTTGGCTTTCTTTGTAGTTATAAGGATGACACCATTGGCACCACGGTTACCATAAAGAGCCGCGGAAGCAGCATCCTTCAATACTGACATTGATTCGATGTCAGCCGGGTTGAGATCGGAGATGGAACCTTCGAAAACGACACCGTCAACAACGTAAAGAGGATTGCTTACACCGTTGATGGTATTATAACCACGGATAAGGATTGATGGAGCGGCACCGGGATAACCGACCGAGTTGTTCACCTGCACACCGGGGGCGTTGCCCTCGAGTGCGGCGGTCACGGAGGTTACGGGACGATCCTCGATCTCCTTGCTGCCTACCACTGCCACGGAACCGGTAAGCGACTCCTTGTTGGCTGTACCGTAGGCTACCACTACCACGTCGTCAAGGTTGGAGGATGTGGAGTGAAGATGGATCACCATATTGTTCTGCACGTTGACTGTCTGCGAGGTGTAGCCGACATAGCTGACCTTCACCTGACGCACGTTGGCAGGAACATTAAGGGTAAACTTACCTTCAACGTCGGTTGCGACACCCTGTCCGCCACCGAGGGGCATGATCGTGGCGCCGATCAGAGGCTCGTTGTTGGCCCCGTCCACCACTGTGCCGTGATAGGTGCGCGTCTGGGCCGAAAGGCTCCATGTGCACGCCATCAGCGTCATCAAGATTAAAAACAATTTTCTCATACGTAATAATTTAGAGATAAGTTTTTGGGAAAACTTTAGGGGCTTTAAGGACCTTAGGGACTTTAAGGACTCTAAGGACCTTAAGGACTTTAAGGACCCTAAGGACTTTAAAGTCCTTAGAGGCGCGGGGGAGGGGAGGTTGGTGGGGAATTTTGGGGAGTTGGTTGAAGGGATGAGGTTATACGGAATTTTTTTGCTAAATTAGCGGACTATTTGAAATTCGAATGTTTACACCAGTTATTGAAATGAAGAAAGTATTGATTGCAACGGCGTTTGCTGTTGTCGCTGCGGGTGCGTGGGGTAAGCCAGCTCTGCGGCCTGTGAAAATTACATTGCCTGACGGAACTGAAAAGGTTGTGCTGAAGCACGGTCATTGCAAAAACAGACTCCGTGCCAGGGTGCCGGAGTTTGCCAAGGATTATCTGCGCTCTACGCGTGGACCGGGTCTTTATGATTATTCATTCCCCTGCACCGGCAAACAGAAGGTGCTCGTAATTCTCGCGGAGTTTCAGGATGTGAAGTTCAACTCTAAGAATAAAGCCCCATATAACAAGATTGATTCCAAGACTTATTTCACCGAAATGCTGAATAAGAAAGGATTTGATACGTATGGCGGCACTGGGTCAGCACGCGATTGGTTTATCGATAATTCCAATGGACTCTTCGAGCCGGAATTTGACGTTTACGGACCGGTGACGCTTCCGCAGAATGTGAAATATTATGGAGAGAATGACCCCAAAAACAGAGACAATGACAAGCGGCCGCATGAGATGATAATTGATGCCTGCAAGGCTCTTGACAGCGAGATTGATTTCCGTGAGTATGACCGTGACGGTAACGGATATGTGGATAATGTCTATGTGTTCTATGCCGGTTATGGCGAGGCTGACACGGAGGGACAGGAAAACACGGTCTGGCCGCATTCCTGGGAAATATCGACGGCAACGGCTCCGAATGATTTTGTGTCGGGCAATCCGCTGGAACTTGACGGTGTCTATATAGACCGTTATGCCTGCTCTAATGAGACCTGCGGCATTGTGGGCATCTCCGATGATGGATATAGTTATGTGTATGGTGACCGCCCGGATGGCATAGGCACGTTCGTGCATGAGTTCAGCCATGTGATGGGACTCCCGGATCTTTATTCCACTGCGGAGGAATATAAGAGCTACAAGGATGTGCCTTTCACTCCGGAGGAGTTCTCCGTGATGGATTACGGCCCTTACAACAATGATGGTCTTACGCCTCCCAATTATTCCGCCTATGAGCGTTATGCTCTCGACTGGATGAAACCGGAGATGCTTGCCTCGGGAACGCAATCGTTGGAGAATCTTGCCGATTCCAACCGGGCTTTCATAATAAAGACCGAGCGCGAACAGGAATTCTATCTTGTGGAGAACCGTCAGCAGACAGGCTGGGACAAATATCTGCCGGGTCATGGTATGCTTGTATGGCATGTGGATTTTAACCAGAGCGTTTTTGTGGATAATGAGGTGAACAACACCAAATCACATCAGTATGTCGATCTGGTGGAGGCTGACAATATCCAGGATTATCCTACTGGTGAGGACTATTGGGGATATATATATCCTGAAACCACACGCACCGGTGATCCGTTTCCAGGAACAAAGAGGGTAAAATCCCTCGGTTACAATACGACACCGTCGTTGCGCTCATGGAGTGGCACGAATCTTGGTGTGGAGCTAACCGACATCGCCGAGAACAATGGAGTGATCTCGTTTGTCTCGGCTGTGGATGCGAATAATCAATATAATGGTGAAGCCGGTGTGACGGATATTACAGAAGAAACAGAAGTCCTTAATGCCGATATCTACGACATGCAAGGACTCCAGGTGGGTGTCATGAAAGGAGGCGAGATGCCACATCTTGCTCCCGGCATATATATCCTCCGCTCCGGTAGCCGAATCGCCAAGGTCATCATCTAACCATTCAAACCATTATAGCATCATTTTTTTTCATCAAACCATTAAAACCAATTAAAACCATTTTTTTCTCTTTTCTCTTTCCTCTAACCATTAAAACCATTATAACCATTTAAAAGCTCCGCTTTTGGTTTGACGCGAAAGGGTGTAGACCAGAGTTCCAAAGAAACCATAGCATGGACGCGAATTATGGGTGTCGGGCTCTGCGCCTTCGCAGGAGTGGTAACGACCTCCGCGCCGAATTGATCGGAATAGAATCTCTGAACCTCTGCGCCTCTGCGTGATTATCTTTTTTAACGCAGAGGAGCGGAGGAGGAGAGTTTCAGCGACGACGTTTTAGCGACGCAGGAATCGCGTGGCGATTCTCACCGTGGCGCAGAGCCGCCGCTAAAATTTGTCGCGGTTTTCTTGACCAGAGTTCCAAAGAAACCATAGCATGGACGCGAATCATGGGTGTCGGGCTCTACGCCTCATGATTCGCGTCCATGCTATGGTTGCTGTGGGACTTTGGTCAAAATTTACTGTGTCAATCCAAAAGCGGAGCTTTTAAATGGTTATAATGGTTTTAATGGTCGTTTGAGGAGTGGTGAGGAAGCTGCGGATAGAGTCGAGGTGAGCCGGCGCCTCGTTGATGGTGAACGGGAGTTCACGCATTTCGGTGACTCTCGCGCCGGGAATTATGGATGCCTTCAGTTCTTTGACTGAAGGCACTTTTTTTAATGCCGCATATTCATCGAATGTGTATTTTGTAAATACAGAGTTGGCGGAGATTCCCTGGCGGTTGAGCCACCAGCCGTTGCCTAAGTCAATAGGACGGGAGTTGTCCGAGATGTCAGAAGGATCCGGGAAATAGGAGAGAGAGCCGTTACGGATGGTGATGGCCACATTGTCGGCATAGTCACCGCTCATGCGGAAAGCCGAAGCCTTGGGTATAGTGTTCATAGGTTTTGAATTTCTATAGCCTATCGCCACACCATTCATCGTCACCTGCTCGGTCAGCCCCTGGGATTCCTGAGCTGACGCACTGTCGGCTGTCTTTTTAGAGCAAGCTCCTGCCATAATCAAAAGTGGAATATATATGTATAATCTTTTCATGCTCCAAAAGTAACTAAAAATCCGATAACTTCCAACTCCTAACTCCTAACTCCTAACTGAATCAGTACATCGGTGAGAAGGGTTTGGTGACGAACAAGCGTGATGTGGCATCGCCCACAAGGTCGGAAGTCTTCGATGTGTCGAGCTTCAGCACGGGTGCACCCTTGCGCAGGTTGACTTTATTGAGGTCGACGTAGTAGTAGCCGGGATTGGTTACGAGATCGAAATAGTAACGCAGGTTGCAAGGCACGCTGTATGTGCGCCATTGTGTTGAGCTAAGCTCCGGTTGTCCCTGTATCTCGTATGTATAGGGCACGCATGAATTGACCAGGATGCTGCGGCATATGGCAACTGCGAGATCCGGATCGTCTACCGCTTTGACATGATGGGCGAAATAGTTGGCGCGTACGCACCGGTCAGGGCTTGAAACGGTGCCGGGCAGCATGTTCTTGCCTCCTATCTTGTCCCAATAGTTGATGATAGCAGTCATCTGAGGCCAGTTGGGATCGTTGGTCATGGCGCGATAGTCACCCATGTCGTAGATATGTATTTTTCCGTGGTCAAACTCGAAGATAATGCTTTTACCGGACTTGTCAGTCACACC
This sequence comes from uncultured Muribaculaceae bacterium, assembly GCA_910578075.1. Lineage (GTDB taxonomy): Bacteria > Bacteroidota > Bacteroidia > Bacteroidales > Muribaculaceae > Lepagella. Next base: position 3,162 of record CAJTPK010000041.1, on the reverse strand, counting down.
CCAATGGAGCTGTGAGACAGTTCCTCCGTCGAAAGTGGCGCCTTGAATGGCAAACGGTGCTTTCTGAAGCAATGCTGATACCTCATCCGTAGTTGCGCACTGGTCGAGCATCCATGCTACAAATACCGCCATCGACATCTGTGGAAGTTCGGAGGCTCTCTCATCATTGTATACGGTACCCTTGCAGAATAGACCGCTGATCACGAGTCCTTCCTCGTTCATACCCTCGGTGATGCCGCCGTCGTAGCTCACGGCATACACTGCACCATAGCGCGATGTCCACGAGAGATGGTTCGGCTGGTCGGAGCTGACTTTTTTCATACCACGCGGGTAGATGTAGACATTTGTGGGGATAGGTGTTTTCCAATCAAGGGAACGTCCGATTACAAACAGGGAATCAGTTCCCTGATACATAACTCTTGAACAAGCCCCGGCATGCGGAGCGGAGCAAGCCACGGCTGTAGCCGCAGCAGCTGCGATAAGATATGGTTTAAGTGTTTTCATAGCCTTAATGCGTTTATACTAAAACGCACAGGCATTTACTTTTGTTCTGCGTTCTCAGGTTCGACCTTGCGTTGCCCGAATCGCCATATCGCCGAGAGTGAGAAGGAGAATGGAGAGCCGGCTCCGTAACCCGGGATAAACCATGGCGTGGATAAGGATTTAGAAGACACTTTGAATTTCATGTGCCATCGGGCGGTCCATCCCAATGAGAAATTGCCCACGATTTTTACCTTTATACCGCCTAATATTTCCCCGTAAAGTGCGGTAGCCTTGAGTCCGCGTAAAGTCAGATTTTCGGTCTGGTCCCAATAGCCATCGGATATGGTGATGTCGTTGACATCATATTTAAAGCTTGAGAATCCAAGGCGCACTCCAGCGAACACCTGGTAAGCAGGGTCACTTTTATACATGAAATTGTAGTTCATACCGATTTTGGCATAGAACGACGGTTTTGTAGAGTACGTGAAATTGGAATTCTTAGGTTTGCTGTCGGCGAATCCGAGTCCCGCTTCCACAACGGGGAAAAACCAGTTGTGGAGTGAAACGTCAGCCCACACATCGAAACTTCCATATTTCTGCCCTGCCGCCATGAATATGGCATCTCCGAAATTCACACCTAATGTCCAGCCGTTATAAAGAGGGTAGATCGGTTTTGACTTTGGTTTGGTGACAGTGTCGAGCACAGCGAGAAATCTCACCGGCTCCGGGAGGGCGTTGCCATGCTTGTCGTAATAATGAAGCACCTCCTGCGGTTTGTTGTCATCAATATCGACAGGAGTGGATTTGCGCGGACCGCGTCTCACAGGCACAGAGTCCGTCTTTGCGGTAGCGATGGAGTCGGACAAGACTTTGGCGACAGTATCAGTTGCGACTACCGGCACGGTATCCTGTGGCATGGCAGAGGCCACCATGACTGTGAAGATTGATAATATTTGGAATAATACTCTGAGCATTATGAGGGACTGTTATCCGCCACGCGGAAATAAATGTGAAGGTTTTCGGTGTCCATGTTTGTTATCTCACCGGCAGGACATGTGACCGAGTCGATCAGATTTGTGGAACACCTGATGGAATCCATCCCGAAAACATAGCTGACCCCGCATGCCGAGGAAACAAACCTCGCCTGACGAGAATAGATGAATGTGACGGTATCAGTGATGTCATATTTTGCAATCTCCTTATGGAGATAGCGGAACACATATCGCGTGGTGTCGCGGTCGAGACGGAAGGGGAGGTACAGCTCATTGACTGCCGATGTTCCGGGCGACAGGAGGGAGTCTCCCGGCGCGCCTATTCCGTAGACTTCGAGAGAGTCAATGCTCACCTTGGTCTCGGGCTTTGATGAGTTGTAGAATCCGGCAAGCGGGAGGGCATTGCGGTTCTGTAGACATTCGTCAGAAGAACAGCCCCACGCGATCGCGAGTAAAACGAACCAGATAAGAGGTAATGTTAATAATGATTTCAAAATTCTTCCGAGATAAGGTAGTTGTTGCGTTCAGCCGAGTTGCGGGTTATCAGTTCACCGATGAATCCGGTGCAGAAGAACTGCACGCCTAACACCATGAACGCGAGCGACAGATAGAAATATACCGAATTGGTGAGATAGAAATGATAAGTGGATGAGTTCATCGACACAATCTTGAGGATAAGCACAGTCACAACTGCGATGAATCCGATCAGGAACATCAGCGAGCCGAGCAGACCGAAGATATGCATCGGTTTGATACCGAATTTTGACTGGAACCAGAGTGTGCCGAGGTCAAGGTAGCCATTTATGAAACGGTCGAGACCGAATTTAGTGTGACCATATTTGCGGGCCTGATGGTGAACCACCTTCTCGCCGATCTTCTTGTAGCCGGCATTCTTGGCGAGATAGGGGATATAGCGGTGCATGTCGCCGTAAACCTCTATATGCTTTATCACCTCATTACGATAAGCCTTCAGTCCGCAATTGAAATCATGGAGATTCTTGATTCCGCTCACTTTGCGTGCTGTGGCATTGAAAAGCTTTGTGGGGATAGTTTTAGACAGCGGGTCGTAACGTTTCTTTTTCCAACCCGACACGAGGTCATAGCCATCCTCGGTTATCATGCGGTAAAGTTCAGGAATCTCATCGGGGCTATCCTGCAGGTCTGCATCCATGGTGATTACCACATCGCCTTGGGCGCGGCGGAATCCGACATTGAGAGCCGGAGACTTGCCATAGTTGCGCGAGAAGGAGATGGCATGGATAGCGGGATTCTTTTCCGCGAGTTCATGAATCACGCGCATGGAGCGGTCGGTGGAGCCATCGTTTACGAATAAAATCTCATACGAGAAACCATTTGCATTCATCACGCGCTCGATCCATTGTGCGAGCTCGGGGAGGGATTCCTCCTCGTTATATAGAGGTATTACAACAGAAATGTCCATAATAATATAATTAGGGCGGAAAACCGCAGTGAGGTGGAAAATCGCGGATTTCAAAGTCCGTACGGTCATCTTCCAATGCAAAATTACGAAAAAAGAGGGGGAATTGAAAAATTTTTGTAAAAATATTTGGAGGAATCAAAAATTAGTTGTAATTTTGCATCGCTTTTGAGGGACAAACCTCAGGCAAAGATGATGATTCGCTAGCTCAGCTGGTAGAGCACAACACTTTTAATGTTGGGGTCCTGG
>CAJTPK010000040.1 GCA_910578075.1 uncultured Muribaculaceae bacterium | reverse complement strand
ACTCCGAGGCGTTGCTTGAACCGCTTAGTCGGCTCAGTCAGTTGCATGGACTCCTCAACGGCAGGATGTCGATGCTTGGATTCAACGAGAAGTGTCGGTCGCTGTTGTCTGCCATGACCGAGGAGCTGATAAGCTCTTCGGAGATCGAGGGTGTGTTGTTAAACCCCAATTCGGTGCGTAGCAGTATCGCCCGACGGCTCGGAATCGAAGATGACGGATTATTGGTTGAAGATCATTATGTCGAGGGGTTGGTCGATGTTATGCTTGATGCTGTGTGTAATTGTCGGGAGCCATTGACTGATGAGCGGTTGTTCGATTGGCACGCTGCTTTGTTTCCGTTTGGGCGAAGCGGTATGCACAGAATCACCGTTGCCGATTGGAGAAAAGGAGAGGAGCCGATGCAGGTAGTGTCCGGCGCTTTCGGGCATGAGAAGGTGCATTATGAGGCTCCGCGATCGGATGCTGTTCCGGCTGAGATGGAGCGGTTGATTGAGTGGTGCAATACGGCCAATCAGTCACCGTTTATCATGGCTGCTGTGGCGCACTTGTGGTTTGTTACCATACATCCGTTTGACGACGGCAACGGTCGCATCAGCCGCACGCTTGCCGATATGCTTCTTGCCCGGCTTGATGAGGATTCAGCGCGATATTACAGTATGTCGGCTGAAATCAACCGTAACAAGAAGGCATATTATGAGGTTCTCGAGCGAACTCAAAAAAGCAATCTTGACATAACGGAATGGATGCTGTGGTTCTTCGGCTGTCTGGAAAATGCCATTGTTCGCGCATTCGGTATAATCGAGCGAACGTTGCAGAAAGCAGCATATTGGGATGAGTTCCGCGATGTTGATATAAATGAACGTCAGCGCAAGGTTGTCAACCGCCTGTGGGATGGCTTTGAGGGAAAACTGACATCTTCAAAATGGGCAAAGATATGCGGTTGCTCGCAAGACACAGCGTTGCGCGACATCAACGATCTTATAGCCAAAGGTATGCTCCGCAATAGCGGCGAAGGCGGACGCAGCGCCAACTATCTCCTGCCGGAATAAAAGAATGATAGTAAATTTAGTTATTGCATAAAGCGCAACAACTGAATCCCCCATTTTAAAAATATTCTCGGATTATTTTGAAAACGTCCATCTTCCAGTTTTGTCAGAGCCCAGACGACGGATGTATCCGTTGCTTTGCAGTTGCTTTATCGCTCGGGCCACAGTAGCCCGTCCAAGGTTGAGCATTGAGGCATATTCATCATAAGTATATTCAGGATGTGCTTTGATAGCATCAAGCACACGACTGATATTACCGGTCAGCTCCAATGCTTTTACAGTATCATTTACAGTATCACTTTTGGCTGTATTTACAGTATCATTCCCTTGATACTGTAAAACTCTGCGGTCAAGATTGGCGATGTGATGACGAAGCATCACATCTTGGGCAATGGAAGAGTCCTCATTTTCCCGACTGTCAACCAACGACTGGATATATTCACACTTATCCTCTTTTGTGACGATAGATGGAACGAGTCCCAACTGACGCTGTATCATATTCATCACCATGCGTGTAGTTCTACCATTACCATCAACCCAAGGATGGATAGTGACAAGCCGAAAGTGTGCCTCGAAACTCAGGCTGTAACACGCTGCAATATCATTTTTGTTGGCAACTGCAATTTCGTCATTAAGCCATTTGCAAAAATCATCAACCGCCTTTGGCACTTTATTATAAGCAAGGTAACTCCTGCCACCGATACCAGCGCTGACATTGCACAAGCGGAACTCTCCTTTTGATGAATTAAATTGCCCGGCGATAGTTGAATATTCACTTCCAGTACGACGCATCACAAGTGCTGCCAGCTGTTGCAATAATGATGGCGTATAGATTGGATTCACCGACGCTATACTGAACGCATGAAGATAAGCGTCTTTAAGATCAATGTTCATCATCTGCTCTGTCAGAGAGCGTCCTTTTGCAGCTATACCCTCATCGAAAAGCAACTGATTCTCAATCTCAGTAACCGTTGAACCCTCAATGGCAGTGGAATGAGTTACAATGGAATAAAGGTAGAATTTCTGATAATCTACCTGTTCCTCAACTCCCGAAGCTATATATGCTCTCAGAGTTTCCTCAATTTTTATGTCAAGTTCCTTGTCCATTATATTATAGAAATTGTATAGGTAATGGTTAAGCTACGTTATCTATATATGTGGTTTTTATTGACAAAAATTGTTGATATAACGAATTCAGAATATGTCATTCTCTAATTCATTTATTTTTTTCAGTTTCATTCTCGGTATTGTTATTATTTTGCCAATCGCTTGAAATACCACTCCAATCAATTTCGCGTTTTTCAGCTCCGACCCAAACGTTCCAAAAATCAGGGTCATCTGATTGAGGACACTGTTTTTTAGGCAAGGTTCTCATCTTAACCAAAATTGGTAATTCAGATGCCCAACCCAATAGAACAGCATGTTGAGATGGCAAGGTAGGCATTTCTCTAAGAATCCCTCTCATGTTGTCTGGTAGTAATCGATGAATGAGTTCTTGATCTCGATCGTTAGATATTCGATGTAATAAGAATGTATTACATTGAGAAAGAACCGTTGGAGATAATTCAGAAGGCCTTTGAGAAGATAAAACTAATCCTAACCCAAACTTTCTACCTTCACGAGCGATTTTTTCAAAGACTTTACAACATTGGGCAGCAGAACCAATATTGTCTGTATCATCATTATATCTTTTGATGAAGTAATGAGCTTCTTCCATAATTAAGACAGTAGGAAGGCACTTTTTATTTTGTTTCAAATAACGCTGCTGCGACTCGAAAATCATGCGAGCGATGACTGATGTAATAATATTTGTAACTTCAGAAGGAAGCAGTGATAAATCAATTATTGTAAGAGACTCGCAGTTATTTTTACCAATATATGATTCTAGCCATTCGCTTAAATCTATTTCCGTACTATCTATTACTTTCTTTACACGAACGTCAGTCAGAAGCGTTTTAATGCGTGGTAGCAAAGAAACTATGTAGTCTGTTGTATTAAGGATCTCTGCATTTGCTTCTATTGAACGTATAAAGTTATCGCCGACGTATGGAATTGGGCAATCCTCATCTGTAGGTAAAGACTCTTCTTCTTTTCCTCCAGCTATGTGAAAAATATTATTTAGAAAATCTAACAGACTGTTAACCTCTTGTCTAGTGTAATCAATATTGGCATAAGGTTTATTTCGTGGTAATTCAAGATCATTTACATATGTATTTAAATTCGATATTGAGTCATTTAGTTCTTGTGAATAAGAATCAGATGGTCTAAGTCCATTATTCCATTTATTCAGAGACTCTCTGAAATTTTTAGGCCCAGGAAAAATTCCCCATGGAGTACCTCTTCGAACATACTCCTTTAAGGCATTAATAAGTGTGCCAACATGACTCGCTAACTCTCTTTCCTTAGTTAGCTCTTTGAAATGAATACCACTTCTTACTGACTTTAAAGCATGTACTATAGTAGTTCTATGAGTTTTTGGAGACGCTTTTGTAAATCCGCACCATTCATCTGTATTCCATAGCCACAATGGTACTTGAAGTTGTCTTTTGCCATCTCCTGCCTCGATATTCACGGAATATATCCGAGCATCCGATTTATCCGCAAATGCCTTGCTATACTCTCCATTCGGGTCCAATACGATGAAGCGACTATTTACGTTAGTGCTTCCACAAGCAATATTTCTTTTTGCACTTTCAAGAGACCAACGTATAAGACCAGCCACAGAACATGATTTACCACTACCCGTGTTGCCGAGAACAGCAAGATGCCTTCCAAAAAGACGGTCAGGGTCAATCATAACTTTGGCGTTCCCAACTAAAGGACTATTGCCGATATGAACACGTCTATTTTCTCCAGATTCTATTATTGAGCGTAATTGTTCGTCGGTGGGCAATATTACTATGTCGCCTACCGATGGAAATGTATCAAGACCTCTCTTAAATTTGAATCTATCTTCTTTGGTACATAAGGTGCCTACAGGCTGCAGTTCCATCCTTCGTAGAGGGAAAGGAAGATCGATTAATCCGAAATCCTGGAATCCTTTCCTTTTTGGATACGGAGATCGTTGAATAGTAATCCATGATACTTGACCGACAACAAATCCGAGATCGATGGGTATAAGAACGTAACCATTAACTCTAGGGAAACTTCTTGGTGTTCCGGTATTAAGAGCAACGCTATCGGGAGACTCTATATCCAGCTGGACTTCAATTTTATCGGGAGATATATATTCCACCAAACCGATTCTTAAAGAAGCAAGCTGATCCATGGGTGTTGTAATCATATTCTGAAGTTTAATAATTTACATCAGTTGGCAATATATTTGAAGCTTCGGATTCATGCAGAGTTGATTTCTTTGAATCATTAGCGTGTACACCTAAACGATGTTGTAATAATTCGGACATCCTTATCGTTGCTCTGTCTATTGCAGCCTTAGGTAGATAATCGTTGGCCAAATTGGTGAAATCACCCAAATTATGACCAACCAAGACAGTCATTTGAGCAGAGTGCCCAGATTTTTTATAGAATTCTATTATCCTATCTAGAGGATCATCATATGATATAATCACAAGGTGAGTTGACGGGATAGTGAGCATATCTTGTATTATCCTGTTGATATGTTCATCTCCAAAGCTATATCCATATGTAACTAAGGTGCTATTTGGTCTACATATGGCAGCGGCATAGTCTCTGAATAGTTCAACATATGGATATTCAGCGGTCTCACGGTCTTTCGCTGAATTTGGATAAATCATGAGCTTCATGGCACCATCATTCTTTAACCCCGGTGCATTAAGATATGGCGCAATATCTTCAGCGCCGAATGGCAAACCGATACGTCGAATCTCGTTGCTATTTTGTATCCAATCAACCGAACCATGTAGCTTGGTTAATCTTGCTACACCTTCCAAATAGCGAGGCTCTCCTCTAATACCCGGAGGGTTATAATGTAAATCGAGGTTAAGTCTAGAAGATCGAAAAATGGGCATTAATGAACCGACAAACCTATCCATTAGATGTATACCAGCTAATTCTGCACCCATCTCTATCAATCTGTCATAGTTTGTGGTGAATATATTTAATCGTTCTCTATTTCCAGTACGACTTGCAAAACTTAACAAAAAGTTGACAAGAGTTGAACATACTTCTTCTCGTTTTTTTTCATCTGATTTAGCTATCGTATTCTCGCCGTTAAGTATGGATTGCGCGAAATTAGAAATAACTGAATTTATATTCTCTTCTAATGCTGAAGCTTCTTCATTTTTCCCAAGTATCTTTAATCCTAGAAGCAAATCGTTGGCAATCCGAATTTGATCTTCAATATTTCCCTTTCCGCGACCACACGCAATGGCAGAAGCTTCGGCGGCAGTTTCAATCTCTTTTTTATAATTAGAAAAAGAAACAGTCCCCATTGTTGCGCCAGATCCTGCACCAACCAGATAATTCATGGCTGTAGAAATTCCTGAACCGATAAGTAATGACAAATGTTCTGACTGGAAAAGAGATGTTAGCCAAGGCTCAATACGAGAACGGTATATACTAGTTGAAACAATGTTGTCCTCTGGTATCCAATCGCACATGTCTTCCCCGTCAAGAATTTTACCATCCTTATCAATAAATATTAGGTCACGATCATCACGAGTTTTAATGATGTTACCGCCTTTGGATATGAAATCCTTAAGAGTATTAATTTTTTTGTCAGTTTCCATAAATTTGTTTCAATTTAACAATATAATGGATGTATACACGCTATTGAATCAAACTATAGTAAGATTTCTTATAGTTGAGTAGATAGCATCGTATCTTGATGGGTCGCCGCCTGGCAGTTTGCACCGTTGGCAGTCGAGACTTGATGAGTCAAGTTCGTCAGACATATCAATATCGAGCAACAGATAGAGATAGTCAATTTCGTTGGGAATATCATCCGGCTTCTTGCGGTTGCGGATATTCAAATACTCGTCCGGTATATTCGGCTTTGGTACGACGCGCGGCTTTTCAGTAAGCCTGAAAAGATGCTGAGAAGCCGCGTTCCATTTGTTGAAAAGTATGAAGCCTATGGATTCGATGTTCTCAAGTAGCTTCATGCCTTCCGAATTGTAGAGAATGGGAACTGCAACTTTGCCTAATTCTCTTAAGTTTACGACGTTGTTGTCGTAATGCATATATGCTAACATCACCACGCCCTCCTTGCCAAGCGGAGCGGCAACGGCTGATGCCGGCGGTAGAAGCATGGGGCGTGGATCTATGCCGAGGTTGTCGAGAGGCACTCGATTGAAGGCGGTGTCAATCAACGCGAGAACATGTGCGTTTTCAGCCTCAATCCCTGCAGTAACTTTGGGGTCGTGCTCCTTATGAGGATTGGCGAGAGCCAAGGCAATAATCCCCTTGTCCTCGACATATGGAGCGAATACTTTACCGATGACAGATTTGAAGTTGGCTTTGAGCCATTCTTCCGTGTTGATGCTTGGTAAAGCCCGTATTGCGTGGAACTGGTAGCGACGGCTAAGTTCCTCGCGTATTTTATCACGGAATATGTTCCGCACCTTTTCGCGCCATTGCTTTTTCTGCATGGCGTTGTCGCGAGCGTATAGCGAAAGCACAAACAGAAAGTTTACGTCGTAGTGAGTGACAAGAAGTGTGTCTCGGTCGAACAACCGATTGATATATTGTCGGGAAATATGCGTCTTGGCTGTTTTACCTGTTTCCTCGACATGGTCGCGGTAGTTGAAGTCCGACGGCACTTTTCCGGATAGGAAGAAGTTGGGTATTACGTTGTATCCCTCGGTTACTTCATCTCTGAGGCAGAAGTCGGTTTTCCGACGCTCGGCCTGTTCAGCGTTCTCGCCAAAGAAAAGGTTGAGATTCCACTGTATTACGTTACGGGCGTAGGTAAATTGTTTGGCGACAGACTCACGGCCTACGCGGTTCTTCTGCTTGTAGTATTTGGAGTCACCTATATAGTAGGTCATGTGGTTGCCTTCACGCTGCTCGTCATCTTGACGAGCGCGGGTCAGCGAATCCCAAAGGAACAGGTGGTCAACTTCCTTGCCGTCCTCCTGGTGCTTATTCAAGCGGTCGGGGAACGTGAAGTCGCCGATAAGCTCGTCAATCATTGTCTCAAAGACGATGTTGAAGTTCTTGGCGAGCAAGAACTCGTTCATCTGCGAAGTTATGCGTATATGCTTCGACTGCTCAAAGAAAGCATAGCAAAGCTCCCACAATTCAAGAGCCTTGTCAGAGAAATACTTGTATTTTATCTGACGGAGGCGACGTATGCCGAGACCCTTGTCGAGGTACTGTTTGAACTGCTTGCCGGTTATAAGGTTATAGTTTACATTGAGGTCAACGGGAAAACCATACTCCGACTTGATGTAATGGAGTATGGAATAGAAAATGACGAGCAGTTCCTCATCGAAGTTGACCTGTCGCTTCTTTGTAATCGGATCAAGATAGACAGGTTCATTGTTTTGTACAACGACCTGTGATTTAGCTATGGTGCGGTTCCAGTTTATCTTGTTATATCCCGAATGGATATTTTTCAAGATAAACATAAACCAGTCTTTATTGCGCTTGGCAAAGTCAATAAGAGACAGCAGAATGTCGAGATAAGTGTTGGCAGTGCGTTTTTTCCCACGACCTTGTCTGACGATATTCTGATGCCGAATTATCGTGTGGTCGCGGTTGGATGTCTTGCAGTCTTCGCGATAGACGGCAATGGCACGGTAAATCCATACCGCAAGACCATAAATAAACTCACGTTCGGTTTTGGTGAGCGGCGAACCGTCGGCATCGAGGTCGATAATGTCTTCGGGGCGGTGTCTGCCGAAAACTTTCTCTGGCTCACCGTTCTGCGATACTTCAAGTATAACCTTGGGAAGAATAAACACACTCTCCTGCTCGGCGGCGTGATAGTAGTAGCCAACGTAGTTGACACGTACTTTGCCGTCGATAGGGTCGAGCTCATCTATGTTAGGAAACAGTTTGGTGACGGCATCGACAGGGTAGTCATATTCTTCAATCAGCAGCTTCATTATTTTGATAACCCACTTGTATTTATGCCGAGTGCATTGGCGAAATTGCCGATATTTTGTTCGTCATTAGCTCCAAAATTGCAATAGACATAGAACTCAACATCATCTGTATCAATAAGCGTGTCGGTCTCAAATTTCTCTATTACTCTAGGGTCTGATGAAGTTGCTTTGTATTCTTCCCAATTTGAGGCAAGTACAAAGAATGGCTTATTCATTTGTTTTCCTCTTGGGGTTACGAAAGTCCGCTTCGCTATGTCGGAGAGGTCGGCAACAGTAAGAGATTCTCCATTAGCCTTGGCGTTTTCAATTGCTTTTTTAACAATAAGACCTTGGCAAGCACGACGGGAGCACTTTTGTCCACTTACATAAAAGCCATCTGAAGCATCTGCGACAACTTCTACCATGCTCTCTTCTTTGTCATCTTCAGATGATTTAGGATTAAGTCCAAGATTATTTAGGAAACGCTCGATTTGGTCTTCATTGGCTTCACCCGACTCGTCGAAGTAAGAGGCGAAGGTCATGGGCAGACCGTCAGTGCCCTTGAAATAGTCTTCATCGAAGCCGAAGTCTTTGAAAACATCATTGTATAGGAAGAAGATAACCTTTGACAAGAAACGCTCGGCAGTAATGATGCCGTTCTTCGACTTGGCGAAGAAGTAACCGAGTTTCTTATCTTCCTGTTGGATTTCGCCACCCTCGATTCTTTCATTAATGGCTGTGACAAATTGCCACCAATCGTATTTATTGCCATTGGTGAAGACAATCTTGTAGTCTTTGGCGTTGTCCTTGATTTTAATATATTTCCAATCCCAGCGACGCTTGAAAGCGGAGTCGATTGGGAAAAGCGATTGGTCGCTTGTATTCATCGTTGCCCAAATATAGAGGTTGTTGGGCAAAAGCAGACGAGCTCCATTCTTCACGCTGCCAACTACATCCTTTCCGCCCTTATAGAGAGCATTGATGCCATCGGCATTGGAAACGTTAAGGCCGGAAAACTCACGTTTCAGTTCCTGTGCGAGGTCGTCGTCGGCAACGATTGGATAGTCGGAATAACCGGCTTCGTTGCGGTCAAGCAACTGGAATATATCACCAAAGATTTGGGCACAGTTGCCTCGATTGATTTCCTCGACAACGAGGAACACTGGTTTTGGCTGCTCGTTCTGTTGCTCACGCCATGCAGCAATGTAGGCTTTGAGGAACGATTGGAACACATAGCGATAAACTATGCGGTCTTCCATAACGGGCTCATTGGTTTCTTTGTCAATGATCACGTTATGGTAGATGTCGTATTGCGGCACTCGTTTGGTGATTGGCTTGTAAGAGCCGACAAACGAGGCATAATCGGTGTCAGGGTGAAATGTTGTGCGGTAGTTCTCATACTCGGCACACATTTCGTTTATCTTAAACGATTTACCTGTGCCCGGAGCACCGAAGAAAATCTGTTGCAGCGGTTCGTCAAGTGAAGACTTCAATGATGTGTTTTCATTGTGGTCTTCGACATCAATAAATTGCCCCTTAAATTTATCAAGGAGAGTTGTGGCTAAGACTTGATTGCCATGAATACCGTATAGTTTGAAAGTACGACCATCATTACCAACATCTTCAAGAATAAAATAATCCTCTCCGGGAGTCAAATGAAGTTGGTCTGTTAAGAATTTTTTGAGTACACAAATTCTTTCCTCATTCGCATATTCTTTACAATCAACACCTATACGGTCTCCACCACGTTCGTCACCTCGAACTTTGAATGATGTGGTTAGCTTTGTGCCATTCAGAGCATCCTGTTCGGGAGTCATGGCACAGAATGTAATTATTACAGGGATTGTCCCAACTTCCCATTTATGGTGGGCCATAAAGACTTTGCCAAGTTCCACTTGCTTGCCATAGTCTTCTCCAATGTCATTGCTGCGGACTCGTTGAATAAATATCATAACTAAAGGAGTTTACTCCATTGCTCAGCCATAGCATCAGCAAAGCCTTGGAAAGTTTTACTTCTGAGAGTGCGACGCATCTCAGTCGATATTTTTGTATTAAAAGAATCAGAATACCATTTAGGTAATGATTTCCCACTTGAAAGTACAACTCTTTCCCCTTTTCCGACGATTTTGGTAGGAGTTAGTTGTGGTAAATTTTTCAACCATAGGCATGTGGTTTTAGTCGCTTCGTCGCCGAACCAATAGGGTTGAACAATTTGATTAGGTTTATGAAATAATTTACTCATAATGCCCACAGGGTTTTCGATAGCGATATGCTGGATGTCAGCATTTGCAAGAGCTAAGAAAAACTCTATGGCTTCTTTTCGGTCTTGTGCCCTTGTTGGAAAATTCGGATGAGGTCGGCGTTGTTCGATGGGTAGGTCTTTATCATCCGGATGATAATACCAACGAGCACCACTTACAGAAAGATAAGTGCAAGGAGGGTGTGCAATCATTAGATCCCACTCTCCATTGAGCACAAATTCATCTCCTGTTTCAAGGATTCCACGTTTATCTCGAATAACACCTAGAACATCACAATGTAAATGCCATTCTGGGTGTCCTCCACTACAAGGCAATATGTCACAACTGAATGCATTAAAGCCGAGTTTCCGAAAGGCTTTGCATACAGTTTGACTTTCTTCACAAGCTATGAGAACATTCTTCATTGAGAAATCACTTCATATATAGTATCAGCAATCGCGCGAGCAAAATTAACAGGCACAGCATTGCCAATCATTTTATAACATACAGATTTTGCACCCACAAAAGAATAATCTTTTGGAAATGTCATAAGCAATGCCGCTTCTCTGACTGTTATGAAACGAGCTTGCTTTAGGTCCGGATGAAGGAACATAAAACCATCTTTTTGAAGATGTGCAACCACAGTCGGGGATTGTTTGTTCCATTCCAGATTCCGGTATTTAATATAAAGAGTATCTCGTCCTGTAACCTGTTTATAGAACGCGACGGCCTCTTTATTGGATAAGGCATTCATGCCATTGGCAATCCAAGTACGAATGGTACTCAGATCTCGAGCACTGCAATGTCTCGGCTGATGATGTGGATCTGTATCATCAGTAGCATAGTGCGAACAATTCTTATTTTTGACTTTGGTGACAGTCTCTAATGGATATATTGGAGTTAAGTTGCCTATTGCATCTTTAACAGTGGGTTTTATGGGTTGGATATGTTTTTTTAACGTTGAATAAAACTTGTCCAATTCAAGACCACTATCTTCTCTTATTCCAAAGATTATAATTCGGGGACGATATTGAGGGACATTAAAGTCTCCTGCATTAAAGACAGCATCCTTTAGTCGTTCTGGCTCGTAGATTTTATATCCTATCTCTTTGAATGCTTTGAAAATTTCATCAACAATGGATATCCCTTTGGGTTTGGCACTGAGTAATCCAGCTACATTTTCAAACACAAAAGTTTTTGGTCGATAGTAATTGACGACTTTGACGAAGCTTTCAAACAGATAGTTTCTATAATCATTTTCCATAGAATCCTTGTCTTTAGCTCTTCCATGTATAGAATATGCTTGGCAAGGGGGACCGCCAATAATCACATCGACATTCTGTCCTTTTATGATTCCGTTAAGACCATTTTGTGCTTGTTCTGAATTGTTTACAGCATACAAAGACTTGGTCTCCTCTGTCCAATTGCCTGAAACCAACTCTTCTGTTTTTTGGATATCAAATTGAATTACTTTAGACGTTGCTCGCTCTTTGGAGTCTCCCCATTTTTCTCGTAATCTTAAACGGAGAGTGTCAACCATCGGGGTTTCCCATTCAACATGAGCTAAACCATTGAAGTGACCAGATTGGAGAAAACCCTCAGAGAGTCCTCCGCACCCAGCGAATAAGTCAATGAAATTTAGTTTTGCCATGTTGTTTTACTATAGCAAAGAACTTCCGTGTAGGCAGACAGGCGACCAATCCTTTTACACGACTACATGGAAGTCCTCTAATATGTTGAATATAAGTTGTTACTTACAATGATTGGTCTATTTGTCTGCGCAAGCGCGTATTAGAATACAAAGTTACAAAATTTTTTCGAGACTTCGGCTATCCTCGCAAAGATAGTGACAGGCATGGGCAAGATTCAGGCTCAGTAGGCTTAAATTTTCTTATCTCCGTATGAAGTGTTTGGCTCTGCTGCTATTGAGGCACCGTTGGGCGTAGATACATAAGTGCTTGACTTATGCTCGTCCCCGACTATTTCATGATACAGCCGTTCAAGGGTTTCTTCACGCTTTGCTTTTGTCTTGATGTCGCATTCCCATACGCGTATCACCTTCCATCCTGCTAGTCGAAGATCGACACCGTTGGCATAGTCACGGGCTATGTTCATGGCTATCTTGTGACGCCAGAAGTCAACGTTGGAATTCGGGAGACGGTAATACTTGCAACCCTCATGACCATGCCAAAAGCAACCGTCGATGAAAACAACCGTCTTGTATTTCTTCAGCACAATGTCAGGAGATCCGGGCAGTTTACGGTTGTTGACACGGTAGCGCAGTCCACGGGAGAAAAGATACTTCCGCACAATCATTTCCGGCTTAGTATCCTTCCCCTTTATAGCCGCCATGCAACGGCTACGCTGCTCCGGTGTCATCACATCTGCCATTAAAGGGTGTATGTCTTGGATTAATAAAGTCGCTCTATAATCTGGAATGTGAGGCTATTTCTCTGTATCACTTCGCAATTGATGTTTTACTTTTGCAATTGAGCAAAAATAAGGATTGATATCATGGCAATCTAAATTCTCGCTTTCGTTGACATTCCTGATAAGACATATGGAGCAAAAATCTTTATCGTTGCAATGCAGACATTTAGGAAAATCATTAATTGTTAATGCCCTTAAATTTTTTACCTTCTTGGATTCTCCCCAAATTTCTGCGATTGAGACATCGTTTAAGTTTCCAAGAATACAGCTCTGCCAACCTTCGCAAGGATAAACATTTCCACTTGGCGAAACACATAGTGAACTATAACATACGGGGCAGATAGATGATGTCGCGCTTAATTGAGAAGTTGCCTCTGAAATGGGATTTGATGGATTTTCATTACTCAAAAGATCTTCTATCTCGGATATATCCAATCTGCACTGAAGATTCTTGCAAGAACCATCAAAGCATCCAAACAATAGGTAATCAGAACTAGCCTCTATGTTTAACGACTTTGCCCATTCCAAAACAGCTCTGAACGTGTTCTTGTTTTGTTTCATAATAGGCACATTAATCTGCATAGGAATATTGAATTTCCGAAGAGTCTCAATTGCTTCTATTGTTTTTTTATGGCTACCTTTAACTGATGTTATAGAGTCATGGACATTTTCGTCCATAGAGTATAGGGATGTCTGTACACTTAAAAGAGGAGTCTTTTGAAATTCATGGAGTAGGGTATCTGTTATTGATGTTAGATTGGAAAGGACATTTATAGAAAAATTTCTTTTGCGAGCTTCCTGAATGAAGAATAAAAGATTGTCATTTAATGTTGGTTCGCCACCGCTTAATGTAATATTTAAGACGTTCAGTCGTTGACATTGTTCTAATATTTTCAAGAACAAATCAGTTGACATAAATTCTCCTTTAAGATTGCGAGGGTAGTAGCAATGAATACACTTTTCATTACATACGCTAGAAACGCATAAATGTACTCGCGTTAATCTGGATTTGGCAAACCATTTGTCATTAAATAACGATGTTTCCTCGGAATTCTCAACGATATCACTTGTGTATGATTTGCAGTTGTCATAGGAGAACCACGAGGAAGAAGATATTTCATTTGTGCTTTTACTGCACAAAACAAAATCGTCTTTGGCTAAATCTATAAAAAATTCTTGTGCATCGTTTTCTAATTCAGACTGAGATATATCGGTGAAGATACGTGATAATGTATCAGAAATTTCATGTAATGATTTTGGAGTGTCCGTTAGAGCTGAATAAAAAACACCTCCCACTTTGGATATAATTCTATCACCAACGCGCTTGCAGCTTTTAGATGCAGTATTATATCCAAAATTTCTGTTATCTGTTAGATATCCAAACTCGGGATAATCCCTGAATAGAATATACGGAGATTTGCTGAACTTCATAATAAAAAATGCGGTAGTAATAAGATACTGCCGCATAGTATGTAGGGATAATTAATGTTTACCAGAAGGCTTGGTCGTGCAGGAGGGCCTTCCACAAGGTTTTTTGGAGCAATCTGCCATTTGGAAGAAGCTCTTTACGAGTACTGTTGGTTTGCTATAGGTCATAATTTTAATTTATGAGATTAAACATACGCAAATTTAGTGAATTATTCTCATGCACACAAATATTTACCTTCATTTTTTTTGAAAAGAAACCGGCGGAAGCAAGATTTGTTGGGGGGGAGCTGATTTTGATTCAGAACACAAAGGTCGTGGGGAGGTCGGATTTGTTGATTTTGCAGAGCGAACTCAGGAAATAAGTTGCACTACATTGAGAGTTGAGTGCCGGATTGTTGGTTGTCGATGTGGTCGTAGCGGGATTGCATGCCGACTTCCCATTCACGGTTAGCGGAGTGGGTGGATGAGGTGTCGCAGGGTATGAGGCGAGCGAGGACGGTGCTTTGATGAGCGATGAAGGCTTTGGCTTGTTCCGGGGTGTAGTCTGATTGACGGAGAGGGAGAGTGATGCTGCCGGTTGATTTGGCGGTCAACTCCTTGATGCGGTTAGTAAGCGCGGTGGCATCTTCATGGGTTATGCGCATGATTGCGAGTTGATGCAGATAACTGTTTGCGGCTTCACCTTGCAGTCTTGCATGGCAACGCAATTCATCGGCAGTCATCGGGTATGTCGCCGAGAACCCATCGGCTGAGACTACTCTGATTGCTCTACCACCATCGTGCATTTTGATTATGTTGACACTTGCTATCCTTGAACCAATATCGCTTACCGGATATTTCTGCAATACGGATTCAAATATCTCGGTTGAGAACATGGTGACGGCTATCCGGATTGCCACATCCTCCCTTTCACTTTCGGGCGAGTTGAAGTACCATACCGATTGACGTGGTGACATCGTGCGAGTATGCTCTGAACCATCGAACAACCGGATTGACATTATTCCATCCATGCCCGACTTCCGAACCTCCATAGAGAACAAGTCGCGGTAAATATCAAGCGGACTTGCCTTTCGCTCCTGCTTCTGCGCGAAGTCAATCAGCTCAGACAGCTTCATCACCTTGCTGCCGTCAAATGCCATCTTCCGGTTATGGTCAACGATGCCGTAGCCGCGAATCTCACCATTACGGTCTTTCTGAAAATGAATGTCTATGCCGAATTTAGCTTTGAGAATGTCAAGCAACTCCGATAGATGCCGCTGTTCTTCCTGCGATAGCGTCTTGCCGTTTGACCCCTTGATTTTACGGATGTCGGGGTTGGCTTTCCGGCGCATAATTTTTTTCTTATGACCTTTGTGACCCTTGACATTTTCGACATTTTGAACTTTTCCATCCGCTATGTCTGCCTTGTATTTCCTGATAATCGCATGGAGTTGTTTTGCGCGTTCTTTCCGGCTATCGTTTTCTTGCGAAAGATGCCTCACTATCTCAGATAATGAGATTGTTGCGGCCTTGACACCTCCGCGAAACAATACATATCCATCCTTCACACGCTCAAATTTATATCCATGTGAGCGGATTATATTGGCGAACTGGCCCTCGGTCAGATAGCCGTAAGAGAACATACGCTGAATGTCGCGGTTGATGTCCGATGACAGAATACGGTTAGCGGCGGCATTGAGTCGTGCATAGTCGTGATGATCGGGTATCGGAAAACCGTTTGGCTGTATGCGTGTGGAAAGTATATGCACATGGTTGTTGTCGGTATCATGGTGGTAGTACACAAAATACGGCTGTCTGCCATATCCGGCTTCAGCCATGAGTTTACGGGCAAAGTCGGTCAACTCGTCAGCCGACATCACCTGCCCCTTTACCGAGGCGGCGATGTGGAACTGAAAGCGCGTGGTCTTGGTGTTACCGTATGTCCTCGACCGCTCCTTGAGATATTTCTCAATCTCTCCGGCGCAGTCAAATCCGACCTCATGCAACAGCTCCACCTTGTGGCGCATGGCTGCATCGACATTCTCCATCGCCATGAGCCGGGCCACACCCTCGGCTACCTTGCGTTCATTATATCCGGCACCGGGGAAGCCTCCGCCGGATACCATGCCAAGTTTCTTGACTATCATAGACGCTCTTTGATTTTGATTTGTTTAAGATGCACCCAAATGGCAGACAGGTCATTGCGGAAGAAAACAAACGGTTGAATATCCGAAGCGGACAATCCGTAGGGCGATACCTTCATGCGCTCGTTAATCTGACGGGCGGTCTGATTGACATTCGTGCCGATTTTTTTCAACTGACGCAGAATAGCGGACAGCAACGCTGTTATCTCGGAATTTGCAGGCGAAAGCGTAACCTCTCCATTATATAGCAGAGTGGCACAACGAATACAGGCACTAATGTTGCCGTTGAAATGGCTGTCAGCTTTGGCGCGGATTGCTTTGGCGGTCACTTCATCCACACGAAGCCGTATTATGATGTTCTTATTATTTGATGACATGATGTTACTATGCCTTGATGCTCGGATGTTCTTATGATATTATGTTTGTATGTCATAATGCCATAAAGACTATATGTCTTGATGATTGCATATATTGATTTCATGGTCACATGAAATTTTAATCCTTATAAAAGACTGCGAGTTCCGAGCGGGATTGACCCAACTCTGCGAGGTGGCGGGATTGCCGTTGTGGGAACAATCGGCATATCTTGCACAGCAAGATTTATACACCAATGAAGTCTGACAAACATGCTCTCGTGCCTCACTCCACGGGCCTTGTGAAAAATGTCAAAGTGTCGAAAAGGTCAAGGGTCACATGACATTTTCGTATAGCGTCCGTGTTCCTCTTTTCTGAAAATGGCAGAGTTTTTCAGGAACCGTTTTACTGTGGACTCCGACATTCCGAGTGACCGTCCGAGGTCGATGGCAGCAGAGGTCCGGAAGTCGTAAGGCAAACCGTCCAACAATTCTGATTGCCGTTTGTCAAGATTGCCGGATAATGAGATGCGGATGACGCGGTTTTCCATCTCACGGAAATACTCAACCAACTCAATAGCCGCCTCCGCGCTCCCGGTATCTATCATTGACGACGATTCTTCATTGCAAATATTCTTCATTATCCGGATGATCAGGCAGAAGCGTATGAGATAGGTCTCAAGTTTACCACATACTGCTTTCTCCGCTTCCGACTCGGTGGCTGTATAAATAGCATTGTTGACGCTCTCTTTCCATTTGCACAGTTTTCTATGAGCTTCAAGGGAGAAGGTCAGTTCTATTGGCTGTTCTTTTCCCTTGAAGTCAAAAGTAACGAGTTTGCGAATTATATGGTCCCATTGCTCCATTACGCCATCCGGCATACGGTCAGATCCCCATGTCGGCATATTGGTAATGTCGGGATAAACTTTAAGAAAGCGGGAGGAAAAGCCGTTGACAACGCGCTCGCCACCGAATTGCTTTGCAAGCCGTCCCGGTTGGGTACTTCCGATGATGGAGCAATAGGGATTCGGCAGAAAGATGTGTTCATCAGCAGATTTCCGGATATATTTGAACGGTGTGCCACTGAACGCGCTGAGGAAATAGCTTTCATCCGAACTATTGTAGCGATTGAAGTTAGCGAACAGGCTTTCAAGTTCATCGCTGTAAAGGATCACGCCCTGCGGATTGTCGCGCATGGCACCGATCAACGCCTCGATGGTCGCATCAACAACCACATGACACCTGCGTCTCGGTCGCTCCATATCTTCTGGCAAAGACAGTGCAGCACGCTCTTTCGGAGATTTTGCCTCCCATTGCTTGTAGGCTTTGAGTTGGGCGCAATATTCCCGGTCATATTCATGGTCGAGGTTGAGCAGGGGCGAAAGGGCGAGTCTGAGCGGAGGAGTCTTGCCGCAACTCGGATAACCGACAAGTGCCACATACATAATCGGTCGCTCAACCCACGTTGCCGAGAAGCGCACACTCCAACGGTTTCCCATCGCTGCCGCAAAAGTGGTGAACATAGACGCGGCTATGAAGTTAACATTGAAATGTTCATACTCAACCAACGCTTCCACAATATTGCGGATAGCCGAAGGAAATACACTTAGAGGGAAAGAGGGTACAACCTTTTGCGGCTTACGCTGAGGCTCTATGGGCTCATCCTCATACAACCCACAAGCCGGACGCGGTGGCATCCTGCGGTTATGATAATAAGCAGCCATCACCATCCAGATTTAGGTTTGCGACGCATGGATGATTTCATCTCGGCAAGAATCTCGCCTGATGATTTGGAGCCATCGCAGGCGTGTTGTTCCTGCCAAGCGATAAGTTCCGAAGGACGGAATTCCAGCATTTTTCCTACTTTGTAGTGTGGCAGTACACCATCTCGTACCATGTGATACACCGTCGATTTCTTACGACGGAGAATTTTGCAAGCCTCGTCGATGCCAACAAGACGGTTGTCAGTCTCAGACGGTTTCATGCCGATAGCCTCTTTCACGAGTGATTTCAGTCCCTCGATTTCGTTAATCAGACTGCCCACCAGATGCGGGAGCGAGTCAAATGAAGGATTTGAATTTTCCATATTTTGTGTTTTAGAATTTGTCGCAAAATTATAGGTATCGGCAATGGTGAGCCGGTGAGGTGAACGGTTATTTTGCTGATTGGTAGACTTTCACCGATTTTTAACAGATGCCGAGTTTCTTGGCAAGCGGATAAGGTGGCAGAGGCAGACGTGGCTCGACTTTAGGGAGAGTGAAAGCACCCTCATCCGAAGAAAGTTTTTTGGCTATGGTGCTTATCTCGACATCAGCGAGTTGCCACGGAAATTGTGATTTCAGAAATTCGGCCATCATGGTATTGGGTATTTTAAGCCGTTTGGCGATATTCCAGCCGAAATGATACACGTCATGTGTGCGAAATTTTGAGATACGGCGATTTACTGCGGTCTGCCGAGTTGATTCTCCAAGAATAAAGGCTTTCAGACTGTTGTCAAGAGACATCAGCTCCTCATTGGTCAGTACTCCGGCAAATGTCCCCAGAGTATTTGCTATCACCTCCTGCGCTTTGGGAGTGTCGAGCGGAGACACTTCCTCTGCTACATTGATTGCCGTTCCCTCTGATTGTTCGACTGCTTTATCCATTCTGCGCTTGAATGATATAACGCTTAATGGTTCTCTTACAAGTGGGATAATGAAGAATCGTATGCCATAATCGACAGAAAGATAGCTTAGTGTGAACATAAGAAAAGTTATGAGCGAGGAACTAACCGATGTTGATAGAGTAGCATTACCAGATGCGAAACCAACGGAGACAGCCTTACCTGCGATGCAGACAAGGGCTATTGTACGGATTGAATTCAAATGTGTGTTCATGGGGATAAAATCTATTGTTTTATCCTGCAAAAGTATAATGTACCGATTGCTAAATACGAAATTTTGGACACAAATTTCATCCTGTAATGTCCTTTTTTAACAACCGTATTACTAACATGAACTAAAATGGAATAATATGGAAACCAATGGTTTATTGTCATACAACTGTGTCACCGGATAGAAGTCACAAGATGTGAAAACAGCAACCATGGTCCGCACTGATCCACGGTTGCGGTTGATGAGTTTATGTGAGTTTTATGCGACCAACCGTGTCGCGTTTGGTGGAGTCAACCAATCGGGCGTAAATTTGCGTCGTAGTGACGTTGGCATGGTCGAGCATTTTGCTTACTGTATATA
>CAJTPK010000039.1 GCA_910578075.1 uncultured Muribaculaceae bacterium | reverse complement strand
AAACCAATGAACTGACCCCTGAGGCAACTATTAAGAAAAACTTAATAGTTCAGCAGGAAGGAAAACGTCAGGTAAAACGAGAACAAACTTTTTACTCTCTGGATGCTATTATTAGCATCGGATACCGTGTGAACAGTCAACGAGCGACCCTTTTCCGTCAGTGGGCTACTCGTGTCTTGAATGAGTATATCCGCAAAGGCTTTGTACTCGATGATGACCGCTTAAAGCAGGGAAACGCCGTGTTTGGCCAAGATTATTTCCGGGAACTTCTTGAGAGAGTCCGCTCAATCCGAGCCAGCGAACGGCGAATCTGGCAACAGATAACTGACATTTATGCCGAATGTAGCATCGATTACGACCGTCTTGCACCAACAACAAAAGAGTTTTATGCAATGGTACAAAATCGGTTTCATTATGCGATTACCGGACATACGGCAGCCGAAATCATACATGCCGGAGCAGACCATACAAAACCTCACATGGGTCTGACCACTTGGAAATATGCCCCCGATGGCCGCATCCTTAAATCAGATGTCAGCATTGCTAAAAATTACCTCTCGGAAAAAGAGATACGATCGCTTGAACGCACCGTAACATCTTACTTCGACTACATCGAGAGTCAAATTGAGCGAGGTAATGTATTCAATATGGAGCAATTTGCCGCAAGTGTCAATAAATTTTTGACTTTTAACGACTACAAGATACTTCCTAATCGCGGAAATATCTCGGCGGCACAAGCTAAGGCAAAAGCAGAAGCAGAATACGACCTTTTCAATCCGACACAACAAATTGACTCCGATTTTGACAAAGAAATCAGAGGTATGTTAGATAAATAAGCAGTACAAAATAACTTGACACCCACAAATTCAATGGCTAAATATTCGATACACCAGATTTGCGATTCCAATATTTATAATGTAAAGGGGACTAGCAAAGATTCTGTAATAAGCTATCTTGATACAAGTAGCATTACAGAAAATTCTATATCTGAATTGCAAGAACTTATATTGGGGGAAGCACCAAGTAGGGCTCAGCGTATAGTTGGGAATAACACAATTTTATATTCTTTGGTACGACCAAATCTCAGACACTATGGATTTATTGAAAAAACAGTATCAAATTTAGTCGTTTCCACGGGATTTCTTACGCTTAACCTAAAGACAGAATTTGAGGATGTGATAGACATAAGGTATTTATTTCTACTTATCACTCAACCTCATATTACCACATACTTACACGGGGTTGCACAAAATGCCGTTTCAGCGTATCCGTCTCTCAACCCTTCCGATGTAGAGGCGCTGGAGTTTGAATTTCCAACTTACATTGAGCAAAAAGAAATAGCTGATATTTATTTTAGCATAGACCGAAAGATTGCGCTTAATCGTGAGATAAATCGCAATTTACCTCTGGCGGCATAACCGACACCTGGCCGTTCATCAGCAGTGGCAGCAGCTCGTCACGCTGATGCATTAAATTAATGCGTTCTACTGATTTGTTTCTAAGTTCAGCCATTAAAGGTTTTATTATGGAATCAAACTTTGATAGGTGTATTTCCGGTGTAATAATTATCGGAGCTTGCTTCAGATAGTCAGTTTTCAGATTCTTAAATACGCTTCCACTTGCTGTATTAACAAGCATATTGCGAAGGTCTTGAATAAAAAAGAATAGGTAATATTTCAACGGATCCTTATATTTTGTAACAACAAGCCAACCGTCATGTACGCACGCAGTAATTCCCATAAATTTAGGGATACCGGGGGTGGCACTATTTGAGACAATGAGCGTTTCAGGCGTGACAGTTACTGATTTTCTTATACCCTCTGGAATTATGGATTCTTTTATCAAATGAATATAAGGCGATTCTGTAGAAGTCGCATCTGAAATCTTAAGCCAAGGCATACCTGTATTTGTATCATCCATAAAATCATCAATGGGACGAGGTGATGCGCCACGATTAACTTTACAGATGTCTTGGAATGAGCCAACACTCCACCCTTCCGGAATTTCACGTTTTAGTCGTTCATTCCAGACCATCTTACCGCCGCTCGACTTGTAGGGCTTGCCGTTCTCATCAGGGAAGTCGAACTGTACGAACCAGTAGTCATAGAGCTGACGCGCCATCGCCTCTAAATTGCGATTTATCTCACGATTGACCGCAATTTTATGTTCAATATCAACAATCAACTGTCCGACACTTCCTTCCGAACACGAAAGTGTCGGCAGTTCAAACCGCATTATTTGCTCTTTATCTCCACGCGGCATTTTACTTCCTTTTGCACCTTTCATAGTATATGAATAAAATGCATCTTGCAGCAAAACCGCATATAGATATTCAGATGAATGTTCATTTGTTGCCCTTAAAACAAGGACATCTGCATTACAGCCACCGTCAATATCTGCTCGCCATATTTTTTTCAAATATGGGCGTATGTTTGAAATCAAAATATCTCCTTTTTTGAATCGAGTAAGTGTACAAGTTTGTGGAGGAAGATTAACAGCTCTTTCTCTACCTGCTTTATTTTGCAATAACGAATCGGTTGTTACATAACATTCCAAATCAATAGCATTGCTACTGATTTTATCTGTAACATATTGCGCGATGTCCGAGAGTTTCATCTTTGCGGTCGTTATAGACCATTTTCGTGACCTCACGAAAATGGTCTTATTTCTTCTTCGGGAGCTTCATTGTGGTGCGCTCTATCTTCTTTTCGTTGCTCGCCACTCGACGTTCCACTTTCTTAATATCTTCTGCCGCTGGCAGTTCTTCGGGGCGTATGCCTCGCTGACCAAGCATTTGACGGACACTTTGATTATTCTGTATGTGCTCGCGTGTGATTGGCGCTTCGCCTTGCAAGTCTTTCTGCTCAACATTGTAGTTGGTCATTTCCGTTGCGAGGTTTTTCGCTGCTATGGTAAGCGTAGGCAGGAAGTCGGCCAACGGTCTTGTTGACTTTATACCGAGCCTGCGTTTCATATCTTCGGTGGTATGCCCTCCGAACAGGGCCGTGTCGCCTTTTGAACGAATGCGTCCGAAACCACGGTCATCCACTCCTCGCTCAAAGATATTGCGTGACAGCTGCTTCTCTGACGCCCGGAGACGATCGCGGGTTTCAAGGCGCGAAATTTGGTCAATATGCTCTGCAATAAGTTCGGCACGGCGGGTTTGCAAAGCGAAATATCCTTGTGCAAACGCTATTTCTTCTTTCTTCGGGTCTCCATTCTGCGCTATCAGATAGCAGGCATAGCGCGTCAGCATGAAATCCTGTATCTCACGCCGTCCTCCTTTTCCCAACGTTATCATTTTCGTGACCTCACGAAAATGATCGTCTACGCTGATCCCCTGCGTCTTACATGATTCAACTGCACGACTGATAGCGACAGTGAAATTCTCCCATCGGGCATAGCCCAACAGTTCCTGAAGTTCGCGGGCAAACCAAACCTCTACTTGCTCGCGTCCATCTTCTCCTTCGATGAATTGCTGTATTTCATCGAAAGTTTTCTTATGTTGATTTATTCTTTGCAGATCCATAGTACACTTACTTTCAGACTGCAAAGATACTCAATTTTGCCGGATTATCCTATGAATTTACGGTGGGCATTGCGCACATTGGTCTGATTTACCATTGCATAATGAAGAGTGGTGTCAATCTTGCAGTGGCCGAGCAGCCGTTGCACTTGCTCTATCGGCATACCCTTGTCTATCGCCATTGTAGCGAGTGTACGGCGGAATTTGTGAGGATGTATGCGGCATACTTTGGCTTGTTTGCCGAGCTGCCGCAACCTTGACTCGACACCGCTAATTGTCAAACGATTATGCGGAGCGGCAAGCGACACGAACAATGCCGCTTCGCTGTCTGATCGTGTCGCGATATAGTTCTGCAAATGCACCTTTGCGCGAGCGTTGAAATACACCGTCCGTTCCTTATTGCCTTTGCCGAGAACGACACATTGCCGCTCATTGAAATCAATGTCCGAACGGTTGAGTGTCACAAGTTCTCCGACACGCACCCCGGTAGACACCAAGAAATCAATCAGAGCGAGGTCGCGCAGCTCAGTGCAAGTGTCGCGCAGTTTCTCCAAATGCTCATCGCTGATAGTTTCCTTTACGGTCAACTCCGAGCGCACCTTGTGAATACGCCTTACCGGGCTTTTCACGATGTAATCCTCATCTTCGAGCCACGAAAAGAAACTTGACAGGATACGGCGTACGTTGTCAACCGTAGTCTTGCTTGAATTTCTCTTTGCTTGGAAATCCGATAGATACCTGCGGATTTCGTTAGTCGTTACATCATGCAGTTCCTTTGAGGTTTTATCAAGGAATGCACGAATAGTATTTTCGTAGTAGTTAAGTGTTTTCTCAGAGCAGCCCTCTATTCTCTTAGCTGAGATGAACTGTGTCGCCAAATCATCATTTGCTTTCTTGGTTTTATTTTCATTATCCGGAGTTGGGATTATCTCGTAACCTTCCACCTCCCTTACAAGAACCTTTCGCAACGCAAAAAGTTCTTGAGGACTGAGCATATCGCCCATATTGGCTATAACACTATCTATCAGTTTATTTTTCATTGAATTTTTTATGCCCAATATATCATTTCTTTCCGATAAATCGCAATTTACCTCTGGCGGCATAACCGACACCTGGCCGTTCATCAGCAGTGGCAGCAGCTCGTCACGCTGATGCATTAAATTAATGCGTTCTACTGATTTGTTTCTAAGTTCAGCCATTAAAGGTTTTATTATGGAATCAAACTTTGATAGGTGTATTTCCGGTGTAATAATTATCGGAGCTTGCTTCAGATAGTCAGTTTTCAGATTCTTAAATACGCTTCCACTTGCTGTATTAACAAGCATATTGCGAAGGTCTTGAATAAAAAAGAATAGGTAATATTTCAACGGATCCTTATATTTTGTAACAACAAGCCAACCGTCATGTACGCACGCAGTAATTCCCATAAATTTAGGGATACCGGGGGTGGCACTATTTGAGACAATGAGCGTTTCAGGCGTGACAGTTACTGATTTTCTTATACCCTCTGGAATTATGGATTCTTTTATCAAATGAATATAAGGCGATTCTGTAGAAGTCGCATCTGAAATCTTAAGCCAAGGCATACCTGTATTTGTATCATCCATAAAATCATCAATGGGACGAGGTGATGCGCCACGATTAACTTTACAGATGTCTTGGAATGAGCCAACACTCCACCCTTCCGGAATTTCACGTTTTAGTCGTTCATTCCAGACCATCTTACCGCCGCTCGACTTGTAGGGCTTGCCGTTCTCATCAGGGAAGTCGAACTGTACGAACCAGTAGTCATAGAGCTGACGCGCCATCGCCTCTAAATTGCGATTTATTTCATAACTGCTACATTGACCCAGTATTGACACAATATTGCAGCGTGATAATATTGCGGTCGTAGTCAACGCCGGGATGCTTGAAGTCTTGCCAATCGGGATTGGGATTGTGGCGAATATCCTTGGCGTCTTCGGGCGCAATGAACTGTCGTGTGTTGATATAGTATAGGCCATTGAGCAGAAATGTGTCGCAACTTTCCTCTTTACTGTTAACTTCAATTGTTTCTTTGTATTGATTGTTAGGACGGTAGCGATGAACAAACATTAGATCCTCTCCACAGTAACGGCTATCCGGCTCGAAATGCGGTTTGTAGTTTTCTTCCTTGCTGTTCCAACGTTCATCGTATGTCAAGAATACACCGACGCTATTGGCTTGGACTCCAAAATCTTTTCGAAATATTTGCACCGATTGTTGACTATTGGTCGTTATATGATAATAGTATGACACAACAACCTATTGTAGTACCACACGAAATCATTGACTCTATTAAACTATCACAAATAAAACAGTTATGTCAGAGCAAGAAAAAATAGCATTATATTCTCGCCTAAGTGAAGCGATGAGGCGGAGCACACTCAGAATGCTTGAGCGAAAGGCTAAACTTGGTGAAAAAGTTGTCATAGCTTATGCCGATGGCAGGCCGATCGAAATCCTCGCATCGGACGCATTGAAGCTTTATCAGTTGAAGCAATAGCCGTCACTTCTGCTTGGAATCGTAGGTCTTGTCTATAAGAGGCAGGACTATTGCCGGATTGCTACGGAACATCTTCGGTGTCAGCTCTCCCCTGTCTATCATTTCAACGAGTGCGGGGAATTCCCTCAGAAAAAATTTCATAACCTTACGCATCGATGGAGTGATATCATTTGTTCCATCCCAATATGCCACGGCAATATCACTATCCTTCGTGAGATAATAGAACATATATGTCTGATTGTACACATTCATCGTGTTACCGAGTGTCTGGTTCAACCAAGGTCTTATATACCCTTTCACATTCTCTCCCTCGTAAATCAGCCGCAGAAATACCGGCTTTTTATATGGTTTGGGATTTTTGTTGAGAAGATGAGGTAATCTCTTCTGTGCCTTTACAGCATGATAAACCACAGGTATTGAATCAGCATCCAACTGCGTGAACCACACAACCTTCAATTCATCAGAACTATAACAATTCTTGTTGTTTCCCATAGAGTCAGATATACACACCTCTGTCACCCATGGTCGCATAAAGTTTTGCAACGCTGTTTCATTATAGCCGTCAATCTCTGTGCCATCTGCAAGAACACCCTTGATATGATATTGCTCCTTGTTACCGTTATCAGCAGCTACGCATAATGCAGCCATACTAAAGGCTAAAATAATCAGTATATTCCTCATATATAACATTCGTTTGATTCTTCGCAAAGATAGCACGAATAATTGAAACGCGATGGGACAAATGTCCCATCTCCCCTACATACCTGATTTTTTTTGAAGTTGCCTTATTCCTGCAAGCTTTCTCGTATACGCTGGAATTGACGTCGCGAGACTGACAGATACGACGCAAGTTCATTATATGGGATCATTGAGATATCGTCATGAAAACGAGAGCATAGTTCCTTGTAACGTTCCTGAGGTGTAAGCGTGTGGATCGATAAATAACGGCGGTATGCTTCCTGAAGCAATATTGATGACGTCTCGGATATAAATGCAGGATTGCAAAGAAGCAAATAAGGGCGGGCTTTCGAGATGGGCAGCTGAACCACTTCCGCATCGCAACCCGCGACAATGGAAGTCAGCGCCGGTTGATTGTACAGAAACGAACGTACGTAATCGGTGACAACCTCCCCTTCAAACGAAAAGCCGGTGACACACTCGTCACCTTTTGATGTTATAGATGTATATTTGAAATAACCCGACCGAACCACTCCTATAAATCGGCATACATTACCCTCCTGAACCATCCGCTCGCCCTTGGCATAGCGCACTATGCTACCATGCTCCCGGCAGCATTCCGCCAACGGAGCAAGATTCACCTGAGCCATAAAATCATTAAGTCGCGCCATAACCAAATGCAAATATACTACACAAATCTGACATTAACAACAAGCCGCAGAAATGATGAGTTTGCGAGATTAATGTAATTTAGTTAAATTTGCAAAGATATGTCGAAAGCCGCGCTGAAGAAAGCACTAAAAGAAATTGACAGGGACGGTCTCGCGGAAATAATCTGCGAGATGTATGATGCACGCCCTGAGGCAAAGGAATACCTTGAATTCTGGATCAATCCTGACGTCGACAAGGAACTCGACAAATACAAACAGAAAATATTCAAACTTTTTTTCATATCAGAGGGCAAACCCAGAAAAAGTCCGGGATTCACAGACATAAAGACACGTGTAAAATATTTCACATCTCTATGTGTTGATTATGAAAAAACAGCAGATCTGATGCTGTATATCCTTGACATCTATCTGTTATGGCTCATGGAGCGGCGACATGTCCTCACGCATAAACCGAGAGTGGAGAAATTTCTGGATGAGACGACCGTATATCTTGAAAATCATGGGTTGGAACATCTATATTCCCTACGACTTGAACGTCTGCGCAATGACCTTGAGGAAATATTCGAGCGTGGTGATAAGCCAACACGTCGCGATTGGGGACGCTGGTGGCGATAATCTGCGGAGATTTCAAAACAAATGCCGAAAAACATATAAATTTTATTTGCAGACTGATTCCATTTTTCTAAATTTACGCGCTGATATTTATTTTCCGGTGTGATTGAACTTTGATTTATAAGCGCCGAGAAAGTGTTTCGTTAACCTAAATCCGTAAAGCTATGAAAATTGGAATCCCCAAAGAGATTAAAAACAATGAAAACAGAGTAGGCGCCACTCCTGCCGGAGTTAAAGAGCTTGTTGCCCATGGTCATGAAGTGTTTGTGCAGCATACAGCCGGCGAGGGCAGCGGTTTCTCCGATGACGAATATATTGCGGCAGGAGCAAAAATCCTGCCTACAATAGAAGATGTATATGGCGAAGCGGAGATGATAATAAAGGTAAAGGAACCCATCAAGCCTGAATATCCTCTGATCCGCAAGAATCAGGTTGTCTTTACATATTTCCATTTTGCATGTGATCTGGAGCTGACAGAAGCCATGATGAAAGCCGGTGCGGTATGCATCGCCTACGAGACTGTCACCGACCGTGAGCGTCGCCTGCCGTTGCTTATTCCTATGAGCGAAGTTGCCGGACGCATGTCGATACAGGAAGGCGCACGATTCCTCGAAAAGCCGCAGGGAGGACGCGGAGTGCTGCTCGGAGGCGTGCCTGGAGTAAAACCGGCGAAAGTGCTTGTTCTTGGCGCCGGCGTTGTAGGACGCAACGCAGCCTTGATGGCAGCAGGACTGGGGGCTGATGTCACTATAACCGATATTTCACTGCCCACACTGCGCCATTGCTCAGAAGTGATGCCGAAGAATGTCAAGACATTATATTCATCCCGCCACAACATTGAGATGGAGCTTCCCGATACAGATCTCGTTGTTGGATCCGTACTCGTTCCCGGAGCAAAAGCACCCCATCTTGTCACTCGTGATATGATAAAAATGATGCGTCCCGGTTCTGTCATGGTTGACGTTGCCGTTGACCAGGGAGGCTGCTTCGAGACAACGCATCCTACCACACATTCCGAGCCCACGTATGTTGTAGACGGTGTGATCCAATATGCCGTAGCCAATATTCCCGGGGCAGTGCCCTACACTTCCACCATGGCACTTACAAACGCCACAATGCCTTACGCTCTCAAGCTCGCCGACCTTGGCTGGAAAGAAGCATGCCGTCGCGATCCGGGACTTGCAGAAGGCGTGAATATGGTTGACGGAAAAATCACATATGAAGCTGTGGCGGAAGCTTTCGGTCTGCCATACACTCCCCTCTCGCTTGATT
This sequence comes from uncultured Muribaculaceae bacterium, assembly GCA_910578075.1. GTDB lineage: Bacteria > Bacteroidota > Bacteroidia > Bacteroidales > Muribaculaceae > Lepagella. Next base: position 12,920 of record CAJTPK010000039.1, on the reverse strand, counting down.
AAGGCAGCGGAAAATAAATTTCCGCTGGATTAAAGCGTGAACATGATCTGCATCTGAAGGCGGTTGTCGAGGGCTGATCCTGCATTCCATGTGCCACGACGGCCATAAAGATATTCGACACCCACCTGCAGATAGGAGGATATATTATAGAAAACATTACCGGCGGCGTAAAAACCATATTTATAATTATTCACATTGTCGGGCGCATCTGCGGCAGCTGTCGCATATGGCCCGACATTCCATATCCGGGCTTCAGAGACAACAGCATTCACCTGCCATTTGGGTGTGATATTATATGTGGCGCCAAACGTGAGCCCCATCATCGGGGAGGGCGTCATATGCCCCGGACGGGAGTCATCTGGAATAAAAGACAACGGTTGACCGGATATATCCTGTATGTACGCCCCGATTCCCTTGCCATAGGCAGCCTGTAAATAAAGTATAAGAGGCTCCACTGGATTAAGGTTTCCACTGAGCATCACACCCCAACCCACGGAATTACGCCGCTTCCCCTCTAAAAGATCCCGATACGTGAAATTCCTTATGATACCGGAAAGACGCACCCTGTTATAGTCAGAGGCGGCATATTCCACCCACATCGGTATGTCGGGCACATTCTGGTTGAAAGCCTCTGGATCTGCCACCGGCTTGCCACCTATCTCCTCCTCGCGCCAGGTCTTGAAATCATGCCCACGGTAAACACCGTTTGAAGTATAATAATTCGGCATATCCAATCCGACGGCAAAGCGGAAACCTTTGAAAGACGGAGACACATAGCTTACTTCATATGCCGAGGTAGACACCATGCCGCTCGGACCCTGCGGGTCAATCGTAGGTGGAGACGCGGCATCTCCATCCTCGAAAAGCGTGGACTTCAAACCTGCTGTGATTCCCATCCATGACACATATGCCTTTTTCAGCTTGATCGCCGCAGACTCACCGTTTGTGCCAAACTTTAGATAGCCTGTCACCTGATTCCGGGTTCCGCCAAAACCGACAACCTGAAAATCAATGTTGGCATTAAGCGGGTTTATATAGAAATCAGACTTCTTTCCGTTTACCGGAGGAACCGGAATCATCGACGTCACGAAACCGATTCCGGCTCCGGAGACCTCATAGAGGTCATTCCCGAAATCAGCACCGAGTATCGGATTGATCTGTCCACCTATGGTCAGCACAAACTTATTGTCGGCAGTGCGGACTGCAAAATGCGGCACCGGTATACCGGCAGTCTCCGAAGGGCGATCCTTCTGTAGAATCTCCTTCACATCCGGATGTGAAGAGGTTTTTATAAACTCCACTTTCGAATCAACGGAATCATTCTCGGCTCCTGAACCGGCCTGCGAGGTGCGGGCATAAACGGACATTGATACAGCGGATATTAAAAGCAATACGGCAGTGTGTCTCATAATACTAAAATTTATTTAACGGTAAAACAACATAATCCGTTCATCGGTTTACACTTGATTTGCATTATTTTTAGTATTTTTGCATATCAAAAAAATAACACTGACCCAAAATGGAAAAAATCCCAAGTTTCACGATAAATCATGAACTGCTTGAGCCAGGAATATATCTTTCCCGCCAAGACCACACTCCTTCCGGTGATGTTATCTCAACATTCGACATCCGCATGACCCGTCCCAACCGCGAGCCAGCCCTAACGCCACGTGCGCTTCACGCAATGGAACATATAGCAGCCACTTTCCTGCGTAATCATCCCCAATGGAAAGACCGTGTGATATACTGGGGACCCATGGGTTGCTGCACAGGCAATTATCTGTTGCTTTCAGGCGATTATATAAGCGCTGACATCCTTCCTCTCGTCAAAGAGACGATGGTATTTGTAGCAGATTTTGAAGGCGAGATACCGGGAGCAACGCCTCGTGACTGCGGCAATTGGTCGTTTATGGATCTTCCCGAAGCAAAAGCAGCCGCCGCACATTACCTCAAAGAACTTGCGGAAGCAACCCACAACAACTTTACATACCCTGCATAATTGCGGTTTAGCAGGATTTTTTGTAACTTTGTAGTTATCTATGAGCGAGGATATTTTTGAATTTGAAGAGAGGGAGAATGTTGAAGAGATCTCTCCCGTTACAGCCGCATCCGCTGATGCCGGCACATATGACGACAACGCGATCCAGACACTGAAATGGAACGAGCACATCCGCAGGCGTCCGGGTATGTATATCGGCAAGCTCGGCGACGGCACACATTCCGACGACGGCATATATGTGCTCATCAAAGAGGTTGTGGACAACTCCATCGATGAGTTCAACATGGGAGCCGGCAAACGCATCGACATCACCCTCACGGAAGAGGGGGAGGTGACCGTGCGTGACTACGGACGTGGAATCCCGCTCGGCAAAGTAAAGGAAGTGGCTTCCGACATCAACACCGGAGGTAAATTCGATGACAAAAACTTCAAGAAATCCGTAGGACTCAACGGTGTCGGACTCAAGGCCGTCAACGCCCTTTCAACATATTGCCGCGTTGCAAGCGTGCGCGATGGTAAAATGGTGGAGGTGGAATTTGAACGCGGCGACCTGGTCCGTCAGTCTGAGCCTCTGCCTACAAATGAACCCAACGGAACATTGGTGAAGTTCTCCCCCGACCCATCTCTCTTCCAGAACTACCGGTTCAACCAGGAGTTTGTGGAGACAATGGTCAATAACTACACCTATCTCAACGCAGGGCTGCAACTCTTCTATAACGGACGTCGTTACATGTCGCGCCATGGTCTTCTTGACCTGCTGAAAGAGAACATGACAAATGATCCGCTATACCCTATAATCCACCTCAAAGGCGATGATATCGAAGTTGTGCTCACGCACACCGAGCAATATGGTGAGGAGTATTATTCATTTGTCAACGGCCAGCATACCACACAGGGTGGCACCCACCTCACAGCTTTCCGTGAGCATGTGAGCCGCACAATCAAGGAATTCTCAGGCAAAAGCTATGAATTTTCCGACATACGCAATGGAATGGTGGCGGCTGTGTCCGTACGTATACAGGAGCCGGTATTTGAGAGCCAGACAAAAACAAAGCTCGGCAGTAAGGAAGTTGCTCCCGGAAGCACCCTTACTGTAAATAAATTCATCGGCGACTTTATCAAAAAAGAACTCGACGACTATCTCCACCGGAATCCGGATGTAGCCGAGGTCATGATGCGCAAGATAGCTTCAAGCGAGAAAGAACGCAAGGCAATGGCAGGTGTTGCCAAACTCGCCAGGGAGAAAGCAAAAAAAGTGAGCCTTCATAACCGGAAACTCCGCGACTGCAGGGTGCATTACAACGATCCGCTGAAGGCAAAGGCAAAAGAAGACAAACGTGAGGATTCCGCGATATTCATCACCGAGGGAGATTCCGCATCAGGCACAATCACCAAAGTACGCAATGCCGAGACACAGGCAGTATTCTCATTGCGCGGAAAGCCCCTCAACTCTTTTGGCATGACCCAGGAGGTGGTGTATAAAAACGATGAGTTCAATCTTCTTCAGGCTGCTCTTAACATCGAGGAAGGCATTGAAGGATTGAGATATAACAAAGTGATTATCGCAACGGATGCCGATGTCGACGGAATGCATATCCGTCTGCTGATCATCACATTCTTCCTTATGTTCTTCCCCGACCTTGTTAAGAAAGGACACGTATACATCCTCCAGACTCCTCTCTTCAGGGTGCGCGATAAGAACGCAGTGCGCCGTTCACGACGCAAACCAAAGAAGAAAGAGGAATCAGACGAAGAAAAAGATACATTCTATTGCTACACTGATGAAGAACGCGAGGCAGCAATAGCTAAATTCGGCAACAACGCGGAGATCACCCGATTCAAAGGACTCGGAGAGATCAATGATGCGGAGTTCGCGGAATTCATAGGTCCTGACATGCGTCTTGACCGCGTGAAACTCAAAAGGGAAGACGCAGTCGATAAACTTCTTGAGTTCTACATGGGCAAGAACACGATGGAACGCCAGAACTTTATCATCGACAACCTCGTTATTGAAGATGACTCAGAAATTTAGAATCTGAAGTTATTTAATATGGAACAGACTCTTAGAACAGCTGTTTTTCCCGGCACATTCAATCCCTTCACGATCGGTCACAAATCGATTGTGGAGCGTGGTCTGGAAATATTTGACAAAATTGTGATAGCCATCGGACACAACATGACTAAACCTGTGGATGAAAATATTGTCAAAAGAGTCGAGGCAATAAAAAAAGCATTCGAGGGTAACAGCCGTGTCGAGGTGTCGGTCTATCCGGGACTCACCGCCACTTATGCCGCAAGCATTGGTGCTGATGCAATTCTGCGTGGAGTCAGGAATATCACGGATTTCGAATACGAAAGGAATCTTGCCGATATTAACAAGAATATCCTCGGCATGGAGACTGTTTTCCTACTCTCTCTTCCGGAATATTCATATATATCAAGTTCAATGGTCAGGGAACTCGAGGCCAATGGCCATGACATCACCCCTTTCCTACCTTGAATCATAAAATTAAAAAAATGAAGAAACTGTTTGCAATCATATTCGCAGGAACCGTATTAACGGCTTTCGCGGCATCACAGACAAAACTCACAGCCAACCAGAAACTGCGCATGGCGGAAGCCGCCGTCACCCAGTTCTATGTTGACACCGTGAATGAAGATAAACTTGTGGAAACCGCCATCCGCAGCATGCTTGAAGAGCTTGACCCTCACTCAGCTTATTCCAATCCGGAAGAGACAAAAGAGCTCAACGAACCTCTTGCCGGAAACTTCAGCGGTATAGGCATAACATTCAATATGAATCAGGACACCCTCTACGTGATATCCACTGTGGCAGGAGGTCCATCTGAACGTGTGGGGCTGCTTGCCGGTGACCGCATAATCAAGGTCAACGACTCGATCATCGCCGGAGTCAAGATGCGCAACACCGACATAATGAAGCGCCTCCGCGGTCCCAAAGGGAGCAAAGTCAATGTCAATGTACTGCGTCGCGCCGCAGGGAAATCCGACACAATCAACTTCACTATCACCCGCGCGGACATACCGATCAACAGTGTTGACGCAGCCTATATGGTAGACAACAAAACGGGTTACATACGCCTCAGCAGATTTTCTGCCGAGACCCGTAATGAAATTGAGAAAGCCCTGAAAGATCTGAAGAAAGCGGGCATGAAGCAGCTTATCCTCGACCTTGTGGACAACGGCGGCGGATACATGCAGCCGGCAATCGAGATTCTCGGTGAATTCATTGATCCCGGGAAACTCGCCGTATACACTGAAGGACGCAACTCGCCGCGTTATGACCATCTGACTCAGCCCCACGGACTCAAGCCATTGTTCAACGACGGCAGGCTCGTGGTAATGGTAAACCAATATACAGCGTCATCATCTGAAATCACTACCGGCGCTATCCAGGACTGGGATCGCGGAGTTGTCGTAGGTCGTCGCACATATGGCAAAGGACTTGTGCAGCGTCCGTTCCCCTTCCCCGACGGATCAATGATGCGTCTCACAGTGGCTCATTACTACACGCCCACCGGACGCGATATCCAGAAACCATACAGTAACGGCGACCAGAAATCATATGCGATGGATATCATCGACCGGTTCAACCATGGCGAGCTGATGCATGCAGATTCTATAAAATATATCGATTCTCTCAAGGTTGAGACATTGAGGTTGCATCGCCCCATTTATGGAGGCGGAGGAATTTCTCCCGACCGCTTCGTGCCTCTCGACACCACAGATTTCACAAAATATTACCGTGATGTCACGGCAAAAGGTGTCATCAACCAATATGCGATCAGCTATGTCGATGCCAATAGAAAGGATTTGAAGCGCAAATTCAAGACAGACAATGATTTTGTAAAAGGATTTGAAGTTGACAACTCAATGCTTAAGGAACTTTACGACCGTGCGGAAAAGGAGGGCGTAAAATTCAATGAAGAGCAGGCGAGACAAAGCGAGCCTCTGTTCAAAATGATTGTCAAAGGGCTCATCGGACGCGATGTATATGACCAACCGACATATTTCAAGGTATACAACGACTATGACCCGATTTTCCGGGAAGCATACAGGTTGATCAACTCCGAGGAATATGACCGGATACTTCAGAAGCCATAACCCTTCCATAAATAACCCATCCATAAATAGATACCGGTAATAATTTCCGATACCTACCACATCCAAACTATACTCCGACACTCATGAAACATTTCTTCAACAAGACATTTTTATTTGCCGCCGCTATAGCGGTGGCCTCATTGCCTGCTGCTGCACAGTCATCCGACGGGCAGCCGCGTTTTCGCCACATAAGCAAAAGCACTGCGACTGATAAGACCAACGAGCATATCGCCTTGCTACGTGATGCCGTCAGAAGCGGACAGATCCAGGAAGATTCCCTGCGGATTCGCAGTGTGGAGGAAATACTTGAAGAAACAATTATACCGACAGACATCCCGAGCTTCAATCGTCTTAACGCTCCGTGGGTTTTCGCAGAATACCGCGCGCTCGATAAGCAGCGTAGGATTTCAATACCCTCACTCAATTCCCAGATGCCTCAGATATGGAAACTCTCTGAAAGCATCCGCGCCACAGAACTAACAGAAGAGGAGCGTGAGGACGCAGACTCGATAGCTGACCGACGCCGATACCTTGATGAACTATGGGGAATCGAGACAACACCGGCAGAAGAAGTAGAGATTGCAGAAATCGGAGAGATTGCAGAAGAACAGCAACCGGAATTCACCATCCTCTCCAACGCCCGTCCGGCTTGGCTCGACAACGCATTTGAGGCTTGGAATCTTCAGGATGACATCATGTATAGCATGATGGTCAAAGACCCGTCCCTGATAGAATATTCTTATTGGCAGCTCCCCGTGCCACCGACATTGCCTGAGGAAGACCATGGATTCAAGGGATTTCTTAAACGAAGCTTCGTATCCGGTGTTAATGTGGATGACGCTGTCATCTCCGATCAGGATATCAAGAAAAAGCATTGGCTCCATGTCGTCAACGGTGCACTCCAGTTCTCACAGGCATATGTCTCTGACAACTGGTATCAGGGTGGTAACAACCACATCGCTCTGCTTGTCAATTTCCTATGGGACGTGCAGTTGAATTCAGTGTGGCATCCAAACCTGCTTCTGCAAAGCACTCTGTCATACAAACTCGGATTAAACTCCGTTGAGGACGATCAATTTCGAAAATATTCCATCTCGCAGGATATTTTCCAATATAATTTCAAATTCGGTTACAAGGCACGCCGTAACTGGTATTATACCGTCACAGCCCAATTCAAGACCCAGCTGCTCAACAATTATAAGAAGGATACCCAAACACGCATCGCCTCTTTCCTTACACCCGGTGATCTGAACCTCGGTATCGGTATGACATACAGCAAGACAAATAAGAAAAAGACTATACAGTTCAACGCATCTATAGCGCCGGTGTCATACAACCTGAAAACAGCCATCGACAACCATGTTGACCATGCGCTGTTCAAGATGTCACAGACAGCCAAGACACAGAGCGAAATCGGTTCCAATGCCGACATAACACTTAACTGGAAGATTGGAAAGATGGTAACCTATAAGTCCCGTCTCTTCCTCTTCACCGATTACGATTATTTCCTCGGTGACTGGGAAAACACTTTGAATATCCAGTTCTCACGACTCTTCTCCACTCAGATTTATGCAAACCTGCGTTACGACTCCTCTTCCGACATATATGCTGCTCCCGGATGGAACAGATTTATGCTTAAGGAGATACTGAGTATCGGTCTCTCATACACATTCTCAACCAAGCAGTAATGACTCTGTCAAGACTATCTCTCATCCTCATTTTGGCAGCTGCGGTCTTCTCACCGCAGCTGCCGGCTTATTCCCGCACGGGTGATAAAATAAGCGATATGGGCGCGGCCTTGCAATATTGCAGAGAGTCAGAACTGGAGGGACCGGAAGGAATCTGGGAATTTACAGATGATGAAACAAGTGTGCTGATAAAGAAGGATCCATTAGGTGGTAAAGGTTACGAAATAATAGTAATCACCACTCCCGACTGCCGCCTGCATCCGGGAGATATAATCGGACATATCATACCCTCTGCAAAGAAGGGGAAATATAAATTAAACCTGAACACTTCGCGAAAAATGGGAATTCTCACCGACACCCATCAATGTATGGCTGAATATATTGAGAAAGATGATGCTATAATCGTACACCCTATGAAACTCAAAATCTCGATGCGAACAATGTGGTTTCTTCCTAAATTCTGGCGATCTCTCCGGATCTCATTCGACAACCCAGCTGCAGAACTGCCACACGGTTTGACACGCATTTATCCCCGAAAAGAGCCTATAAAACCAATCTATCTTTAAGGCTGCATTATATCTTATGAAAACATCTCACGCAAAATACCTGGATTTAACGGTGTTGATAATCATTGCCATAGCTTGTATCGGTAATGCCACGGACTCACATGCGAGAAAGAAGGGATATAAGCTCTCCACAAAAGCGAAACAAAAAACAGAGGCAAAAGCCACAGTGGCATATGGAGATACCGTATCAGATGCGGAGATGGTAGCGGGAAGTTTCATGGTGGCGTCCCAATGCGAAAGCTGCAACAATGGCTACCGTCTTAATCAGGTTATATTCACAGGATTCGATAAAAACCAGAGCAGTTCCAAAGAAAGCTTCTTCATAATCAACAACACCGACCGCGAGCTTACAGGAGTAACCCTATATATTGACTACCGCACTCCGGACGGGCGTCAGCTGCATAAGCAATTCCTCAAACTATCATGCAGCATTCCGCCAGGCGAAACCCGCAAAGCAGATATTCCTTCATGGGACACACAGAGAAGCTTCTACTACCACAAAAGCCAACCCTCCCGCAAAGGAGGCAATCCCTTCACCGTCCGATTCGATCCGATCGCCTACTACCTCCGCTTCTGAGTTTACTGTCAGCCTCGGCTTGCAGTTCTGGATACTTTCAAGGAGATATCCCAAAGTTTTGAGATGGCAAAGGAGATACCTGCGGCAAGAAGGAAACCAAGCAGAAAGCCATACCGATCGGAAACTTCTGCGGCTATGAATATCGCCATCAAAGGCGCTTTTATTGTTCCTGCCATTACAGCAGCGGTAGCTATGAGAACAAAATTATCAACCGGAAGCGCATGACCGCACATATTAGCAATCGTGGCAAACATAAATCCCAATAATGCTCCGGCAAAAATTGTGGGCACAAATTCTCCCGCAACTCCACCTCCACTGTTGACTGCACCCACAGCAGCGCCTTTCAGCAGCAACATCACTCCAACGATGCATAAGACAAGCGGCATACGGTCGAAGTCTTTGTAAAACGGACCGAACTCCAAAAGAGTGCGGTCTATGCCGTTCACGAGATCTGATACAATATTGTAACCCTCTCCAAACATCGCAGGCAGAATCATTATCATAACACCAAGTCCGACAGCACAGATGGCGGCACGCAGCCATATATTACCGATACTTTTGAAAAAACGGGAAGCAAAATCCTGCGTGTTACAATAGTAGATGGAATATATCCCACATGCCACCCCAAGCAGGGCTATCCAGCCAAAATGCTCAGGGATAAATATCATGTCAGTCATTATCTGGACATTCCATACATATCCTCCCAACACATATGCAGCGCAGAATGCAGCCAGACAAGCGAATGTCACCGCAACTATTCCAACTACGGTCATCTCCATTTTCAATACCTCTACAGCGAAGAAAAGACCACCTATCGGTGATTTAAAAATACCCGATATACCTGCTGCGGCACCACAACCGAACAATATCCTTACTGATTGAGGAGACATGCGGAACATCTTCGCTATTTTAGAACCGATCGCCGCTCCGGAAAACGCACACGGTCCCTCAGCACCGGCAGAGCCTCCAAAGCCCACGGTGACAAGACACCCTATCAACGGACTGAAAATATGATTCCTTTTGAAGTCATAATTCCCGCTTGCAAAGCGGCTACGTATCTGACCGGTGCTCCCGGCGAGATTCTCCCCTATCACCTTCTGATAAAAAACAGCGCCAAATATCGCGATGGCGAGCAATGCCAGAAAGATAAGGTTCACGCGATCAGGAACAAGCCAAAACCTGCTCATTCCGGCAATCAACTCCATTCCCCTGCGGAGAAAAAATGTTCCGAGACCGGCCAGTGTTCCAGTCACGGTCGCCGCCACAATCAGAGTTCCACCCTCCGGCCAAACGAAACGCCTCTTACCAATTCTCATGACATAGGCACCATCAGCACAAGTTTGCCATCGTGTGTATGACCTGCCGATGATTTAAGGGAGCTGTTAGTAAGGAAATTGATCATGCGGCACATTATCAACGCTGCCTCTCCATCTTCCGAGAGTTTGCGATAATCGAAGAAATGTTCGAAAATCTTCTCCTCCCGTCCTTCCGGGAAGCTGTCGCCGGTATGCTTGAATACAAACCTTGCCATTCTTGCTGACTTGTCTTCAGTGCATTCAAAACCTATCGCACCTCCTTCAGGGGCAAGGCGCACAGCCACCTTCAGAATATGGTTTACAAGCATCTGCAGACACTGCTTGTCAACACGGATCTCGAAATCCGGATCAGGATAGACCACATTGATATTTATATTCTTTGTGAGTCCCGACTCGACATTGTCGATGGAATCCTTCATGAATGATCCCACTGATATAGTATGCCGGAACTTACGCGTATCTTCAAGAGCGATAGAAGAGATAAACATCACATCATTGATGATATAGTCAATTGTATCCGAAAGATTACCCGTCTTCGGGCGGGAAGATATATAATCCCTGGGCTTTACGGATGACCCTACTTTTTTCGCATAATCGTAATAGCGTCTTTTCTTGATGGCATCGCGTTCAGCTGCAAGAGAATCTACAAACGAAGATATATCTGAGGCTGTTCTTTTATAACGGGTCCAGAAAAACAGCAGAGCCACAAGCATAATCGCAAACGCTACCCAGCCCACTATCACAAATATCATTATGCGCCGTGTAGCCGCTATCTGGCCATTCTTGTTTTCAAGTTCAAGTTCCGCATTTTCCGCTCTCAGAGCACTTACATCATATCTGATCTTCAACTCATTATATTTATCCTGGGCCTCTTTCGAATTCATCTGCTCAGTGATAGCCTCAAGTTCGTTGCGGGCAAGATCCTCTGTAGTCTGGTCGCCTACCGCAGAAGCAGCCTCAACCAGCATACCCAATTGTCTGCGTCTGAACACCTGTGATCTTTCCACTGACAGCTGATGACGAAGATACGGTATTGCTTCGGCATACCTCTTGTTCTTCATAGCATGATATATCGCCGCACGCTTGTTATTTTCAAGCACACCCTTTACATCTTCATTTACAGCTGCAATTTTCAATATCTTGTCATATAGCGAATTAACCTCATCAAGATCAAGAATATCGTAATTGCTAAGCATGCGTCGGTAAACGATAAACCTACTGACATCATAGTTCCGATACTTGCGTCCCTGCGCCCTATAACGCTTTTCAAGGGCATCTATCTCCTTAAGCAACGCACGGTCGCAGGCCAGAGCCTTCTCCTTGTTTCCGGTCACTGAATATATATTTGCAGATTCGGTAAGATATATATTCTTGACCGCATAATTATCAATGCCGGATTCCTTGATCAGTTGGCCGAGGTCGTCAAGATATTCCACCAGAAGATTACCCTTGGCAAAGCTACTCAGATATTCACATATTATAAACAGCCGCTCCACTTTAGCGTATTTATCCATCTTGCTATTGTCTTCCGGTACAATCAAGCGGGCTATTTTATCCTGCCGTTCCTTCTCCGTCATATAACGGGCGGTGGTGGAAAGGCGTCTGATCTTTACAAAAAGCTCTGTTTCCTTCTGCTCCTGTCCTGCAGGAAGACTTTTCACATGAGCCTCGATCAAAGCCAGAATCGAATCATTATTGACAGAGTTGGCAAGATGACGCGCAATGTCATAGCGAACAGTATTGTTACCGGCGCGCTCAGCCACGGCATCTATCTCTCTGCCGAGGCTAAGATAATCCTTACGGCTTGAGAGATCAAATATGTCATACAGGATTTTTATCGAATCCTTGCGTGTGGTCGTTTGGGAAAGTTTGCCTCGCAACCTTGCAATTTCGGCATTCTTGTCAAGCGCGGACACACTGACCGATGAAAGGCATAACAGTGCGACCAAAAGAAAAATAGACCTTTTCATATTAAGTTCATAATAATGGAACCGGGGTTAAGTCCGACATTCATCCGAGATTAATTCCGGCATTCAAACAAATAGGTGCGGCATTACATGCCGCACCTACAAAATTATATAAATTTGTTGCTTTCTGCAACTTCCTTTGCAAAAAAATCTTACATAAAAAGGATTTATATCATAATTCCGATACCCTCCCCATGTATAAAGGTATCCCTGTACTTTGTTCAATGTCTAGATGCCAACGACTGTAAGAGCAACTTGAATTGCAGGCCAAAGAATCCTCGGGGTATTTCTTTTAATTCTCCGAAAATTTGTAACTTTGCAATATGGGAACAGAGCTGACAACCAACATACAAGAGTCACAATTTTACGCCGAGATAAAAGAATTGCTTTTATAGGCGCGCAGTCGCGCCTATATGGCTGTCAATTCCATCATGTCGCAAACATATTAGCAAATTGGCAAACGCATTGTTGAACAAGAGCAGAAAGGTAGCTACCGCGCAGAATATGGTTCGCACCTGATTAAGCGATTGGCCCAATCTCTTGCTGCTGATTTTGGTGACGGACTCTCCGTTGCCAATCTCAAAAACTTTCGACGTTTTTATCTCACCTATCCCGACCAAGAAAAAAGTTACACACTGTGTAGCCTTTTAAGTTGGTCACACATTCGTCTGATAATGAGATGTGA
>CAJTPK010000038.1 GCA_910578075.1 uncultured Muribaculaceae bacterium | reverse complement strand
ACCATTATAACCAAAGGAAACCATATTTGATTCAATTAATTAATAATTAAATCATCAAACCATTAAAACCATTCAACAGCTCCGCTTTTGGCTTGACGCGAAAAGCTTTGACACTAAAGGAACTTCTAATTACTAACTCCTCATTCCTAACTAGATTTTTAACTGGACGGCAGAAATAAAATTATCGCAATGTGATGTTAATATATGTTAAATGGTTTTATTGTTTATAAAACTATTATAATTTTGTATAATATAGATAGAATGCAAAAACATGGCAATTGTTGGGAATGAGTTATGTCTCCTGATTGTAATAAATTTCCATTATTTTTGTGAACTATATAAAATTAATCCATAACGCTTATTTACATCTAATAACATGAAATATAGCTCTATTACCCGCTTTGCAATTGTGGGGGCTGCATGTCTGATTGCGACAATGTCGAATTTTGCTGTGGCAAAAAAACAATGAGAAAATTGATAGCATCACGTTTTCCGGATATGTTTATGATCGATTGACATCACACGACATAGTCGATACCAGAATCGATATATTATCCAAAGACAGTGTTGCTCTGTCGACGGCAAAAGGTGGTAGCCGATGGCAAGTATACAATAGCAAAAACAATAGCTTTAGGAACGATTCTACATCACAATATAATGTAAACGTCCCAAAGGTTCCTGGTAACTATATTGTGCGCATAACAAAGTCGGGATATGAACCGTATTATTTTTCCTATACAATGGACGGTTTTAAAAAACGCGAGTCTGCGCGAGAGATGCCGAAGGTTTACATGTCGCGTCAGAAAGTGAAGATTCTTGATGAACTGACTGTGCATGCAAGTAAGGTGAAGGTGTATCACAAAGGCGATACGATTGTCTACAATGCGGATGCGTTCGCTTTGCCTGAAGGATCTATGCTTGACGCTCTCATAAGGCAGATGCCGGGCGTGGAGCTAAAGGGTGACAAAATATACGTCAACGGACAATTTGTCGAATCTTTGCTTCTTAACGGCAAGGAATTCTTTAAGGACAACAAGAATGTGATGCTTGGAAATATTGGGGCATATGCAGTGAAAAATGTGGCAGTCTACGAGAAGAAAGATGAGATGTCGACCATCCTCGGTGAACGTGAGGATGTGGACAAGGAGTATGTCATGGACGTGCGCCTGAAGAAAGATTACATGACTGGCTATATGGTCAATGCGGAAGCCGGAGGCGGTACAAAATCACGTTATCTCGGAAGATTGTTTGCATTGCAATATACCAATAACACCCGACTGTCTCTTTATGGAAATATTAACAACGTCAATAAATCCAACCGGCTGACAGAAGATGATGGTGAAATGTATGAAAGACCGGTAAAGGGTATTAACAAGCGGATTAACGGAGGATTGGATTATCTTGTGGACAACGCTTTGCATACATGGGAAATAGCAGGAAATGTAGATGCAGCCCATGATGACCATAGGAATAAGGTTATTACCAATGCCGTCAACTATCTTCAGACAGCAGACAACTATGAATTCAGCAACGTTGACAGCCGTAACCGTAATTTCTCGTTATCTACTTACCATAACTTCAAATTGAAGAAGGAGCGCTGGAATTTGAATATCAAGCCGAAATTCTCATATAATAAGAACAAGGACACGGATGAGACTGTTGCCGCAACATTCCGCGAGGAGATGCAGAATCTTGACAGTGAGATTATCAAATCGATTTACAGTGGTGATGACAGGACTTTACGTTCCGCCCTTATCAACCGCAACCTCAAGCTTATCGAATCAAACGGACACGGTTGGAACGGGCAGTTTAACGCCGACTCACGCATAAAACTTCCCGGCACACCGGATGCCGTGTATGTCGGTTTCCAGACTGCCTATTCACGTAACTCTCTTTTCAACAACACGGCGCAGGATATATGCTACGGAGCGACACCGGCAACGTCCTTGCTGCAGAACCGGTTTGCGAGCGATCGACCGCAATATAAATTCAATGTGCAGGGAGTAGGCCGATACTATTTCCATATACCCTATGGAGACTTGAATGCGAGCTATGAATTCGCGCATACGGAAACACGCAAAAACTCGGACATCCTTCTGATGGAGGCGATGGCGGAAAATGACATGGCGGTATTCGAGCCGGATCAGATGCCGGTTCCTGATTTTGCCAACAGTTACACGAGCAAGGTGTATATGAATGAGCATCGTATCAAACTCAACTGGGGTTACAAGAGAAAGTTTTCAA
Source organism: uncultured Muribaculaceae bacterium (assembly GCA_910578075.1). Taxonomy (GTDB): domain Bacteria; phylum Bacteroidota; class Bacteroidia; order Bacteroidales; family Muribaculaceae; genus Lepagella. Next base: position 21,922 of record CAJTPK010000038.1, on the reverse strand, counting down.
ATGGCGTACTGGAAATGAAATTGAATCCAAGTCTTTATCTTGTAAGTCAACATCTGTTTTATAGGCAGGGTGAGACGGTAGCCGATCCAAAGCGAACATATCTTAAGTTCAATATCCCTGACGGCCGGCTTATATGGAGAACTAAGGGGAATAAGTGGAATTATTGCTTGTACTATACAATGGAACAGAAAGGATTTGATCTTGTAAATCTTGTTGACATACGGAATACTACAGACCCACTGAACGTGAGGGAGGGGAACCGTGATTTGCACAATGCGACATACCACAAAATTGATGCCCAGATTTATGGCAATCCGAATAAAAAGATACGTCATTCATTCAACGTGTATGCCAATTGGAAATTAAATGATTTTGTATCGGGTTATCGTTATGAATCGGCAACGGGAGTGCGCCGGATAAAGACATATAATGTAGATGGAAATTATAATATATCAGCGAGCTATTCATTTACTTTGCGCTTTGGCTATTTAGAACGTTTCATGATTAATAACTACGTAGGTGGAGGTGTTGCAAATTATGCAAATATGATTGGATATGACCAGGATCCGGCTAAGCAGAATGTGAGAAATTATAGAATTCAGGATACCTTCGGTATTTCTTATGGAATACGTAAGAAAATGTCATTTTCATTAGCAGCCGGAATAGTAAATAATAATTCTCATGGTGATGGAGAAATGCTTACAAAGAGGAGCAGTGGTGGTTGGCATACGGTGTTCAATGCATTTTATGCGCTCCCTTATAATTTCAGCATCAATACCGACTTTAAAATATTGGGGCAATATGGATATATTGAAAAATCTTTCAATAGACCTTATTACATATGGGATGCATCCTTAGGGTACAGCTTTAAGAAAGGAGTGTGGCGCATATCCCTTGATGCCAAGGATATCCTGAATCAGAACAGAGGACTGAGCTACACTGTCAACGCCAACGGTCGCAAGCAGACGCTGAGTACGGTGCTGCCGCGATATCTGATGCTGAGTGTACACTATCGCTTCGATTTCAAACCTAAACGGAGATAAGAGAATGGAGGTGTTGACGGTATTTAAGCGGGCGGGAGTTAAGTCCCGTCTCCAGTTGGTCTTATCTGCATGTTTGTTGGTCGGGATGGCTTCATGTGGATCTGAAAAGGATCGATTGATTGACGTTGCGCTGACTGAGGCGCATGATAACCGTGTGGAGATTGAGCACGTGCTAACTTGTTATGACGGAGAGAAAGGTGTGGCTGCGGAATATGTGGTGGCAGCTATGCCTGGATTGCATTCGCGCTTTGGAGCGCCGATGGATTCGGTGGAAAAGCTGTATCGCCTGCTCAATGATAAGAATTATTGGGGCTTCACTCTTGAACAAAGGCACAGAGGTCAGGCGTTCTGTGCCATGCCGCTGAAGGTTGAGAAGGATCTCGAGGTCATATCAGCTGATTATATTGTCGCGAATATCGATGATGCGTGGCGACAATGGAAATCAAGGAAATGGAACCGAGATCTTCCATCTGAACTTTTCTACGAACTGATATTGCCATACCGTATCGGTGATGAGAAATTCACGGAATGGAGGGAGCCATATCGTCTGTGGTCGGGAGGTCTTTCCGATTCTCTAAATAGTGTTTCCAATTCGGTGGATGCAGCATTGATGGTATCTGACAGATTCGGACGCGCTCCGTTCAATCCGCGTCTTAAAACACCTCACCGCACGGCTCTCAATCTCTTGGAGGCTCCTGTGGGTATATGCCGTGAGGATTGTGACCGCACTGTCTATGCTATGCGTGCCCATGGCGTTCCGGTGGCGATTGATGAGATGCTTGTCTCTCCCGATTACGGAGGAAATCATCAGTGGAATGTGGTGTATGACACGGATGACAGAATTTTCCGAATGTTCGATAACCGCGATTTCAAACCTACGCGTGACAGCATTCATGATGATGAACGCAGGAAGGGGAAGGTTTATCGTCATATGTTTGCCATACAGACGGATAGGATGAAAACACTTGAGAACAAGAAAAATGCGCCGTCATATCTTGCGGATCCTCGTTTAAAAGATGTGACAGCTGAATATTTTGGCAGCAATGAGGCTGTTGTTCCGGTTTGGGGCGATAGCGATGAGGTCTATCTTGCTTTGTTCAGCAAAGGGTCGCTCAAACCCATAGATGTCGGTGAAATAGTTGGGAATAGAGTCAGGTTTAAAGACATAGAGCCCGACCTGATATATTTCCCGGCATCACCGGATGGGAAAGGGGGATTTAGTGCTGCCGGTTATCCGTTCTTATTGCAAAGTGATGGGAATGTTCTTTCATTCATACCTGCTGAGGATAAAATGCATAGGGTCAGTCTCACCCGCAAGATGCCGTTGGGGTTCCTACAGCGCGGACGTATGAAAATGATAGAGGGTTGCTATATTGAATCTTCCAATCATCCGGATGGTCCATGGCACACAATTGACACGATAAAGTCTCCATATATGCATAGTTTCAACCGCATTCAGCTCAAGAATCCTTTGAGGGAAAAATATCTGCGTATAATGGCTCCCCAAGGGGTGAAAAGAGTTGAGATTGGGGAGTTCATAGCGAGTCGTGATTCCGTGGCAACTGACCGGGCCGAGCTGTTCGCGCTCGATTCCGATGGCAAGCGTCCGAATCGGAAGAAACTTACGGATGGCGATATCCTTATGTGGTATACATATAAACCCAAGACAGATGACGGAGGTATTGTTTTGGAGGTGAAATCGAATACTGAGATAAAATATCTGTTCCTCCTTCCACATAATGATGATAATTTTGTAGTGCCGGGGGAGGAATATGAACTGAAATATTTTACCCGTGAAGGCTGGAAATCGTTGGGACGCAGAACAGCGACAGACTTTTCTGTAGAGTTCGATGCACCGCGTAATGCGGTGTTGTGGCTCCGAAATCTCACTAAAGGGAGGGAAGAACAGATCTTCCTGTATCGCGATGGCCGTCAGCTCTTCAGCGTAGACCTTCGGTCTGCGCGATAACCGCGTATTCACATATAGTAAACCGCGAATTACGCGAATTATGCGAATTGTCTGTCAAGTCAGACCATCAGCCTCAAATACCTCCGATTCGAATACGAAGGCTTGTGAATCATTGTTTGGCGACTTAATCGGTTTCACTTGAGAAACCGATTATGCGCAATTCGCTAAAATTTGTTATCTCAGTTATAGCCGAGAAATCAAATTCGCGTAATACGCGCAATTCGCGGTTAATATATTTTATTCATATAATGAAGTTGTATGTTGTGAATATTTAAACTATATTTGTTGAAATTTCAAATTATGTCAGACGGGATTATATTGAAGGAGGAGCGATATGCATTGGTCGGTGCAGCATTGGAGGTACATAGAACTATTGGTAATGGTTTTACAGAATATGTTTACCAGGATGCGTTGGAAGTGGAATTCCAAAAAAGGAATATACCTTATGTGAGGGAGAAGCACATGAATGTCTTTTATAAGAATATTAAGTTGCGACATGATTTCTATGTAGATTTCTTATGTTATGGACGAATAATAATAGAATGTAAAGCAACATCTTCGATATGTGGTGAACATGAAGCGCAAATCATAAATTATTGCAATATAGGTAAGTCTCCAGTGGGGATATTGATAAATTTTGGGACTTTATCATTGCAATACAAACAATTTGTGTTCTCAAAATATCTGAATATGCATAATGACGATAAGAAATTTTAATGGTGAACGGTTTATTAATATAAACAATCAATTAATCATAAATCAGATTAAACAACTTCTTAATATGGAGAGATTCGCATAATCTGTGTAATTCGCGGTTTAATGTTTTTTGTGTAGAGAGTAAATATGAAGAGGAGGAAAATCACACGTAATCGCGTAATTAACTGGGTGGTCAACATCCTGTTTTATGCCTGCATTGCATTTATCGGATTCGTAGTGTGGCATATTTTTCTGTTTGCATCGTTCACAATTCCGAGTTATTCGATGTATCCGACGGTGAAGCCGGGTGATGTTGTGCTGGTCGACAAGGTAACTACCGGGGCAAGACTCTTCGATATATTCGACGCTGCTGCCGGTAAGGAGGTAAAGATACGACGTACTCCACGTTTCCGGAATTATAAGCGTGGCGACATCCTTGTGTTTAATTTCCCGTTTCAAGGTAAATGGAACAAGATAGCGATGGATTATCATGTATATTATATGAAACGCTGCGTCGGGTTGCCCGGCGATACTCTTGAGATCCGAAATTTCCAGTATTTTATCAACGGAGTGCCATCAACAGGTGGAGGTGATATCAGTATACCGCGTCGTATATACGGCAGGAATAGGATTGAACCGGATTCATTGCCGGGGTATCGCGCGATGAAATGCGATTCCATCACGCATTGGACAATTCGCGATCTGGGTCCCCTGTATATACCGAAAAAAGGTGAGACCGTGAATCTTCATGCCGGGAATTATATCCCTTATAAAAAAGCGGTGGAATGGGAGTCAAAAAAGAAGCTTAAGTGTAAGAACGGAATCCTGACTCTTGGGGGGAAGCCGATCGACAGCTATACCTTTATGGAGGATTATTATTTCATGGCAGGTGATAACTCCGCTGACTCCCAGGATTCCCGTTATTGGGGCGTAGTGCCTGACAAGTTTGTAGTAGGAAGGGCGTTTGTCATATGGTGGTCGGAGCAGGATGGCAATATAAACAAAGAAAGGGTGATGACTTTTCTGAAATAATGACAGAGATGAGACGGCTGGATACTACGGAAATAAAAAGGTATATATTGCTGATTATCACCCTTGTGGTTATAGCTTATGGCGTGTATGAGTCGGTGATTGGTTATATGCAGCTGTTCGGTGTGATTCCGAGTGGCAACTCAAGATTTCCTGTGACCGGCAGTTTCTTCAATCCCGGTCCCTATTGTGGATTTCTTGCATGTATCTTGCCGTTGGCGGCAGATGCAGTAATCTCAAGGCGTTGGAAGATATTGGAATATACAGGATGGATATACATCATTCTTTCCGTAGCGATGATGCCATTGCTGATGGGGCGCACAGGTTGGGTAGCGGCAGTTGCGGGTGTTATGTTTGTATGGCTCAGGGAAAACGATAATTTGCTTAAACTCAAAAATTTCTTCCTCCAAAGGAGAAGCTGGGTCATAGCATTGTCGGTTGCTATAGTTGTCTTCATATCACTTTTCTATCTGTTGAAACCGGCATCCGCCTCCGGGCGTGTTTTCCTTTGGATAATAGGTGTTGATGCGTGGCTTGAACATCCCTGGACAGGAGTAGGATGGGAGAAAGTTGCAGGAGCCATAGGCTTGGCACAGGGGCGGTATTTCGCCGCACATCCGGATTCTGTTTTTGCAGCAGTGGCGGGGTGCCCGGAATATGCTTTCAATGAATATCTTCAGCTTGCCATTGCTTTTGGTGCAGGTGGTTTACTCTCGTTTCTGATTATTATTTCAGCAGGAATATATTTTTCGTCAAAATCAAGACTCAACGGAGTGGCAGGTAGCTGGATAGCTTTTGCCATTGTGTGTATGGCCTCCTATCCGCTCCAGTTTGCGGAATTCAGATGGTTCATAGTAGCACTATGTGTCATGACTGTTATAGGTTTTAAAGAAGGGTCTCGTAATTACGGCAGCTTGGGAATGGCATCTGTGAAGGGAATCTTGTGTATGTCTATTGTATTCGCAGGATGGTTGCTGACCAGAGATATGACGCGTACCAACGACAAATCGCGTGATTATTTCGATGTAGGTCAGTCACTGCGTAGAATTGGAAAATTTGATGAAGCCAACAAAGAATTTATCGAAGGGATGTCATATAGCAGCGATCCTATGTTTCTGAATATGATAGGACGCAATATGCAGGATATGGGAAGATATGAAGAAGCGGAGAAATATTATCTCCGCTCCATAGACAGGTTGCCGTCAAGGCTCTACCCGCGTTATCTGCTTGCCAAGCTCTACGCATCTCCGGCTTACTTCTCACCGGATAAATTCCGCAGGCTATATGAGGAGACCAATAAGCTTGAGATCAAGGTGTCGTCACCTGCGGTCAGCGACATGCAGAAGGAACTGCGTCAGCTGAACGATTCCATTCAGTGTTTGCGTTTGGGTTTGAAATCAAAGCGGTAAGCCAAGGTAAGCATGAAATAGCGTGGTAAAACCGTATTCAAAGTCTGGGTACGTCCCTGAGCGTTTACAGAGTAAGTGACACCCTTCATCTGGTTGAGGATATCGTAAGCGGTCATGCTTATCCGCCATGTCTTTTTGCAGAAGGAATATGAGATCTCAGCGTTCCAGAGCACGTCGGTGGAGTTCATGCTGTCTTCGATATATCCGAATCTTTTGTGGACTTTTAAATTGGATTCAATACTAAGATTAAATGGAAGATCGAGCCAAAAAATAGCATTTGGACAGACATAGCCGGAATTGTTTTTTACCGGAAGCATACCGTCTGATTTTGAATTGTTGATGTGTACCTCTGCGCCTACGGAAAATCCCATTTTCTGCGGAATTCGGTATCCTATTGAGAGATAATCATCAATTGATCTGTTATTGACGGTCTGTTTCGTAGGCTCAGCATCATTACCTATCATGTTCGCATATTGCTGGAGACCGCCGGTAATATAGTTGTGTAGGATAAAATTATCCATTTTACCGAAATCCCAATCAATGCTATAGGTAAGCCTCATGTCGTGGTTGCCGGATACATTATATGTCTTTGATGTGCGGACACCGGTTTGTGTATCATATCTGTATCCACTCACCATTTCATTTTCTGTCCAGAATGCGTAGAAACGCAGATAATGCGATAGCTTTTTTGAAGGTAAAAAGGATGCGTTAAATGATATTCTGTGGTTGGTGGCGTTTTTGAGGTCGGGATTACCTAAGATGATGTTGAGCGGGTCGGTAGTGTTACGGATATCTACCAGATTCACCAGATTCACAGGTTTCTGCTGCAGTACGTAAGAGAGTGAGTACCGTTGCTTGTTATCTTTTGAACTCCACCTGATTGCTGCATCCGGGATATTGAATTTCAGATATGTGCGTGAAGGATCAGCTGTAACATCACCCCGGTGATAGTAGAGATGCTGGTCTTCGATGATAAAATTTGGTTCCAGGGATATGGAGAGTTTACCGGATGTGAATTTCTTGTCGTAATACCACATCAGCTTTATGCGATGCTCATTCTTGTAGAGTTTGCTCGTGTAGCTGTTGGCGTAATCGGGTACCGGCAGGGCATCAGGAGCAAATTCCGCCATGTCATTGTCGGCCATAGCCTCGAGCAATGCGATGTCGGAATTCTTGCGTGTCTGTGTATGCGCGAATTCATAGCTTGCATGAAGCGAACCGACGGGTATGTTGAAATAATAACGTCCCAACCCCTGTATATTGAAATTATATTCCGGACGCGTCGAGGAGAAACGCTGCATCAGCATAGATGAAGACGGACCTCCACCATAGCAGATGTCCTGGAGCGTGTTACCATGATGGGTGTTGCGCGAATATTTGGTCTGGAATTTTATAGCGATACCGTCAGGACTTCCGGGCACTTTGAAGCGTGTCTCGCCATTGAACTGGGCATCATATCCGTGGGCATCTGATTCATAAATCTTTAGATTCCGGTTTATAAGAGCCTCACGGAGCAGGCGGTTGTCACCTGTATATATCGCCTTGATGATATCACGGTTGATATCTTGCATCTCCTCGTTGAAAGTCGCGGCTATGGTCTCATCGGTCCTGCGGTTCTTATTGTAGGAGAATTTAGGTTTCAGAGCCATGTTCCATTTCTTTTTCTTCAGTTTGAAATTGTGGCGCGTGGCAAGTGAGAAATTTTTGGCACGGCTGTTTACGTCAGAAAAATCATAGTTGTCAACGGTCTGGAGATAGTTTACCGAATTAGTGATTACGTCGTTCTTGTTGTTATTATATGTAGCATCCACATTTCCGGTAACTTCCCAGGTGTGTCGGGAATTATCCGCGCGGTAATCGATACCCCCGTTTATTCTGCGGTTAAGCCCCGGTTCGCTATCGATCCACACCTCGTTCCTGCCATCTGACAGGTTATCAGCCTTATTGATGTTGTTGGCGTTTCCGTAGAGAGCAAGACGCGTGTTATTGGTATATTGCATAGTGAAAAGACGACCGATATAGCGGGAGTCTGTGCCGCCTCCGGCTTCCGCATTTATCATGTATCCCGTCATGTAATCCTTTTTCAGGCGCACATCCATCACATACTCCTTCTCGACATCCTCGCGGTCGCCTAACACGTAAGCCATCTCATCCTTCTTTTCATAGACAGCGATATCTTTCACTGCGTAGGCTCCGATATTCTTCATCATCACATTCTTGTTACCCTTGAAGAAATCTTTTCCATTGAGCAGCAAGGATTCCACAAACCTGCCGTTCACATATATCTTATTATCCTTGATCTCCACCCCCGGCATCTGAGCCACCAGGGCATCAAGCATCGAACCTTCCGGCAACGCGAACGCATCGGCGTTGTAGACGATTGTATCTCCCTTGTTGTAGAATTTTACTTTACTGGCCTTGACCGTAAACTCTTCAAGAGTCTTGATCTTTTGTTTTCCGAGAAATATATCAGGTATCTCTTTTTTCGCATCCCTGCGGTTTATCTTGAGAGCATAAGAGAGGTAATAAGGTTCATACCCATCTTTGCTTACCTTGATCAGATAGTTTCCCTCAACTTTCGGTATGTTGACATTGTATTTGGATGTAGAGTCATTCACATATGAATATTGCTCTCCGTTCCTGTTAAAACGGTAGAAAGTATATCCCCCTTTGGCTTTATTGATTACAGTGCTGTCAGGAGTCAACACCTCGACAATAGTTCCAATCAAATGGTGGGAGGTGGTGCGATCATAGACTTTACCGACCAACGCGATACTGTCAACCTTTTGCCTGGTTGTTGTTTTCTGCGCGGAGAGCGAAAGCGAGCAAGCCAAAAAGATAAAAACGAAAAGGGAGAGATTAAGGAAACATACTGTCTTTTTCATGATTATGTGTCAGGTTAGTCCAATTTCCGGAAAGTATAGTATTATAGTGGTTTTATTTATATAGAGTGTGTGCACTTGAATCGGTCACAAAAATAATGCAAATTTTTATAAATTTGCATTAAAAAGCTGTTTTTTATCATTGTAGATGAAAATTTGTTCCTCTTTTCCCTTGGTCAGATTACGGAGCCACAACACTGCATTGCAAGGTGCATCGAATTCAATGTGGAAATCAGTGGCAACTTTCTTTTTTTCATAAAATTAATTTTTAATTTAATAAATATAACAAATGTAATTCTGTAAAACGATGATTATTACAAACCATCATTTAAATAAGAACTATTAGCAATGATATTTTATATAGAATAATTTACAAATTACAAAAGGCGATTTTAGCGATGATTGGATTTGCGTTGTCATCGATGGTTTCTACTATTGATCTAAGAGATTCATTTAACTGCATGCCAGAGGAAACTCTATCCTTGACTTCCATCGGATCTATAATCGCCAGGACGGATTCTCCAATAGAGCCGACAATGAAGTAGCGGATGTTTCCCAATCCGAGCTTATTTGCCATCTCCTCTTGGGTTGTAAAATATGTTTTTCCGGATGAAAGTTCTGCCAATCCACAATATTTTTCACCCTTTGCCATTACTGTTGTGCATAATGTATTAGTTGTGTTGGAAACAGAATAATATGAGATAAATCCCGAATCCTTAAGGCTTTTATATAGCGAACTTGATTGACCGGAAGAACTTATTTTATTTAAATATTCAATTGATGGAGTCTCAAATTCCTTGAATTTAAGTTGAAATATAGCTTTAGCTTCATTGTCTGATAACTCATAGACAGTTGTTTCATATGGGGTGTAACCATAAATTTTACCATCGCAGATGTACATAGGCGTGCTGCATCCTGTAAGATACCCTGTCTTGAAATCCTTTTTTACAAATGAGGATGTCACCTTACCGGCAGGATCGGTAACAATGAAATATGAATCACTGTTTTCTCCCTCAAAAGCCTGGTTATACCATATGAGAGAGTCTCCGTCGGGAAGGCAGCAACCGGCTACTATATCCTCATAACTTTTTTCATCTATAAATGAAAAGTCGCTAAGATTGTAATAGAGCATTTTGCATACATCTTCATCGTAAATGCCAATCTGTGATTTATCAGTATCTATAAAGAACGAGGCAATACCCGAATATTCTCCAGGACCTTCTCCTCTTGAGCCAACTTGTCCTATGAACTTACCTGTCTTTGTGAATGCGAGCAACCTATATTCAGAACCGTCGGAAATAAACAGAGTATCGCCATATTCAACTATCTGGTCAATGGAACCGACAATAGATTTTTCCGTCAATTCCAAAGTCTGGAATTCAACAGATACATTTTCAAGAAGTTCTTCACCTCCGGATGCCAAAGAGAATTCATAGCTGTTTACCATACTCGGATCCTCGTTATTCTGTTTTTGACCGCACGAAGCTAACAAAAATAGAATCAATATGTAAAATAGATATCGGTTTTTCATAATCATGAAATTCTTAGTACTTTTTTAATTTATTTTTATTACTTTCGTCCGATAAAAATTTAATCACGCAGAGGCGCGGAGACGCAAAGAATTCACACCGCTCAATTCGACGCAGAAGTCGTTACCACTCCTGTCGAGGTACAGAGACGGACGCACATGCTTCGCGCTTTTGCCAAAATTGCCATGCGATTATACGTAGTCTTTATCACCGGACTTGCCAGCTCTAAACATTGTGACTTCGTGGCTCTGCGTGATGTACGACCATATAATGTGGCTTGTAATGGTCTGAAGAAATTAAGGAATTAAAATGCAACATTGCTTTCCTGTACCGGAACATTTAATCTCTCCTTTAGCTTCATCAAGAGAGATTTTCTGGTAGTGGCATACCATACTTAAGAAAGGATCGTTTCCATCCGGAATCGTTGGTGTTGGAGGTGTGTCGTCGGCTTTTGCTAATGAGTCGCCTACTATTCCAAAAATGGAAAGAAGAGTAACTGATACCCCTAATAAAAGTTTCTTTTTCATAATTTATAATTTTGAGGTTAACGCATTGATATATCCATGCAATATCAGTCGCACAGGTTTATCATATTCTTTGAAATATATATCAAGATATTGATATATTGGCTGAGATATAGTATCGGCTATGTATCTGACTTTTATGTCGGCTTGCATGCCTCTTTGGATGGTCGTAAACTTGGCATTGCCGGTTATGCAATGGCATGACGGAACTATTTCCTGCAATGTCAGCTGGTCAATTTTATCATTGGTCAGTCTAAATAATTTATTGATTGTATCACCCTTATTGACTACTCCTAAAGCTCTTACCGAGTTGTCACATATGGTTGAAGTTTCGTTAACATCAGATGATTCTGCAGCCGGTTCCGATGCTAACTGTTTGTATAATTCCCTGATTTTAGGATTATAGGCAGGATTTCCAAGAGCAATAACCTCGTTTTGACGGTTAAGAAGAAATGTCTGGAACTGCATCCGGGCAGGAGGAGTGTTGACTTTATTGAATACTCCCAATGAATCTATACAGACGGGATGCTGGAAATTATTTTCTTTGAGCATCTTCCGGATTTCTTTAAGATCTGTGGAATTTATAACCATAAGAAAATTAACTTCTACTTCCGGATCTGATTTTAAATCATTTATAATCTTATCCCATTCCTTAAGTTTCATCTTACAGTTCGTACACCCTGTCGAGTCAACGTAGGTAACGATCTTGAAATCGGCATTGTTGAAGTCGTAATTGATGGGTGTGTCTTGGATTTGGAAAGTTAAGTCCTCCGGAATCACTATTTCTTTACCCATCCATTCCTCGACAACCGCCCGCTGCTCTGAATCGCGTGAATCACACGATTCAAGAGCGAGCACAACGGCTGCGAGAATTACTATAAATCCTAACGTACGCATTGTATTTGCCAATTAGAAACTGTAAGTTAGAAGTGGCCGATATATTCCTTGCCGTCTGTAATACGGATATGCAGTTCCATCATACCGGGATGATACGCCGATATGGTCATGCTGAGTCCGGCAGATAACTCTCCATTGTCTTCAGCTACAATGCTCCCACTGTAATTGTCAACCACTTGAATGTCTCCTTCACACTCATAGTCGCAAACCACGGTGATGCAATCACCCACAAGAAATGCATTAACCGGGACACGAGCCGGCATCCGAGGACCAATCTTTTCATCGTTGGTTTTATCCTTTTCTGGATTTGTTCTAATGGGTATTTCTACAGCAATACTGCCGTTTTGAGTATCTTCCGCTAAACACATTGATATCCCCACGAAAAGAAGTAAGATTAAAGAGATTGTTCTATTCATGATATTATGTCTTTAAGTTGCTTAAACGTAATTTTTATTAAATTTGATGCCGCAAATATATCGTTTGAAATCCATCCGTGCAAGCGAAAAATTGTTTCCGTACGTTTCTAAAGGTCTAATTTCTTTAATTGTCTACAGCTTGATAATCAATTGATTGTTGTAATTGAGTAAATAGTAAAATGTTTCCATATGTTTCATTTGCTATAATGTTGGTAATCAATTAAAAATCATACTTGATGGCTAATGATTTTGCAAATTTCTAAAAATGATTTATGATTTTGTTTACCTTTATCCTATAAATGTAGAAACAAGGCGGACGAATCAGAACTTTAGATCTGATTTGTGTCGTTGAACGCAGGCGGAACGAGGAGCATTTTCAACCTTATATTTTAATAACACGAAATCCTCGTCATCTATTTTTGATATCTTTTCAGCAATTTCTTTTTTATCTCCAAGTATTAAATTTGTAGAATTTAATAGAGATGATTTATCAATAACCGAATAGACAAAGCTGGAATCAGAGTCGTAGATAATTGGGAATGATTGTTCTTTGTTTGTATAAAGGTTTATGAATATTGATTTATGGTTTATTCTGTCAGTAATGACAACAAATGTATCTGAAAGTTTATTACCGTGTTTGAATAGAGTGAATATCTTTGGAGTGGTAATAAAATTAGCCATACGAATATCCTTAGGACATGTCACAAGAAAGTTTCTCAATTCTTCTTCTGAACTGTTGTGTTCTTCAACGTCATGACGGGTGATTGCGTTTTTGCCATATTCGAACTCAATGACGGGGCTATCAAGTGTATTTTTAGAAATGTTGTAAATATATGGGGTCATAGCCGGAGGGCAGAATAACACAGAATCTTTATCATGAAAAAGGAATTTTGAGCCAAAGCCGGAGGGCGCAATGACATCTTTGCTATAGTCTGATTCATTGGTTATTTTTTCGGTTGAAGAATCATAAAACATCACTCTGTTGGGATTTTCGCTAATTCCAGTAGGTAACAAAATATGTTCATTTGCAGATAGATCGCCAACTTGTCCGAATATTAAGTTTTTATTTGTGTTCGATGGGATGGCGCAACTTTTTTTGAAATTGAAATCAATATCATAAAAAAGGAGTCTGTCAGGGGTAAGTATCTCTATCATTTTTGAGTAAGGGTTCCATGAATATCCCATCAAAATTGAATACTCACCGGGACCTTGTCCGATTTTACTTGATGAGTTACTAAGATATTTCCCTTCTGCGGAGAAGATATGGAATATTCTGTTTATATCAAGAATAAAGATATAGGTATCACTCACAGTTACATTCATTACATTCTTCGGATATCTGTCACCATCGAAATATAAAGGAATAACTTCCAAATCGCAGAATACATCATCGATGGAACCTTGTGACGTTTTACTGAGATTATAGGTCATATCAGCATTTATTATATCATCTTTATGTCCACAGGAAATGAAAGCTATTGCTGATAAAATTATCAATGAGTAGTTTAGATATCTTATATTCATATTTAGCGCTTTATAAATAGTTGTTTGATGTATATTTGATGTATATTGGAGTGATTCATTTATTCTTCATTCCTAATTTCTTAAGAATGCTGTTTATGTGTCCAATATTATCATTTTTAATTATAGAACTTCTCAATTTGGATTTTGAAACGTTCACACTTTCGCGTGAAGAGCGTTTTAGCAAAAATGCAATCGTATCAGTGCTGAATCCTATATACAGATACCGGATTAGTCTGATACTTGTTTCTTTCAGATTAGGAAAATTATCTTTCATATAGTCTATCCATCCGTTGCTATATAAATCAATCAGTTCATCATAAAATTGAAGAGATTTTTCACTCCTGAGAGACGAGAGTTGCTCCGCTGCTGCTTCCGGAAGATTCTTCATTGCATTTTCCGCGTCAGTAGTGATAAACCACATTGAGCAAATTTTATCAAGGCGCTTCATCTCATATCTGATAGATGCGTATAGAGTTTTATCTATTGTTTCTTCAGTATGTTCCTCATTATTATTTTGCACTTTGGCATTACTTATGCTGAGTTCTTGTGTCAGACTATCACAAAGCTTTGCCAATGATTCCAACTTATTTTTCAATTCTATAGATTCTGAAACTGATTTGTTTAATGCTAAATTTTTGGCTTTTAATTTATTCCTATATCTGATCCCAATATAAAGACAGAGGATAACAAGAGTAAACGACCCGAAAATAAATATGTATGTCAGTACCTGTTGATTCTTTATTGTCCTTTTATGTTTATCAACATTTTCCTTGTAAGAATCAGCAAGCATTGCCCCTCTTGATGCTTCAAGTAAAGAATCATATTGAACTTGTGTATAAAGTTCGAGTTCTCTCTGAACATCAAAAGCTGCTTGATAGTTGCCCTGTTCAGCGATGATGTAGCTTTTTATTCGTCGATAGTATAGAGAATCTTGATGTGTGAAATTATGATTAAGTGCAGAATCAAGTGCGGTAGCAGCCTTTTTTATTTGATTGGAATTAAATAGATTATGGGCATATCCGCACCAGTCTTCTGCTTTCAGTTCGATGCCTTCATCTATCATGAACTTATATTGGTTTGCGGCTTCTTCGAATTTACGCAGGTAATGTAAAGCCATTGCACGATTCTGGTTTGTCCTGTATTTATAATGTGAATCGTTGTTATATAATACAGTATCATAATTATTACTAATCTCGTACCCTTTGTCGGGCTGACCGGCATATATGTAGGATGTGGCTGTCATTATATCCATCCATGACGAATATTTCCTATTCGGAATTTTATTTTCAGATTCGTATTTTCTGAATGATTCTTGAGCCTCAAGACATAGAGCCAGTGCTTTAACATACATGAAATTATTTTTGTAATAATCACTTAGTGCCCTTGCTGTCATTCCTTTATAGAAATGGTCATTTATTTCTGTAGCTATGTCATTAGAATGATGAAAAATGGTTACTGCTTTGTCAAGATTGCCTGTATAATCTAACGTGACTGCGTAATAATATAGTGATTGAACTTCAGTGCTGTCATTTGCTCCATTGTAATAATCAACGGCTTTCTTAATCAATCCGATATTATCAAGGTCCTCATAATTCTTGTACTTAGCTTTTGTGAGAAGCAAAGCAAACCTTGCCATACGGGCTTTCCGCAGACCGGTGGTGTCAATCTCCTGTAATAGATGCAGAGCGGAGTCGGGATGTGTATTCATGATGCTTTCAGCCTTATTCATGGCTGCATCGATCTTATGTCCTTTCTCATCGCAGGATGTAAGCAGTAATGTAACTGAAATAATAAAAATGGTGTAAATATAGCTTGGTTTCATAATTCCATGTTTCGGTAAGTCCGCTATTGCAAATGTACAAATAATATTTAAAACGACAAACAAAACATCTAATGACCAACTAAAACTCGATTTCTCAAACCATAATAACCAAGGGTAACCATTCTTTCTCAAATTTCTCAAATTTCTCAAACCATCAAAACCATTAAAACCATTTCAAAAGCTTCGCTTTTGTGTTTGACGCGAAAAGGTTTGAGACATAAGGAACTCCTAACTCCTCATTCCTAACTCCTAACTCCTAACTAAATAGACCATAGTCCCAAAGAAACCATAGCACAGATGCTATTATAGCCATAGCTCCATAGTGCAATACACAGACACTACAATTGTTCCACCTCTTCGAGGTTCCATCGCTATCACCCATGTCCTTGCTATGGTTTCTCTGGAACTCTGGTCGATATTAAATCCGCATCTGTGCTATGGTTTCTTTGGGACTATGGTCTATTTAGTTAGGAGTTAGGAGTTAGGAATGAGGAGTTAGGAGTTCCTTATGTCTCAAACCTTTTCGCGTCAAACACAAAAGCGAAGCTTTTGAAATGGTTTTAATGGTTTTGATGGTTTGAGAAATTTGAGAAATAATGGTTACCTTTGGTTATTGTGGTTAGAGGAAAGGATAGAGGTGAAGATAGAGGAGAATAAAAATCGGTTTTGCGGTGTTATAATAGTAGTAGGGATGGAGGTAGGTTTGTTGTGGGATGATAAGATATTATGCCATGGATTTAGAATCAATAATATATAAGGATCCTTCTATTGTGAATCCGAGAAAGGGGGATCTTCTGATTGCGGAACCTTTGCTCGATGAGCCGTATTTCAAGCGTAGTGTAGTGTTGCTCCTTGATGAGGATTCAAACAACGGTCATATAGGATTGACACTTAACAAGACAACGCCTGTGACTTTGCAGGATCTGTTTCCCGATTGGAAGGCGGGCAGGGATGTGCCGGTGTATTGCGGAGGTCCCGTTGAGGCTGACCGCCTTTTCATGTTGCATTCTCTCGGAGATGTCTTTGCCGGCTCCATGGAGGTGTCGCCGGGTCTTTATGTCGGTGCCAAGCTCGATGATATAATTGATTATGTGAATAATCATGAGTATGTGGAAGGGAGTCTGCGTTTCTTTCTCGGATACAGCGGCTGGACGAAAGGGCAGCTTACGTCCGAGATTTTGCGTAATACATGGGCATTAAATCCGAAGCCCGACAGGCAGGATATGCTGTCGGGCTCCGAAGATATGTATTGGCGTCGGGAGGTTGAGCGACTCGGCGGTAAATACCGTAGCTGGCTCCTTGTTCCTTCAAATCCTATACTTAATTAGCTTCAAGGTATAGCACGCGGCTTGACCAGTCGGTCTGGTCGGCTTTGGGCAGATCGTGGTTGTATGGTATCTCGAGACCATTCTCCATCAAGAACTTGCCGGAAAAGCTTTTACCTTCGAATGGGAGCGGTTTTCTGTCGATTCTGTTCAATTCGCGTATAGTGTAGGTTTTGTCAGGATCGAGTCCATCCATCGGCACAAGAGGCAGCATATCGTTGTAGAATGCGCGTGTTTTCCACCAGTAGAATACTGCCTTGTCTTTTTGCGGCGCAACATACATCAGCGAAGCGAGACCTTTCTCATCGTAGGGTGACAGCAGGCGGTAAAGATCTCCAAATTGCACTACAGGACGGATCTCCTTATATTCAGCTATCGCTTTTCTTGTCTGAGCTTTCTCAGCATCCGTCATGTCGTCAGGCTGAATCTCCATGCCGAGTCGTCCGCTCATGGCCACGTCAGTGCGATATTTGATTGGGATACGACGGTGTGTCTGATGGTTAGGCGAGGCGCTGATATGGGAAGCCATTGTCATTGCCGGGAAGAAATAGGATGCTCCCCACTGCATGTAGATTCTCTGCAGCGCATCGGTATTGTCTGAAACCCAGAACTCATCGAACCAAGGCATTATACCATAGTTTGCGCGTGCACCACCGGAAGCGCATGCCTGTATCGTCACATCAGGATATTTCTCGCGGATGCGGTCGAGGGCTTTTGCGAGACCTTTATGGTAATCAATGAAGAGGTGGCTCTGGTTGTCGGCGGTGAGATATTGCGAGCCATGGTTTTTGATATCCATGTTCGCATCCCATTTGATATAGTCGATCTCAGGATATTTGGTCATCAGAGTGTCGACGATATTAAACACGATATCCTGCACGGCAGGGTTCGCCATATCAAGCACGAGCTGTGTGCCGCCGCGTCCGGTCAGAGCCTCGCGGTGTTCCGGCTTGATTACATATTCCGGATATTTCTCATAAAGCTCAGACTTGGTGTTTACCATTTCCGGCTCAATCCAGATTCCGAAATCTATCTTGTTTTTCTTAGCCTCCTTGATGAGACCGTTGATACCTTTGGGAAGTTTGCGGGTGTCAACGGTCCAGTCTCCCAAACCGGCTTTGGAGTTATCGCGCGGATATTTGACACCAAACCAGCCGTCATCCATGACAAAGAGTTCGCCGCCCATGTCGGCTATATTCTTCATCATGTTATTCATCTCCTTCTCGTTAATCTTGAAGTATACGCCCTCCCAGGAGTTGAGGAGCACTTTGCGCTCCTTGTCGCCATGAGCTATCTTATGATTTCTTGCCCAGCGGTGGAAACTGCGGCTTACGCCTCCTGTGCCATCGCTGCTGTAGGTCAAGGCGAGCTCCGGAGTCTTGAAAGTCTCACCGGGAGCGAGATGATACTGAGAATCATCTTCGTTGATGCCTGCAAAGAAATAATGATTGTTGGAGTTGTCAGTGTCGATACGCAGTTTGTAATTGCCACCGTAGCATAGTGCGGCTCCGATTGTGCGACCGGTGCGGTCGGAAGGTTTGCCATCGAGTGAGAACATCACCTCGGAGTGTGCGGTGTGGGAGTTGCGTATGCCGTCACGGTTCTTGATGACTTTCATGCCGTGACCAAGAGGCGCGCTCTCCAGACGGCTCTCATTCTTTGCCGAGCCATAAAGCTGCGAGAGCCAAACGTTTCCGCCCCGGATAGGGAGATGTCCTGATGCGAATCTGGTAAGAGTCACCGGAGAATTCTCGTTATTGGTGATCTCTGTCCATGTTTCCATCACATCTTCCCCCGGGTACGTCTTGTAGTTGACTTTTACGGATACGGGATAATAGGTGTCTTTCAAGGTTATTTCAGTCACGTTGCCATCTTTGTCCTTACGCTCGGCAACGTTGTCGACGCGTAAATCAAGTGTCATGTTGCCGTCTCCATGAATCATGGATAGCGCGGTTTCAGGCACTGTTATCATGCCATAGTCGGGGTAGGCGTTATACCCTTTACCCAATGCCGAGCGCAAACCTGCCGCATCGGTGTCGGATATCTTTGTTCCGTAATAAAGATTACGGAGTTTCTTCCCTTTTTCTGCTTCGAGAACAAGAGTCGTGTTCCCGGCATCGATTTTTACGTTTTGTGCAACAGCATCTCCTATGGCTGATAGTGATATTAATGTTGCAGTTAGTAAAGTTATGGATCTACAATTCATAATTGATGATGATAACTATTAAACTAATGAAAATTATGAGAGGTAATATTTTGTGTGTTTTTATATCCGGGGTCATTAAATGACCCCGGATTTAGAAGTTGTTTAGAGTCTTGATTGTTTCAGCAGCTCACAGAATTCCGCGATATTCTCGGCTGTGATATCCGGCTGCGGATCTGATTCCATAGCAGTCTGCAGTGTTGTCTCGCCTGAAAGCACGAGCACACCGAGAGAGCCGGCATTGCGAGCTGTAGCAACGTCCGTATAGATACGGTCGCCGCACATTGCCACTTCCTCAGGTTTCAATCCTTCACGGAAGCATATTCCTGAAAGCATGTCTGGGTTCGGTTTACCTATGACAGCATCCGGCTGGCGTCCTGTGGCGTGCTCGATGCATTTGCATAGCGATCCGCAGTCAACAAGCACAGTGCGCAGGTCGGTAGGACAGACGCGGTCAGGATTCGTGGCTATGTAGGGCACGCCTTCGGCTGCAAGCCAGGAGGCATGGCAAAGTTTCGGGTAGGTAAGCGTTGTGTCGAACGCCACCACAAGACAATCCGGCTTCTGATCGGGGTCGTCCGGCAGGAGTTCGAATCCCGCTTTGCGGAATTCCTCCTCCATGCTCGGCGTTCCCACCACGAAAAGACGCTTTGCATCGGGCATCTTGTCGCGTAGATAATCAATCGCTGCCACAGAAGATGTATACATCTCCTCTGGTGTGGCTTTGATTCCAAGTTTCTCAATTTTGGTAAGATAATCGGCCACGCTCTTGGTCGGATTGTTGGTGAGGAAAGAATATTTGATACCCATATCCTCCAGGTCTTTCAGAAAACCGAGAGTGTAGGGGAAGAGATTGGCTCCTAAATAAATGGTGCCGTCCATGTCGAGTGCCACATGTTTGATCTTGCGGCATTTCTCCATCAGCTCGTCATGGCTGAAGGGTGAATGATATTTGTTGAATTCCATTTTATTATCAGGAATTTAAGAAATTGCTTTTTAATTATGCGTCAGTATCGTCTGTGTGAGGATCGTTGCCTTCAAGCTTGTTCACCTTGAGAGCCTCGCTCTTCAACGATGCATAGAATTTGTTGGAACGCTCATAGCCGTCGCGTGGAGCAAGCCACATTGTGAGGAACGTGATAGCTCCGAGGCATCCGACACCGATGATGATATAGAACACCATGTTCCAGCCCCAATGGTCAGCAACGATACCGATACCGATTGCGGAGAGGAATGAACCTACATATCCGAAAATACCGGCAAGACCGTTAGCTGTGGCGGAAGCCTCTTTGGTAGCATGGTTTGCAGAAGCGATACCGATGAGCGCCTGCGGGCCGTAGATGAAGAAGCCTGCCATGGCGAGAATGATGATCGATACAATCACCGGCAGACCCGGCATGAAGATGAATATGCTCATGAAGATCACGGCGCATGTCATGCACACAAGACACATGCGGTGGGCTTTACCTTTGAAGATATGGTCAGTTGCCCATCCCGCTCCGATTGTGCCGACGATTGCGAAGATCTCGAACACACCGACAGACCATGCTGCATCCTCAATGCTCATGTTACGGGCCTCGGTGAGGAATTTGGGACCCCAGTCAAGAATACCCATGCGCATCACATACACAAAGATGTTGGCGATACAGAGAGTCCAGATCCAACGGTTGGTCCATACCATGACTTTGAGGAACTGCTTGCGGGAAGCAGGTTTCTCACCGGCTGCCTCGCTCATACCGGTCTTTGTGCCGGGGAGCTCGGGAAGACCGACGGAACGCGGGTCGTCGCGCAGACCGAAGTAAAGCCAAAGCGCACCGCATACCGCTATGCCGGCAGGAATCCAGAAGCAATATTTCCAAGCGTCCCAATGCTGGGCGTAGCTCATGATTGTCTTAAGGTGCTCCTGGTTGTTGGGATCAAGGTTAAGGTTTGCTGCGATTTTTGCAATTATGCTGTGGTCAGAGCTGAGGTCTGTACCCATTGTGCCCATGATGTATCCGCATACCACGACAGCGAGGGCTGCACCGATGGAGTGGGATGTGTTCCATATCGACATCTTTGTGGCAAGCTGAGAAGGGTGTATCCAGCAGGGGAGAAGGCGTGCGCACGGAGGATAACCTACGCCCTGGAAAAGCTGATTGCAGATAATTGTGACTGCCATCACCATCACAAGCATGTTAATGAAGTCAGGACCCGCATCAGTGCCGGTGATCCAGCCGCTGATGTTTACTCCGAAACCGAAGGCAAGGTTTGACAATGCGCAAAGCAAAAGACCGATGGCCATGATCACGCGCGCGCTGAACCGGTCAACGACGAAGCCGTTGATGAAGCGCGAAAGACCGTACACGAGAGATCCGATACCGATAACGATACCGAAGCTTGTGTTCGAGATGCCATACTGGGCGGTAAGTCCGGGCATGGCAATCGAGAAGTTTTTCCTTACGAAGTAGTAGATGGCATATCCAATCATCGACACGAGGATCGTGCGGAGCTGCCAATGCTGGTATTTCTTGATAGTCTGTTTATCCCAGCCTTCGAAAATGTTTTCTTTTGACATGATGTAAGTTTATATCGAAAAAGTATTAGAGTCCGTCTCATAAAAAAATTTAGCTTTAGGGGCGGCTTGTTTCCGAGATAATTTATTCAATCGCGAA
>CAJTPK010000037.1 GCA_910578075.1 uncultured Muribaculaceae bacterium | reverse complement strand
TAGATAAATTTATCGAAAATTTTTTTACCGTACAAATGTACGACCATTATAACCATTTATAACCATTTTATTTCTGTATTTTAAACCATATTTAAGAAACCATTATAACCATTCAAAAGCTCTGCTTTTGTTTTGACGCGAAAAGGCTTGAGACCAAAAGAACTCCTAACCCCTAACTCCTAACTCCTAACTAAATAGACCACAGTCCCAAAGGAGCCATAGCATGGAGGCTGAAATCTGAGTCTATAATTATGATTAAACGCAGATTATTATTAAACGCAGAGTTTCAGAGAAAAAGAGTACTGAGGCGACAGGCATAAGACGCTGGAATCGCGTGGCGATTCCGGCCGAGGCGCAGAGCAGGTGCGTCGTACTCTGTGTCTCACCAGGAGTGGTGGCGACTTCTGCGCTGAATAGAGCGGTATGAATCCTTTGCTTCTGCGTGATTAAATTTTTACCGGACAGCAATATATTTTTATAGTTCTATTCTATAGTTCTATTGATCTTTGGTCAAGAAAACCGCGACGAAATCCCGAAGGGATGGGACAATTATAACACCGTATCGAGCGGGGCAAGGAACGTAGCCCCGCGAAGGTGCGGTGTTATCCGGATCGTGTCAGACGGCTTCGAAGAAGTCGATCAATTAGTCATATATAATGGCGTGTGCCTTTTTAACGCTGGGGAGTGGAGGGTTGGAGTTTTTGTATTTGCTTTGGGAATTTTTATTTTGAACAAGCACAACCTATAAGTTGTATTTTATATAAAGAATTCTTATATTTGCAGGAAAATTAAGATATGACTTTTGACGATATAACCGAAGATGGACGACTCTGGGCCGTTAGATATGATGGAGATGAGGATAACATACTGTATTCTCTATTTGATCAATGGAATGATGTAGCATGGCTGCGTAGTTTCTTTAAGGCTAATTCCAAAGACTTGGAGAGCTATTTCCATATCACGAATATTAATGACGCCATAACGCGAACCATTGATGATAGTGAAAAACTTGAAGCCATTATTATGGATATATCACCGGAAGCCAATTTGGATTTGATTTTCCGACCACTCAGCAACAGCCGAATAGCCGAGTGTTTGCTTGGTAAGGAAAAAGCTCGTCTTAAAAATCTTGTTGGGCGCTCTTCTTGGTTAAGAATCTATGCTATCAAACTGGCAAAAGGCGTGTATGTTATTACCGGAGGTGCAATCAAACTTACAGCAACAATGCAGGAGCGAGAACATACTGCCGTTGAACTTGCAAAAATAGAAAAAGTCAGAAATTTTCTTTTGGATGAGAAAATTATCGATGATGAGAGTTTTATAGAATATATTGCAGAACTTTAACAACTGTGTTTATGAAGGAGTTACAAAATAAATTAGCGGCTCACAAGTCATCTACGCCATCTCGTTGGAAAGAAAAAGCCATGGAGCGCAGGGCTAACCGAGAATGGTTGCGTTATTCACATGAAATAGCTATGATGATGCTTGACAAGATGGAAGAACAGGGGATTACGCAGAAGATTGTTGCCAAGCGCATGGGCTGTTCCCAGCAATACATCTCAAGGGTGCTGAAAGGTACTGAGAATTTAAGTATCGAGACAATATTCAAGATTGAGTCTGCGCTCGGATTGAATATTCTTGAGCCTGCATTTACTACCAATAGATGATTCTTTCCTGCCGAGTCACTGAGCCTAAGTACGCGGCTCAGCGCCTCAGAAGTAGCTCCACTCCTGCTGAGACACAGAGTTCGACGCACCTGCTCTGCGCCTCGGCCGGAATCGCCACGCGATTCCAGCGTCTTATGTCTTTCGCATCAATTCTCTTTTTCTCTGAAACTCCGCGTTTTTATCATAAATTATAGACTCAGATTTCAGTCTCCATGCTATGGTTCCTTTGGGACTTTGGTTTATTTAGTTAGGAGTTGGGAATGAGGAGTTAGGAGTTCTTTTGGTCTCAAACCTTTTTTCGCGTCAAACAAAAGCAGAGCTTTTGAATGGTTATAATGGTTTCTTAAATATGGTTTAAAATACAGAAATAAAATGGTTATAAATGGTTATAATGGTTTGAGAAAAAATTGGATGAGGAGCTGGCTTGCCGCACCACACACCTGCGGTGTGCGCACCCGACAGCTTCGCCTGACATTTTGCAGAAAACCTTTTCGCGTCAAAACAAAAGCGGAGCTTTTGAATGGTTATAATGGTTTCTTAAATATGGTTTAAAATACGGAAATAAAATGGTTATAAATGGTTATAATGGTTTGAGAAAAAATTGGATGAGGAGCTGGCTTGCCGCACCACACACCTGCGGTGTGCGCACCCGACAGCTTCGCCTGACATTTTGCAGAAAACCTTTTTCGCGTCAAACAAAAGCGTAGCTTTTGAATGGTTTTAATGGTTTCTTAAATATGGTTTAAAATACAGAAATAAAATGGTTATAAATGGTTATAATGGTTTGAGAAAAAATGGGATGAGGAGCTGGCTTGTCGCACCACACACCTGCGGTGTGCGCACAATGGTTTTATGGTGTGCTCGTGAATTATATTAATGTAATTTAACTTAAAATTTACGTTTCGAAATATTTTTTAGGTAAAAACTTGCACCAAACGAAATTTTACTATAATTTTACGCAAAATTTATTAAAAAATCGAAAAACAACCTATTGCGCATTGCAGGTATTGAGATAAAGATGTCGATACCGGCAATGATTAACCTTAGATAGAATTAACTGTTCAATCATGATTAAAAAGCTCTTTGGTCTCTTACAGGCCGTTTTGATGCTGTCGCTCCTCTCTTGCTCTATCGTGAGCTGCGGCGACAAGAAAGATGATCCGACACCGGATCCCACTCCCGGTGGCAGCACCGAACTCAACATCACCCTCCCCGCCAGCGTTGATGTGGTTGTAGGCGAGGACTGCCGAATCGCACAAGGCGCGAACGGTGTTGTAACCTCTGACCTTATCTATCTTGAAAAAGACGGCAAGATCACTGCTTGCACAGTGACAGAAGCCACCGAAGATCATTTCTCCTTCCGTCTCCCCTCCAATTTCGAAGGAGGCACATTTAAGGTGATTGTAAAACGCGGTGACCGTCGTATCACACTCGGCAACATGACCATCACAATGGTCAAGTACAAGTTTGACCTCCTTCCCACCACAACGGTATATGGTGTAGTGGAGGCCGCTGATGGACCGATCCCCGGTGTTGTGGTCAGCGATGGTGTGGAGACAACCGTAACTGACGAGAAAGGTATCTATCAGCTTGCCTCAAAGAAAGAGTCAGGATTTGTATTTATTTCAGTGCCTTCCGGTTATGAATGCCAACTCAGTGGAGTCTTCCCCGACCATTATCGCACTTTTGCCGGTAAAGCCAATGAGCCGGAGAATCAGAGCTTCACGCTCACTAAAGTTGACCAGAGTAATTATAAGGTGATATTCCTCGGCGATATGCACGTGGCAAACCGAAGCGCAAACAATGACATAGGTCAGTTCCGCAAGGTTGCTTCAGACATCAATTCATATGTCAAGAGTCTTCCCGGAAAGGTTTATGGTATCACACTCGGTGATATGACCTGGGATCTTTACTGGTATGACCGCAAATTCGGTCCCGAAGATTATCACAAGACAATCAATGAAGTTCTCGGTGGTCTTCCGATCTATCATACCATCGGTAACCACGACAATGACATGAAAGCCATCGGCAACCACAATGCCAAGAATCCGTTTGCTGCAAGTGTGGCTCCCCCTTATTATTCATTCAATATCGGTGATGTTCACTACATCATGCTTGACAACGTAGACTGTGTTACCTACAACGGTGACGGTTCTCGTAACCACATCGAGGGTCAGATCTACGAACCCCAGTGGGAATGGCTTAAGAAGGACCTCCAGTATGTTGACAAGTCAACACCTATCATGGTCATGATGCACGTGCCTGTGTTTGCATCCAACGGTGTCAACAAGTTTGGCAAGAACATGAGGGATTGCGATAAACTCCTCGCTGCATTCGATGGATATCAGCTCGTTCACTATGTAACAGGTCATACCCACCGTAGCTACAACATCGTTCCGGAGAATGAGATTACAGAAGGACGTAACATATATGAACATAACCTTTCTGCAATCTGCTCCGACTGGTGGTGGAGCGGCAACATGACCCCCGGTCTGCTTCAGGCTACTGACGGTACCCCCTGCGGATATGGCGTATGGGATATCACAGGCAAAGATATCAAGTGGATTTATAAATGTGCAGGTAAAGACGAGAACTTCCAGTTCCGCAGCTATGACCTCAATGAAATCACATTCAGCCTTGACAAAGATGTTCCGTTGCTGACAGATGCCAA
This sequence comes from uncultured Muribaculaceae bacterium, assembly GCA_910578075.1. GTDB lineage: Bacteria > Bacteroidota > Bacteroidia > Bacteroidales > Muribaculaceae > Lepagella. Next base: position 20,014 of record CAJTPK010000037.1, on the reverse strand, counting down.
GATGAAATTACAATTCTCGGCAATCATAAATGCATACAACGGCAATCAGGTCGGTAAGAACGAGGTGCTCATCAATGCATGGCAGAAGAACTCCCGCTGGACATGCACAGTTAAGACAGTTGATGGGAAAGCGCTTGATGTTAAGGAAGTGAGCGCATATGATCCTATTCAGATCATGGCATGCACCGCCAAGCGTATGAACAGCGCAAGCTGCACAGATGCCCCGATTGGAACTGCCCAGAACCGCCATCATTTCTACAAGGTGGTTGCTCCCGATGCTGATACAGACCTTATCATTACAGTCAAAGATGAGTTCGGACACACCTGGACAGAGACAATGGAGCGTCCCAAGAAATTTGATGTGGCTACATATAAGATTGATATAAAATAAGATCGATATCGAATCTCGATAAGTCATATGACTTATCTGCGTCAGAGGCTCGTCTGAGCCTCTGACGCAGATGGATTTCAGAATGAAACCTATCAAAACGATTGAAACAACTTTTTTTACTTACTAATACCTACCTTATGAAACAAGTCAGAAGACTAATTCTTTTGCTGGTGACCCTTCTGGTCAGCGCCCCCGCATGGGCGGCGACCCGCCAGGTTACGGGTACAGTTACCGACGATAAGGGTGAGCCCCTTACCGGTGCCAGCGTGATGTTGGTTAATTCCCGCACGGGATGCATGGCCGACTTAGACGGTAATTTTTCTTTGCAGGTTCCCGACGGTGCGGCTCAGTTGAAGGTCGCCTTGATCGGTTACCAGACACAGACAGTCAAGCTGAGTCCGACCCAGACAAGCGTCAAGATTGTCATGAAAGAGGACGCACAGATGCTTGAAGAGACAGTGGTAATCGGTTACGGTACTCAGAAGAAAGTCAACCTCACCGGTGCCGTCGCTTCCCTTGATGGAAAGAAACTCGAAGACCGTCCGGCTGCCAACATTACTAATATGCTTCAAGGTACTGTTGCCGGTTTGAATGTGACAACCTCATCTGGTGTTCCCGGTTCTTCCGCATCTCTGAACATCCGTGGTCAGGCCTCAATCAATGGAGGTTCACCTCTTGTGCTTGTCGATGGCTCAATTGGAGAGATTGATAATGTAAACCCGAATGACGTGGCTTCTATCTCTGTCATCAAGGACGCGTCTGCAGCCGCTGTGTATGGTGCACGCGCTGCGTTCGGTGTGATTCTGGTGACGACCAAGAGCGGATCAGAAGGTGACGGTAAAGCTACTGTCCGTTACAACGGTCGATTTGGTTGGGAAACTCCTACAACATGTACTGATTATGAAAATACAGGTTATTGGTCAGTTTATCTGATTAATAAATTCTGGGGTGCTGCCAATAACGGTGCCAAGTATATCAATTATGATGATAATGACATGCGTGAGCTTCTTGCACGTGTCAACGACAAGACCGAAAATCCTGATCGCCCATGGGTTGTTGAAGAAACAGTTGGAGGAAAGCGCCGATGGAAATATTATGCAAATACTGACTGGTATGATGAAATGTACAGTGATAAATATTTCCAGCAACAGCACAATATCTCTCTTAGCGGTGGAATTAAAAAAATTAAATATTATTTGTCGGGTGGATTGAATTTCCATGATGGTATCTGGAAAATTAATACTGATAAATATAAAAAATATAATTTGCGCGCTCGTTTTGAGTTCCCGGTAAATAAGTGGATAAAGGTAAGCAATAACACATCTTTCTTTGGCTCTACATATGAATATCAGGGAGGAAACGAGAGTGCTATGCAGGGAACGGCACGTCACGCAGTAGCATGCTATCCGTTGAAAAATCCCGACGGCTCATATATTCAGAACACGCCCTATCAGAACTATCGCGTCATGAATGCTCGCCATGTTCTTATGATGGAAGGAAAGAGTCCGAGCGTTAATAGAAGAACAGACTTTACCAATACTACACGAGTTGATTATTCTCCAATTAAACAACTAACATTGTCTGCCGATTTCACTTATCGTTTCTGGCAAAGTCGTAATACGACAAGACGTGTTAATCTACCTTTCCGTGAGACACCGGATGCTGAAATGGACTATTATACCACAGGTTGTGCTATAAATGACTTGCAAGAAACTGTTGGAACTACAAATTATTATAATGTCAATGCGCTTGCAACCTATAAAGACACATTTAAGGATGCCCATAACCTGACAGTTGTAGCAGGTTTCAACTATGAGACTCGTAATTATAAAAGGGTGTATGCTAAAGGTCAGAACCTTACAGTCGATGATCTCTCAGACCTGAATCTCGTAGGTCCCGATAGTAACGGTGCAAAACAGATGTTTGTAGAGGGTGACCAGAATCAGTATGCTCTTCAGGGTATATTCGGTCGTGTCAATTATGATTACTTAGGTAAGTATCTTGTAGAGATTTCGGGTCGCTATGATGGAACATCACGTTTTGCAAGATCCAACCGCTGGGGCTTCTTCCCTTCAGGATCAGTAGGCTGGCGCTTCTCTGAGGAGAAATTCTTCGAGCCTATACAGGATTGGTGGAGCAATGGTAAGCTTCGTTTCTCTTATGGTGTGCTTGGTAATCAGAACGTTTCCGATTATTATACATTCCTTCGTCTGATTGGTACAGGAACACTTGATTATTCTATGGGTGAGGGAACAACTAAGGCTCCTTATGCAACTCTTGGTTCTCCGATTGCGTCTGACCTTACATGGGAAAAGACACATCAGTATGACCTTGGTCTTGACCTTGGATTTTTCAATAATCGTCTCGATGCCACTGTTGACCTCTATATCCGTGATACAAAAGATATGCTCGCTCCTGGCGTGGCTTTGCCCGGTGTATATGGTGCAACCTCGCCTAAAATGAATGTTGCAGACCTTCGTACAAAGGGTTATGAGCTTGCTGTAAACTGGAATGATTCGTTCAGACTTTGGGGTAATGACTTTTCATATAGTGTAGGAGTTAACCTTTCTGATTATAAGAGCACTATTACTAAATATGATAATCCCAACAAAACATTTGCCAAGGATTATTATGAAGGAATGGAGCTTGGTGAGATTTGGGGATTCCGCATGGGTGATCTCTTCCAGACTGATGAAGAAGCCCAGCGCTATGCCCAAGAAGTTGATCTTTCATATGTTGCCAAGCGAATTGGTTCAGGATGGGCGGCAGGTGATGTGCGTTATCTTGATCTTGATGGTGACGGTAAGATTGGAATAGGTGAAAATACAGTTGATAACCCCGGTGACCGTGTGAAATTGGGTAACAGCCTACCTACGCTACAATATGGTTTCAGAGGTAGCTTCTCATACTTTGGTTTTGATGTAAGCTTATTCTTCCAGGGTACTGGTAATCACTATTGGTATCCTAACGGTCATAACATGGACTTCTGGGGATTATATTCATATCCTTATGTGTCATTTATACCTACTGACTTTAAAGATAAAGTCTGGTCTCCAGATAATCCCGATGCATACTTCCCGCGTCCGATGGCTTATGCAGCGACGAGTGGAACTATCGGTGGTTGGGATGACGACAGAGGTATTGAGACAAGAGTTAATGATCGTTATCTGCAGAATCTCAGATATCTTCGTTTCAAGAATTTGACTGTAGGTTATACTTTCCCCGCTAAGTGGACTAAAAAAGCCTATATACAGAAATTGAGAATATATTTCACAGCGGAGAATCTGTGTTATTGGTCTCCTCTTAAAAAGAATACAAAATACATTGATCCGGAAGGAGCAATTGAGCGTAAATCCAAGAACTCATCGGGAAAATATGAGGCGGATGCAAATGAGAAATTCTATCCATGGTCAAAGAGCTTTATGTTCGGTATTGATGTGACATTCTAAATATACATGAGAATTAAAATGAAAAACTATAAATATTATATTCCTCTTGTGCTCTGCCTAATGGGTTTATCTGCATGTAACGATGCCCTTGATTTTGAGCCGAAGGATAAGGTGGATATTGAAGGATACTTCAATACCGCAACAGACCTGCAGCTATTCACCAATTATTTCTATGAGAATGTTATTGGAACAGGTGGTACTTTTGAAAGTCAGGATGACTGTAAAGTCAACCAGAACCTATCAGCTGTTATGCGTGCAGGTACAAATAGAACCGTTCCTGCAAACGGTGGAGGCTGGAGCTGGGGTGTTCTCCGTAGAATGAACACATTTCTTGAATATGCTGACAGATGTCCGGATAAAGCAGCGGTGACAAAATATACAGCGGTTACAAGATTCTTCCGTGCATATTTCTATTTCAAGAAAGTTAAACGATTTGGTGATGTGCCATGGGTTGACCGTCAGCTCGGCTCTTCCGATCCACAACTCTATGCGCCGCGCGATTCCAGAGAGTTTATAATGACAAAAATGTTGGAAGATATAGATTTTGCGATTGAGAATCTTCCTGTCAAAGAGAAAGAGGCTTCAGCTCCTTATCGTGTCACTGCTGGAGCAGCTCTTGCTCTGAAATCTGCATTCTGCCTCTATGAGGGTACTTTCAGAAAATATCATAACATTACTCTTGATGGTCATGATTGGAGATATTATCTCGAGCAGTGTGCTGATGCTTCTGAAAAATTGATGAGTGGACAATATGGTAAATACAAACTCTATAACACGGGTAAGCCTGCGGAAGATTATATGAATCTTTTCGCTGCACAGGATGCCAATAAGGATGAGTTTATACTTGCGGTGAAATATGATCAAGGTATGCAGATTCTTCATAATGCGAATGCACACACATTGGTGGCAACCCAGGGTATGCCAGGTTACACCCGTAAGTTCGTATGTACATATCTCATGAAAGATGGATCTCGTTTCACGTCGATTCCCGGTTGGCAGAATATGCAGTTTGCCGAAGAAATCAAAGATCGTGATCCCCGACTTACTCAATCCATACGCGGTCTCAACTATCACAGAATAGGAGAATCAGCTATTCTTGCACCGGATTTACAATGCTCTACTACCGGTTATCAGCCAATTAAATTTGTTGGCGAATCAAAAATGGGTAGTATCCTTATGGATAAGAACAATATGAGTTCTAATGACCTTCCTGAATTCCGCTATGCTGAAGTATTGTTGAATCTTGCTGAAGCTAAAGCTGAACTTGAGACTCTGACACAGGATGATCTTGATAATACAATCAATGAACTTCGTAGACGCGTCGGAATGACAGGTTTGCTGAGCATGACAGTCGCAAACAGTAATCCGGATACTTACCTCGATGGAGATATTTCGCCTGAAAGTGGATATTTCAATGTTAAAGGAAGCAACAAGGGTGTGATTCTTGAGATACGTCGTGAACGTGCTATTGAGATGGTTCAGGAAGGTTGCCGTTGGGATGACCTGATGCGTTGGAAATGCGGTAAGATGATTGATCAGCCATTAACCGGACAATATTTCCCCGGTGCCGGTAGTTATGATCTCTCAGGTGATGGTGTTGCTGATGTTATTCTCTACGCTGAAGGTGATTCAAAGCCTAAAGCCCCCAATGGAGAGCTTGTTTGGCAGATTGGCAAGGATATTGTACTTTCGGATGGTAGCAGAGGTTATCTTGATTTCCATCATGGTGCGGATCGTCAAGGATTTAATGAAGTCAGAGATTATCTTTATCCGGTTCCGACTGATGAGATTAATCTTAATCCAAATCTTACACAAAATCCCGGTTGGGGAGCCGCTTCTGGTTTATAATAATACTTAATTGTAAGAATAATGAAAAAGATAAATTATTATATTTTATCCCTTATCGCCTTGGTAGGATGTGTTTTCACATCCTGCAAGGACGATGAGACAACACTTTCGAGAGCAGTCCTCGCCAGTGTGGATCTTCTCGAATATGATGCGATTCCTTCGGGTCCACAGATTATCACAGTGATTTCTGATGCGGACTGGATTAGTGAAGCACCTGAATGGGTTACGATTTCTCCTGCAACTGGTCACGCAGGACAGACTGAGGTTACAATCTCTGTTCAAGATAATATGAGAGAGGGTGCTAAGGATAATCCTCGTAAAACAACAATCAAATTCAAAGGTCGCAATTTATGGAGCGAGTCAACAGTAATCATCCGTCAGGACGGTGATAAATTCCGCGATCCCATCGATTATACAATCGAGGCGATGGAGTCTGCCGAAGATGAGACAGTGGTACGTCTTCCCAATATGATTGTGACAGCTCTCACCGGTAACGGCTTTATTGCGACAGACGGAACGAATTACGTGTATGTCAAAGAACCGGTAATTGCTGTGGAGGCAGGCCAGAAAGTCTCAATCGTAGGTGAGAAATACACTGATGACATGAAGATGGCTTATGTCCTCGGTGAAAAAATTTCAGACGAAGGATCAGCTGTAATACCCGAAAAAACACCTGTTGATATTACGGATACTTTTGATAAAACTGATGGGAAGAAATATCAGTTCATAACAGTTTCTGGAGACTACGATGGCTCTTCATTGACTGTAGGCAAAATGAATTGTAAAGGTTATTTTGTAGATGCACCTGCTTCTAGCAATATTAGCCAGTTGGGAGGTCATAAAGTTAAAGTAACAGGCTATTTCGCAGGTCAGGCTTCTCCTGTAGTTAATATCATTCCTATCATTGTTGAAGACTTAGGTGTCAACGAGATCATCTACTTTGCAGATGACTTTGAATGGCTTGAGCCTTGGTCAAATGTTGCAGGTGTACATGACTGGATTAAGGAAAGCGATACAGTGAAGGCTGAATCCAAGAACCTGACAAATGTTGTGGACGGTGTAACAGCAGAGGATGCTATTTATGAAAGGGGATATTCATTTGTTAAGGCGACACATAAGGCTTATGAAGATCGTCCGTTTAACACTCGTATATACATTCAGAAGAATTATCTCAAGTTTGGATTAACAGGAATTCAAGCAGGTCTTGTATTACCATCAATAAAGGATATACCTGAAGGTGAGAATCTGGAGTTATGTTTCGATTGGGCTCCGATGCGACAGGGAGATCCCGGAGCAGAAAATAGAAAGTATGACCCGTCTCAGCTTCTGGTTGTTGTTGAGAATGGAGGTAGTGAGAAACATATTGAAGTTCCTCCTCATACATTGGTAGCCGGAGCTCCTATGGAATGGATGAAAGCAGTAGTAGACCTTTCAGGGCTTACAGTAAATGAGAATACTAAAATAACAATCAGACAAATAGATTCTCAGTGGCCTTATAAAGCTGATGATGATAAATCAGCGGTATGCCGATATTTCTTGGATAACATCAAATTGCGTCAAAAGAAATAATTTATTTCAATAATCTATTACGATACCCGGGACACGTCTCGTGCCCCGGGTATTTTTTTATATTCACTAATTTATAATCATTTTTTAATTTTATCTATCATGAAGAAACTCTTTTTATTTGCGATTATCGCTTCAGCAGCGATGCTGACAGCTTGCACTAACGAAGTCCCCGAGTCTATCAATGAGATAGATGAGTTTAGCATATCTTCATCCGAAAAGGACGAGGTTGCGTATAATGCTAAAATAGATCCTGATAAAATTATAATTTCAACGGACGATGCAAAAATAGTTGCATCGATATTCTCTAATATAAATACAACTTCAACGCGTTCAAAGAATTGGGGTAATATCGAAAATATTGTTACGATTGAAGGTGATAATGGCGAGCCATTAATATATGCAGTGAATTATACAGATGGTTACGTACTGATTTCGGCTTCAAAGAAATATTATCCTATACTTGCTATTGTAGAACATGGCACTTTTTCCTTGAACATGGAAAAGTCTGGGGAATCAGTCGTTATAGATGAATTAAAAGAAAAAATCCAAATTGCTAATAAACAGGAAAAATTGGATTTATCATATGAATGGAAGGTTTATGAATCTAATGATAGTAAAATAAAACATTTAACGAAACCGACCAGGGGTGATGAAGATATTCAAGACGAGATGTATTATTATGCTTTTGACGAGTGGTACTGTAAGTATGTAGAGGATTATACAGATTATATGTTACTCTCTGAAGCCAAAGATATACTGCCTGATGATGTATATAAACGATTTGTTGCATCTGTATCCGATGAGGATGCTTGGGAAGGCACAAAGTTTTCGTGGGAGAACACCGCACTATTATTGATTAATTATGATGGTACGCGATATTATTCTGGAAAGTATATGGGAACAGAATGGTCTCAAACTGGCATATTCAATACGACACCTTATTCTGCTCTTGGGTGCGTAACGGTTGCTGTTGGTCAGCTTATGAGATATTATCAGATTCCGTCTGATTATCCATGGTCTAGTATGGTAGTCAAAGATAATCCGCCAAGTGCTTCAACGAGTTTGACAGATTTCCTTGCATCGCTGAGATCCGAGCTGAATGTGTCTGTCGATGGTGGCGCAAGTATTGAAGATGCCTATAACCTGTTTAAAAAGTATGGTTATGATTGCGAATTACATAGGACTCATAATAAAATAGCAGTGGATCGGTCTATAACAAAAAATAATCCTGTATATGCTAGAGGTATAGAATCCGGTGCACAGGCGGGACATGCTTGGGTTATAGAGGCATCAAAAGCACATGAGACGGGAACAGAATACACGGTGTTTAGATTAGCTGATTACTCTTATCCAAAATTTGAATATGTAGAGCCTGAAGGACCAAATTTTTATAAACCGGAACCAATAAATTTTTACAAATACTATTATATGAATTGGGGATGGGGTGGCAAACATAATGGATGGTTTCTTGATGGTGATGTATCTACGCCGGTAGGAAATTTTTCGAATCAACGAATGGAAATTACATTCAATTAGTTTTGCGTAATTAGAATTAAGCATTTTATCCTTAATTTAGAGTCCGTTTTCATAAAGAATTTAGCTTTAGGGAACGGACTCTTAAAGTATATATCATCACATTATCGATGTCTATGATCCCTACCGCGAGTGAGTAAGGTCTTTAGGGACTTTAGTGGCTTTAAGGGCATTAGGGACCTTAGGGGCTTTAAGGACATTAAGGACATTAAGGACATTAGGGGCTTTAAGGGCCTTAGGGACTTTAGAGACCTTAGGGACTTTAGTGGCTTTAGGGACCTTAGAGACTTTAGCTTTTAGGGGCTTTGGTATTTTTTTGGAATGTTTTTTTGATTATTTGGTAATAATCCAAAAAGTTTCATTATCTTTACGATTCAATAAATAGACTCATTAAGTCTTTTATCTTAATGAGTTAGTTCGAAACCTAAACAATCGGATTATGGAAAATAGTCTTATCCCCAATCAAGGTAATTACCGCGACTTGCTAAGTTTTAAGAAGACAGATGTTATTTTCCAGATGACTTACTTTTTCTGTCACAAATTCCTGTGTAAGGGAGACAGGACTATCGATCAGATGATTCAGGCGGCACGCAGTGGAAAGCAGAATATCATAGAGGGGTCTTCGGCTTCTTCAACTTCGGCCAAAACGGAAATCAAACTGCTGAATGTTGCCAAGGCGAGTTTGAAGGAACTTCTTGCAGATTATGAGGATTATCTGGTTACACGCGGTTTTGCGCAGTGGCAGAAAGGTAGCAACGAATATGAGACCATGAGAAATTTAGGTCGAGAGCATAATGATCCGGCTTTCTTTATGACGTTGATTGAGAATCGTCCTGCTGATACTATCGCGAACATGGCGATCATATTGCTCAATCAGGCGGATTATCTGCTTTACCGCCAGCTGCAGCGCCTTTCGGATGACTTTGTCAAGAACGGAGGCTTCTCTGAACGAATGTCCGCACTCCGTCGCAAGAATCGCGGTCATTGAGCGTCAGCAACTTGGGAATTGTTATCCATGAATATTTGAACTCATTTAATGAATATACTAAAAATAGATATGAAAGAAATAAAGTGGTTGATAATCGTGCTGATGATGGCGCTTACTCTGCAAGTGAGTGGACGCGTTGTTTCATCACCTCTCTTTAAATCCAACTCCATTGAATGTCTGTATGTTGAATCTGTTGAGCTGACGGATAGCGCGACAAGACTGAATGTATCGTTTGTCAATTTTCCTGGTAGAAATGCTATGTCTGATACGCTGAATCTTTCGGGCTCAGATTCCGGGAAGCGTTACAGGCTACTGGGTGTGGAGAATTACTCTTTCGGCACAAAAGTGAAAATGCCTAAGTCCGGACGATATCCTTTCACTTTGTTATATGAGCCGCTTGAAAGTGGCGATCTTTCTGTGGAGCTCACAGGCAAGGAGGGTGCTATAAGCGGACTTGATGTGTCTGGCAAAGCACAGTCGAAAAAATATCATACTCACATCACGGGTACTTATCCGAAGAATGAGACGATGTTGATGCTTATGAAGTCTATGCCAAAACCGAATATATCAAATGTCATATGGGTGAAAGTGACAGACGGCAAGTTTTCGGCGGATATATATTCGGATGTCATAGAGGCGTATAAAGTGACAGATGAGTTTGGATTCTGGAAAGGATCGTGGATGATCGGCACGCTTTTCTCAGATAATGAAGAGATATTTATAGAATTCGTTGAAAAGAACGGCGAGATTGATAAAGCTGTTGTAAAGGCTCCATCCGGAAGTTTGACGGACTCTTATGTGACAGAGAGGAAGAGGATGGTGGATGCCTGGAACACGGATGAACTGCATCTACGTCTTGACTCTCTTGCAAAGAATAAGAAACATTTTGTTCCTGAATATTATGAGATAGCAGAGCGTTATGAAAGTCATCCGGAGGAACGGGATTCGCTTTCAAAGAGGATGCGGGGATTGTTTGATAGCGGCAAGTGTCTTTCTGAAGCCGGCAGAAAGGCAGAGGAGGATTTGCGAAACTGGCAGAAGAGCGGCAAGTTTGAGAGTATCATCTCCACAGCTGCGTCTCTTGATAACTTGGTAGGGCTATATATGCTTCAGGACGAGATGTGGCATGCACCGGAGGGCACAATGATCTACGATGCTTATATGAAATATTATGCCGGCAGGTTCCCCGGTCATCCCTATAGTGAATATTTCGAGATACTTGGTAATACGGTGGATCCCAAACCCGGTAACAGGTTCAATGACTTTACTGTTCCGGGTCTGGATGGCAAGCTTTATACGCTCAGCGAGCAGATAAAAGGACGTCCTGCTGTGATTGATCTTTGGGCATCCTGGTGTTCATCATGCCGGCGGCATTCCAAGGCGCTGAAACCTGTATATGAGGAGTTCTCGCCTAAAGGTTTCACGATTGTAGGAGTAGCCCGGGAATGGAAAGACGCGGAGCTTGCACGTAAGGCTGTGAAGAAAGACGGTTATCCATGGTTGAATCTGGTAGATGTCGGGGATGCAAATGCAATATGGGCTAAATACCGTTGCCCCAATGGCGGAGGTAAGGTCGTGCTGGTAGATCCCGAAGGGGTGATAGTGGCAGTTAATCCTTCAGCTGAAGATGTGAGAGCATATCTCACCGAATTCTATTCCACACACGAGTAAGACAACGATTGACCGGCATAAATCCTTTGCGCCTTCGCGTCTTTGCGTGATTGAAATTTGCGGGGGGCAAATATTTCGTGTTAAGTCTATGCCGGAAACTTTTGTATAGTGAACCAAACTTCTATAGAAAATATTTGTTTGTGCAATAAAATAGATATATCTTTGTAATATAAATGATAGCATTATGGAAGTAGCAATAAATAGAAAATCAGCAATGTTCCGTCTTCGAGAGGAGCTAATTGTCAGGTTGAAGCAGTTAGCCGCTCGCGAGAATCGAAGTTTGAACAACTATGTGGAGACAATCCTTATGGACGCGGCATACAATACACCGAATGCTACTACACAAGCGGCTATAGCAGAAGCCGAGAATGACGAGAACCTCACTGTGGTCAATATGGATAGCTATGAATCTTTTCTCCAGTCACTTGATTTGAAATGAAAGAGATAAAGAGTGGTAAACAATTCAAGAAAGATTTGAAGAAGTTTGCCAATCGTCCTAAGAAATTAATGGAGTTATATTACTTCATAAATACTTACTTAAAGACAGGACTGGCTATCCCGGACAAATAGCCATTCCGAATTATTCGGCTGATCAGTGACACCGCACCATCGATGTATGTTGTTCCTAATCCGAGAATATGGATAAAGAGCAAGCTATCGAATTGGCGCAACGCTATAAAGCGGCAGTTGCAGAGCTATTTTGATATAGATACGCAAAGAAGCCGGAGCGCGCTGCTCCGGCTTCTTTGTGTATACGGTCATTATGCGACTGGTGTGTCGGCGTAGGGTCAGATGTAGGTCTCGAGGAGCGAGACGGTTGGGGAGGGAGCGATGGTGACGCTTTTTGCCGATGCGGGGATGAGGACGGTCTGTCCGTGGTGCACGTGGAGCGTGTCGTCGCCGCTGCTGAGTGTCGCCGCGCCTCCGGTGATTATCAGCGCTACGAAGGAGTCGTTCTCGCTGTAGTCGCGCACAAGCTCATGGTCAGCCTCAAGCACGTTGGTTGTGAAGAACGGGCAACGTACAAGATTCACCGGCACGTTCTCTTTTGCCGTATATGCTACCGGATTACCATCAGTGTCGTTGAAGTTCGCCGCCTCTTTGGCTAATGCCGTGTGAAGTTCGCGTTCGTTACCATTTTTGTCTTTGCGATGGTAATCGTAAAGTCGGTAGGTGGCATCAGAGGTCTGCTGAATCTCTGCCACGAATGCGCCTTTGCCAATGGCGTGTACACGTCCGGCCGGTATGAAGTAAGTGTCACCTTCCTTTATCTCCACGAAGTTCAGCACATTCTCGATCTCTCCGCTTTCCACAAGCGCTTCATAGTCTTGCGGGTTGACAGGATTGCGGAAACCGTTTGCAAGCTTGGCACCGGGAGCCGCATCCAATACGTACCACATCTCCGTCTTGCCATTCGGTTCGCCATATTTCTGCGCCATGGTATCATCTGGATGCACCTGCACCGACAGATCCTCACGGGCATCAATGAATTTGATAAGGAGAGGAAAACGGTTGCCGAACCGATCGTAATTACGGCTCCCCAACAGTGCAGCTCCGTAGCGGTCGATGAGTTCCGGAAGGGTAAGACCGGCATCCGGACCCTCGGACACAACAGATTCCGAACCTTTGACTCCGGAGAGCTCCCAGCTCTCGCCAACGTTCTCCAAGTCGCTGTCGATCTCTTTGTAGGGGGCAATCTTGTCGCCTCCCCATATCGTCTGTTTTAAAATCGGTTTAAAAATCCACATATTTTCCTACTTTAGTTGTTATAATATTATTAATGACCGGTAAAATTTTTAATCACGCAGAGTCGCGGAGTCGCAAAGAATTTAAGCCGGTCGATTCGGCGCGGAGGTCGTTACCACTCCTGCTGAGTCGCAGAGACAGATGCACCAGCTCCGTGACTTTGTCCGAATATTAATATATACGCTTTCAGAATGCGTTTTACATAATTAAACAATTAATTTTTTTGCTATGAAAGATATATTAGATGCTGAAGAGAGAAAAGATCTTCCCGATAACATGTTCGGTCTGCCTGAAAGGAGAGAGTACCCAATGCCTGACGCCACGCATGTGCGTGCCGCCGAGGCTTATTTCCGCTATTGTCCGGAGGAGCTGAAACCTAAGCTCGCGAGAGCCATATTGCGTTTCGCTGCCAAATATGGTGTTGACGTGAAATCTCCTGTTATCCTCGGTTACGCTAAATAAGGGTCATTTGCTGCTGAGCAGGGAGATGGCGAAGTCAAGGATTGCGTCTTTCCCGGCAGCAAGTTCCTCATCGCTGCAATGCACCTCGCATCCCGGCGAAGGATCGATGCCGAATTCGGTAGAGCGGTCATCGTTGTCGTTGATAGGGCATGCAGAGAATCGCACGGACCATCCGTTGGGCAATTCCGAAGAGAAGGGGAGTCCCCCTCCTCCGCCAGTGCGTGCTCCTACGATACGCACATTCGGCAGGGTCTTCATTACCGCTACGAAATCGTTGGCGGCAGAGAAGCATGACCGGTTGGTGAGCACGATGATCGGTTTCCCCATATATTTCACATGCTTCGTATCTGAAGCCGGTTCGTATTCAATCGGATAAGGGTCGGAGAATGCGTCATGCGCGGGTCCGGTCTTATGGCGGATGTATCCGCCGATTGTCTTGCGATCGATGAAGCGTCCTACCAGAGTGTTTATATTGGTGAGCATGCCCCCTCCGTTGTTGCGGATATCGATGATCAACCCTTTTGAGTCATACAGTATGGCAAGTATATAATCCAGGCTCGTGGAGCTTATGCCCGATGAGAAAGAGGGGTAATACATGTAGCCGATCTCATTGGTCAGCATTTTGTAAGAAATGCCGGAGGTCTGCATGTAATCGAAATCAAGATAATACTGCTGGAGGGTGCGCAGGTTGAAATCCTGGGGATAGTCGCTCCACCATTTACGGTAATAGCTTGTGTTGAAACGAGAGGAGAGGTTTACATGACCATCCTGGAGCTCATCGAGCAACTCCGAGCATATTTCGAAGAGCTCAAAGGAGTTGGTGTTTGGGGATACACGTGTGCGGTATTCCCGGCATGTCGCATCCCAGTCGATCCCCTTCTCGGCAAAGAAGCAGTAGCGTTCGCCGACAATAGCTGTCAACGCATCGAAATTGCCATAAGGATCATCCTTATACTCCGGAGCATCATGACAGGCGGACAGGCATACCGTTGCCACTAATGTCAATAAACCGACTATCCATTTATTTTTCATATCAATCAAGTTTTTTTCTCAAATCATTATAACCATTTTGCCTCAAACTATTTCCCTCAAACCATTATAACCATTGGAAACCATTTTGCCTCAAACTATTTCCTTCAAACCATTATAACCATTTAAAAACCATTGTTGATTCAATTAATTGATAATTGAATCATTAAACCATTAAAACCAATCAAAAGCTCCGCTTTTGGTTTGACGCTAAAAGTTTGACGCTAAAGGAACTCCTAATTACTAACTCCTCATTACTAACTAAATATATCCAAAGAACCAGAGGTTTGACACTCATTCGCGTCTTTGCAAAAGCGAAGCTTTTAAATGGTTATAATGGTTTCAATGATTTGGTTTTAATTGCCAAAATAAAATGGTTACCCATGGTTATAATGGTTTGAAAAATTAGTTTTAAAAGTTTGATAATCACAATGGTTACTCATGGTTATAATGGTTTGAGAAATTATTGGAGAATATGATGGTTTGAGGAGGATGGTTAGAAGAATGGGGAGTTGATGCGTGCGGGGCGTTTGAGCCCGAGTCCATGCGGTATGATGCCGATGACAAAGGAATGTGTCGAGAGCTGTGTGTTCAGTTGGTTTGCCCATGAGGAGCGGTAGTCATACCGGTATCCCACCTCCATTGCCGTGCGTCCGAAATCGAGTTTGAGCGAAAGCAGGTTGTTGATGCAGAATCTGTTTCCCCACCAGCCGCAATGTGCCAGCCCCTTGTGGTTGCCAAGCCATATCTCATAATATGTCTCGCCATATTCCGGAGAGAAGAAGCATCCGATGGTAGGTATACGGATTTCATCCGAGAGCAGCATCGGGAGTCTCCCGATCTTGAAGCGCCATGAAAGGGAGGCATTGATATCTAATGATGCCGAGGCAAGCACGCTCACCGGGTTATTCCCATTGCGGGTGAGGTATAGACATCCGGCATCGATGTCTGCTGATCCACCGGCTGTCACCTGCAGGGAATATGGCAGACGTTTTCGCCATTGCATACCCCATGCGAACATGCCGTCGAAACCGATCATCGAGGCAGTCCTTGCAGGATTCAGATAGTCACGCATGTTCAAGGCGGCGTTAAACTGCATCACCAGCGATTCCGGAGCCCATTGCGATGCCTTTGTCCACTGTCCTGAGACACCGATGACAGTGCCATCGTAGCGCAGCGGCGACAGGTAAGTCGACAACGCGGTGCCACCACCCACCTCCACGCGATACTCCTGCACGACAGGCCGCGACTCTTCTCTCTCTTGAGCTATGCCTTGAGTGGCATAACCCGCTATCAAGAGCATTAATATAATTTTGATTATTCTCATTAGAAGTCGAAGAGTGAGGGTTGGTCGGGGGTGGATGGGGATGATGGGGCTGCTGGGTCAACTGAGTCAACTGGGGCTTCTGAGTCAACTGGGACTTCTGAGTCTACCGGGGATTCGTCGGCCGGGGGCTCGGGGAAGCGGGTAGGCTCGAGTTCCGTGATCTCCGCGATGTTGTAGGTGGAGATGCGTTTCCCTTTTGCCTTGAAGCTCTTCACTCCGATGAAGTCTTCTGTCTCGATCTCAAGCGCCGGACGCACTGCGTCCGCGCCGCCGAAGGTTACCTGCAGACGCGCATATGGCGTGTCGGTGAGCAGGATGATGCTCGATTCCGGTTCGCTGCCGACAAATCTCTGAGGTTTGGCTGATGCCTCGAATTCAAACCGCTTAAGGTAGGGATATCCTAAAGATGCATCGTTTAGAGCGAGTGTCCAGACCTTGTGCGGATCGAATTTCTCAATGCGCAATATGTTGTCCTCGTAATGGTTGGTGTCGGAATATGTCGAGGTGAAATATTCACCATCCTTGGTTATTATGAGCACCTTGTCATCTCCCTGGAAGATGCCGAGGCTTTCACCGCGTCCGTCATAATTGAGACGGAGCACATCGCGGTCGAACCATACCTCGCGTCCGCCAAGTGTGCTTGATCCCCGCTTTTCGAGAGATATGCTCTTGATCTGATATTTTGTCACGAGGTTTCCGAGCGATTCCTTGCCTTTCACCGCCAGTTCGGAGAAATTCACATACAGCTCCAGATTGCGTGGGCGCCTTCCTGTCTCGTTGATCTCATCCTTAAGCGACACGCGTACGGTCTCAGCCTCCCCGTTGGGGTTGCAGGTGAGCCATTCAATGCGCGAGCCTTCCACGCCCTTGGTGATGTTGTAATCCTTCTCGCGTGTGAGTCCGGTGATGTAGAACCGCTTCATATAGTAATTGCCGCGTTTACCGTTGCGGTAGATCACGTTGTATATGGTGCGCTTGTCATTCTTCTTGAATACACCGAGATGTATCACCTTCTTGCCTACATAAAGTTTCTCCTGTACGCGCACGATCTTATATGTGCCGTCGCGGTAGATAACCAGTATGTCGTCAATGTCTGAGCATGTGAACCGGAATTCCTTATCCTTCAGGCCGGTACCGATAAAGCCACCCTCCGCGTCATAGTAGAAACGTTTATTGGCTTCAGCCACCTTGGTGGCCTCGATGGAATCGAAGCTGCGGATCACGGTGCGTCGCGGGAAGTTATGACCGTATTTCTCCTTGAGATGCACATACCATTTCTCGGTGAATTCCACGATATGGTCGAGATCATATTCGAGGCGGGCGATCTCCTCATCGAGACGCGCTATCTTCTCATCGGCTTTCTGAGAATTGAATTTCAGAATGCGTCCCATCTTGATCTCCCAAAGCTTTATGAGGTCTTCATCGGTGACTTCGCGGAAGAATGAAGGCTTGAACGGATTGAGAAGCGCGTCGACACGTCGGATGGCTGTCTCCATGTCTTTCGCCTGTTCCACCAGCTCATCCTTATACATCCGCTCCTCGATGAATATTTTCTCCAGCGAAGCGAAGAGCTGCTGCTCGCGGGTCTCGCCGAGTTTTATCTCCAGCTCCTGACGTAGCATCTCCTGTGTATGGTCAACGGAATAGCGGAGCAGGTCGGAGACAGTCAGAAACTCCGGCTTGCGGTCGCGGATCACGCAGCAGTTGGGTGAGATCGACACCTCACAGTCGGTAAAGGCGTAGAGCGCGTCAATAGCCTTGTCGGATGATGTTCCCGGAATCAGATGCACTAATATCTCCGCTGTGGCGGCAGTGTTGTCATCTACCTTGCGTATCTTGATCTTCCCCTTCTCCATGGCTCCTAAGATCGAGGAGATAAGGGTAGAGGTGGTCTTGCCGAAAGGCAGTTCGGTGATGGCGAGGGTCTTGTTGTCTATTTTCTCGATCTTGGCGCGCACCTTCACTGAGCCGCCGCGACCGCCATCGTTATATTTAGAGACATCCAGCAGTCCCCCGGTCTGGAAATCGGGAAGCAGCTTGAACGGACGGTCGTGGAGATATTCCACGGCAGCGTCAATTATCTCATTGAAATTATGGGGCAGTATCTTTGACGACAGACCCACCGCGATACCTTCCACGCCTTGCGCGAGGAGGAGCGGGAACTTCATCGGCAGAGTCACCGGTTCGCGCTTACGTCCGTCGTAGGAGAGGGTCCACTCCGTGATCTTGGGACTGAACGCAGTTTCGATGGCGAATTCAGAGAGACGCGCCTCGATATATCGGGGTGCGGCAGCCGAGTCGCCGGTCAGTATATTCCCCCAGTTTCCCTGTGTGTCGACAAGCAATTCCTTCTGTCCGAGTTGCACGAGCGCATCACCGATGGAGGCGTCACCGTGCGGGTGATACTGCATCGTGTTACCCACGATATTAGCCACTTTATTGAATCGGCCGTCATCGAGAGTCTGCATGGAATGCAGGATGCGTCGCTGCACCGGCTTCAGGCCATCCTCGATATGTGGCACGGCGCGCTCCAGGATCACATAGCTTGCGTACTCCAGATACCAGTCGCGGAACATTCCCGACAGCACCGTCTTCCTCTCCGTAGGCGAGGAAGAAGTGTTGTGTTCTATATTGTTGGAAAAATCGTTATTATCAGACATTGTGAAAGGCTAATGATAAGAAGAAATAATTTTTGACAACTACAATGTTAAATTCTCAAATTTCTTCTGTAAAGTTAACAATTTTTTTGCAAAAATTTTTAATTTTGCAAAACGACCATAGCTAAATTTAAGACCAAAGAACCAAAGAACCATAGTTTGTCTCAGATTTTTTAAATAATCTAAATTGCTGAAATTTGATGCAAATAAATGGTTCTAAGATGTTTAATATTATAATAGCACTGATTATGGAACTGTTGGAATTAATAAATAAAGCTGCCTATGAGGTGCGAATAAATCTTGCGTCAGGTTATCTTGAATCTGTCTATAAGAATGCATTGATGTTCGAATTAGAGAGTTTGGGATTACATGCGGAGAAGGAAGTTTCATTACCAGTGTATTATTCATTACCAGTGTATTATAAGGGGATTATGGTTGGAGAGTTCAGGGCTGATATTGTCGTGAATGATATAATAATTGAGGTAAAGGCGTGCCGTGAATTGTCATCAGCGCATGAAGCCCAATTGGTAAATTATCTGGTTGCTACCGGTTATGACAAGGGTGTGCTCATAAACTATGGTGGAGAAAAGTTTGCATTCCGAATCAAGGATCGGAATTATCCTAAATGTAAACGGTTTTAATACATTAATAATTTATCAATAAGTTGTGAAAAAGTATTCAGAATGTATTGCTATGGTTTCTTTGGGTCTGTGGTCAAAAAAATCAGATTAAATCCCTTTTAGGGATTTTTAGTTGATAATTGTAAAAGTATTTAAAAAGATAGATAATATGAGTTATTACATCACATTGAACAATCAGACGATCGGGCCGATGTCTGCGGAGCAGATGATGGCGTATCCGGTCAGCAACGATACTCCGGTGAGCCGCGATGGCGGCGCCTGGATGCCTCTTTATACTTTTCCGGAGTTGATGGCGTTGATGCAGCGCAGCGGCAAGACGGCCGTGGCTAATGCCGAGATCTCATCCAAGAAAACCCTCTGCGGCATACTCGCAATAATTGTCGGCGGTCTTGGTGTGCAGTATTTTGTGCTTGGCAAGACTGCGGGCGGTCTGCTTACAATCCTTCTGACACTCGTGACCTGCGGGCTCTGGGAGATAGTGACACTCATCCAGGGTATCATGATGCTCTGCATGAGCGATGAAGACTTCCGTCGCAAATATGTAGACAGCACCTCGACGCTGCCCATATTCTAAATTTAAACAGTTTCTTAGGAGAATTGAGAAATTTTTTGTAACTTTGCAACGCTTTGGGCGTTTCGCCCGGGGCAGTCAGCCGCAATAGCTCAGTTGGTAGAGCATTTCATTCGTAACGAAAAGGTCGTG
>CAJTPK010000036.1 GCA_910578075.1 uncultured Muribaculaceae bacterium | reverse complement strand
GTTGTGCTGTATTGGTACACCACTTCGACACAGTTGCCGGGTCTTTCCCAAGCTGTTGTGCAAGCCATTTATTAGTTTTTTTCTGCTCTGCGAGCACTACTTTCAGACGGTTTATATCCTTACCCATTCTTAAAAATTTGCCATTGAATTGGTGAATTATGTAAATTTAATGATAAATTTTGATGTGGCAAAAGAATATGCTAAGAAACATATAAAACCACCCCGGCGAGGGGTGGCGAGGGCACGGTTGGTAAGGGTTATTTCAGAAGAAGAGGTAGGCGACGGCGATGGCGGCGATGGCGCCGGTGATGTCGGCGAGCAGGGCGTAGCCGGCGGCGTAGCGCGTTTTTGAGACTCCGACGGAGCCGAAGTAGACGGCAAGGATGTAGAAGGTGGTGTCGGTGGAGCCGCGTACGGCTGCGGCGAGTTTGCTGACAAAGGCGTCTGCTCCGTTGGTCTTCATCACGTCAAGCATCATGGCGCAGCTGCCACTGCCGCTCAATGGTTTCATCAGCATCGTTGGCAATGCTCCGACCCATTGGGTGTCAAATCCGAGCCAAGCTACGAGGCTTTCCACCCATCCGGTGAATGTGTCGAGTGCACCGGAGGCGCGAAACATTCCTATGGCGACAAGTATCGCTACAAGATATGGTATTATCATCACGGCTGTCTTGAATCCCTCTTTAGCACCTTCAATGAAGACATCGTAGACGCGCAGCTTGCGGCGGATGCCTGCAAGGATAAATGCTATTATGACGCTGAAAAGGATGAGATTTGCTCCGAAGGTGCTGTAGATCTGAACTTTTTCAGCCGGTAAACTTGCGAAGAACCATGTGATGCCTCCCACTATCAGCGCTATGGCACCAAGCCAGCTCCATATCACCTTGTCCATCTTTATCTTCTGCTTGATGCACAATGCTGTCAGACCGACTATCGTGGCAATGGCTGTGGCAATGAGTATGGGTATAAAAATGTCGGTGGGGTTCGCGGCTCCGCCTTGCGCGCGGTACATCATTATGCTGATGGGTATCAGGCAGAGTCCGGAGCTGTTTAGCACCAAAAACATGATCATGGCGTCGGTGGCGGTATCCTTACGGTCGTTCAGGCTCTGCATCTCCTGCATGGCCTTCAGCCCCATAGGTGTGGCGGCGTTATCAAGACCAAGCATGTTGGCGGATATGTTCATGAATATCGCTCCCATAGCCGGATGACCTTTGGGGATGCCCGGAAAAAGACGTGAGAAGAACGGACTGATCAGTCTGCCGAAAAATTCGACGACGCCAGCCCGTTCTCCTATTTTCATGATGCCGAGCCAGAGGGTCAGCACTCCTGTGAGACCCAATGATATCTCAAAGGCGAATGCCGCCTGGTCGAAGGAGGCGTTCATGATGTCGCTCCACACCTGAAGATCGCCACCCCATATGCTGCGACCCGCAGCCATGAGAAAGGCAATCAGAAAGAACGAGATCCAGATCCAGTTGAGAACCATTGGTCAGATATTCTATATCAGAATTTACGGATACCCATGATCTCGCGGACATCGCGGAGGGTCTTGGCTGCATATTCGCGTGTGCGCTCCGCTCCTTCACGCACCACGCGTGAAAGATATTCCTCGTTGTTGCGGATGTCGAGGATGCGCTCGCGGATGGGGAGAGTCACCTTAAGAATGTCTTCTGCAAGTTGCTTCTTAAGATCGCCATAACGGATAGAACAGTCAGCATATGCATCACGGAAGTGTGTCACAACATCCGGGGTAGATACGAGCTCAAGGAGTGTGAAGAGGTTTTTCACCGGTTCGCTCATCTCTGAGTTGGGAGCCTGTGGACCTTCGTCGGTAACGGCACGCATCACTTTCTTGCGCAGTGTCTTCTCGTCATCGATAAGGTAGATGCAGTTGCCTTCGCTTTTACCCATCTTGCCGGAGCCATCAAGTCCGGGCACTTTCACTGCTTGTCCGCCGAAATTGAAGTTTACGGGTTCTCCGAAATATTCAGTTTTGTAGAATGAGTTGAAACGACGGGCGAAGCGGCGTGTGAGCTCAAGGTGCTGCTCCTGGTCTTTACCCACCGGCACATAGTCGGCGTGATGGATGAGGATATCCACAGCCATGAGGGTGGGGTAGGTTAGCAGACCGGCATTGACGCGCTGGTTGGTCTGGTTGCCGATGATCTCTTTTTCAATCTCATCGCTGTCTGATGTGATGCCGAGAGCTTTACGCGCTTTATCCTTGAAAGAGGCGGTGCGCATGAGTTCTCCGATTCCTACATGCATGTTCATCAGCAGATACATCTCGGAAATCTCCGGTATGTCGCTTTGCACATAGATTGTATTCTTTTCCGGATCGAGACCTGCGGCAAGGTATTCCGCAAGGATATTCTTCACGTTCTCATGAAGGATATCGGGGTCGGGGGCTGTGGTGAGTGCGTGTAGGTCTGCCACGAAGTAGCGGCAGTCGTAGTCATCCTGCATGCGCACGAATTTGGAGAGAGCTCCGTAATAATTGCCGAGGTGGAGGTTGCCGGTGGCACGGATGCCGCTCAGCACTATCTTCTTATTGTTGTTTTCTTCCATTGCATGTAACTATTTGATTTTACAAAATTACTAAAAAATGTTTTATAACGGATATTTTGTAGTAATTTTGCCTCTCGCTTTGTTATATATTCAGGTGGTTGCCCGGATGTGTGTGCTTATGGGGCGCCTTCAACATAAGAATAAAAGATTATATATGAAGAAAGTAAAGCTACTCCCTGTTTTGTATTATCTGGTTGTCTGCACTGTGATTGTGCAGGCTGCGGCATTCCTTATCAGTTCTGGTCCCGATGACCGTAAACCGGTGAAGAAGGTGCTTTTCATCGGAGACTCGATGACAGGATGGCTCTCAGAGCGCCTGAATGCCTATGGTGAGGAGAATGGTTTTGAGGTGGCAACTGTTGTGTGGGATGGATCTACGATTGCAAAGTGGGGAAATTCCCCGAAGCTTGAATCAATTGTCAAGGCTCAGGATCCGGATGCTGTATTCATCAGCCTGGGAATGAATGAGCTTTTCGAGCCGCGTCCCGACGTGAAACTCAAAGGTGCGGTGGAGAAAATACGCGCTGCTGCCGGAGACCGTCCCATTCTCTGGGTCGGACCTCCGTCATGGCCAGGTCATGACAAAGGTAAGATTCTTAACGACTGGCTGGCTGAGGAACTTGGGGAGGATTCATATTTCCGCAGCTCTGACCTTGACTTGCCGCGGCAGAGCGCGAAGAACCCTCATCCCACAAGATCAGGGATGGTGCAGTGGATGGATTCGGTGGTGAAATGGATGCCGGATCATGCTTCGGTGGTGCTTCCCGGCATAAGCAAGCCAGAGGGCGCCAAGATGTCAAGGGGAAAGAGCTTTGTATATAAAAGAATGAAAGAGGCATTGTAATGATGTGTCTTATAAAATATAAATACTATGGAATTTAGAAATTTGGAAGTGAAAGATTATCCGGCTTTCCTGAAATTATATAACGAGAGTTTTCCGGAGAATGAACGTCGTATCTATAAAAGTGCGGAGCATGTGGCTAATTTCATCAAGGAGAAGGGTGGTAAGTTCCATGCCTTTGCCATTGATGACGGCGGTGGCTATTTCTTAGGCTTCCTCTCTTACTGGACATTCGAGGGATATGTTTACGTAGAGCATTTTGCCGTTCAGCCGGAACATCGCGGGAAGAATATCGGAAGGAAACTGCTGTCGCATCTTTTTGAGACTGTCAGTCCGGATGTGCTTCTTGAGGTTGAGAAACCGGAGACTCCGGAGGCTGAAAGACGTATCCGTTTCTATGAACGTTGTGGATTCAAACTTCGCGAGGATATAAATTATGTTCAGCCGCCTTACAGCGCGGAACAGTCAGGCGTAGAGATGATGCTGATGACTCATGGAGATGTGAAACTCCGCGACACGCGCGATCTCCGCGAAATGCTTACCGAGGTGTATAATGTGAATAATTGATCTCGTAGTGTGTAATATAACATGACAGAGGGATTTGCAGAAAATGCAAATCCCTCTGTCATGTTATTTATATTTATTGAGTTGATCAAAAGTCATACCCGATGGTGAAGACCCAGGCTTTGGTGCGTCCGCCGTAGGAGTATTTGCCAAATTCAGTCTTGACATCTTTCCATCCGCGTACGGCACCAGCCATGTAATGTGCGCTGATGGTGTAATGCTTGAGTATCTGAAGGCCGGTTCCGAATTTGAATCCGAAATCAACGGGAGCAGCCTTTTGTCTGAATTCTGCACCGGCAGCAGGTATGCCACCGTTGTCAGTGGAATTGTGGTTTACCTTGTTCTTTAGTTTTGATCCGAACATGAATGATACATACGGACCGAAATCCACGTTCCATCTGATATCATCGGTGATGTTGAATCTTACGGAGCCCAATATCGGTATTGTCAGCGCGTAAGAATTGAATGTTCCTGCCTGCGACATCAGGTATTCGTGTGCAGCCATCCCGGCAGTCGCAACAGGAGTGATGAATGTATAGGTATTTGAACGTGACTCGAAGAAGACTCCCGGCTGGATGGAGAGATAGTCGCGGATGTTGAGGTCAGCAATGACTCCAAGGTCGAATCCGGTGCCCCATCCCTGCACATTGTATCCGCTCATGTTCTCAGAGCCGACAGTGCGGTTTGATGTGTTGACTCCGAGGCGAACTCCGAGATTGAAAAGCTGTTCGGGAGTTTCGTTTGAGAAGAAGTCTGCGGCTGTGGCTTGTGCCGCAACAATTGCAGATATGGCGATGAGGGATGTTATTCGCTTCATGTTGTATTGGTGTATTATTAATTTTATGAAATGTACTCCGAATGAGTTCTATGGTGCAAATTTATAAAAATCTTGCTGATAATTGAAAAATTTGAGTAATTTTGCGCAGTATTTTACTTGAATAACTGACAATGGGCGGAAATAAATATAATAGCCTTATGACTAATGCCAAGGATTATGTAGTTATAGTTTTTGGTCTTCTTCTTTATGCGTTTGCTTTCTGCGCGCTTATTCTCCCTCATGAGATAGTGATCGGAGGCGTGGCGGGTATCGGCACGCTTGTGCTTTTTGCCACTAATGGACTGATACCGGTTGCGGTGACTTCCTATGTTGTGAATTTGCTTCTGCTGGCGGCTGCCTACAAGATCGTGGGAAAAACATTTGTGTTGCGCACGATTTTCGGAGTAACGGTGGTTGCTATAGGTATCGGATTTTTTGAGAGTATGTTCATGAGCATAGGTCATCCGCTGGTTCCGGACCGTGTGGTCAGCGTGGCTTTGGGCGGTATCCTTTGCGGCGTGGGCATCGGCACAACGTTTATTCATAACGGTTCATCGGGTGGCACCGATATCGTGGCTGCCATGGTGGCAAAGAAAAGCAATGTGAGTATCGGGCGCACGATGATCTTCGTGGATATGACAATCGTGTCGATGTCTATATTCCTGCCATTTACCGGTACTATAGAGGAGCGTATCGAGGCAAGAATCCCGACTATTGTATATGGTCTTATTGTCACGTTCATTGTATCATATGTTACTGATATGATCATCAATACCAACCGTCAGGCCACACAGTTCTTTATTTTCTCGCCCAAATGGCAGGAAATCGCTGACAGAATCAATCAGGAGGCTCATCGCGGTGTGACTGTGCTTGATGGCCAGGGATGGTATTCAAAGCATGATGTCAAGATCCTGATGGTATGGTGCCGCAAGATCGAGTCTGTGACTATTTTCCGTATCGTCAAGAGTATTGATGAGGATGCGTTTGTGACGCAGGGCGCGGTCAACGGTGTCTATGGCAAGGGATTCGATAAAGTGAAGATCAAGCTTAAAAAGACAAAGACTCAGGATTCGCGCACACTCGGGGTTTCTCAGGAGGATAAGACCGCCACTCAGATGGTGCGCCGTTCGAATCAGGAGGAGTGATGTCATGAATTTATCACGACTGAGATTGTTTGCGGTTGCGCTCGCAGTGTCAGCTGCCGGTTTTGCTGCACAAGGCAAGACGTATCTCTCAAAGGTGGGGGATGGTTTTTGCCGTACATCAGTGAATACGGCTGTTTTCAGAGGCAGTTCTGTGGTGACGCATGGTGACATGCAATATGTGGCGTATTATGATCCGGATGGATTTGTAACGTTGGCAAAGCGTAAGCACGGTAGCGATGACTGGACCGTGAGACGCTCTCAATATAAGGGGAATGTAAACGACGGACATAATGTGATAAGCATCGGGGTGGATGGCAATGGTGTTCTGCATGCTTCTTTCGACCATCATGGAAATCCGCTTCGTTATTGCCGTAGTGTCGCCCCCGGTTCTCTTGAACTTGGGGAGATGGAGCCTATGACAAGCGCGGATGAGCGGGATGTGACGTATCCGGAGTTTTACAGCATGCCTGACGGAGATCTTCTTTTCGCATATAGATCCGGGGCTTCGGGAAGAGGTAATCTTGTTATGAACCGATATTCAGCGGCTGAGCGGAAATGGAGCCGTGTGCAGGATGTGCTTGTAGACGGTGAGAATGAAAGGAATGCCTATTGGCAGCTTTTTGTGGATCCTTCCGGTAAGATTCATCTGTCGTGGGTGTGGCGTGAGACCTGGCTTGTGGAGACAAATCATGATATGTGTTACGCAGTGTCGGAAGATGGCGGCAAAACGTGGTTAAGAAGCGATGGCACGGAGTATGTCCTCCCGATTACTATGGCTACAGCTGAAGTGGCATGGCATATTCCTCAGAAATCAGAACTTATAAACCAGACGAGTATGACGGCTGACAAGGATGGTCGTCCATATATCGCTACTTATTGGCGTGATGCAGACAGCCACTCACCTCAGTATCGTCTTGTGTGGCATGATGGAAAGGAATGGAGAATGGATATTGTAGGCAATCGCGCAGCTCCTTTCTCTTTGGCGGGTGGTGGAACAAAGATGATTCCTATCTCGCGGCCACGTATTGTCAGCGATGGTACTGATGCATATTTTATATTCCGGGATATGGAGAGGGGAGGAAAGGTATCGGTAGCCCATACACCGGAGATAGGTCGGAAGGGTTGGACAATCTCGGATGTTACAGATTTCTCTGTCGAAGCTTGGGAGCCCTCTTTGGATATCAATCTCTGGAACCGCGACTCCCGCCTCGATATATTCGTACAGACATCGTATCAGGGCGATGGCGAGAAGGTGGCGGAGTCAGCTCCGGAGTCGACTCCTGTCTACATACTTAGTCTGTGACAGATGTAGTGTGTTATAATTCTCTCAGTTTTTCAGAATTGTTTCGAGTGGATCTGAAGTCGCGGGATCGATGGGTGTTATACCCTTGTCCCGAGCCCACCATGTGAGTTGCTTCTTTGCGTAGACGCGTGTGTTTTTCTTTATTCGTTCTATTGCAGTGGTGCGGTCCATGTCGCCGGCGAACCATGTAAACATCTCTTTGAGTCCCACTGTGTTGAGGGAGTTGAGATGACGGAGGTCATATACCCTGCGTGCTTCATCTTCGAGTCCTGACTCAACCATTATGTCGACACGTCGGTTGATGCGGTCGAACAATACGCTGCGATCTGGAGCAAGGAGAAATTTCTTTATATGGAACGGGCGCTCCTGATGTTTGCCTGTGCGTAATTCGGTATAAGGCTTGCCGGCTGCGCGGATTATCTCGACAGCGTGGAATACGCGCTTTGTGTTTTTTAAGTCAACTTTTGTATAATACTCTGGATCGAGTTTGTGTAGTTCTTCACGCAGCCACTCTTCTCCATTTTGCTTAAGTTCGTTTTCAAGACCGTGGCGTATGTGGTCAGGCACGGTGGGAAGTTCATCAATGCCGTTGCACAGTGCGTCTACATACATCATCGACCCTCCGCATACTACGGCAGTGCCGGTGCGGCTGATCATATCTTCAATTATGCCCATCGCGTCTTCCTCAAACATGGATGCGCTGTAGTAGGCATCAAGTGGGAGGATGTCGATTAGATGATGGCGCACGTTGGAGAGTTCTTCAGCAGAAGGCATAGCCGTGACGATGGGTATGCCGTGATAGATCTGGCGGCTGTCGGCGGAGATGATTTCCGTTCCGAGTTTCTGCGCCACATCAATTGCAAGGGCCGACTTGCCGGAGGCAGTCGGCCCTGTGATGACTATTATGGTAGGTTTATCCAAGTTTCAAACGGTAGGATTATTATTCAGCGACTATGCGGCAGATGTTGACAACGACATCGCGCGCTTTTTCCATGGACTGAATGGGAACGAACTCGAAGCGTCCATGAAAGTTTTCTCCGCCGGCGAAGATGTTGGGGCAGGGGAGACCTTTGAATGAGAGCTGTGCACCGTCTGTGCCGCCACGGATGGGCTGCACTTTAGGTTCGATACCTGCCTCGCGCATGGCTTTCTCAGCTATCTCGATGATGTGCATCACAGGCTCGATTTTCTCGCGCATGTTGTAATATTGGTCTTTGATCTCTACCGAGCAGCATCCTGGGTATTCCATGTTGGTCTTGCGTACAAGATGTTCTATCTCGCGTTTGCGGCTCTCGAAACGGGCGCGGTCGTGGTCGCGGATGATGTATGTGAGCGTTGTCTCCTCTACGCTTCCTTCAATGCCTACAAGATGGTAGAAACCTTCGTAGCCTTCGGTGTGCTCCGGAGTCTCCCAACGCGGAAGCATTGCTATGAAGTTGTTGGCGACGCGGATTGAGTTGATCATCTTGTGTTTCGCGTAGCCGGGGTGAACATTGCGTCCTTTGATTGTGACTTTCGCGGAAGCGGCGTTGAAGTTCTCGTACTCAAGCTCTCCAACTGCTCCTCCGTCCATGGTGTAGGCGAAATCGCATCCGAATTTCTCAACGTCAAATTTGTGGGCTCCGAGACCGATCTCTTCGTCTGGATTGAAGCCGATACGTATCTTGCCGTGCTTTACCTCGGGATGAGCCTGCAGCCATGCCACTGCATCGATGATCTCTGCGATACCGGCTTTGTCGTCAGCTCCGAGAAGCGTGTTGCCGTCAGTTACGATGAGATCCTGACCGATGTAATTGAGCAATTCAGGGAATTCCTCCGGAGATAAGGTTATACCTTTTTCCGCGTTGAGGGTGATAGCTGTGCCATCGTATGATTTTACGATACGGGGATTGACGTGTTTGCCCGACATGTCGGGAGATGTATCCATATGGGCGATGAAGCCTATGACGGGTAATTCCTTATTGGTGTTGGCCGGCAGGGTGGCGAAAAGGTATCCGTTGTCGTCAAGGGTGATATCCTCGAGTTTCATATCCTCAAGAAGCCCTTTGAGGTATTTTGCAAATTCCATCTGACCCGGTGTGGACGGGGTCATGTTTGTGAGTTCATCGCTCTGTGTGTCGAATCTCACAAAATCAAGAAAACGGTCTGTAACTGTCATGGTATGTGATGTTATAATCTTATTTAATGAGGAGTTAATGCAAAATTAAGAAATATATGATTACGGTGGGTAATAATAGTGCGTTTTTTTGTAATTTTGTGTTATGAAACAGAGATTTTTTATCTTCATCGCGTTGGCTTTGTGTGCCGGATTGATTTGTTTAGGTGCTTACAAGCTTTGTTCGGACGGGGGAAGATCGGATGCTACAGCGGCATCTGATATGCCGCTGCCGGATGTGACGACCGGTGAATATGCAGCCGCTGCACATTATGATGGGCTTGACAGAGTAGCTATGCCGGCGGCGGTGGAAAGCAATGAATATGATTACGAAGGATTCAGACTTTCCTTCAACCGTCATAACAGAACTCCGAATTGGGTGGCATGGGAGCTGCTCGGAAGCGAAACTGAAGGTGAGGCTAAGCGTCACAATAAGTTCTGGCAGGATACGTCAGTTGATGGCTGCCCTACTACATATGATTACAGAAATTCGGGATATGACCGTGGACATATGTGTCCGGCAGCCGACCAGAAGTGGAGCCAACAGGCTATGGATGACTGCTTTGTGATGGCTAATATGTGTCCGCAGGATCATGCTCTGAATTCCGGAGCATGGAATACGCTGGAAAATAAGGAAAGGGTATGGGCAAAACGGGATTCTGCGATAATGATTGTGGCTGGTCCGATATATGAAGGAACAGATCTGAAGACCATAGGCAACGGCGTACTTGTGCCAAGTGCTTTTTTCAAGGTGCTTCTCGCTCCTTACGTGGAGAAGCCGAGAGCTATAGCTTTTGTGTATCCCAATATGTCGGCTCCCGGAAATATGCAGAATTATGTGATGACGGTGGATGATCTTGAGAAGCTTACCGGTTATGATTTTTTTGCGACTTTGCCTGATTCATTGGAAAATGAAGTTGAATCGGTGGCGTCGTTTAGAGAATGGAATGGAAGATGAATGCGTTTGATAATGATACGATAGTGGCAGTCTCCACGCCACAGGGAGTTGGGGGGATAGCTGTGATACGTTTGTCCGGCCGGGATCCGGAAGCTGTGTTGTCGGGATGCTGGAGAGGAAAGGCTCTTGATTTGATGGTATCGCATACTGCACATCTTGGGAAAATATTGCTTGATGACGGATCGGTTCTTGATGAGGTGGTTGTGACGCTTTTCAGGTCTCCGAAATCGTTTACAGGGGAGAATGTGGTGGAAATATCCTGTCATGGGTCAAAATGGATACAGCGCGAGATTGTGAATCTGCTTGTAAGGCATGGTGCAAGACCTGCAGAACCGGGTGAGTTCACGAAGAGGGCATTCCTCAATGGACGTCTTGATCTTGCGCAGGCGGAAGGTGTGGCGGATCTGATAGCGTCATCTTCACGTGCGGCACATCGTCTGGCGATGCAGCAGGCCAACGGTAAATTTTCCGAGTATCTTGACGGCTTGCGTGATCAGCTGGTGGAATTTGCTTCACTGCTTGAATTGGAACTTGATTTTTCCGAGGAAGAGGTAGAGTTTGCTGACCGCACGCGTCTGCGGGAACTTGCTGATAAGATATTGACGGTTATTGAGCGGTTAAGCGCCTCCTATGCCTCTGGACGTGCGTTGAAAGAGGGTGTGCCAGTGGTGATAGCCGGTGCACCGAATGCAGGTAAATCCACATTGCTTAATCGTCTGCTCGATGAAGACAAGGCAATTGTAAGCGACATTCCAGGCACTACGCGCGACATAATCGAAGACACAAGAGAGATAGGCGGAATTCTGTTCCGGTTTGTAGATACGGCAGGTTTACGCCAGACAGACGACAAAGTGGAGCGCATCGGTATCGACCGTGCCGAAGAGCGATTGAGCCGTGCCGCCATAGTGCTCTGGATGGTAGATGCGACAGGAGATGTTGCAAAAGAACTTGAGGAGATAAAGCGGCGCGTTGCAGCGTTGCCCGAAGCCCGTCATATTGTGGTCTACAATAAGATAGACAAGATATCGGTATCTGAAGGATGTTCGACGAAAGGCGCAGTAGAGACTCAGTTTTCTGATACAGTAGACGGAAAATCCGCTTTATTTGCCGCAGAGTCCGGTTTAATTGCCGCAGAATCCGATTTATTTGCAGATTTAGGTTCGTCTGCACAATATGGGGAATCACAGGCGGTTCCTTTTATAAAGATATCGGCATCGACAGGCGACGGAGTTGATGAATTAGAGAAGATAATGACAGAAAAGATAAGAGGCATGATTGGGGAGGAGAGTGACATGATAGTCACAAACGCGCGGCATTACGCCGCCCTGGTTCGAGGAGCCGAGAGTCTGCGACGAGCCCGCGCCGCCCTGGAGACCAACCTCTCCGCCGACTTCATCGCCCAGGACATCCGCGAAACCCTCCACCACCTCTCCACCCTAACCGGCACCATCACCACCCCCGACCTCCTCGCATCCATCTTCACCCGCTTCTGCATCGGAAAATAATGAGTGATTGAGTCTGAAATCAAAAGTGATAAGCAATTGGGGATAAATAACAATAGTTATAAATAAGTGTCAAGACGTTCAGTTTGAGCGCCTTTTCTCATCTTCGCACTTGGCTGTTTTATAGATAGGCTCCGTTAATGCATTTCTACCTTGAAACTTTCCCAAACAATACTGCGATTGGCAAATCGGCCGCTGGCAACAGGACGTCGCCTACCGCGACTCCCTCCGCCATGACCACTCCCTATCCCGCCTGAAACGCCTCTACTCTCCGTCTGAATAATCCACAAATCGTAGCTCCACACCCGACAAATCCCGTATTTGCCCCGTGTAGAGCTACTTTTTCTCTCTCTCAACGTCTTGTCTCGCTCATAATTATTTTGTAATTTTGCAAATAACATCAAGAAATTGTCCCATGTCAACAGATGCAATGGAAACAACAACTGTACGGATCAATCGACTAAAAATTGTTTTAGCCGAACAAAATCGTAAAGGTAAATGGCTTGCTGAACAATTAGGCAAGAACGAAGCCACTATCTCGCGTTGGTGCTCCAATACTGCGCAACCATCTCTTGAGATGCTTGTTAAGATTGCGTCTATATTAAATGTTGACCCACGGACTTTAATCAATGGAAAGTAATGAGCGAAAATAATATATACCACCACGACATAATGCACTATGAGTCGGAAATTTGGTCGTGTGCCGACTTGCTAATATCCTCCGGCATTAAGCAAAGTAAATTCCCAGACTACATGATGCCCTTCTTCGCACTCATCATGCTTGAAGGACGTATGCTGAACGAAATCAAGGATATTGAGGAATCTGAGGGATTGAACCGCTTTGAAAATCCCAAAGAATTTCTTGAGGCGTTTCGCGACCGAGGTTGCGGTTTCAACGAATATATTGTGATGCAGGGCAAAACGCTTGCCTCTGTCTGTGATAACGACAAAACCTTTGAACAAGACTTTCAAGCCTATCTCAATGGTTTTGATTCCACTCTTAAAGAATTGCTCGGTATAGAGCGTGGCACTGAGGATAGCAAATACCTCAATCTCGACGGTATCAAGGCCGAACTGCGTAAGAAAGGAGTGCTGATGCAATACGTCACCAAGTGGGCGCAGATTGACTTGTCTCCCTATAACAACAGCGAGATAACAACGCTTGAAGAACACATCAAGCGCAAATGGGCAGACATCTCCGCAGAAACTGCCGGAGAACAATACACCCCTGAAGATATTATTTCGCTCATAGCCGAGATTGTTGCAGCCAAAGTTGATATTTCCAAAAATGATTACGTCAGTCTTTACGACCCTACTTGTGGCGGTGCAAACCTCCTTTTCGGAGTTGCCGACCGATTGAGAAATGAGGGTGGTTATCAATATGTGGCCACCTTCGGTCAGGACTTTAATGACGCTCTTTATGCCTTGGCAAAAATTGAGTCGTTGTTCCGCGAAGATTCCAAAATTGAGTACGGAAACACCCTTACACAAGGCCGTTTCCGCGATAAGGAGTTTGACGTGGTTGTCGCTAACCCTCCCTATGGCATACCATGGAAAGGCTATGAAAAGGAGGTGCGTGATGACCAGACCGGGCAATTCGCTTTCTACCCTTCGATCAGCGACGGCCAGTTACTATTCTTGCAGCACAACGCCCACCACCTTTGGCAAGACCGTGGTATAGTGGTCGAGGTAAATAACGGTAGTTCGCTTTTCAGCGGGGATGCCGGAAGCGGCGAAAGCAACATCCGTAAGTATCTTTTTGACAAAGATTGGGTGGAGGCTATTGTTCAAATGCCGTCTGATGAATTCTTCAACACCGGCATTGTTACTTACCTTTGGATTCTCAATAAGGCCAAGTCGGAAGAACGTTGCGACAAAGTTATTCTGATCAACGCCTCCGACCTATGGCAACCGCTGAAGAAGAACAAGGGCTCCAAGCGCAAGGAGATGAACAAAAGCCACCGCGCCGACATAGTCAGCGCCCTTGTTGAGTTCAAAGACTGCGACATTGCTAAAGTATATGACAAGTGGCACTTCTACTTCAATAAGCAACAGATTCAACTTACTGAATTAGACAAAAACGGTCTCTATGTCAGTAAATCGCTCGGATGCCCTGGCGAGGTTTTCAAAATCAAGGATGAAGATATTATTGCCGTATATTCTTCCGGATTTTGGTCATGGCCGTTGAATGACGAAGACGAGTGGAAAAACCAACAACAAATGTTGGATATGCGCAGAGTCAACGGCTCAACCATTGTCTGCACCCCGGAATACTTCTATTGGGTTGACCGACCGAATGGCACTATCATGCGCACCTCCATTGAAACAGGCAAACACGAAGCACTCGGTAATGGCGTTATCACAATCACCTATGGCAGAACCAGGGGCGGCGATAAAACATGTACGGTCAAAATCTACGACACCACAACCAAGGATACGGAGATTATACCATTCAATCCCGACCCGGTACAGAACGACGAGGCAATCCTCGCATTCATGCAGAAATACATCACCAAGCCGTATCAACTTCTTGAAAACACCATTGGTGTTGAGGTCAATTTCAACAAAGAGTTCTATGTACCCGAAAACGTGGAATCGGTAGAAAACATTCTCGCAGAAATAGCCGAGATAGACCGCGACCTTGCTGACCTCCAAAACAACCTCGGACTATGAGAAATGTGTTCTACCTCGAGAATGAATGGCTTCCTTCTTTTCCGGCTCATTGGATAATGAGCCGGCTGAAAGATCATACATTTACAAATACCGGCATAACTTTCACCAAAGCTGATTTAGTGGAAGATGGCAATGCTGTGTTAAGTTACGGTCAAGTTCATGCAAAAAATAACCCCCGAACAGAAATAAACCATGAACTGATACGCTTTATTCCCAATTCATTTATTACCAATAAAGAATCTGCAAAAGTAAATAAAGGAGATTTTATCTTTGCCGATACATCCGAAGATTTGGAGGGCTGTGGTAACTGTATTTATATCGACCGTGATATTGAATTATATGCAGGTTACCATACTACGCTATTGCGAAACAAGTCACTTAAATGTGGTAAATATTTTGCGTATCTTTTCATGTCGGATCAATGGCGTTCTCAAATTCGACGTAAAGTCAAGAGCGTGAAATTGTTCTCTGTTTCGCAAGGAATACTGAACCAAACATTTATCATATTGCCGCCACATGCGGAGCAGGTGGCGATTGCGGCATATTTGGATAAGGAATGCGAGAAGATTGGACGTGAGATTGAATTGTTGGAGCAAAAGGCTGACGACTACCGCCGCCTACACCGCTCCCTCATTAACCGCGCCGTAATTAGCGGCCTAAATCCTATGGTCCCGATGAGACCATCGGGAAACGATTGGATTGGTGATATTCCCAAACATTGGAATTATGAACGAGTTGAGCGTTATTTCCACAGCGATACGGAAATAAACAAAGATTTTGAATTTACTCATGCCTTCAAATTCTACATGGGTACGATTGTCCCGAAAAATGAAGAACTTGAAGAAGAGGACTATCGCGAAGTCTATGTAAGATATACAAAGGTCAAAACAAACGACATAATGATTAATGGCCTAAATCTAAATTATGATCTTAAATCTATGAGAGTTGGCATCGTTCCTTATAATGGCATTATTACCTCTGCCTATGTCGCTCTTCGACCTTTTGATGGAGTCAATGCTCAATATTTCAATTATCTTTTCAAGGCTCTTGACTACCGTAAGTTCTTTCATGGTATGGGTAAGGGCGTTCGGCTGACGCTGTCGTTTAATGAGCTTCGTACTTTTGAGATACCAATACCTCCAATTTATGAACAACGCGAAATAGTTGCCTACCTTGACGAAAAGTGCGACAAGATTGACTCTATCATTGAAAAGATAGAAGCCAAGATTGAGCGGTTGAAAGAATTGAAACGCTCGTTGATAAACGAAGTAGTAACCGGCCAACGTGCTATTAACACCTCCGAACTATGAACGAACTTGAATTACAAGGCGAATATGTAATGGATTTCTTCTGCCGCCGTAAGGACGGCCTCGGCTA
Organism: uncultured Muribaculaceae bacterium; assembly: GCA_910578075.1. GTDB lineage: Bacteria > Bacteroidota > Bacteroidia > Bacteroidales > Muribaculaceae > Lepagella. The sequence goes on along the minus strand of CAJTPK010000036.1, from coordinate 8,468 downwards.
TCGCGAGGTAAAGAACAATGCCGTTACGCCTGACCTTTTTATCCCTGCCGACCTGCGCGAGTTTCTAAAAACCAACTCGGCAAAGGCATGGAGCAACCTGCTCCGCAAAAGTGAGTACACCGGAGATGAGCAAAAGCTCCTACGTGACATTATGGACGATTTGCGCTCAAAGATTGAGGCAAGTGCCAGTGTCGCCATATTCCTTAACAGCACCACCAAGAACAAGCCTTATTCTTTCTGCGGAGAAACGTTGAAACTCCTTTTTGTCAGCGGCTCTGAACTGCGAGGTGATGAGGATTTTGAAAAAAATATTTTCTCGGCAGTCGAGGAGATGACTTATTCGTTTCACCATGAAGGGAAACGAATATTCGGCTTTCGTCCCGACCTCTCTTTTTTCGTCAACGGCATATTCCTTTGCTATGCCGAACTCAAAAGCAATTTCACCAACCAAACGGCTCGCACCAACGGACGCAATAAGGTTGTCACTGATTATCTTGAAGCCGTTTGGGAATATACGAAGATAGCAAACGGTAACGATGTGCAGCAGACACTGCGCCGCACGATGCTTCGCCCTTTTGAAAAATCTCTGCATCTCGTTACAACCGACATAAACGACACATTTGTGCTTCGCAATTCCGGTCAATTTTTCGATGAGGCGAAAAAAGGCTTTCAAGATGCCACTATATCCGTTTCATCTTATCGCCCTATGGTGGAAGAAGTGTTCAAACCTCTCCCGACTGTTGCCGGAGAAGAAGCCACCCCTCGCGAACGCTTCGAGGAGGCTATGCGCTCGCTGTATTCCAAGAAGATGATAGAAAAAGAAATTCTCTACTACAACTTCATGGCCTATACCTACAAGACCGTTACTGTTACGGAAAACGGACGTAAGGTGCAAAAGAAAGAGTATAAGGACAAGACTGGCCGCTTGATTTCGCCACGACCCAAACAGAAATTCGGATGCGACAGGATTATTGACCGAGTAGCTGAGATGCTCGACCATGAAAGCGAACCTAATTACTTTATTGACAAACTTCGTGCAGAGCTCGTTGCTCTGGGTGCTCCACAAGATGTCATTGACCGCGTAGTGGCTGAGCGCGAGAGTTATTGCAACAATAAATATGTATATTCGCTGCTGCTCCAATATGCCGCCGGGTTCGGCAAGAGCAACATTATCGGGTGGACTGCATTGCAACTCAAAGACCTGCGTCATAACGGAGAATGGGTATATGATAAAATTCTTCTTGTGGTTGACCGCTTGCAACTTCGTGATCAGCTCGACTCAATGATGCTTAACATGAATATCGACAAGGCTATGTTTGTGGAGGCCACCGACCAAGATACATTCGTTAAAGCCTTGTCAGACAAGCGCCGCATCATTGTGGTGAATATCCAAAAATTCTGGGAATTGAAAAATGCTATCGAAAAAGCTGACAAAAACTTCAAGCAACTGAGAGTATCTTTCCTCATTGATGAGGTTCACCGTTCAAACACCGATGATGTTCATCAAGAAATGTTTTCGGCTTTTGATGAGATTCAGGACATCTTCGATGAAAACGGAGGTTTCATAACTCGCGGATCAAAAAAGAAAAACCTTATAGTCGGTTTTACAGCGACCCCCAGTGACCGTGTTCTCGCCCGCTTCGGTGAGTTTCACCGTGGCACAAACTTCGGTCAGTTGTGGAAGCCGTTTGACTCCTACACTATGCAAGAGGCTATCAACGACGGCTATATCCTCGACCCGACGAAGCACATCATTCCTGTTCCTGCCAAGATGTATTTTGAACTTCCTGACGGCTTGCGCCAAGCTGTAGAGGAAGCTATCCGCCTCGGACTTGACGAGAAAGTGTCGCTTGCCAAGAAACAGATTTACAACAATTATGACCGAATAGAGGCTATCTCCAAATTCATCGTCAACCGATTGCTAACACTTGTTTACGGCAAAATTCGTGGTACCGGCAAAGCTATGCTTGCCGTTTCTTCCATACCTATCGCCATACAATACTGCAAGATAATACGCCGACTCATGGACGAAAAGACCGCTTCCGGTCCGTTTGCCAAGTATGCCGACGCGCCTATTGCCATTGTATATTCCGACAATCAGCAGTATGAGAGCTGTGCTTCGATGAATAACGGTGTTGCCGAGGATAAAGTCATTGACAATTTCAAGACTGCAAAGAACGGTCTTATCATTGTCGTTGATAAATTGCAGACCGGCTTCGATGAGCCAAAACTGCATACATTATTCCTCGACAAAGAGATACGCGACATCAATGCCATTCAGACTATCTCGCGTGTAAACCGCACCGCTAAGTATAAGAATGAGTGCCACATCATCGACTTCTCGTTCAACAACGTAAACGGCAAAAACATCGGAGCCGCGTTTAACAAGTTTTGCGGCACCGTAATCACCGACTTTGACCCGATTCGCGAGAAAGCAGTTGTGGAGGAACTTTACAGAGGGCTTACTGCTCAACCTATTTTCGGCAAATGGTTTGACCGTTACTGTTCCTCACTTGACAACAAAGATGCCAACGCCGCTCTTTGCCTTGATATGGATGCCGACATCCGCGCTTGGATAAAGGCATCCGTTGAGGCTCACGACCGATTCCTTGAAGACTGGAGAAATGATCTCGCCAATCAAGGCAAAAAAGAGCCGGATAACCCTGCCAAACAGTTGCGTTGCTCAATCGGTAAATACAATGGTCTGTTGTTGCAACTTCAGGGTGTAATTGAGATAGATGACAAACTCACTAATGGTGCGTTTATCGATTTTTGGCAGCGATATTGCAACATCTATCGCTCAATGTTTCAGACAAAAACCCCTCTTGGGTCAATCATGACCACATTTGATGGCAATCTCGGTCTGCTTGTAGGCGAAGAACTCGAAGCCGGAGATGATGGCGGTGAGGGTGGTGATGGTAGCGAAGGCGGAACACCCAATTCCGGCAAAACAGGCAAAAAAACCGGACTCGCCTCCATATTTGATGCTATCGCAAAAATGAATGCCACTGAACAGCAACGTGAGGAAGAAATTCGGTTTTGGGATGCACAAACCGATAAATTCTTCGAGTTTCTTAAAACTGATGGCAAGTTCATGGCTATGCTTCGCAGCCCAAACTTTAGTCGCGAAGAAGTGGAGAAAGAATATAACAAGGTACTTCGCCGCTATCTACGTCAAGTGGATAACGCCAAAGTCAAAAAACTCATTCAAGAGAACAATGAAATGTTCCTTGAAGAATTCAAGATGAAGAATATTGAACATTATCAAAATCATCATCCCTATGAGATTGATAATGATAGAAATTTTAATATTGCAGCAGAACCGTAAAACAGTGTTATGGATTACGTTTATCTTATAGGCAATGGATTTGATAGAAACCTGGGGTTAAATACCGATTATAAAAGTTTCTATGATTGGTATGTCAACGAGGAATCGAAACACCCTGCCATAGCAAAACTTAAATCTGAAATTAGCAGTAATTACGAAAACTGGTCGGATTTAGAGGAAGGCATTGGCTTATATTTAGAATCTATTGACTCAGTTGAGGAGACAAGGGAAATACACAAAGACTTGTTAGATGCCTTGCAACGATATATTTCAATGCAAGACAAAGGGTTCTCTCCGCAGAAAGAATATGCTTCGGATTTCCTTACAGATTTGTTCGAGCCATATAAGTCTTTGAGACGAAATCTGCAAAATGAGCTTAAAAGAAATATCTTCGATAGAGATGACCATAAATATCTGAGGATTATATCATTTAATTATACCGAAACGGTAGAGAAGCTATTGAAGTATACGGGTAAAGAAATCAGTGCTGGAAGTATTGGGTCGCATGTTCGAAAATTGAGTGAAATCGAACATATTCACGGATTTTGTGACCCGAACAAAGGCAGGATGGCTCTTGGACTCGACAATGAAACACAAATAAAAAATTCAGAACTAGCCTCAAGCTACCAAGTAAAATCCAGGTTTATTAAGCCTACATACAACAGTTTATATGGCGAGGAACATCATAAAAAATGTCTACGTTGGATAAACAACGCATCTTTTATTTGCATTTTTGGAATGTCAATGGGTATCTCTGATGAAAGTTGGTGGCATGCAATTGGTAAAAGATTAGAGACATCGGAGGCCCGAGTCTTATTTTTCTATGATGGTGGGTTTGAGTTGCGCAACAATAATGGACCTGAGTTTCAGGAACAAATTGATGAAACCAAAGATTGGTTAATCTCTAAATTCGGAATTGAAAACGTAAACGATACTGACATAAGGAGTAGAATTTATATATCCTGTACAAAATCTATGTTTAAGTACACATGAAATCAATGTCGGAATTTGACGAATACAAAGTTCACAGGAAACCGAGGCAGAGGGAGAAGGCTGATGCTTGGCAGACGGCTATCGGAAGTCTTTAATGACGGTAATCATGGCATACGAAGATAAATATCAAGAGTTTGAGCAGTATTTGCGTTCCTCAGAGCCGGATAAGGTGCAGAGGGCGAAGAACTGGTCTATTGCCATCGGCTTACAGCAGGTTGATGGGCTGACGCCATCGGATTTTCTTGTGTCGCAGGCTAAAGAGAATATCGAAGGGAAGATAAGCACTGAAGATGTACGCCATCGACTTGAAGAGTACTATCAGCAGAAAGATGTGCGGGAAAAGGCAGAAGCGGACAGAACTCTTGAGGCAGACGGTGTATCTGAACGAATCAATGCTCTGTTGGCACAAAAGGCTTTTACCTTCTCCACTATGGAGTTGGCTCATATTCATGGCTATCTTTTCAAGGGTATTCTGCCTCACGCCGGATTGTTCCGCACATATAACATCACCAAGAATCAGTGGATTCTCGACGGCGATACAATCGGATATGGCAACGCCGGAAATTTGATGGAGTTGCTGACCTTTGATTTCTCTGAGGAAAAGAAGTTTGATTATAGTAGCCATTCCGCACAGGAGGCGATTAACCATATAGCCCGGTTCATATCAAGCGTTTGGCAGATTCACGCTTTCGGTGAGGGCAATACTCGCACAACCGCTGTGTTCCTGATAAAATATCTCCGTAGTTTCGGTTTTGACGTTAACAATGAGAGCTTTGCCAAACATTCCTGGTTCTTCCGTAATGCGTTGGTTAGGTCTCAATATGAGAACATCCCTAATGGGATTCACCGCACTTTTGAGCCACTTGAACGCTTCTTGAACTTCGCGGTGTTTGGTGTACCTGCTGACTTGCGCAATCGCACACTTCATATCAGATGGAGCGAGGATAAACGTCAGACTGACGTCTCAGAGAATGCTAAACGCCAAAATGACGTTTTGGAAACGCCATTGCCTTTAACCGCGCACCTTTCCCTGAAGGAGATGGCTGTAATAAAAACGATTCAAGAGAATCCTCAAATCTCAATCGCAGCCATTGCAACCAAAACCGGACTGAGCAAGCGAACGGTTGATCGCGCCATTGCCTCCCTCAAAGAAAAAGCTATCCTCTCACGTATCGGAGCAAAGAATAATGCCACTTGGATCATAAACAAATCTGAATCATGAGCAAGAAGTCAATACGATTTTTCAATGACCGTGAGGTTAGAGCGGTATGGGATGATAAGAACAACTGCTGGTGGTTTTCGGCTACTGATGTTGTGCGTGCCATAAACGATGAACCAGACTATACCAAAGCCGGCAACTACTGGCGTTGGCTGAAACGGAAGTTCAAGACAGAGAATATTCAGTTTGTGAGTGGCACTCACAAACTGAATATAGTGGCTGCTGATGGTAAGCAATATAATAGTGATGCATTATCGGCAGAAGACATTATAACACTCGCTAAGCACTATCCCAATAATAGGGCAAGCAAGTTTCTTGACTGGTTCACATATAGCGACAACACTATTGATGGTCAAAGCCGTAAGAAAGCATATACCCTATTTGAAAGCGGTCTGCTCAACTCTCTAGAACCGGTAAGTATAAAGTGCTTACAGCAGATTCATGCCTATCTATTTGGCGGATTATATGAGTTCGCCGGGCAGATAAGGACAAAGAATATATCGAAGGGTGGATTTACTTTTGCCAACTGTCTTCATTTCCCGACTATAATACCGACTATTGAGAATATGCCGGAAACCACACTTGACGAGATAGTAGACAAATATGTTGAAATGAACGTGGTGCATCCATTTATGGAAGGGAATGGCCGCAGCACGCGCATCTGGCTTGACCTGATGCTTCGCTACTCATTGAAACTCTGCGTTGATTGGAGCCAGATTGACAAGAACGAATATCTCACTGCCATGCGTGAAAGCGTTATTGATTCTGCTCACATTAAAGAGCTGATAAAGGGCGCGCTGACTGATAAAATCAATGACCGTGAGATTTTCATGAAGGGCATTGATTACTCGTATTATTACGAAGAAGAATAAATGCTCAACAACTTCCTGTGATAGGAAATTCACCGTATTTTCCTCTTTGATTTGGAAGTATCGGATTTAATTTCTAATTTTGTAAATATCATTCTGCGGAATGTTATGTGCATTAAATAGATGTAAATATCATTACAATGATACTTTCAAATAAATCTCTGACAACTCCTGATGTTATCAGGAATCTTGGATTAAGGTTCCGGGACTATCGGTTGCGGTTGCGGATGACCCGTAAGGAGGTCTCTGAGGCTGCATCAATCGGCATGACTACTCTTTACAAATTCGAGTCAGGCAATATGACTGACATTTCATTCAGCACCCTGCTGAGATTACTTAGGGTTATAGGACTTGGCGAGAACTGGGAAGTGTTGCTACCGGAGTTGCCAGAGTCGCCATATATGTATGACGATAACGACAGGAAAGTGCAGAGAGTAAGACACTCATCTAAAAAATGACAGCTATGAAGCATCTGAAAGTAAAATTGTGGGGACAAGAAATAGGACGGCTTGTTTGGAAATCTACGACAAGACGAATATACTTTATGTATAATCCTAAGCAGACTAATATTCCTGATATTGCACCTTTGCTGTCATCTTCAAAATCCAGGAACTATCTCTTGCCGGTTTACGGTGATGATCGGCCGCTATATCAAGGCTTACCACCCTTTATAGCAGACTCACTGCCTGATTCGTGGGGTAATACCCTTTTTGACAAATGGGTAAAAGACAATAAGCTTCCCCGTAACAAAGTAACTCCTCTCTATAAGCTGATGTTTATAGGTACACGAGGAATGGGCGCACTGGAATATGAACCATACGCCGATGAGCTTACCCATACTCGCAAAATCGACATCAAATCGCTGTATGATATATCCCTGAAAATTCTCGAAGACAGGGACAACATGGTTCTGAATACTGATGAGGAACTGACCTTGCAGGCACTTCTGGCGGTTGGCACATCTGCCGGTGGCAGACAGATGAAAGCCATTATAGCTATAAATGGCGAGACCGGAGAAATACGTTCAGGACAAACCGATGGACTTCACGGTTTTGAATACTACATTCTCAAATTCGGAGATAAGTCTATGCCCATAGCTGAAATTGAGACAGCTTACTACAATATTGCTGTCGCAGCCGGGATCACGATGGAGGAATGTCGTTTGTTGCCGGTTGAAGGTATCAATCATTTCCTTACGAAACGGTTTGATAGAGTTAACGGAAAGAAGATCCACATGCAGACTTTGGCAGCAATGAACCCTGAAGCTCGCAGTTACGAAGACCTCATAGCCACTTGCCGTGAACTTTCAATTCCAGAATCGGAGATTGAGCAGCTTTTCTGTAGGATGGCTTTTAATGTTATGACTAACAACACCGACGACCATAACAAGAACTTCGCCTTCCTTCTTGAAGAAAATGGCAAATGGCGGCTGGCTCCGGCCTACGATATGACTTTTATCTTCAACACAAACGGTACCGCCCCTAACATCGAACGAAGATTGAGCATCGGAGGTAAAACCAGTGAGATTACGAAAGCCGACCTACTCGATTTTGCAAAACAAAACGATATAAAGAATGCCAACGCGATGATAAACCGTGTTGCAAATGCCATCAAGGATTTCAACCGGTACGCAACAGAATATGGCATAGCCCAACCGTGGCGCAGCATTATCCAGAAAACATTGAACGAAAATCTAACAACCTTCGGTTATCTTGATAAAGAGGATGCACCAGACTCATCGTTCAGCGACACGCTTGGAAGAAATATTGACAATCTCTCCCTCTCTGTTAATTCCAAAGGGCATATTGAGGTTTCGGCACTTATCAATAGTAGGCGTCAAAGAAAATTCATCCGACCGAATATGGAAATCTATTCTGACCTGATGAAGCAAGACATCTTCAACCTTCCGCTCAAAGACAAAATACGATTAGTCGAAACCCTCTTTCCACCTGAATAAACTAATACAAGTCCTTCGGTTTATTTTTGCCGATTGTGGGATTTATATTAACGCGTCTATATACTTTCTTGCACCAACGGTTCTGTATAATAGCGGGTTTAG
>CAJTPK010000035.1 GCA_910578075.1 uncultured Muribaculaceae bacterium | reverse complement strand
TGGACAGGCAGAACCAAAAACTGCAGTGCTACCATTACACCATAAGACAATCCTTAAAGCTTCAGACCCTGCCCTCCCGGGAATGGGGATAGGGATGGGGATTAGGAGGGCTGAGCCTCGAAGCTTTTGCAAAATTAATACTTTTTTCTTTTCTGAGCAAATTTATTTTTCAGAAGCGGTTGCGGTCGCGTTCTGTCTTCTTGCGTAATGAGGCGGCAAAGGCTTCGCTCAGGTCTATGCCTGTTTGGTTGGCAAGGCATGCCACAACCCATATCACATCCGCCATCTCTTCTCCAAGCTGCGCTTTCACATCTTCACGCAGATCCCCGGATTTAGGCTTCTGATCACCATAGACACGGGCTATCACGCGAGCAAGTTCACCGACTTCTTCGGTTAGCAACGCCATGTTGGTGAGCTCGGAGAAGTAGCGTTTGCCAATATCCTGGATCCAGCCGTCTACTGATTTCTGAACGTCCTGCAGCATCACACTATGGATAAGGCGCGGAGTTCATCAAGCACTTCGTTACCGCTCAGGGTGCGTCTGCGCGAGAGTGTGCGGGCGAAGTCATCGATTGCCGGATGTAACCGCGGGTTACGGAATATGCGTCCCATGTAGGCGCGTGTCTTGTCGTAGATTGTTTCGATCTCATCATCTTCGAGGGAGCATGTGTTGCGTCCCTCTTCGGTGATCTCTCGGTGGATAATGTCAAGCAGATCTGCCGGCACATCCTGCCCCATCCTTACCATGGAGCGAGCCATTACGTTGGAGATCACCATGGCTGATGTGATATAGAAATTATGCAGGAGGTTATCCCATGTGGTTTTGGGAGAAATCGACGGGGAACCTGAAAAGTAATATTGATGTGAGAATGTAACCATCGGTCCGTCGGCATCGAGCGAGACACCTGCCACGCGGTCGATGGCGTCGAGCGCAGCCAGGGAGATGGCCATTCCTGCAAGACCATAGGCCTTGTCATCTTCATTGATATATGCGAGGGTCATTTTTTATTCTATTTGTTGGGAAGCGGTTTTGTTGTGATAACAAGCAGGGAGGGATGTTGGTTTTAGAATGTCATTCCGAATCCGGCGGCGAGACGTACGCCCAGCTGTGGCAAACCGGGCAGAAGCTCATCGTGGCGGTTAAGGAGGTTGTCAGCCTGGATCCACACGTTGAAATTGGATGTTATCCCGTATGAGGCTCCGAAGTTCAAGTAGGTGATGTCGGGTAACCTGCGCGAAACAAGTGCTTCGGCATCGCTTATCAGTCCACCGTTGTAGCTGCCCATAGTGTAGATATTGCGCACTCCGCGATAGTCGTAGGCAAGTTTAAGCTTGAGTGTGCTCCAGGGATTCGTCTCGGCTGAAATTGATGCAGTCCAGCGCGGACGGTCATAACCGTTGAAATATCCGGAAGTGCCGTTCTGGGGCTGATAGTTACCCTTGGCCTCGAGTTTTATTATCTTTCCAAGATCATATGCTGCGCGTGCGCCTATGCTGAAACCGTGGATATTATATCTTTGAGCATTGCTGTAGCTGTAGGAAAGGTCACGTTCGGCATTGTCAATGAATATGGTTTCTGGAAGACCGGGAGCCACTGAGCCTCTGCGGTTGAGCCATTCCTGATACCAACCACCCAGATATTCACCGCGTGAGATGCGGAATGCGAAGTCAATCCCAGCCGAGAAACCGGAGAATGGTCCGAATGTGGCACCCAAGCTACCGTCGAGGGGAGAATAAACGGGGCGGGTGCTACCCAATGCCGGGGATTGATAATAATCAAGTTCATAGTTTCCGGCAAGCGTATTTAGACGGCTGCCTCCGAGAGCATGCAGATAGAAAGCCACCGGTCCGGCAAGATAATCGAGTTTGATATCGGGAGCAATATGGAAGAAGCTGTAGTTTCCGTCACCTCTTAATTCGTAGTAATCATAATTCTTTGCATTGAATGCCAAATCGATATCCGCCCCGATGCGTACCAGCAATCTGTCACGCGAAAAACTGTAATATGGAGTGAGCGTCACCATGCTGTAAGTGTGATATATCGGAGGATAATACTGATCGGTACGGGCGGGATGGACATATCGTATTATGTCTGCATTCAAGTCTATGCCGATTGTGGATTTCGTTGAAGTCGGGAAGTGGATTCCGCCGGATATATTGATGTCTGTCTCACTTCCTCCGCGAACGCAACCAAGCCATCCTATTTGTTTGGAATATGTGTCAACCGATAATTCAGGTATGTATGTTGAACGGTATTTGAAATATCTCACACCTGCCTGCGCGTTCCATGAGATGTTGTCGGGCTTGTCGGGAGACTGCCATCCCAAACGGACCGACAGGTCATTGAGGGTCTGGGTTGGTGCTTTGGGGGCGTTATCTGATGCCGCTTTATCATATGCTTTCCATTGCGGATCGTAGCCGTAATAGTTGAAATTTCCGATATGCCAGTCTACAGCTCCCTGTAATCTTCCTTTGCCGTTGAAATCGTGGGCACCATAGATTCCGATTGACTCATCGTAGCGATACATCTTCGTATCCTTCATCTGCTCCGAAATCTCCGGTTTCCAGAGAGATGTGGAGTTGTGCTGGAGCCGGATACCAAGGGTAGTACCGGGTTTATCGATAAATCTGTAACCGGCGCTGAGGGTTGAATTCAGCCAGCTGCCGGCTCCGAGCTCAAGATAACCTCTTGAGTCGGAGAAATCGCGGCTGTCGCGCCATCCGGTGGCAGGGAGGGGGAGAAGCCGGGGGGCGAAAGCTGCCGGCACGCTCTTGCCATCGTAAGTCAAAGGTGTGGTCTCAAGTGAGAACTTCACCTGTTTGGGGAAGGAATTTATGCGGTCGAGCCGGAACACCTCCGGCACATATTTACCATCGACAGAGATCGACTGGTTATATTGCGCAGAAGCGGCGGCCATGGTGAAAACCGCGGCGGAGAGAAGACTTATTTTATGCAGATTCATTGTCATGACTTGAGGGATGTCTTATTTTAGATTCTTGAGGCGGGATGTTATTGCGTTCAATATTTCCGGTTCGTTGCCGGGGTAATTGTCGCGCAGGCTCTGCAGGTATTCCTTGGCGAGATAAGCCTTTCCCTGCCCTTTGTAGGCATCGGCGAGAATTATGAAACCCTTGGCGAGCTGGAATTCATGGGGTGTGCCTGCCTCTGTAAAATCAAGCATGGCTTTTTCAGCGGCAGCGTAGTCTTTCTTGTTGAGGTGATACTGTCCGAGTTCAACGGCAGCCTTGGCTCCCGCAAGTCCGGAAGGATTGGCAGCAAGATCCGCAAGGATGCGCAGAGCCTCTCCCGTATCTCCGGCGTTCAGCAGTGCCTGGGCTTCTATCAACTGCATCTCTTCAGCCTGATCAGCTCCGAGGCCTCCGTTGTTGCGGGCACGGCGTGCATATTCCACGCGCTCTGCATCATTGGATGATGTGCGGGCTATTCCGGCATATGCATCGGCAAGGAAATCTGTCTCCCCTGTAGCTGCCAGCGATTTGTAGGTCTCCACAGCGTCTGCGGAACGTCCCGGCAGATCATATTCAAGAATCTCCGCCTTCATCAGAAGTGCTTCGGGATATTGCGCGGAATGCGGTCGCGCGTCGGTCAGACGGGTTAGTATTTCCTCGGCTTCAACAAATTTTTCCGCTCCCCGGAGAGATGAGGCGATGTCAAGAAGCGCTGGAGCGAGATATTTGCCATCAGGATAATCCCTGACGTAATTACGCAAAAGAGTTATGTTGTCGCTGTTTTCGGCAAAAGCAGTCTCTGCGCCATCGAATGCCAGTTGTTCCATTTCATCGGCATCGAGCTGTTTTGCCTCGGGAACGCCCCGCAGGAACTCTGCATATTGCAGCAGCTCACCACGCGAAGCGTAATATTTCCGCAGGTCATCGTTGGCGATGGAAGCCTCCTCGCTCGATGGCCATGACCGGATAATGTCTTTATATGTTTCTGCAGCCTGCTCCATCTTACCGGCTTTTGAATATGTCAGAGCCAGGTTGATCATGGCTTTGCGGGCCTGCACTGATTTCGGATATTGGGAAGCGAGACGGTTGAATGCCTCCGCGGCTTTGCCGTTCTGGTCAAGAGCTTCGTAAGTCAGAGCCTTCTCAAGCAAAGCATTCGGCATCCATTTTGAATCCGGATACTTGCTTTCAAGCGCGGTCAGCTCCTTGATCTTGCCATTGACATCGCCTCCGAGTCCAAGCATCACCGCATGTCGGTAAGAGGCATAGTCGGCATCGGATGCACCGGAAGATATGGCCTTCGCATAATTCTCACGAGCGCTGTTGTAGTCGCCTGTATAATAGAGACAGTCGGCCATGCGCACAGTAGCATCCTCCCTAAGGGCATTGGGGAGTGAAGGCTTGGCATCAAGTGCTTTGGCAAATTCGCGGGCTGCAGCCGCGTAATGCTCAAGCTGATATTCCGAATATGCCAGGTTATAAAGCGCGAGAGTGCGGTTGGATGTATTCTTTTCCGATTTCAGGAATGTGTTGTATGCTGCCGAGGCTTTTGAATAGTTTCCCTGGGAATATTCCGCATCACCGAGCCAGAGCTGAGCCTGCACGGCAAGCGCACGGTCGTAGGATGCTAATTCAAGTGAGCGGCGGAGATAATCCGATGCGTCCTCCGGGCGGCCGTTTGTCATGGATTCTATACCCAATTCATAGAGCACTTTCTGTTTTGCCGCCATCACATCTTTCGATGGTCTGCGTATCTTCTCGATGTTGGCGAGTGCCTTTGTGTAGTTGCGGTCGTTGTAATATGCGGCTGCAAGATATTCCTCCACCTTAGGTGTGTATTCCGAGTCCGGATAGAGTTTTATGAATCCTTCGAGCATATCCACAGAGGAAGAGAAAGGCACTTTCCCGCCTCTTGTGAGCGCAGCCACATAATTATACAGCGCCACTTCCGACACATTGCGGTCGTAATCCATCCTTGCAGCTTTCTCAAAAGCCATTGCGGCGGCATCATCGTTGCCTGATTTCACATCGCATTGTCCGAGATAGAGCCATGCGCTCTGGGCAAGGTCGTTGTCGAGTTCGGTCAGAGTGGCGAAACGTTCAGCAGCGGCTGTCCAGTCGTCATCGTTATAGTCTGCCACGGCAAGGGCATAGACGGCATCGTGTGCCGGATCACCGTCGGTAAGGTCAACGTATCTGTTGAGGAAAGTGCGTGCGCGTTGCCAGTCACCGAGTTTGAAAAGGCTAAGACCGGTGATGCGGTTAAGCTCCGGGGCAAGTTCAGGGTCGGACAGTGAAGTGAGGAGGCGCTCCCCTTCTCGTGCCACTTTGTCATATTCTCCACGACTGTAGTCTATCTGGGTCATGTAATATGAAGCCTCCAGACCTTTCTCTCCGGATTTAACTTTTGAGAATCCGGCATATGCTTTGTCGTAATCGCCATCGATATAGTCAAGATAGGCGGTGTAGAAAACGTATGCGTCACGGTAGAGGCGGTTACCTTTGAGTGTAGCCAGCGATGTCCGTGCCTCCGCATAGTGTCCGGTCTTTATCTGGGTGAGGGCGTGGCGGTAGGTATAGAGCAAGGTTTGCTCGCGGTTGAGACGGTCGAAATCGATGTTGTTGTATTCGGTCAGGGCTTCCGGCCATTGGTGATGGAAGAAATAATAATCGGCGATTGAGAGCCTCGCTTCCAGAGCAAGGGTGGAAGCGGGATAATCTTTCACAAAACGGCGGAGCAGAATCACGCATTCCTCATCCCCGCGCTCGTAATATGCACGTGCGAGCATGAATACATATTCCTCTTCCTGCGTCGGATTGAGGATTATGCCTTTGGTACTCAATTGCGACAGCTGGTCGATCACACCGGGATAGTTGCCGGCATCGAGCATTGTTCTGGCGCGTTCGAGATAGCCTGAGGCAAGCGGCGAGAACCGTTCCGGCGAGGCACTTACCTGCGCGGAGACAGACAGGGACATGCCTGCCACGGCTAAAGACAAGATACATCCTTTCATATAGATGCGTGGGGTGTTATTGTGTTTCATCCTATTATCGTTTCGTTTATCACCTTGTTTATGAGACGGATCTTTACTCTCCGGCTCACTTATAATACCGCTCTTTTACGATCCCGTGTCGGAAAGCGAAGAGCAGTTCGGAGAGCTCGTCAATCTGGGCCTGCAGTTCGCGCCCCTTGTCGGTATCGCGCACGCGCATACGATGGCGCGACAGTTCCACGATCTGTGTCGTGGAGACGATGTCAGAGCCGTTGCGTACTGCCTCTTCCGCCGATGTGAACGGTTCATGCTGCACAAGCTGGAAACCGCTGCTGTGGAACACCAGCGTATATCCGGCGATGCCGGTAGTGCGGTGGTATGCCTTTGCGAAACCTCCGTCGATCACCATCAGCTTACCGTTTGCGCGTATCGGGCTCTCGCCTTTGGCTGCACGCACAGGTACATGTCCGTTTATAATATGACGGTGATCTCCCTCCACTCCGAAAGCATCGAGTATCATGTCGCAGATCTCTTCATTATTGCGGAGCTTGAAATACCATCCTTTCTCTTCATGATGGGTCTCAGGATCGTCTATGAAATATCTTTCGAAGGTCGCCATCTTCGATTTGTCGAAGAGCGGAGAATCCGGTCCGCACCAGAGATACCAGAAGAAATCGCGGGCATAACGGCGTTCCTCTTCGGAAGAGTCGTCGTTGAAAGCCTCGCGCATCGTCATCCCTATCTTGTGAAGGAGTTCGCGTCCTTTGTATTTTTCGCCATCTACCTCCACCTCTTTCAGGGAGCCATCCTCGTTAAGCGGCAGTGATGCGTGGAAAAGCAGGTTGGAATTGAATATTCCATACATACATCCGTTTGAGAAAAGGCATTCGATATGCTTCATCAATTTGTCGCTGACGCTGAAGGAATGGCGCAGTTTGCCGACGAGTTCCCGCTCTTCTGCCGTGAGAGCCGTCGGATCGGCTGGGTCGAATGTCGGGAAATTGGTGTCATTAAGAGGATATTCCTTTCCATCGAGAGTTACGGTGCCCTTTTCGATATCTATTTTCGACATCATGTCGCGGTCAGTAAGATTCCATTCCGGATGCTTGAGAGCCATCTGAGCCTCCAGCTTGAACTGGATTATGGCTATCGCCTTGTGCATGCGGGCGATAAGCAGACGGGATTTTTCGCTTACAGAAGCTCCCTGCTCATTGAGTATATGCGGAAGGAAATGCTCGCAAGGATCATCGCCGTAGGTTTCCATGGCGAATGTTGCGAGAGGGACAAGGTTGATGCCGTAGCCATCCTCCAGGGTAGTCATGTTGTTATAGCGCAACGAGAGGCGGAGCACATTCGCCATGCAGCATTCATTGCCGGCTGCGGCTCCCATCCATAGAGCGTCATGGTTTCCCCATTGGATATCAAAGCGCCCGTAATCGCAGAGGATATCCATTATTATGTGCGCTCCCGGACCGCGGTCGAAAATGTCGCCGAGGATGTGGAGCTGGTCGATGCTCAGACGGTGAATGACATTGCATATGGCAATTATGAATTCATCAGCCTGACCGGTGGAGATGATTGTCTCTATGATTCGGGAAAAATAAGCCTGCTTGTCATCGTCCGAGGGGGATTCGTGCATCAGCTCCTCGATGATGTATGCGAATTCGCGTGGCAATGACTTGCGCACCTTCGAACGGGTGTATTTTGAGGAAACCGACTGACATACGCGTATAAGCCTATGAAGCGTGATGTTGTAGAAATCCGTGAGCTGGGTCTCGGAAGCGCGGACAATCTGGAGTTTCTGCTCAGGGTAATATATCAGAGAGCAAAGCTCTCTGATTTCCTGTTCGCGCATCGAGGTGCCGAAAAGCTCATTGACCTTTCGTTTTATATTTCCGGACGCATTACGCAAGATATGGCGGAAAGCTTCATGTTCGCCATGAAGGTCAGCCACGAAATGCTCCGTGCCTTTAGGAAGGTTCAGGATGGCCTCAAGATTTATAATCTCTGTAGAGGCGGCGCTGATATTAGGGAAAGACTGCGCGAGAAGTTCAAGCACACGGCGGTCATTCTCTACTCGTGTCTCTGTTATGTTTTTCGGGATTGGAGTCATCTGTAGTTATGTAACAAATATCCTGCAAAGATAATAATTTGTTTTCAGAATATGTGCCTCTTCAGCGGATATAGTGGGGCATCTCTTCCGGAATCACCATAGAGATCTCCACCATTCCGGCAATAACGCCTTCACGTCTCCAGGGGGTCTGATAGATCATCTTGCGTTGTCCCTCCTTCGAGATTGTGTATGCGTTGCTTTCACCGGTGGCGAGCATATGCCTGATTTTCATCCGGGAGCTTTCCGAATGACATTCAAAAAGATTCTTGCCTATGAGGTCGCCGTGGCGGGCGAAGGTCTGCCGGGCGCGGCTGTTCATGAAAAGTATAACGCCCTCAGTGTCACACACTGTGACCGCAGCATTTATCTCCTCCGCCCATTCAAAATCAGATATTGCCATATACATTTGCTGTTGAGGTTTATAATTAATTAGCTGCTTGATTTGAACAGCTGCTTTTGCAAATATACAATTTTTTTTATTACTGTCCGGTAAACGAATTTAACCGATTGTGCTGAACTATTTTATTTTCACATAAGCCTCTGTCGCGAGAAACTGATCTATTTACAGTCGCAGCGAATGCGATTCTATACTCAGAACTTAAATTATCCAGAACGCTGAACTCCGTTTCACTTTTGAACGCGGAATCTTCTTTTTAAAGACTCGGGCATATGAATCTCGTGGGTTAATAACGCCTCCGGCTTTCTTAACGGCGCTGAACGCAAGCGGAACGAACCGGTAGCTCGTAGTCAATTAAAAGCAGGGATAGACTCCTAAGATATCGTTCCGCCTGCGTTCAGCGCCACAAATCAGGACTTCAGTTCTGATTTGTCCGCTCTGTTTCTTCCGGACACTTTGCCTAAATATCATAGTTCCGCGTGAGTTCCGCGTTTATAAAGTGAAACGAGGTTCAGCGTTCTAATTATTAAGGTTTCAAAATTTACCGGACAACAGTAAATTTTTTTAAATTATGAGGAATATTATTATCTCTTGCGGCGTGAGGGGAAGAGTTTGCGCATGCGTAGCAGCGCGTGGTCTATCGGGTCGGCGGCGATCACCATGGATGTGGCTATGACGATGAGGATGCCTCCGAGGATCTCGTTGGCCGACATCGTCTGGTTGAGAAATGCGACGCTGAGAATTACGGCTGTTACCGGCTCCAATGCCCCGAAGATGGCGGTGGATGTGGAGCCGATACAATGGATTGCGGCTGTGGTGCAATAGAGAGACACAACTGTAGGCAGCAATGCGAGTGCTGATACGTTTACCCATCCGGAGATTCCTGCAGGCATTGTCAGCGGCTCTCCGATCAAGAGCATGAAGATGAAAACGCTGCTGCCTGACAACAGCTGATAGAACAGCAGCTTGACTGTTGGAATGTCTTTTATCTTGCCCGATACGTTAGTCATTACCAGATATAGGGCATAGGTGAGTGATGACAGGAAAACCATCAGAAAACCTATGAGGCTGATGCCGCTCTGTCCGTCTGTATGCATCAGCAGGATCAACCCGCCTGCCATTATCACAAGACAGATTCCGGTGGTGAGACGGAAGCGTTCGTGATAGAAGAATGTCATGAGCAATGCCACCATGACTGGATACATGAACAGCAAGGTGGAGGCGATACCGGCGTTCATGTATTTATATGATTCGAAAAGACCGAGGGAGGAGAGTCCCATCAGCACACCGAGTATTGCAACCGGGGCGATCTCGTTTTTCTTCAGACGAAGATTTTGTCCGCGTGCCAGGATGATGACAAGCAGTATCGGGAGACTAAGCAGGTATCTCATCAGCAAAACGCTCGTGGGGTTCATCCCATCGCCATAGAGCGGCACGGCAAAGGCGGGATTGGTGCCATATGTGGCTGCCGCAAGGGCGGCAAACAGATATCCTTTGAATTTCATTGTTTTGAGAGATATGAGAAGACTATACGGGATATTTCAGCGATTATAGATTCGGTGTCAGTCATATCGTAACCGGAGTTCTCAACGAAAACGGCTATGGAGTAGCGGTGCCCATTGCCGGGCATATGGATGTAACCGGCATCATTTACCGCCATGATACGTCCATCCGGTAGTATGAAGCCGGTCCCGGTTTTATGCCCTATCCGGGCATTCGAGCCGGACAGCGATTGGGCGAGCCGGCCTGTGCCTGTGGAGCAAGTCTCCATCAGCTGTTTTATTTCAAGCGAAATGGAGTCTTTAAACTCTCTGTCGAATTTATCAATCAGACTTGCCATGGCGATGGGTGTGGCAGTGTTGTCATAGCATAGTGTCTGATCAGTGTGCATGTCAGCCTCACTATTGCGTACATTGACCTGAGATATTCTGAGTGCTTTCAGATATGAATCAACGGATTCCGCGCCGCCCGTTTCGCGAAGCACGATGTCGGAGGCATTGTTGTCGCTTTGTTGAAGCATATATGCTGCCAATTGGATGGCGGGCATTTTTAGCGTGTCGGTGGTCAAACGGGAGGAGCCAAGAATCGTCTCTGTCATCGGGCTGTATGTGTCGGGATGCAGGTCATCGGGAAATACAGATACCGGATAATCAAACGGCAGGTTCCGGCTCCGGCAATGTTCGGCAAATGCCAGCGCGATGGGGAATTTGTAGACACTCAGCATCGGGAATTCCTTATCGCCTTTGACGGAGATGGTATCTCCGCCATCTATGATGACGGCAATTCCGATATTGGCATCTTTATCCTTGACAAATTCTGTCAAGGATTGCTGCAGTTTGTCATACTTCCCGGCGGAAGAGCAAGAGCACAGCATGGCAATCGCCACGAGTGCCGGTAAAAAATATCTCAGTTTCATAAGAGGCTTAGAAGTTGGTTTGCAAAAATACAAATTTAAATTCAGTCGTAATTGTTGCTGATGAAAAAATTTTGATTTTCAACTTTTTGTCAATGTTATGTCAAAATTTTAACCGGAAGTTATGGATTGGTTATAATTTACTGTGTCCATTCAACGAAGGCAGGCTATATCAGTCGCTGACCCTGAAGGCTCTTCTTACACGGAATCTTTCCCTTAACGTCGGATGCCGTATCGGCAACTTCAAAGATCCGCAAAACCTGATGCTCGGAATCGGTGTGAGATTATAAGCAAATTTTTATATCGGGAATGATCTGCTGTTATATCTAACTTTTACTCCTGACGCGTGTTTTTAAGTAGCTGGTCAAGCTTAAAAATATTATTATAGTAGCGGTTTAATTTGAACAGCTACTTATCATATAAAGAAAAAAGATGATGAAAATAGCTGATAAAATAGATACCGGGATTATGGATAATTCTGCATATTCAAATATTCTGACAAGGGTGAGTGTGAGAAGATACACCGATGAACCAGTGGCCGATGAAGAGATCTCTGCGATTTTGCATGCCGCGATGAGCGCTCCGTCGGGAGTGAACAAGCAGCCATGGGAGTTCATAGTAGTAAACGAGCCTGAATTGCTACATCAACTGGCGGACGTTTTGCCATATGCCAAGATGACAGCGCAGGCACCGTTGGCGATCGTGATCTGCGGAAACAAAGAGAGAATGCTGACAGGCGTGGATGACAACTTGTGGGAACAGGACTGTTCCGCGGCATCAGAGAATGTCTTGTTGGCTGCACACGCCCTCGGACTTGGAGGGGTATGGACGTGTCTATATCCTCATGACGACCGTATCGAACCTGTTAAGAAAATCCTAAACATTGGAGATAACCTTATTCCATTCAATCTAATCCCGATAGGACATCCCGTGGCCGATCATGCACCAATGAACAAGTGGCGCCCCGAGAGAATACATTTCAACCGCCTGTCCTCTGGATGTGGGCTGAACGAATAATAACGGCATTATCAGAACACGTACTATTCGAAGTGTGGGGTACGTGCCGGGAAAACGAGACCGTTATTAGATTAGTCACCAGTTGGGCGCCACAGACGAGGATGTGTCCACTCTCATAAATCTCTCTCAGGATAAGGAATATCGCGTTTGGGTAAAGGAACTCAAACTGTTCACTTGTTATAGGAGGATACCAGAGTGGCTATTACCCTTGTGAAGTCACTGATGTCTGAATATACACTGGCTTTTTCAAGTGCCTTCATATATTCCTCCCGTGATTCCAAAGGAACTACTGTCCAAGGATAACCTCCGGATGCAAGCATTGCATTAAGGATAAAGCGTCCCATTCGACCATTCCCATCCATATAAGGATGGATAAATACGAACATAAAGTGCCCAAGTACGGCGCGGACTCTTGCATCGGGTTCATCCGTAAGCAGTCTGAAAAATTCAGGCATTGCGTCAGCCACAGCCTTCGGATTAAGTGGAATGTGCTGCGAACCTCTGATATAAACTTGGCTGTTACGATACCCAATGAGATCAGAAGCAGAGAGTATACCAGCAGTGACAAATGGCATCCACATCTGACGGTACCATCTCGAATGGTCTTTACCAACAACTGCGCCGGGATTTGTATTTCTGATAATCTTATTCACAGAATCCTTCACAGCTTGAAAGGCTTGGTAGTAACCACGGGCTACCAATGCGTTTCTGTGTTCTCTGTCGTCTGCATCTGGTTTCCAATTGCCACTCCGCACTTTTTCAATAAGTTCACGTGACACTTGATAACCCTCTATTGACAGTGAATGATAAGCGTCCTCCAAATATTTTTCGTCAACTTGTGCGAGATATTTGTCGGCATCAGCGACATGATGAGGCAACTCAGGGAAATTATCGATTACTTGTTGTCGCATATTCTGCCACATGAGCCTTAATCTACCTACATAAGGTGAGACGGGTCCGGCGATTGAGGTCGGAGGCAACTCCTCAAAAGGATTCTCTTCTACGATAGTATAGCCAAAGTCTTTCATTGTGGTTGAAATTTCATCAGCCGCAATGGAATTGCCTATGGATCTCATTGCTCCAATTATGCGCCCTGCTCGCGTAGTCGCACCATTTCTTGTCAACACCTTCAAAATATTCACAGATGTTGCAAGCATAGAAAGGCACACTTTTGCAGATGTCGAATCATTGCGATAATAAGAAGGGGAAGCATAGGCCAACGCATATTCAAGCGTGAGGAGATTTAACCCGGAGTTTGGCTCTACCTCAATATACTCTTGCTCGACGTCCCCCCTAAGTGTAAGCAAAGAATGCCCATAAGGAAGCCCAACCAGATTATTGTTCGCTTTGGGCGACTTAATTATAAGTTGTGTCGGCACAGTTGTTTTCCCTGAATGAATGTCAAGCGACATTTCTGGTGACAAGCACCAGTCTGAACCAAATTTCCATTTAGCATAAGCACGGATGAAATGCCAGTATGATGTATACCATACAGCAGTGTCACCCTCACTGCCTGGATGTGATGGGACATACCATCCTTTCATCACCTCTTGCAACCAACCATTGTCGAGGAGGCGTTTCAAATGAGTACGAGACAGTTGTTCTGTTCCCCGTATTACAACATGAGGATTAGAATCTTGAAGCCTGTGCAGTTCTTCAAGAGAGTCTGCAAGAAGTTGCTGTGGTGTTGCCATTATTTTTATATTGTGGCGTTACTTTTATATTCTAACGGATAGCAACTCTTGTTTATTGCGATTGTTTTACTCTTAATTGATGCAATTGCAATACTCTTATTTGATGCAAATATAGCGCAAAATTCCTGAAACACAAAATCTTAATAGCTTCTGTTGTCAACTGCATTGAGAGTTTCAAAAAATTGAGAGTGGTATTTGAAAGCGGTTTTCTACGCTCTGTAGAAGATTCGAAATTATTGAAATTTCCCGGCCCATCATGCTTCGGCATGGCGAGTCGGGATTTTTTCTTTTTGCGGTTATGAGGGGCTGTGAGCGGTCACATAGTCCTATGCTATCGCGGAATTTGGATTCGGAGTGAATCGAATTGTAACTTTGCAGAGTCGCGTCACTTTGCCTCAGATTGGTTAGGTTTAAGAGGTCTTCGGCGATTTAAAAATTGAGGCACTGCGAGGCAAGATAGTCCCATGTGCATTTCAAATTCAATTGCATTACAATAATTGGCCGCAATGTTACGACCGAAAAGATGAGAAAGATGATAAAATTTAGCCCTCAATATTGACTGACGGATAAATAATTAGTAAATTCGCAATCACTATGAAGATAGAAAAATTCTCATCGAAGCAGACGACCGACTATAGCGTTGCGGTCAACACCATAAAAGAGGCCATTCATTCGCCAAAGTTGCAAAAGAAACCGAGCTTGACAGCGGTATCGTTAAAGAGCTGTTGATCCACAGCAATCTCGCCACCACCGAGCGATATATGGGCAACTTCGATACGCAGAAAACCGACAATGCCCTCATCAACCTTTTCGGAGGCGTTGAGAAGCCTAAAGATAAGAAAGAAGCCTAAGGATAAGAAAGAGGAGGTAATCAGGCACTGAAAGGAATGTCGCCTGAAGAGATAGCTGCCATACTCTCGGCAATTCAAAAATAATTCGTAAATTCGCATATGGAACAGAATCAAGAAGTAACAAGAATATATAATCACGCAGCCGAGGTTATAAAAACGGCCATACTCCAAGGCCAATATGAGGCCTTGAAGGATGTTAATCGCATTCAACTCGCAACATACTACTGGATTGGAAAATATGTTGCTAAAAATACGCGTGCTGGATTTTGGGGAACCGGCGCATTGAAGCGAATCAGTGAGCAATTATACAAATTACTTCCGGGAATGCGCGGCTATTCAGCTGAAAGCCTCAAAAAGATGCGTCAGTTTTATGAGGAATGGCAGATTTTTGATACAGATGCAAGCAGCCAGGAAGAAATAGAGCTCACTTCAGATAATTCGGTAATCGCGATTACCGAATTACAATCAACTGATGATAAGATAGATATATTTCGGGAATTACGAATACCGAATCCGGCAGAATTTCCGGTAGAAGATTTTTTCAAGGTCCCTTTCACCCACCACATACATATATTCAGTGGTGTAAAAGACACAAAGGCCAGATATTACTACATCCACCGTTGTGCTGAAGAAAAGCTATCGGCCAAAGCATTGGCACAAATCATCAGGAACGATGATTTTGGGAAGCTTGCTAATCTGCCGAATAATTTTGGTCTGACGCTTAATGACGAAGGCATGGCCCGTAAAGCCGTCCTCGCTTTTAAGGATTCCTATGTTCTGGACTTCATCAATACAGAAGAAATAGACGAAAGAGATAAAGAGGACATCGACGAGCGTGTGGTTGAGAAGCAGATTATCCACAACATCAAAAAGTTTATAATGGAATTCGGCAAGGACTTCGCTTTCGTCGGCAACCAATATCATCTTGAAATCTACTCGGAAGAATTTTTCCCGGATCTGCTGTTCTTCAACCGCGAGCTCAATGCACTGGTTGTGGTTGAATTGAAAACCGGAAAGTTCAAATCCGGCTATCTTGCCCAACTGATGACTTATCTCCGCATTCTTGATGACAAGGTGAAGAAACCTCATGAGAACCCCTCAATAGGCATTGTCCTTTGCAAGGAAGCAAACCATAGCTTTGTGGAATATGTAATGCAGGACTACGACAAACCGATGGGTGTGGCAACATACACCACGTCCCAAGAAACGCCAGAGGCATTGAAGGAAGCTCTTCCAGACATGGATGAGCTGAAAAAATTGCTGTAAGCAAGCGGTAGCAACGGAATCTGATAGAAAATTCCAACGCCGTTTGAGCTTGCTGTCTCTGCTTTCAGCGGAACGGGAAATGGAGAGTGCGACTTCGGAGTACTCCTTTTACATTGCAAGTGCGTTTAACCCGAATGACAATCTGTTATGTTTTCCTGCATAACAGATTGTTGTTTCAAAAATTCTTTATAACTTTGGATGAGGAATAGTAACGTCTATCTGAAAATGACCAATTGATAATAAAAGACCTACGGCGCGAGCCGAAAACCCTTTGAAAACTCCCGAGTAGTCGTTACAGGCTTTGGTCAGCCTTCAGATGCTACGCGGGAGTTCTTTAATTTTGTAAATAATGCCGTCTCTCAACTGGATAGGAAAAGAAAAGATTATCACCCATCATACCGATGTGCCTTTTCGCGTATTGGAGCATCGTTATGGCTTTAATAGTAAATGCCCGGATAGCACTACACCATGCGGAACAGGAAATAAAATAATTCATGGTGATAATCTTGTCGCATTGAAGGCACTCCTTCCTGAATATGAGGGGAGAGTAGATTGCATCTACATAGATCCGCCTTACAATACAGGAAATGAGAAATGGCGTTACAATGACAATGTAAATGACCCTCACATACTCCGTTGGCTTGGTGAGGTTGTTGGCGCTGAGGGGGAAGATTTTACTCGTCACGACAAATGGCTTTGCATGATGTATCCGCGCCTTATGCTTCTGCGTCAGCTACTTTCAGATAAAGGTGCAATCTTTATCTCGATTGATGACAATGAGGTGTCGCGTTTGAGAACCATCTGCGATGATATTTTCGGAGCGAATTGTTTCAAAGGGGATATAATCTGGCATAAAACCTACTCTCCGCGAAACGACTCCAAGGGCATTCCTACTGAAACAGACCATATCCTCGTTTACAGTAAGTCAAAAGATTGGCTCCCAAAACGATTGGAACGCGGTGAGGAGATGGATGGGAAATATATCAACCCTGATAATGATAGTGCTCCATGGACAAGTAGTGATGCGTTTGCATCCGAAGCTGCAACTCATCAGGGTATGGTCTATGCTATACAACACCCTTTGACAGGAGAATTGGTATATCCATATCAAAATGGACATTGGCGATATGGACAAGCTCAGATGTTAGAGTATTTCAACGGTTGGTGCGAATATGAACTTCGAGAATTAGACGATGTAGAAAAACGTGCTGAAGTCTGTGGCGTTCCTGTTGAGACTGTGCGTCCCGGGGTAAAGGCGATAATGCTGAAGAACTCGCTCGAAGAATCTAGGGAAAAAGCTCAGAAAGTCTTGGAAACAGGTCCATGGCCCCGATTTTACTTCACAAAGAATGGACAAGGAGGTATTCGTCGTAAAACTTATCTTACAGCCGTTGAAGGAAAATTGATTACTACTTTCTGGGATTATACCGAAGTTGGGCACACTGACGCAGCAACAAAGGAGCTGAAAGCCATATTCGGAGGACGGAGTCCTTTTGAAACCCCTAAACCATCTTCTCTCATTGAGCGCATTGTGCATATTGCCACAGATGAAGATTCAATTGTGCTGGACGCGTTTGCAGGCAGTGGCTCAACGGCGCATGCTGTTCTTTCGCAAAACAAAAAAGATAAGGGAAGCCGCAAATTCGTGCTTGTGGAGCTAATGGACTATGCCGAGAATATAACGGCAGAACGAGTACGCCGCGTTATGGCTGGCTATCCCTATAAAGGGAAGGTCAAGGAGGAGTTATATAGAAAGTTTTTGACATCGGCAAATCTTTCAAAGGTTTCTCAATTTTTGGCAGAAGCTAATTCTATAAAAGAGACTAATGCTGACCGTTTTACAAAGGTTGCCAAGCCTACAGTCAAAGATAACGCGATAGTAGTCATTGGAGAACTGGTTGTTGACGGCACTATGCCTGGATTTGGTGGTGGTTTCGACTTCTATGAATTGGGTGAAAAGCTTTTTACCGATGAAGATACTCTCAACGAAAATGTCAGTGAAGCCAAAATTAGAGAGTACATCTATTACTCGGAGACTCGTCAGCATCTTTCAAGACCTCAAAGTGAAGACTATCCCTACCTTCTCGACTATAAGGATGGAACAGGTTATTTCTTCTACTATAAGCTCAATGAACTCACAACTCTGAGTCCTGAAAGTCTTAATATTGTGCCGACGAAAGCTGATCACTATGTGATTTATGCTGATGTCTGCACTATCAGCCGTGAACAGTTGGCAAAAATGAATATTACCTTCAAAAAGATTCCTCGCGATATAAACCGATTCTGATATGGAACTGAAAAATTATCAACATCAGACGTTAAAGGACCTGGACGATTATATCCATGTTCTGAACGAAAGCAATTCGCTTTCGGAAGCCTTTAACCGCTATTGGGAGGAATGTCGCGGCATATCCATTCACAGGATGGATAGTAACTACCTGCGTCCGTATTCAAATACGGTAAAAAATGTTCCGCGAGTTACGTTGAAAGTTCCTACAGCCGGGGGCAAAACATTTATTGCCTGTAATGCAATCGGTCACATATTTCAATCCTTACAGATTGGGGATTTCCCGAAAGTTGTGGCGTGGTTTGTGCCAAGCGATACCATCCTGAAGCAGACTCTTGAAAAATTACAGAATCCTGCGCATCCTTACCGTCACGCCATTGACTCACTCTTCAATCATAAGGTTACAGTGGTGGATAAGGAAGCTGCTTTACTTGGCAAAGGACTGAAGCCCGAGCATTTGCAGTCCGAACTTGTGATTCTCGTACTGAGCGCCCAGTCGTTTGTGGAGACTGTCAAGGCGAAAAAAGATGTATCATCTGAACAGAATAAGCCTAAAGCGTACCGCGAGAATGAGAATTTCTTTGAGCAATCAAAGCATTTTCCACATCCCGAAAAACTGATTGCCGGAACCGATCCCACAGCTCTGATTCAGGTTATAGCTCAGCAAAATCCTGTAGTGATTGTGGACGAAAGCCATAACTTCCGCACAAATCTTCGTGATGAGATGCTGGCAAACCTCAATCCTCGTTTTATCCTTGAACTGACAGCCACGCCACGCGACAAAAGTAACATCGTGTCATTTGTGGATGCTATGCAGTTGAAGAAGGAGAACATGGTAAAACTGCCAGTGATAGTTGAGAACCGTAACTCTCCACGTGACGTACTCAGCGCGGCTATCCGAATGCGCAACAGCATTGAAAAACTGGCAAAAGAGAATGAGGCTAACGGAGGAAGGTATATCCGTCCGATCGTGCTCTTTCAGGCTCAGCCAAAAACTGATGAGGACAACGTAACGTTCGATAAGATTAAAAAGCAGCTTATCGACGTAGGTATTCCCGAAAATCAAATCAAGATAAAGACTGCCAATAAGGATGAACTCCGTGGTGTCGACCTTATGAGCCGAGACTGCGAAGTAAGATACATCATAACTGTAAATGCCCTTAAGGAGGGCTGGGACTGTCCGTTTGCCTACATTCTTGCCACGCTTGCCAATAAGACAAGTAAGGTGGACGTGGAGCAGATATTGGGACGTATCCTGCGCCAACCTTACACCACTCAGCACGGAATTAGCCTGTTGAACCTCTCATACGTATTCACGTCGAGCAATGATTTCCGTAATACTATTGACGGTATCATACGCTCCCTGCAGAAAGTAGGTTTCAGCCGTAAGGATTTCCGCGATGTTACGCCTGAGCCGATAGAGATTCCATCCATGTACCCAGTGCTGTCTTCCAAACCTTTATTCCCTGTTCAACCGGAGAGAGAGGAGCCTGGAAGCGAGCTTGATGATGAGCTAGAACTCGACATAAACGATGTTGATGGGTTGAAAAACGAACTTACGGCCGAAAATCCGGCTGCTGATATTCAACAGCTTCAGCAGCAGGCCATACAAGTGAGCGATGAATATACCCAAATCATTGAACAGCAGTGCGACAAGGGGGATATAGACCCGCTTGCGTCTATAACTCCCCAAGAAATGTATTATCAGATCAACGTTCAATTTGGAGAAGTGGCAATTAATATGAATCTGCCGAACTTCTTTATCAAGACTTCGCAATCAGTATTCTTTAGCGACGAAGAGTGGATTCCACTTGAAAAATCTATGTTGTCGGAAGGCTTCGATTTGTCAACCAAAGATGCCGACATTGATTTCACCATCGTTCGTCCTGATGGTATTACGATTGATGTAGCTGATTCAGGCGATGCAGTTCGTAAGAACAATCAAAGTTTGACGGAATTTATCCGTAATCAATATGTTGATAAATCAGCCTCTTTGAAAAAAGAGGGAATAAGCGGTCAACTGGCCGGAATGGTAAAACTTGATGAAGTCCCCGAGCCAGCGATAAAGAAATATGTGAAGCGTGCCATTGAGCGTCTGGATGCTGATCAGATAGAGAATCTGATTGATAATATCTACCTTACTCGCGATGCGATTAAGGGTAAGATTGAGAAATTGCTGAACGATCATCGACGCAAGACTTTTACAAAGTGGCTCAGTACAGGGCGTATTAAGTTAAAAGGTCATTATACCTTTATTGATAAAATCACCCTGCGCGATGAGCTGGTTGGAATCGACAAAGGACTATATGTGGCAGAAGAAAGTGTCAATGGATTTGAATATGACGCCATTGCTGCTATAGCTGACCATCCTAATGTTCTGTTCTGGCATCGTAATCGTGACCGAAAAGAGTTCCGTATCAACGGATTTATCAATCACTATCCCGATTTTATAGTAAGAATGAAGTCAGGGGTAACCCTTCTCATCGAGACAAAAGGAGACCATCTTGACAATTCAGAATCAGCAGATAAAATATGGCTGGGAAACAAGTGGGCCGACCTCGCCGGAGACAAGTTTAAATACTTTATGGTATTTCAAAACAAGGAAGTAGCCAATGCTATTACATTGAAAACCCTTCTCCAATTACTTGATGAACTCTAATCATTTTATTGAAAACTTAGAAATATGCGGACAGTCTATCTTATAGGAAATGGTTTTGATGTAAACCTTGATTTGCCAACAAAGTACTCAGATTTCTATAATTACTACCTTGGTTTGGATCGCTCAGCCGATTCGGAAAACGTTTCAAAATTGAAAGATCATCTTAAACAATGTTTAAGTGATGAAGGAAAGTTTTGGTCGGATCTTGAGGAAGCTATGGGAATGTATGCCAGTGAGCTGGTGTCTTATACACAGTTGGAAGAAGTATATGACGACCTTAATGAGGAAATGAAGAAATATATTCATTCTATAGAAAATTCCGCTCTACCTAATGTTGATGCGGATTTATTTAAAAAGAATATCTCATCTCCCCAAATTTTTCTTGCACCAGCAGAACAGATTGCTATAAACACAGTTTATAGCAATTTCGGTAGATACACACATCTAATCTCAATAGTGAATTTCAACTACACATCAACCATAGAAAAAATTTTAAATTTTCAAGGTCAGCCTTTAGAACTTGGTCCAGCGACCTACCATAGCAGCTATAAGACTCAATTAAGAAGTATATTTCACATCCACGGTCGTGTAGATAATCCGATACTTGGAATAAACGACGCGTCTCAAATCCATAATGAGAAATTAAGAACAAATCTTGATGTAATTGAATATTTAGTTAAGCCCAATATCAACTCTGCTTTAGGTCATTTGATTGATAAGGAAGCAAAAGAAGCAATTAAGAGTGCAAATCTAATTTGCATATACGGTCTTTCGTTGGGCAAAACTGACAGTCAATGGTGGAAGTTAGTTGGAGAGAGCTTATTAAACGGAGTTACGGTAATTTTATATGTATATGATGATAAAGCCTCAAATTTAGCACCGCGGAAGATAGGTCGCTATCAACGATATTGGAAAAGTAAGTTGTGTGATGCTGCAAAAATCCCAAATGACCATAGGGATTTCGTAATGCCACGAATTATTGTTGCCCCTAATACTTCAATATTCAATGTAAAGAAATGAAAATTGGGAATTTGTGTACTTAAAAATAATCTGATTATATTTGTATAGACGAATATTAACTATGGATAGCGGACGGATTATACTTTTCCTAACGCAGGGATGCGAGACGAATATTGAGGTTCAGCTTGCTAATGAATATGAGTGGCTCACTGCAGACCAGATGACGGAGTTGTTTCAGTGCAACAAATCGGCCATATCAAGGAACATCAGGAGTATTTATGTAACTGTTCAGAATGAATGGTAAACTACAAAGAATAAACAAATAAATTGCTTGTGATATGAATATAGACAACGACATATATCGTCTGATACATTTCGTTATAATGGCGATTGGGAGCGGTGCACGTAAACTGGGGATCTCTGGCAAGGAGATGTACGACCGATTGGGCTAACATGGATTAATCCACAACAGACTTATAAAAAGGTATGAGGAACTTCATACACAAAGTCTTTCTTTAATGGGTTGCCGATGATATTAGTGAAACACTTCTAAACTGGGAGGCCGGATTATGAAAACACTTTATCACGGTTCATACATAGCTGTTTCTTCTTTGAAACCGCACGTATTCTTTGACGATCAAATTGTTCTCTTAGAAAAATTGAAGGATATTCCTACGGTTCATATTCCATTCGGAGTGGCAAATAAAAAAATATATCAGTTATGGCAAAAAATATTTCTCCCCTTTCTGCTTCGGTGATAGAGGGAATTTCAAAGATATTAGATGAATTGACAGGCTCAGAAATTACTCACGAGTTGGCTAAAGTTCATCTTGTTGATGTGTGTGGTCCGAAGACGACAAAGTGGATTCGTTTGCATAATGCTTTTGTTACATATCAAAATGACCAGCATAAATGTGATGCGATTTTACAGTTCTGTATAAATTACTTTAATCCTGCCAGATTTGTAAACAAGGATGTTAAATTGTTTGAAAGCCAAAGAGTAGCTTTTAATCGAGTGGCAGCTTTTGATGGATGGGAAATTGCTGATACAGGCAAGTTGCGTCATCATGCAAAGAAGGTTGAAACCATTGATGAAGCCGAGAGAAGAGCGAACACATTAAAGTCAGAATTAGAAAAGCGTGGAACACATCAACAAGTGTTCAGATATTGTACTCCAGAAATTGTGGCAAAGGATTACTTTCATTTGGTAGAAGAAGCCATAAAGGGTCTATTTGAACGGATTCGAGAAATTTCATGTTGTTATAATGATGATGGCGCGTCCTTGATTGAATATGTAATGGCTGAAAAGTCTCCTCGTATCTTAATTAATAATTTTGAAACCAAATCTGAAAAATCCGAACATAAAGGTTTTAGTTCACTGCTAAAATCTATATATTCGATGTTTAGAAATCCAGAATCTCATACGCCAAGAGAAAAATGGGAAGTAAGTTATATCGATACTCTTGATATTCTTGGTTTGGTATCGCTGTGCCATAGGAAACTTGATAAAGCCTATAGAGTCCAATAACGTTAATAGAATTCAAATAACAATGGATGAGAACAATAATATAATCATATATCAGGGTGAGGACGGCGAGACTCGCATTGAGGTGAAGTTTACCGGGGAGACGGTATGGCTGTCGCAGCAGCAGATGGCAGAACTGTATCAAACTACTCGCCCCAATATCGTTCAGCATATCAGAAATATCTATGCTGACGGAGAACTGGAAGAGGCGGCAACCTGTAAGAATTTCTTACAGGTTCGGCAGGAGGGTAACCGTCAGGTATCGCGTGAAATCCCTTTCTATAATCTCGACATGATTATTTCGTTGGGATATAGGATTCGGTCGGTTATCGCTACGCATTTCCGAAGGTGGGCAACGGAGCGGTTGAAAGAATATATTATCAAGGGTTTCACTATGGATGATGAGCGGTTGAAAGGGAATGGTGGCGGCGCTTATTGGCGTGAGCTGCTTGACCGTATCCGCGACATCCGTTCATCGGAGAAGGTGATGTATCGTCAGGTGCTTGACCTTTATGCAACCGCCGTTGATTATGACCCTCGCTGTGACATCTCGGTGGAGTTCTTCAAGATTGTGCAGAATAAGCTTCACTTCGCCGCCCACGGTCATACTGCGGCTGAGGTTATCTTCCAGAGAGCTAATGCCGATTCTCCGATGATGGGGCTTACTTCTTTCAAAGGAGACCATCCGACATTGCGCGATGCTAAGATTGCCAAGAACTATCTCAGCGAGGATGAATTAAAGATTTTGAACAATCTTGTGTCAGGATACTTTGATTTCGCCGAGATTCAAGCTATGAAACATCGTCCGATGTATATGAGCGACTATGTACAGCAGCTCGACAATATTTTGTCCTCAACGGGTGAGGCTTTACTCAACGGCCCAGGCACAATCAGCCATCAGCAAGCGATGGAGAAAGCCGAACAGGAATATCGTCTATTCCAAGTCCGCGAACTATCTCCCGTGGAGCGGGCATACCTCGACACGATAAAAGCTCTCAATGCAAAAGCGAAAGGGAAAGGCAAGAGTTCCGATTAAATTTGATAAATTATGAAGCCGAAGAATAGATATTTCTGTATGGGATGTCAAAGGCCTAAGATGCTTTTTGAGTCAAAGAGCAAGGCGGACAACTTCCTGAAATTTAACAAAGACGACTTCGACAAGACTCCGACAAGGAGCTATTTCTGCTCTTTTTGTGGCGGTTGGCATATATCGAGCCTTTCAAGTCTCCCATCAATCATCTCTGCAAACGAGAGGGCCGATTTTGTATTGCAAAGTTTGACAGGTTCCTTAACAGAGACGATTAATAACAGGAATTCTATTGAATACAAGGAATTTAATAGATTATATGGCCACCTAATCACACTCAACTCGCGGATACGTGTATTGATAACCGCAACTGACTACGGTTATGCAGGACGCCTCATGAAAAAATCTCAACTGTTAATTAATGAAATGATCAGGCACACTCTGTCCTGTGGTATCAGAGATGAAAGACAACGGGACATTGAGAAAGGTTTTGCGCAATTAGATTCATTCCTACGGCTCTTGGTTAATTTTCAAAATAAGCCCGACATCTCGGAGGAAACTTTAGAAACAAAGTTTCAGGACCATCGATCAAGCTACTGTCGTAAGGCTCTCGGAAATTTGAAAAATAAAATCATCTTCCTGCGTATAATATCTGAGCTGGGGCAAAGCGAAACCGAAACCGAGGCCGAGCGTCATCGATTGATTCAACAGGCAGAATCAATTATTAAATCAGGCTTCAGAGGCGGCGGATGCTCCAATTTGAGGAAGTGGGCTAAGGCTTTATTGAATGACTACGTCTGAGATGCCTGCCTCACAACAAAAAATGTGTATGGATATACCGGATGAGGTTCGAGGGGAGGGTGAACGGCGGACTTTGGTTGACACCATTTGCACGTAATATGCACGTAGAATA
>CAJTPK010000034.1 GCA_910578075.1 uncultured Muribaculaceae bacterium | reverse complement strand
AAACCTCATGCAGAATAAAAGCGGTAGACCGTTTGGAGCAGTTTCTTCCTCCGTTGGAGAGTAAACAGCTCCAAAACCTTTTCCTATTCATCGGTTTGGCTTGAATCTGCATCCGGCAACGGAGATAAACGACTGACGAAATAGTAGAAACAAAGAACAGCATAAATAATAGGTCTTTACTTGGCAACCTATCATTCAAACTGTTCTCAAATCTTTCAGAGACTTATTATTTTCGACAGAGAGAAATTTGGCAAGCGGCAGATTTCACTCCCTCCAAAATAATAGATTGATAAGAGTGTGCTTTTGTCGTTCATGGAAATTGTCGTACCTTTGTGCCGAAAACGTGGAATGATAGAAACATCAAACTGCAAATAGCACGGAAAAAAGAAGAAACACCCTTTATTGATACGCTTTGAACGTTAAGAAACAATAAAGATGTTAAATCTTCACCTTTTAGAATGCGCCCTTAAAGGTTATGACCATATTTCTGACTTATTACTCGCAAAATATTGAGTAATAACTGGTTGTAAATACGGTGGTTGCTCAAACTTGACTCAGATATATTGCAAAGCCACAACTCCGCCTACTATAGGATTTTTCGGCGGGCCTTTCGATAACAATATTGAACATTGTATTTTATATGTTCCAGTAGGTTGTAAAGAATTATATGCCAATGATGATGTCTGGGGATATAATTTCAAAAATATTCAGGAAATGGATTTCAAATCAGGAATTGAAGATGCAATAAAAAATGACAACGATATAAGCGTACGAGTGGAAAGCGGCACCATCGTTGTGGACAGTGATCATGACGTGGCCATTGATATCTGCGACATCCACGGCCTCATTGTCTATAGCGGAGCACCTGCCACCATAAATGGTCTTGGCAATGGACTCTACATTGTCCGCGCTGCCGGCAAATCACACAAAGTGATTATCTGACCATATAATAGTATTAGATCTATTTGACAAACTAAATTGTTTTGTCTCGTTTGTGCAAAAGGGGAGATTTTCAAGGTCTCCCCCTTTTTCGCAGCTCGTTGGAAGCACGCACCCGACCTACATCCATAGGTTACAGCCGTTTCATTTCGGACTCAGCGGCCGAGGAACATCTGGATTGGCTCTTGCGGGGCTGGAAATTGTAGATGACGTTAAGCGATATGCCGCGTTGGTCGTAACTCTGGCGCTTGTCAACGAAAATTCCGCAAGTGTTCATCGTCCAGTCATTGTTGGCGGTGTTGAATATATCGGTTGCCGACAGTTTCACGGTCAGCGATTTGTTTAGAAATGTCCGGCCTACCGAGACATCCATTGTAAACCATGAAGGAGCAAAACGGTTGGTGTGCATGTCGCCCTTAGTGCGTCCGCTAATATTGGCTGTTATCATCCAATCGCAAGGCAACGAAAATGTGTTGTCGAAATAGTAAGAAAATATCGGATTGTCATATCGGTTGTTGCCAAGTTTAAACCATTGGCGGTACATTCCGGCAGTGACGTTCGGAGTCCAGCGGCACACAGGCCGGCTCCAGACCAGATACAGGCTTAATGACGATACGTCTATGTTCAAAGGATGCATAATCAGCTGAAGATTACCTGCGGGATAAAGTTGTTTGACAAACGCATAGGTGTCGAGTGCACGGGTGAAGTCTGCCTGAAGCATAAAGCCTTTCCACATTCCGAATAACTGAAGATCGTGCATTCTCTCGTCACGCAGACCCGGATTGCCACCCTCGATCTCGTGTAGTCCGACGTAACTCAGCGAACCGGTAAGCTGCGCGTATGGAGGTTTAACCGTGGCCATCTTATAGCTGAGACTTATCTGGGATTCATCGTTGAAGGAATAGCTGAGCGAGACGTCAGGCGTCAGCAGATGATCACGGCGGCTCACCTCTGCATCACGTTTGCCGTCAACCTTGAAATCATAATTGACATACTCGTATCTTAATCCCGCAGAGAGAGAGATCTTGCCCAACATACGCGACCATGATGCAAACAGCGCTGCCGATGTCTGCCTTGCATCTGTCAACGAAGAAGGGATATATTCGCTGATTTGAGCGTTGAGCATACGGTAATCAAGCGAAGTATGGGTGTAGCTGCCTTGTGTACCAATGGAAAAATCGCCATTCCATAGCGGAAAATTCATATATAGTTTTCCGGCCCACAGGGTCGAGTTGCGTTCATCAGCCGAATGGACTTCGGAAATTGTCGATTCCGGATAAGTGGTCGCAACGCGATTATGCGATCCAGACTGGAGGAACCCGCCGTCGAAGTGCAGCAGATACTTTTCGGCAAAGGTATTCTCATAATATAGTGATGCGAGATGACTGTGTGAACGGATCCGCTTGTCTATCTCACGAATCAGCGCCGAATTATTGTCAAGCCACTCTGTGCCGTAATTGTTGAAATTACCATGTTCAGGATTATAGCGATAATACGCACCGAGCGACTGGAGACCTTTGGCATAATTCAATCCGGCCTTGACAACGCCCGTAACAGTGGGATAAGAGTTATTTTGGCTGCTACCTACCACTGCGTCCTTGCCATCATACATAAGTGTGTTGACAGTGGTTCCTTTTACAAAGAAATTATTGCGATTAATTGTTCCGTTGACAAAAAACTCATAGTTGCCGGTCCTATAGCCGAGTCCGAGATAATCCATTACCGACCACTTGCGGCGTCGCTGAAGCTGGAACCGGTCGGTAAACGACAGCCCTTGCAGGAAATTTCGACGAGTAGTGATTTTAAGCACGGCCCCGGTAGCGCTCGCGTATGCTGCACCCGGAGCCATAAGCAATTCCACCTTTTTCAGATTGGATGACAATATCTGCGATAACTCTTGATCATCGCGCATCGGCCGTCCGTCGATATAGATCTCGAGATTGCTTTTGCCGATGACGCTGACGGAATTGTCCTGCACCTTTATCATTGGCAACTGAGCAAGCACATCAAGAGCACTGCCGAGGTCGGCAAGATCCGTTCCGGGAATAGTTGACACGAGCGTTGATCCGACAAGTTTTGTGACAGATTGGTTGGCTGTCACTACCACCTCCTGCAACTCGCGGGTGAGACTGTCTGTTGTCTCCTGATTCTGTGCCTGACCTATGCCGACAGTAAGAATCACAGTCAGAATTGTGATGAAAACCTTAGCGTTCATTATGAGTAGTATTTTTGCAGCAAAATTACTCATAAAAGCTATGGCAATGCAAAATAAAAGTCTGACCTACGGATTTACAACATGCTTATAATAAGCAATATGCGTATTACACCCTGCAAAAAGTCTGACCATCAGAGAAACGGCATCAGAAAACAGACATTATATCAGGGCATACTGCTCCCACCGACTCTTTAAGACGCGATTTAAGTCTTGATTTACGTTTATAGACTACATCTACCGACTCGCCGAGCAGCAAGCTTATAGTGCGCGTCGAAAGTCCGCTCGCAAGATATACCAGAAGCCTATATTCCTCCGTCTTGATATCGGGATAGTTGTCTTTGACCTTGACAAGAAGGTTATCTTGACAATCATTCACAGTCTGCTCCATTTCTGAAAAAGAGTCGGTGCGGACCGATTCGATCTTGCTTTTCACTTTATCGATTATTGCCTTTCGCTCGGTTTTAGTGCCATGCGATTCGTAGTAGGTCTGACAAAGCGAATCAATGAGGGCAAAACGGTTTTCAAGCAGTCCGTGCAGTTTCATCTCCAGACGGCCCACATCGCCACGACTAACGTCAATCTGGCTTTTAAGACCGGAAGCCTCGGCTATCAGAGCTTCATTCTGCAACGACTGCAATCTTATGCGCTGACGCATCCATATTATGATTCCGGCAGCGATAATCAATAATACAAGTCCGACAAACATATATAATTCTCGTTTGGCTCGCTCTTTATAAAGAAGAAACTCCTTTTCTTTCTGAAGATAAAGAGCCGTTGCAAGAGCGTCTGCGTCGTCCGACGACCGAATCAGCGCTTTCAGCCGCGATGCTTTCTGAAATTCGTCGGTCAAATTATGCTGCCCGTAATAGTCTATGGCAATATCGACAATAGTGTCGGTTGGGGCTGACAGTTTATTTACAACCAAAGCTTCGCTATATAAGAGCGCCCATCGTGCCATCGTCGCCGAATCCTGAAATTCCGACACATCCACGCCATTAAGTCTAGAGAGTGCAGCGGTTGGATCGCTGTGCATAAGACGTTGCGCTTCATCAAGCGCCATCGGCTGTGAGCTTGAATAACTGCAACCGGTAATCACAAACAGAATAACTATGTAAAGCAGACCGCGCATAATGCCAAAATGCCGTAAAACAGACCAAACAGTTATAACACAACAAAGTTAATCATAATTATCATAAATCAATATCAGGCACATATAATATAGTGAGTTTTTGTACGGCCAGTACTTTAAGAGATGCTATGATAATACCCACACCGATCAATTAACAATAATTAACGCGACTTCTTTGAATATTATGAAAAATTTGATTTAGTTCGTAAAATTAAATATTTAGTGACAATAATGAATAATTGTCATACCATACATCTGACAGATGATGCTGATAGAGACCGCGTCAAGTAGGTCACGGATTGGGAATAGCAAATAATGTTAATATAAAAACCTCAACAAAAGAATTATCATGATGAACTTTAAAGCTGAATCGTGGGTTAGCAAACTGTGTCTCGTTCCCGCTCTAATAATTTGTTGCGCCATATGGGTGTCATGCTCTTCATCTACCGAAAAGCTTGCGGACAGCGTTTCTTCGAACAACGTCTATAAGACTTTCGCCGAATATAGGGCTGCAGGCACTACGGAAACTGTAGCAAAAGACAGCGTACGCGAAAAGGCGGCCTATGATGGACAAACGCAGTTTGTCATATATGGGGTTGACGTAACATCGCCTGAGTTCAAGGAATGGGATTTCATATTGATTCGCGACCTTTCCGCTTCCAATTTGCCAGACAGCTATTTTGACGGCTACTCGATGCCGCTGACAAAGGCAGTCTTTGCAATTCGCAAAGAAGTTATCCGCCATCTTGCACCTCGTGCGTCCAAATTCATAATCGACGGCAAAGAGGTTGCCGAAGAAGAATTCGACCGACTTCCAGGAGGTCATATCCAGCGAGTTACGCTCCTTGGCAATACAATAGAGATAGCCACTCGTCTATGGCCGGAGGATGAACATAATCCGGAAATCAGAATGGCTGTAGACAATGAAGCGCGCCTTATGCGCGACCTCTTCGGCGATGAAATGGACACCGAATAACCATATTTCTTGTATATATCAATTATATAACGTATTATTTTGAGAAGTCATCTTGACTTCAGTATGATCTCCTTTTATAGTGTCTTATCGGCAAATGCGATGTCAAACAGGCCCAATAATAGTTGCACCAGAACCAATATTGTGTCAACATCGTTTTAACATAAAATGTCAGTACATCGATCGATATGACACCGCTTCAACAAATATACAATCTATTACGGACAAATTCGGAAAAATTATCTGACGATTCTATTTTTGGAGGTAAGATAGGATCAGCAATCATATCTGCATTTGTTTCAACAGACAACATTTCGGAGGATTCATTAACGGCTTTGAACGGATTATTGGATTTCAGAAAAGGAGATATCAGTATCGAAGTATGGAAACTTTGGATCGTTGCAACCCTTCTGGAAAATCAAATTATTAACCTGCCAAACGGTTATAATTTTGAACAACTCGTCCGGGAGGCTATCTCGCAAAGCCGTATCTATTGTTATTATAGTCCGGTTAAACTAACGCGAGACCTGATGTTATATCCTTTTGGCTTGGTCAGTCTAAAGGCATTGAAACTTATTGATGGCATTCCATTTTATTCTCTTGTCGAATGGATAGTTTTGTTTATGCGTGATTGCGAATATTTCCTGACACGAAGCGTGCCGCATATTCACGACCATACGACCATCAAAGCGTCTGTGCTGCATTCCACCTTGCGTTTTATGCAACTGGCGGAATTTCAGAAAGTCTACCCTTGGAAAGCACATCAATTGCAGGAACTAATCAAAGAGATGCGCTATGACCGAAACGGCTCCCGGCCTGTGGATAATTATATTTTGGATTACATGATTGGCAAAAGGACGGCCAAACATGTATGGAGCGAAAAAGAGACGGGGTATATTGGCACGATTGCCTTCATATATGATATGCCTGAATTATTTGCAGATGTATTCAGACCGATAGATGTGAGCGACACTCAAGTTGATAATCTTGTTGGCATAGGCCTTGGGCTATTGTCAAACAGCATAAACGGCACTAAGCTATGACCAGATCACATCTGCCAGATTTGACCATAATGATGTCAACCAGGATTGATTCGCCGGATCGGCTAGCAAATGTAAGAGCCTCGCTTGGGTACTATCGAAAATATACAGACGCGCATCTGATGATTATTGAATCTGATAGCAAATCACGTCTAAGTGAAATTATGCAAATGGATTTCCCTGAGGTGGAGTATATATTTGTTGAAGACCATAATCCCATGCTTCACCGCACGCATTTGATGAATGAAGAGTTCCGCCGCATCCGGACTCGCAATGCCGCAAACATCGACGTTGACATCATCGTGCCGATTGAGCAACTTCACCAGGCTCACGATGCGGTGTTAAGCGGGCAATACGTCATGTCCATGCCTTATGACGGGCGTGTTGTACTCTCTCCAAAAGAATTAGCAGATATATTCCGTGAAACACTTGATATTGGAGCATTGACAGAAATAGACGCGTACCAGCAGCTTATGTTTGGATTTGCGTCTCTTGGAGGTGCTTATGTTGTAGATGTGGCGCGTTATCGGGAACTTGGCTGGGAAAACGAGCACTTCCTATGCTGGGGGCCGGAGGATATGGAGCGCTTCCATCGCCTAGACATCCTTGGACATCGACCTCTGCAAGTTACTGGTAAATGTTACCATCTTCCTCACTCCAGAGGTATAAACAGTGGCGACACTGTCCCTGAATTGATTCTATTGACCAAACGCGAGTATTTTAACGTCATAAATATGAAGCCTCAGGAACTTTGTTATTATATAGAGTCGTGGACATGGTGCAAACGATAACAATTTTGCTCCTTTTCGCAGGGTATTTAGCACTCTTTAACACATATAACATACGGTAATTTGCGGTTTTGAAAAAATGAAAGTAACTTTAGAGCAAAAAACTATGCATAAAATTGTTTTATCTATTTTGGCAGCATTCGCTATAACTGTATATGCTGCTGACATGCTTACCCCTGATGAAACAAAGGGAGATTGCGTTCTAGCATCACAGTCAGACTCCAACATATGTGTTAGCGTAGAAGTTCTTGGAGTTGATAATCTTGATAACATCGGATATACGATTTTCAATGCCGATAGTTCTGTAGTGTCGTCGTTTGGCAGTATGAGACTGAAGAATGTGCTAAAGGTTGAGCCACTTATGGCCGGAAATTCTTATATAATGGTTTTTTATCCCAAGGAAGCCTTGTCTGCGTGTTCAACTGACAGTATCACCGTCAGCGGGTACAATACTTCCGTAACCGGCTACAGATATAGCCCCATACAATATAATGAAATTGTTAATAAATTGGCCGAAGTAAAGTTCTCTATTCCCCTTGATTCTTGTAGGCCTTCGAACAAAAGGACAAACAGAATGGAATATGTAATTGCTCCTATTGCAATCAACTATAAGTAAAACAAAGAGTCCTTAATTCTCGCCGGTTGATTATATTCTGAACAATTTAGAATCAGAAAACGTTATAATGACATTAAATAATAGTTTTTTAATTCTAAATTATTAGTATGACACAGAAAAAATCAAACTTAGCGGTGTGGTTGAACTTTCAACTCAAGAGATGAAGGACGCTAAAGCGATTGTCTCGAGTTCCGGCTCAAACTTCCCATTAGATGCTCCATGCAGTTTGGAGTTGGATTGCGGGAACGGGGTCAAATTTAATTGCGAAACTAGAGTCCCGGGCGAAAAGTGCTCCATTATGCTCTTCAGCATTGGCGGAGGCCAGTATGAACCCTTTGGCATTCGTTGCGGTAGAGAAACACATCAATGCAGTGACCAAAACTGGAGCGGAACCGCGGATCTAACTTGATATATAACTCCAATGTTTTCACGATGACGAGTTATTATTATCTTTCATCGTGTTTTGTTTGCCCGACATGGTCATAATCTAACTGGTAGAATCCTAAGCGCGCCCCGATATCGAGAAGGGCATAGCAGAAAGCAAGGGTCTCGGTCGCGAGGGCGAATCTGAAGTAAGCCGTAGGCAAAAGTCTGGCTCCAAGAACAAAAGCTGGAAACAAGGCTCAAAGTATGGGGTAAGGTTGTAAGTATCAGTCCAAAACATGTCGACTGTTATATGATTTTTTATGTTCTCGGTTAAGAGCTTGCTGAAAAGTAAATACTTTTCAGCAAGCTCTTCTACTTTTAATTGTTCTTTCTCAAAGCGAGTAGAAGAAAATAATAAGATAAAATTTATGGATTAGGAAGCTGACCTAAATCAGAACAATAAAGGTAATTTTTGAACTCATTTGGGGCAGCAGGGTCTCCATATCGGCAATATCCGCCTTTATCTGAACCATTCGAGGATAGGAACGTACATGTATCCCATTCTTTTTTCCCTAAACATGCACTTACCTTTGCAGGCATTGTCCCGGAGGACCCATCCGAACAATGAATTATAGTATCTCCACATGCTATTCCTAATAAAAATGAAGATGAAACACCAGATGAATCCGTTCCTGAATCGCCAAAAGATACATATAATCGTTTACATGTTCCAACCGGACCTTGACATGAAATTCGACGCCCATCGGGGCAAAGTTCAGTAATGCCGCATTTATCAGGATCAAGTGGCCATATTCTGTCAACGGATTCTTCACGCATCTCTGCTGATGTTAAAGGTGTTGCATTCTCTAATTTAATTTTTATTGTTCTTCATAATTATGCTTTTATTATCTTCCTTATAAACAAACTAAAATACAATTTGTTCACTATTCGAACAATAAAAAAAATAGGAAATAGTTTCTAAAAACACACTCGCTTGTTGCTAATCACTGCCATATAATATTTTGATTTACATTTGGATAAGGATTAGCATTACGAGATAGAATAATTTTCCCAAGGTCATCGTTGACAAACGCTGATTTAATATTAGCAATTTGCACATCTGTCAAAGGTTGATTTTGTCCTTGAATTTGCTGCAAATAAGCAGTCGCTGCAAGGAGATTAAGCAGAAGAGGCGTAGGATTATCTATAATGCCCTTAAGTTCCTTAATGGCCTTTCTTTTCCATTCTTCAACCGGTGTTTCTCCGATAAACTGAATCTTAGACAAAAGCACCCGAAGAATTGCATTCATTTCTCTACGTAATCCAAGGGGAAAGTCATTTAGCATATCAGTTGAATAATCCAGATTGTTCAGAAACCGATAGAAGCTACATTCGGGCGCTATTATTTTCGAGCTATCAACATTGGCAAAATCCACGCCGAAAGTAAGAGCACGCTCCTTGTATGGAACAATTCGAGTTAGACAGTAATCGCGCTCTAACGCGCGAGTAATCCAACGACGTTCTACATCAGAAATTTCAGCAGCTTTGACGGCACTAATATTTTCCTTCATCTCCTTTTCTAACTGCCAATTCAAAAATTTTTCACTATCCTCCCAGATTTCCTTTGTGCCAATACTTGATGAGCCGTAAGCTTCAAATATTCTACCATACTGGCCTGAAATGTCACTCCTGCCAGTACCACCCTCAACATCAACGTTAAGGAATTTTCCGTCTGCATTGAAGTTCAGCGTAATTATTTGTGGCGAACTCTGTGATAAACCAATATTAAGATGGCATATATCTTGCCCGTTAGTTGTCCTGATTATCATACTTACTGCGTCCCGGTATAGCGTTTCCATCGGCACTAGTCCCGTTCCATTCGTAATAATAGCGGGCTCAGGTATGAGGTTCACAGTATCAACATAATTATAGTCAAGTAATGGCTTCCAATATACTTCACCAACGATATCTTTAGCAGACATAATCTCAGACTGGTCGTTAACTTTTATAGTAACTTCGGCTACGCCTTGCTTAATTTCATTAACTGGGAGTGAGATGTCCGTTCTTGTGGTACAACCAGTAATAATAAGGGCTATAAATGCCCATAAGAGATGTGTTGTCATAAAGAGAAGTGGGTAATTAAGTATTTATTTTGTCAAGAATTTCATCTGTGTCCACTAAAAATCATAAGAGTTCTTTGAAATTATGGATATTGTGATGTTGTGCGAGAATTGGAGACACAACGATTTGGATTGATTTTTACACTCTGAATCAGACTGTTGAGAAAAAAATAATTATTGCTATGCCTCAATTTTGCATGGTTTTCCAGTCTAGGATGGTTCTATCTGCTGATTATAATCCCATCAGTTATTCTACTATAACC
Source organism: uncultured Muribaculaceae bacterium (assembly GCA_910578075.1). Classification (GTDB taxonomy): domain Bacteria; phylum Bacteroidota; class Bacteroidia; order Bacteroidales; family Muribaculaceae; genus Lepagella. Next base: position 15,434 of record CAJTPK010000034.1, on the reverse strand, counting down.
TTATACGCTCGTTCTTTACTCTTTTTAGAAAGCGAGGTGGGTGCAATTGGGCCAGTGTATCCTCGCAAATTCGAGCAGAATTCCAGCCAGAAAGTAGGGTCTTCGATGTGGTCAATCATCTTGTTGTTCAGAGTTCGCAGAGCCTCCTTTCTGACCGCTGATGGCCATTCAGGATGGCAATTCAGCGTGTCGAGATGCTCCTTATACTTTGCGATAAGGAAGTCAACATAGCTAACTTCATCGCCATTAAGCTCGACATAGAAATTATCATTTGCAACCAGCTGGTAAAATTCGCCGAATGTTTTTGAATAAGCGGCTTCGGTCCTCTCCTTGAACACGCCGGTAGTAGAAATCTGGCGCTCCGGTTCAGGCGCCACGCGGTTTACAGTTACCTCACACTGCTCACCGGGCATAACCCAAGTCTCAGCGCTAAAATTAGAGTCCGAATGAATAAGAATCAGGTGCTTTACAGAATCAATTTCCAAATCCAGACGAGCCTTTCCAACCGAATCAGTGGTAAAGGCGACTAGCTGATTATCGCCGTCAATCAGGTATGTCCACCGGTCAGAAGTCGCAGGCACGGTTACTAAGTCGACTACCGTGGTTTTGTCATCACTGGTTCCGCAAGCACTAAGAATCAATAACAGACCTGCAATAAATAGAATCTTTTTCATAAATAAACTATTAGCCAATAACTATAGTGGGGTAAATATAGCGATAATTTTTTATTTCAAACAATTTTGGTCAGCAATATTACGAATTTCGCTCAATCAGAAATATCCTGCACGGCATGTTTTTGAACTGCATATCGTGAAATCCTTTTATATAGTCACTAAAGAACGTGCATCTTAACCAGGTATGAAACGTGGCTGTTGCCCCGATAGAAATCCAAATGTGGTGCCACCAAGCCACCGTAGAGTTAAAAAATATTAAATTTCGCACACATAATTGTAATCCTTTAAAAAAAAATCCTTAAATTTAGAAAAATTTTAGCAATATTGTATAAACTTACCTACTATCTAATGGCTAAATATAATTGACACACAAAATATTTAATCCAGAAAATAATAGTTGGTCAGTTCATCATATATTATCCGGCCTGGTGAGAACACTCATTAAGACAAGGGAATTGCTGATACATTCTTGCTGCAAGTTTCATATTAACCAGATACATGTTTCTATATATCTGATAAACAGATGGTGATTCTTATGGTATATGTTTTGAATATTTAATTTATTATATGTAATTTCCCTCCACTTCCAGAATAGTAAAGAGACCAGACATACTATGACCAAAAAAACTAAAGCAGCATTCGCCTTGATTACTATTATAGGAGCACTCTTCTTTATAAGCGTTCCTGCTCAAGCAGTTCCGAGATGGCTGCAATTACGTGTAAAGATAATTGACCAAATAACCAAACGTCCAATTCTGTATCCGCAATTCGCGATGTATAATTCCCTTGATTCTACTGAAGTTCCCATTAAATGGTATGGAATGTCGGAAGTGTCAATGATTCGTGTACCTTGGGGAAATGCGTCGTACGATTTAGTTGTGATGTCTCCTACTGTATCTATTGCAGGTGATAATGAATCTATGCAACAGGAAATTGAAAAACAAGGGACTTATGAGTCTGAAAGGATCAGAATTGCAATCTCAGACCTAAAGGAGAGCGACGTGACATATGATGGCCCGACAATTTCGCTTAGTCGTGTAAAAAATAAGAAACTTAATGAGGTTACAGTAACAGCATCCAAGGTAATGTTCTATAACAAAGGGGACACTTTGATCTATAATGCTGATGCATTTGTTTTCTCTGAAGGCAGTTCGTTGGATGCTATTATTGAGCAAATGCCCGGTGTGGAACTCAGAAAAAATGGGCGTATATATGTAAATGGCAAATTTGTTGAAACACTGTTGCTTAATGGAAAAGATTTGTTCAATGGGGATAATCAGCTTATGCTTGAAAACCTTCCCGCTTTTACCGTAAAGGATATTGCTGTGTATAATCACGCCGGACGTTCAAGCAGGCTTATGGGTTACAACACAGGTGACACCAAATACGTAATGGACGTCAGGCTTAAGCGTCAATACCGAACAGGCGGACTGTTGAATATTGAAGGTGGATATGGCACTTCCGGCAGGTACCTCGGTAAACTGTTTGGCTTATTGTTCTCTGACAACGTCTCTTTTTCGGCATATGGAGGTGCAAACAATCTCAGTGATGCGGACAAACCGGGTCAAAGTGACGGATCATGGAGTAGCGACCGAATGGGCAGTGGCATGAGTCTCCGTCAACTGGGTGGCATATCATACATTGCTCAGGGATATGAAAACCAATGGGAAGCAAAAGGCAGTATTGATGTAGTAAATACGTTGATTTCAAACGATAGCCACACCACGACTCAAACATATCTTCCGCAAGGAGATAATTTTTCTTATGGATGGATGAATGGCCGGAACAAAGTATTGTCAGTAAAGACATCTCACTATTTTGCCTTCGACGCCGGAAATCGTGCCAGCATATCGCTCTCACCGGAATTTGAATTTTCACGCAATTCTGATTCCCAGCATTATATATCAGCAACGTTAAACAGTAATTATAATGATAGTATCACTCAAGAGATAGTAGAAAACATATATGAGTATAAATCAGATTATCGGCAATGTTTGCTTAATCGAAACTTAGGCGAAAGCAAATATTCAAATAAACATTTGCGTGGGAAGATTAGGGCAATCGGCGACATTAAGACCAAGTCTACAGGCTTAAAGAATATGCTTACTCTAGATGTTAATATTGGCTTTCACAACACTATAGCGAATAGATTCAACAAATTCAGAGTGGATTACTCAGAGAGTCTCAAAACATTCGGTAATCAATATTTCAAACAATATCCATCATATGACTGGAACTATTCTGCAGATTTAAAATTCCGACAAATGTTGTCAGAAATTCTATATGGCCATCATTTGCAATTAGTTTATAAATACAGAGGCAACAACAAGACTCGCACATCTAACCTATATCTTCTCAACACGTTAAATGACGACAATTATCCAATCGGAATTCTGCCACCGGCATCTATTTATGAAACGTCTATTGACAAAGAGCAGAGTTATACATTTCATACAAACGAGCACTCTCACTCTCTTTGTATTTCTGTATACACATGGCTCGGAGAGCTCAAGGACTGGAATTTCAGCATAAATTATTCTTGTGATTTAGAATTTTCAGATAGACGAATCAGGTATTTATCAACTACAAATCATAATAATCATAGAACAAATTTGTTCCCCGCATTTTATTTAGGAAACAGTCTATACAAACACTACCTAACCGGAGATGATTCACGAAAAATAAAGGAAACAAATTGGGACCTAAACATTTCGGGCAGCCCCATAAGGGTATCATTGCTTGATGCGATTGATTATATAAACACATCAAATCCTTTATATACAATCATGGGCAATCCCGACATTCGAGATTCTTATAAAATTGCAACAACCATGAAATTCAATCATACTAACTACAAGCGAAGTCAGGTGCATAATGCTAATATTACATATTTGTCATACATTAATGCTTTGACACATGGCCTTTTATATAATACATCTTCCGGGCAGCAGACTGAGCGCCCATACAATATCAATGGTAATTACGATATCAAAGCATCCTACTCATTTTCTACCAATTTCGGGACATTCCGACGATTTGAAATTTCCGCCCAAACTACTCCCATGTTTTCGCATACGTCAGATTTATTTGAATCATATTCCGACGTTGATCATAACCTGAAACAAGTTCCACACAAACGGTCTGTCAACACCTTCAGTTGTAAAGAGAATGTGAAATTTACTTGGAAAGTCGGGAGTCATCGATTAACCATGAAAGGAGCTGTAGAATTTAGAAACTATCAAAGTGATCATATTACGTTCAATAACTTCAGTGCATGGAATTCTGACGTGGGAATCAGCGCCATCCTCAACTTTCCATATAATTGGGAATTATCAACGGATATATCACTTTATATGAGAAATGGATATCTGGATCCGATATTGAATCAGTCTGATTTAATATGGAATCTCCGTGTATCCAAATCTTTGTTCAAAGGCAAAATATTTGTTGCGATTGATGGGTTTGATTTGCTCCACCAACTAAGCAATATAAGCTATAGGATCAATTCTCAGGCAAGGACAGAAATTGTGGCAAATACAATTCCCAATTATTTCTTATTCCACATCAGGTGGAACTTTAATAAATCTCCTAAAACGAAATAGCTATACGTCGTCATGATAACTTTAATAACAGAATATCAATAGTATCAGTTGTACCACTTTCCTGGAAATATTAATCAGCCGGATGGCTCAAAGTCGTGTGCAGTATTAAACCATATTTCCCATCAAAGAGTGAACATTTGCCCCAGTGTTCTGTTATATATATGATACTATGATGTTTATAGCATCTAAACAAAACTATTATGAATAATCTTAATAACAACAGTTTGGAACAGATTGTCCCATTGACCCCTGAAGAACAAAAAGCGATGGTCGCTTCGGGTATGACCTTCTCTTTTGGTCCAAAACAAAGCTGTACGTTAACTATGAACTGTGCTGGCGTTACAATATCTTGCTCAAGCGCAAATGGTGATTGTATGATGGGAGATTATAACTCCAATTTAGGTATGTATCTCTCAATCATATGCGATGGGCATAAGTACAAATGCTCTGATGGTATCGACTCAGGCACGGGAGGAGAATCAGATGGGTCTGGGACCCAAAATGGCTGTACTGAGAGATATCTCTCAGAGGATTGCAACAAGCGGTATTTGCTATAATCACGAGCTATTTTCTATTAACTCAAGGGCCTGAGCACTATCAGGTCCTTTTTACTGATGTAGCAAAATCATTGCAATTGGACTAACTATGGATGATCTGTTCATATATTAAGTTATATGAACAAATATTTGGACACAGACGTTTTAGACAAAACGATAAAACAAATTGAAAGTTTAAATAAAGACATTATCGTAATGCTTAATTGATTATGTAATGAATGAACAAATTATTTGATTACTACTTTTTAGCTTAACGATAATGTTTTCTACAGAATGATTTATGATGCTCCGTTTTCCAAAAATATGACGTATGTTAAATTTTATTGAATGTGTCTTTCAGAAATTGGGAGTCAAATATACGCAAAGTTGGTTAAAAAAACAGATTGAGACAATTCCTAACATTACTTCAATATATGGGCTTTGCCACGTAATGTCTCTTTATAAACTATATTATCAATGCGTAAAAGTTGTACACAAAGAGAATCTAACACTCATTAAGACCCCATGCATAATTATTTATAAGAATCAGTTCATGATTGTCGAATCAGTAACTGATAGTCTGATTAAACTTAAAGATGGGACTCGTAATAAAACCATAACGGTATCCTCAAAGATATTTGTTCAAGACTGGAATGGTGTCATGATTCTAATTTCAGTTTCAGATAATAGTAGCGAGCCCGAATATAAAACACATCTTATTAACGAAAGCATTCAAGTGCTCAAAAAAACTGGCATAGGTTTGTGTATCGTGGCTATATGCATTATTGGTGTCTTACAAAACCATATGGTTCAATATATTTATTGGTGGATTCTTATATTTATAAATATGCTCGGATTAGGAGTCTCATACCTATTATTACTACAACAGTTGCATATTCCCAATAACGTTTCCAAAACATTGTGTGACCTGGTTAAGAATGGGAGTTGTGAGTCTGTTTCACAATCAAATGCGGCAAATTTTTTCAAGGTAGCCAAATTCAGCGAAATCGGTTTTGGTTATTTCTTTGTCAACGCATTTGTGCTAATATGGATTCCGCAATTGCTCAACTCATATTTTTGGATAGCTACCTGTACGTTGCCATTCACATTATGGAGTGTCTGGTATCAAAAATTTCGAATCAAAAGTTGGTGTATTCTATGTCTCTCCTCTATCGTGCTGTTGTGGGCACAAGTAATTGTATGTTTTGTCAGTCGTGAACTATATGATTATTCATTTATCTTGAATAATACAATATATTTAATCTCAGGATATGTATTAGCGGTATTACTCCTATCGGAATTGATGTATATTCTTTCAAAACATCAACAATCCAAACAATTGCTTAAAGACTTCAATATCCTAAAAGAAAATGGTATGGTATTTACCGCAATTGAAGGAAATGCTGAACGATTCGACACTAGTGATGACAATTGTAGTTCGCTTGTCTTTGGCAATCCCGATGCTTTACATCAGATTACGGTGTTCAGTAATCCTTTTTGTAATCCGTGCTCTGCTATGCATGCGAGACTTAATGATTTCCCTGGAGTCAATGTCAGCGTCAAGTATGTATTTACCTCTTTTTCACCAGAATATGATTTTGCAAATCGCTATATAATTGCAGCCTATCAGCAACTCGGAGCGAGCCAAACTTGGGATATCTTAACTGAGTGGTATGAAAAGGGAAGGCAATATGGAAAATCGTTCTTTAATAAATATAATTTAGATATCACAACAGAAAATGTCTTGAAAGAGGTTGAAAAGCACAGAGCATGGCATTCAGACAACCGACTGCAAGGAACTCCGACAGTACTTATTAATGGTATAGAATTGGTTCCACCATATTCATTGGAGGATTATTATTATTTTCCAATCTAATAATATCTGTGCGACTATAACCTATTAATATGAAGTAACACAAAATCAATACCCTATATGACTGCCATTACTGTGATATTTGTTGATGAACATAGTACTTCTGAGAATAATGGCATAGGCACCTATCGTAATATATTGCTCTCAATGCTCAATAAGGAAGTGAATGTAACTGTGATTCTCATTTCACTTAATTCACAATGTACAGATTTAACAACTTATACATATAAAAATGGAGTTGAATTTGCTGTGCCATGTGTAAATGGAGGCAATTGGCGTGATGCTGGAGAAATTATATGGCCATTATTAAAACAATATATTGTGGATTCTCCATATAACGTAGTGCTATTTAATCATTCTCCATGCGAACAAAATATGCTACATATGAAAAGAGAATTTCCGCTGTCTAAGATTGTATTTTTAATACATAATCAAGGATGGTGTTCACCATTATTTGGTGATGCAAGTTTATTTTTGCAAATAACTATGGGAAACAAGCCACAAATAGTATCTGAAGAGACATTTAGAAGAGTATCCAATTATTACAACACAGAACAAGCAATATATCGGATTGCCGATGCTGTTATATGTTTATCAGAATCTACTGACAAATACCTACGTACTATATATAAAGTCCCTGAATCAAAAATATATAAAATCGTTAATGGGATAGATCTGACACCTACTTGCCGACGTAACATCGCTCGTGCACGCAGAGAAATGGGACTCCGTGTCGAAGACGAGGTCCTAATATTTGTTGCTCGGCCAGATGAATCCAAAGGCGTAATAGCTCTTTTCAAAGCGGTTGAATATGTGCGCCAAACACACCCATATTTACGCTGTATCTTAGTTGGAAATCCATATGGATACTTTAAATACTGGGAATTTTTCAAGAATATGTCATCGAATATTATATTTACAGGGCAAATTGCTAATCACGACATATGTAAGTGGTACTCTATTGCTGATGTTGGGATTTTGTCATCATACTCGGAGCAATGTAGTTATACCGCGATGGAGATGATGAATGCTGGGATTTTAATAGTATCCTCAAACGGCAATGGGTTAAAAGATATGTTTATTTCCGGGAAAAATGCTTTTATAGCTAATATCGGAAACGTTTTACAAGTTGATGCCTACGCTCATCGTCTTGCCAAGTCAATTAAACAAGCATTAAATGCACCTATGGAGCAAAAGAAACAATACGCTGTATACAACCGCCATTTATTGCGCACAAAGTATTCAGCGTCTGCAATGGCAAACAAATATATGAAACTATTCCGCAAACTTATATCTGCGGAATAATAGGCTCGGTTGTTCTTTATTTTGTTATATTGAAATAGTCTGTCAGTTCATCATATATTACTCTATCTTGCGCTGAACACTCGTTAAGATAAGGGAATTGCTGATACATCCGTGCTGCAAGTTCCATATTTCCAAGATATATGTTTTTGCATATCTGATGAAGGTATCTATATATTGCTGACGGCCTGAGACGGCTTATCCCATGGCCGACATAAGTACATTGAAAAACGTAATCGTCCAATATTGTTTCCTTAAAATCAGGGCCTAAAGTCTGCAACGTATAGTCATCATCATTACACCATAAAGAAAAGTAGGCCAATTCCTGCATCCGTTTGGTCTTGTAAGCGAAAATGGTGTGGAGCCGCCAGTTGCACACATCGTTGGCCCTATAATAGATTTTGTCCGGAAAATCGTGGGACACAATATCGAGCTTTACACGTTCGACGACATCAGATCTTATCCATGTATCATCGTCGTCTATCAGCATATAATAATCAGTATCGCATGACTTTATAAGGCGTCTCATCGTATATCCCGGGCCGTGGTTGGAATCATTCCGAAGCAAAACGAAGTGCTTATCGTTGCCATATTGGGATTGCAGGAACGCCCACGTGCCATCCGTGCTACAGTCATCGCATACATAAATTTTGTCAGGCTGCAGAATCTGTTTAGAATGCACCGAAGCAATACACGAGTCAATGCGTCCTATCGCGTTATGAGACCTGATCAGAACCGCAAGAGTAGGATAATTTGCCATAGCGGAAAGTATAGAATTTATTTAAGCGAAACAATATATTCTGACACAAGGTTCAGAATGACTGTTTCCGGTAAACAAATTGTTAAAAATGTATGTTCCATAAAATAAACGATACAGGAATATGAACAAGCGACCACAACCGGAGCTATCGGTTATTGTACCGGTATATAATACTGAAACATTCATTACAACGTGCCTGGATTCTATCCTGTCGCAAAAAGGAGTAAATATGGAAGTCATCATAGTAAATGACGGTTCCACGGACAACTCTGTCGACATTCTAAAGCGGTATGCAAAGCAAGATAGCCGCATTCGGTACGAGTGTCAGAAGAATCAGGGGCTTTCGGTCGCAAGAAATACAGGCCTACGGTCAGCCGTCGGTAAGTATGTGCTCTTCGTGGACAGTGACGACTGGCTATTGCCCGACTCACTGCATTACTATTTGAGCATTGCTCATCGGGGAGATGTCGATGTTGTGGTAGGCAAAGTAAAGATCTATTATGACAACGGGGCTGTAGGTATCTGGAGTTATTCTGAAAACCTGCATAATGAACACCCCATAATGACCGGCGCTGAATACTTGAATTCGGTTGTCCAGTCCCGACGGTTCGCCCCGATGGTTTATACATATTTCTGCCGTCGCTCTATGCTGGAACAATCGGAATTATTCTTTGAGCCGGGATTGATTCACGAAGATGAGTTATGGACACCACATATGCTGCTGCACGCCAAATCTGTTACATTCGGTTCTATGCCACACTACGCATACCGCCGTCGCTCGTCATGCTCCATTACATCGTCGACATCGCAAGCCACACGGCTGCAATCCCTTATGAATATTGTCAGAATTATGTCCGAGACATACTGCGCGATGCAACCGACCTCACCAGCTTATCCGTTCTTTATTATGGACATCAGGGCAATCTACAGGACATGTGCACAGATAGCATTACGCAACACTGACAGCGAACGGAAGGCCTTTGAAGATATGACCCGCTCATTGACCCTCCACATCAAGAATGACAAAATCATAAATGCGATGTGGAGAGAGTATGGTTCTATTCTCAAATCAATGGCAATCAATACTGAGAAGGGGTAAAATCTTTGCAACACACTTGAAGGATTGTAAATTTGCGTTCTTCGATTTTTTTGCTACATTTGCGAATATAACACAAACTCTAAAACAAGATGAATGACAAGAACAATCTCAAAGGACAAGACTGCTCCGGGAGCAGAATACCGCCGCCTGATCCATTCAATAAGACTGCAGAAAGCGAAGGTCACGTTATTTCTGATGTCCAACCGGACACAGACATGTCCGATCTCTCATTCGACCGCCCCGATCCCGACAACCAACTGACCGACTTCGATTATTTTCCTCATTCCAAAGGATACTAAACTTTCGCTCGATTTTCAATCGCACAAAACGCCGGACTCCGAACCATCATACGGAGTCCGGCGTTTTACATCAGAACATCCGATACACGATATCTATCTACCAGATTTAACACAATAATTAAAATTTAAACACACACTATTTATTTTTCCATGGAACTATTCGATTGGTTTGCTCAGACATGCCGCGACAATCCTTCCATTCCGATTTTCCTGACTATCGGAATCGGGTTCTGGATAGGCTCTCTGAAATACAAGGGATTCTCGCTCGGGGTAGTGACTTCGGTCCTCCTCGTCGGAGTTTTGGTCGGTCAGATGGACATAGCCATCCCCGGGCCTGTCAAAAACGTATTTTTTCTGCTTTTTCTTTTTGCGATCGGCTATAGCGTCGGTCCACAGTTTTTCCGGGCTTTACGCGGCGACGGCATAAAGCAGGTGCTTTTTGCCGCTGTCGTGTGTCTGCTCTGCCTGTCAGTCACGTGGGGCGTGGTCAAAGTCATGGGCTACAATGCCGGTGAAGCCGTCGGATTATTTTCCGGATCACAGACAATTTCCGCGGTGATAGGTGTCGGCACCGACACCATGGGAACTCTCGGAATTGATGCTGCGCGTAAAAAAGCATTGATCGACATTATTCCTGTGGCCTACGCGGTGTGTTATGTGTTCGGCACTATCGGATCTGCATATATCCTTGCCAACCTCGGACCATGGATGCTTGGCGGAATCAAGAAAGTCAAGGCCGACACCGCAGCCCTTGAGAAGGAAATGAACGAAAGTTCGCTCACATCCGATCCGGCATACATCATCGCCAACCGCCCGGTGGCTTTCCGCGCATACAGCGTCACATCCGATTTCTTCGACTCTCCACAGAGCGTCGCCCAGATCGAGTCGCATCTGCACTCACAAGGCCGACGCCTGTTTATCGAACGCGTACGCTCAGGCCACAACATCATCGAACCGACTCCGGAAACCCGCATCACCAAAGGAGATGAAATAGTGTTGAGCGGACGCCGCGAATATATAATCGAAGACGAAAGCTGGATCGGCCCTGAAGTCAACGATGCCGAACTTCTTGACTTCCCGGCAGAACAGATTCCTGTAATGATCACCAGAAAAACCGTAGCCGGGCTTACAGTCGATGAGCTGCGCTCACAGACATACATGTACGGGGTTTCGATCAAATCAATCGACCGCGGAGGTGTGGCCATTCCCGTGTTGGCCAAAACAAAACTCATGGCAGGAGACACTCTGACTCTTGTAGGGCTCGCATCGGAAGTCAACACTGCCGCCCCCCGACTCGGATACGTCGACCGTCCCAAAACAGCATCAGACCTCATACTCGTCGGTCTCGGCATAGTAATAGGCTGTCTGATAGGTGTACTCACAATTCATGCCGGCAATATCCCGGTCAGCCTCAGCACAAGTGGCGGCACTCTGATCTCAGGTCTGATTTTCGGATGGCTCCGGTCGAAACGCCCATCATTCGGACGCATTCCCAAGGAAGCCGTATGGATCATGAACAATCTTGGCCTGAACATGTTTATCGCCGTAATCGGCATCACATCCGGGCCATCATTCGTCAGCGGAATCAAGGAAGTGGGCTTCGGACTGTTTCTGGCAGGCATAGTCTGCACATCGCTTCCGCTAATACTCAGTGTCATCATCGGGCATAAAATATTCAAGTTCCGCCCGGCCATAAACCTCGGCTGCTGTGCCGGAAGCCGCACCACCACCGCGGCCCTCGGCGCCATACAGGAATCATTGGACAGCACTCTGCCTGCCATGGGCTACACGGTCACATACGCCGTCGGCAACACAATGCTGATATTGATGGGTGTGGCCATAGTGCTGATGACATCATAGCCCACATATTACAAACACGTCTATACCGACGTCAACTCCCTAACCTCAAAACAATGAAAAACAACGAACACATCAACCCCGAAAATCGTGATTTCGAAAAACGTCTCGAGCAGATGAGTCCTTTTGAAATCAAAAACAGGCTCATAGAGATGGCTCAGGCCGACGCCCACAATTCCACCGCAACATTCCTCAATGCCGGACGCGGCAACCCCAACTGGATAGCAACCGAACCCCGTGAAGCATTCTTTCTGCTGGGAAAATTCGGTCTTGAAGAGTGCCGACGCACCGCCGACAATACGGTAGGCATAGCCGGAATCCCCTCCCCGCAGGGCATAGCCGAGCGCTTGCGCGAATTTCTCAACGACCATAAAGATGAAAACGGAGCGTCCCTCATCAGTCGCACTTTCGAATATCTGATATCGAAACATGAATTTGACCCCGATGCTCTGGCACATGAATTCGCAGAAACCGTCATAGGAGACCAATACCCTACCCCCGACCGCATGCTGCACAGCGCCGAAGCCATGGTGCGCGACTATCTGCGTCTGGCCATGGGCGGCGGCGACGACAAATCGACATACGATCTGTTTGCCACCGAAGGCGGCACCGCCGGTATGTGCTATGCCTTCGATTCCATACAGGAAAACAAACTTATCGGCAAAGGCGACAAAATCGCTCTGATGGTTCCCGCCTTCACGCCTTATATCGAGATACCCCATCTTGACCGGTTCGACTTCGAAGTAGTCAACATCAATGCCGACAAAGTGCAGCACGACGGCTACCATACATGGCAGTATCCCGCAGAGGAAGTCGACAAATTGCGCGACCCGTCCATCAAGCTCCTATGCATCATCAACCCGAGCAATCCGCCAAGCTACACACTGTCTTCCGACACTATCCGTCAACTGGTGGATATTGTGAAGAACGACAATCCGGACCTCATGATTATCACCGACGACGTCTACGGCACTTTCGTGAGAAACTTCCGCTCGCTCATGTACGAACTGCCGTACAACACCATGTGCGTATACTCTTTTTCAAAATATTTCGGAGCCACAGGCTGGCGTCTGGCTGTATGCGCCATCAGCCAGAACAACGTATTCGACGACATGATCGCAAAGCTCTCCCCCGAACAGACAGCAGATCTCAACCGGCGTTATGCGTCGCTGTCGCTCGAACCACATAATATAAAGTTCATAGACCGTATGGTGGCCGACAGCCGTCTGGTAGCTCTCAACCATACCGCCGGACTGTCGACCCCTCAGCAGATGCAAATGACTCTGATGGCTGCCTTCGCCTATTTCAACTCTCACGATGACAACAGCTATCAGACCACCATGATCCACACAATCAACGATCGCCTGAATGCTCTGTGGTCCACCACAGGCTTCACTCTGCTTGTCGATCCGCTACGCGCCGGATATTATTCCGAGATCGACATCATGATCTGGGCGAAAAAGTTCTACGGCGACGAATTTGCAAAATATCTCAATGACAATTACGAACCTCTTGATTTCGTGATCCGCCTGGCCAATGAGACTGCAGTAGTGCTGCTCAACGGCGACGGATTCGACGGCCCCGCATGGTCGGTGCGCGTATCTCTGGCCAACCTCAATGAATCAGATTATCGAAAAATAGGTACGGCCATACGCAACATGCTCGATGAATATCACACCCGATTCCTGACAGTCGCACAATAACGCTGTACTTCCTACATAAAGCGACAAGGCATGCCATGTATCCATTCCCCCGGCATACCTTGTCGCTTATCACATCTTATCAGGTCAGTCAACCCTGATTTTCTTTCCGTTGATTATATAGATTCCACGTCTTAAATCCGACAACGCATCCGTCTCGCTGGCATATTCTCCAATGCATATGCCCTGAAGATTGAACACTTTTGTCACTCCATCAGGAAGGAATCCAGGGACTACCGTCAGTGATGAATATTCACTGACAGGCAAATGCTCATTGAACCAGTCGATATTCCGTTGCAATGCTGTCTTGATTCTGTCTGCTCTCAGCTCCACAGTCTGCAACGGATCATCGTTCCATCTTTCACAATCATTCCTCCATGCTATATCCAGCGGCAACATCACGTCATCAATATAATCGAATATCTCTGACAGACAATCAGGATAAACCTCATTCCACACCGTCTCCACCGCTTTGCAGAAACTGTCATATTGAATGATCTCCCCGATCCAGTGCGGCGTAATTCCATAATGCACCTTCATTTTAAACGTATAGTCCGTTTTCTCCCTGTTGTAACACAGCAGATCCCATGCCGGACCGGCAGTCCATTTGGCTCCGTCACCCAAATCCTTATGCAGATAAAAACTGCCATGAAATCCGTCGGGATTATCCATCACCTCCTGCAGGACGAAAAAACGGGCTATGCTTTCCACATCAATATATTTCTCCCATGCGGTTGATCTTTTGTCAGCAGAATAGATTGCCGCGTTAATGGCCTTGAATTCAGCCGTGAGCCATTGCTCCTGTACATCCGAGAGATTTCCAGGCGAGTGATATCTGAGTGTCAGATTCCAACGATTGTTTTCCGGAATAGTTATCTGGCATTCATCCCGATAATTGTCTACCTCCACAAGCCATCCTCCTTCAATCATATCCGCGGCGGTTTCAAGATCCCGCTGCTCATGTATGTTAACGCGGTTTTCATCAATGCGGATCGTTTCTGTAAGAAAATAAAGACCTATATAATCACCGTTGAGCACCACCTCCAGCGGACGGAAATCCGGCGTCCACACCATCCCCGTCAATTTGCCCAACTGTAAGCCCGCCACAGTATTTTCCGTCGGTTTCAGAAGAGCCCAGTGTTTATTTTCTGGCATTCCCATCAGCGCGGCCTTTGCTCCGAGTTTGATTTTATAAGGTTTCTTGGGACTTTTCCATGACGAATGACCTCTGCCACGTATCTGCATCGGCAAAGGATAATCCTCCGAGCCAACCGCTTCTATTTCCTCATTTCCCATGGGTACAAGCCAATACCGTGCATACAGATATTCCGTTTTCGAAGTAACAGGTTTACCGTTTTCCGTATTGATATAAAGCACCGGCAGCGTACCCGATATCGTCGCGGGAGCGACCATCGGAAACTCATCGGCCATTGCTTCTTGCACACAGCAGACCAATGCCAAAAACACAATGAAAAAACGTGATATTCTCATATTGATTGATACAGTTTTAATAAAGTAAATAGGCATATGAATTCCATCAGAACGTATTGAACAAAATTACAAAAAAGTCTGTTATTCTCCACCATGTCCTGAATTTTATATTGCAACTTATGCCGGCAGACTCTACAATAAAAAACTTAACACCGTCAAGTTCACATGGCGATATACAGACAACCGCTCTTACCTTTGCAGTGTCAATAGCGATTGGCACTTTTTTCTAGTAAGAGAGATG
>CAJTPK010000033.1 GCA_910578075.1 uncultured Muribaculaceae bacterium | reverse complement strand
TATGTCGCAACTGATACAGGAAGGCAAGATACTCCATTGGGGTATATCGGAAACCACTGAAGAATATCTCCGTCGCGCCCATGCGATATGCCCCGTAACGGCTATACAGAACCGCTATTCGATGATGGCAAGGTGGCATGAGGATATTTTTCCGACACTTGAGGAATTGAATATAGGCTTCATCGCTTTCTCTCCACTCGCCAACGGTCTGTTGTCTGATTTCTATACAGCCGACTCAAAATTCAATCCAAAGAATGATTATCGGGCAGCAATGCCTCAGTTCAGTCGGGAAAGTTTTGAGGAAAACGAGATGCTGTTTGAACTTATACGTCGGCTTGCCGATGAAAAGCACGCCACGCCCTCACAGATTTCCCTTGCGTGGATGTTATGTAAGAAGCCATATATCGTGCCTATCCCCGGCACACGCCACCTTTGCCGACTGAAAGAAAACATCGGAGCAGCTGATATA
Organism: uncultured Muribaculaceae bacterium; assembly: GCA_910578075.1. Classification (GTDB taxonomy): domain Bacteria; phylum Bacteroidota; class Bacteroidia; order Bacteroidales; family Muribaculaceae; genus Lepagella. The sequence goes on along the minus strand of CAJTPK010000033.1, from coordinate 25,880 downwards.
ATCCTATCAACTGAGGAAGTAGAGGCAATCGATCGCCAACTTGACAGCATACCGATGAGTGAAGTTTTTGGCGGATCAAAAGTAATACAAACTCAAAAAGCATAATGTTATGATTAAAAGAATAATATTTGGATTGGCTCTCAGCATTGCAGCCCTCACATCCAACGCTCAGCCACAAGTTCCATATGCGGAACTGAACAATGGATTGAAGATGCCACGATTCGGTATCGGAACATTTAATAATCCCGGAGACAGCATCACTGCAGACGCTATAAGTTTTGCCCTTAAAAACGGTTATCGACACATCGACACAGCACATGCGTACCGTATTGAACGTGGTGTTGGGAAAGGGATAAAGGAGAGTGGCGTGCCTCGTGAGAATATATGGCTTACAAGTAAAATCTGGCCCAGTGAATATGGCGAAGGCAAAACAACTGAAGCCATCGATAAAATGCTTGAACGCCTCGGAGTGGATTATATCGACCTCCTATATGTTCATCAGCCAATGGGCGATTGGCGTGGAGCTTGGCGCGACATGGAGAAAGCAGTGCAAGCAGGTAAAGTACGTTCTTTAGGCATCAGCAACTTTGATGCAGCTGATTCACTTTACAATGCCGTGATTGAGTTTGCAAAAATCAAACCAGCCGTGTTCCAGATTGAATGTCACCCCTATGCTCAACGCCTTGAATGGCGTAAACGTGCAGCCGCTGACAATATCCAGGTAGAAAGCTGGTTCCCACTTGGAGGTGCGATGAGTAACGGTGCTTTGTTCAAAGATCCCGTTATTGTGAAAATCGCGGAGACACATGGCAAAACTCCTGCTCAGATAATCTTAAGATGGCATATACAGGAAGGGCTCTCGGCTATACCAGGAGCTACAGATCATGGATATATAACCGAAAACATCAGCGTCTTTGATTTTGAACTTACTCCTGAAGAAATGGCGGCTATGCGTTCACTCAACAAGGAACAACGCTTTTTCAACATGGACTATAAAGAAGCTGAACAATTCATGCTCAACTGGAAAATAGAAGATTGATATGACTCCAAAAGTAATTTGCCACATTATGAGTTCTGTTGACGGCAGACTCATTCCAGCGCGATGGACATTACCTTATGATAAAACCAATCCATCGGAACTTTTCAAAGAATACTCCATAATAGGTAAAAGTCTTGACACCGAGGCATGGATGTTTGGGAAAGCTACCACCCGCGAATCTTTCCCTTACAAGTTCATGTCCAAAGGTGAATCTGTCGGTAAAGGGGGCAAGGTATTCGTTGGAGACAGAACATCTTCAAGATTATTCATCACTATTGATCCGGATGCCGATATATTCTTCACATTTGATCGGTTAAGAGGTGATAACATTCTTACAATCTTAGGTAAGAACGCTTCTGTAGATTACCTTTCCATGCTCGAAGACAATAATATTTCCTATATTGTTACTGATGATGTCAAGGACCTGACAAAAGCTTTGGAGTTTATATACACCTGCTTCAGGATAGAATCAATCTCTCTTCAAGGAGGAGGCATACTTGACGGAGCCATGCTTGCAGAGGGGTTGATTGATGAACTGAGTCTTGTTATTTATCCCGGCATAGACGGTCTCACTACTGCTCCTTCTATATTTGAATACCTTGGGCATGCAGAGGAGCATCCTGCGGAAGGTCAGTGCTTGGAACTGATATCCATGGAGAGAAAATCTCACGGAATAGTCTGGTTACGCTATAAATTTCACAAACTGTCTAAATAGTTGTTAAAATCAATGTTAATCAGCCATGAAAGGATTATCAATATTGGCCAACATAGCAATGCTATTGTTTTCTGCCACAGAACTGCAAGCACAAGACTCAATCCCTACAAAAGGTTTTGCCGCTTTTGATGAATCTGGCGTATTCAAGCCTTACGAGTTCAACCGTCATGCTGTCGGTGATGATGAGATACAGATTGAAATACTTTATTCAGGTATTTGTCACAGCGACCTGCATAATGTTCACGGCGACTGGCGCAAGGAAGAATATCCAATGGTTCCGGGACACGAGATTGCAGGAAAGGTTGTCAAAGTGGGCAAGAATGTCACAAAATTCAAAGTCGGAGATTATGCCGGTGTGGGCTGTATAATCAACTCATGCCATGAATGTGATTTCTGCAAGAATGGGCAGGAGCATTATTGCAGCCACACAGTTTCAACGTACCACGACCATGACCCTTACCATAATAATGAACGTACACAGGGAGGTTATTCCAATAACTATGTAATATCGGAGGACTACGCGATACTCATTCCGCAAAATGCTGATTTGTCAAAAGTCGCCCCGTTGCTGTGTGCCGGAATCACAACCTATTCGCCGATTAAATTTGCCGGAGTTAAAGCCGGCGATAAAGTAGGAGTTGCAGGTTTTGGAGGTCTTGGTTATATGGCAGTACGTTATCTAAAACACCTCGGTGCTGATGTTACAGTATTTGATTTAACTGAGGATAAGCGGGGAGATGCCGCAAATCTTGGAGCGGAACGGTATGTGAATGTCACTAATCCAGATGAAATGAAAGGTCTTGACAACACCTTCGATTTTATTATAAGCACCATTCCGACCAATTACGACCCGATCCAGTATATGAAGATGTTGAAGTGGAACGGCCAGATGTGTATAGTCGGTATTCCGTCAAACGAGGATATGCCGACAATCTCAATGCGTTCTTTCATCGGAATGGCTGACCGACGGCTTTTCGGCTCACGCATAGGTAGTATTCCTGAGACTCAGGAGGCTATCAACTACTCGGTAGAAAACAACATCTATCCCGAAGTTGAGATTATTCCGGCTGATGCGGAAAAGATAACTGAGGCATACGACAAAGTGCGCGATGGCAAGGTTAAATTCCGCTATGTAATTGATATGTCAACTCTAAAATAAAGATAGAACAATGAACAGTTTTAACTATCAATATCCCGTAAGGCAGTATTTCGGGAAAGGATGTGCAGAAGAAGCACTGAAAAAAGAAATGCCTGATATGGGTAATGTTGTCATGCTTGCCTATGGCGGTGGGTCGCTAAAACACACCGGTCTGTATGACAAAATACGCGAATGGCTTGAAGAGGCCGGCAAGACAGTTGTGGATTTCGGTGGCATCATGCCTAACCCGACTTATGCCAAAGTTCAGGAAGGAGCAAAACTTGTCCGTAAGGAAGGCGTTAACTTTATTCTCGCCGTTGGTGGGGGTTCGGTAATCGACTGCTGCAAAATCATCTCCGCTCAGGCAAAGACTGACGAAGATGTCTGGAATATGTTCTATAATGAACACCGTTTACCTACCGAGTTTGTTCCATGCGGGGCTGTCGTTACAGCATCCGGCACCGGTGCGGAACAAAACAACGGAGCTGTGATAACCCACGAGGAAAAGAAACTCAAGCAAGCTCTTTTCGGAGCCTTCCACCGTTTTGCAGTTCTTGACAGTGACCTGACTCTCACTCTCCCGATGAAACAGGTGATAAGCGGGGCTTTCGACACACTGAGCCATTGTATGGAAACCTATATGGGGCAGCCGTTCGCCACCAATGTTTCAGATGAAATCAACGAGGCGATAATGCGCAACGTGATTAAAAATATCCGTGCCATTATAGCAAATCCTGATGATGGCTTTGCCCGTGGCGAGTTGATGTGGGACTCCGCAATGGCGGAAAACGGAATGTTGAAACTCGGCAAAATGACCGACTTCCAATGCCACATGATTGAACACGCGGTAGGTGCTTATACTGATTGCAACCACGGTCAAGGTCTTGCAGTAATACACCCTGCGCTTTACCGTCACTATCTGCCGAAAGGCGCAACAAAGCTGGCGCGGATGGCCCGTGAGGTATGGGGCGTGCACGACAATGACGATTTGCGTGCGGCAACCACAGGTATCGATCTTATTGAAGATTTTATTCAGGAAATTGGTATGCCTACACGTTGGAGCCAGATGGGTATCACTGATGAAAAGGTGTTACGCGATTCTGCCGATACCTGTGTGCTTACCCCTGGTTGCTGCAAGAAGTTTACCCGTGATGAAATCTTTGAAATTTTGAAAGGGCAACTCTGATAAGGTAAAATAGGTATAACTTACCGAAGTTTATATTAAGCAAAGATTTCAGAGTTTTGTTTAATTTGCAGAACAAGTAAAACTACTATAATGAATACAGTAACATTAAATAACGGGGTTGTAATGCCCCAGATTGGCTACGGAGTATATCAGGTATCTCCTACCGAGTGTGAACGTTGTGTTTCCGATGCTCTGAGTGTCGGCTACCGTATGATTGACACCGCACAAGCATATCATAACGAGGAAGGCGTTGGAGCAGCTGTAAAGAAAAGCGGCATTGCCCGTGATGAACTGTTCCTTGTGTCAAAGGTATGGATCTCCAACTATGGCTTCGACAAAGCAAAGGCTTCCATTGATGAGAGCCTGCGCAAACTCGGCACAGACTACATCGACCTTATGCTCCTCCACCAGCCCTTCTGCGACCGCTATGGGGCATACCGCGCATTAGAGTCGGCATACAAAGAAGGCAAGGTTCGCGCAATCGGTGTAAGCAATTTCTACCCCGACCATTTCATCGACCTTGCAAGCAATGTGGAGATTGTTCCCGCGGTCAATCAGGTTGAAACCCATGTGTTCGACCAGCAGATTGAGGCTCAGGGCTACATGAAAGAGTTTGGCACACACATGATGGCTTGGGCTCCTCTTGCCGAGGGACGCAACAACTTCTTTACCAACCCGGTGCTTGAAGCAATCGGTAAGAAATATGGCAAATCTGTCGCACAGGTGGCCCTCCGTTGGCTCATTCAGCGCGATGTGATTATCATCCCGAAGTCAGTTCATGTAGAGCGTATGCAGCAGAATCTCGATATATTCGACTTTGAGCTGTCGCAGGACGACATGGCAGCTATCGCGGGTCTTGATACAAAACAGAGCCTGTTCTTCGATCACCATGCTCCCGAGGTTGTCAAGATGTTCATGGGTTGGAAATAATTGCAGCTTATTGCAATCTGTATTTTCACATATTCTACCTAATAACTCTTTGTTTCTCATGATTACAAGAAACTTTATAAAATCGGTCATGGCGATAGCCGCTATGTTGTTTTGTTTCAACCTTTCAGCGACCGAACCTACCGCAAAAACTGGGAAAGATATGAAATCAATAATAGTATATTTTACCCATTCAGGTAACACAGAACTTGCCGCTAAAAAATTGGCGGAAGTGACAGGCTCGCCGATTGTAAGAATACTTCCGGCAGAACCATATACGGCAGCCGATGTCGATTGGGTAAACGAACAGTCACGATGCACTCAGGAGCATCTGAATCAGACTTTGCGTCCCGCGATCAAACCATTGGATGTGGATTTTAGCCAATATGACACCGTTTTTATCGGCTTTCCTATCTGGTGGCATGAGGAACCTGCTGTGATCCGCACGTTCCTTGACAACACTGATTTGAAGGGTAAGGAGCTTTATCCATTCTGTACATCATACGAAAGCCCGATGTCGGAAGCTGATGCAACATTACAAAAGGGGTATCCAACGCTTAATTGGCACACAGGTCTGCGTCTTCCAGCATCAAAGGAACAGATTCAGAAGTGGCTGTCCCGATAGTATTCACAATTAAAGTCCGTCCCTGAAATTATTTTTATGATATGGACTCTCAGATAAATAAGATGACCCGGTAAAAAGATTTTTTACCGGGTCATCTTATTTTAGGTGTCATCGAGAGTGCGTTTTTATGAAATATCATTTTGTTTGCGATTACGTTCTATTATCTCTGCAAACGATTTTGGCAGACGCACATTGTAGAGATCATACGCCTCGTCGAATAATGGCGCGATTTCTTCATCCGTAAATCCGGCAATGCCACATCCTATCCGTGTGACATAAAATGTATTCTGATCCCATTCACGTGCGAGATTGATAAACTCATCGACATAAGGCTTGATAGTCTCAACGCCACCCTGCATGGTGGGAATGGCATAGGATTGTCCCTGCACTCCTACCCCTTGGCCCCATACGGCTCCAAATTTATCATAGGCAACGCGTGCTGCTCCACCACTATGCATCCCCTGAAGATTACTGCCGAATACAAAGATATCATCCGGACCAAGCTGCGTGATATTCTCCGGTGTATATTCTCTACTCATAAAATGATTTTTTTAATAACATTCAATCCTAATATATCGCTGAAGTTGTCTATCATGTAATCCGGTGTGGATTCTCTAAGAGATTCAAGCGAGCCATTTCCGTAAGTGACAGCGCATGTCCTACAGCCTGCAGTATTTCCCATCATGATATCAACGTCGGCATCGCCAACAACCAACGTGTTTTCGCCATTCCAACCAAGCTCACTGAGAATCTTCAGAACCGGCTCAGGATTCGGCTTACCTTTGGTCACACTGTCAGCTCCCACTATCATTTCAAACCAGCCTTTGATACCAAGACCGTCCAGATATTCATTCAACGATGCCAGACGTCTGCTCGAGGCGACAGCAAGACCATATCCGGCAGCCCGCAATTGCTCAAGAGTATCCAACACCCCTGGAAATGCTTTTTCGTGAGCTCCTTTTTTCAGCCGGTCATAGTTTTCACGGAAGACTCTTGCAAACTCCTTATTTGAAACATCAAGATCAGGATAAAGGTATTTACCAGCCTCGTCAGTTCGTATACCAATTATCGACCGGCATTCTTCATCTGTTTTATGCGGCAGCTCCATATCTCTTATGGTTGCTTTTATGGTTGACAAAATAACACCAGACGTATCCATCAATGTGCCGTCAAAATCAAATATATAGTTCATTATCATCCTTAGCCAATTTACATATCAACAGATTACTGCTTTGTAACCGGGAGTCCAGCTTTTTCCCATGCAAGAATCCCTCCATCCATATCCACTACCTTATAACCCTCTCGGCTTAGAAAAGTTGCTGCCGCGTTGCTTCGTCTTCCGCTGCGGCAATATATATAGATGGTCTTTGATTTATCTATACTCTTTGAATCAAGCTTGAATTTATCCGTATCCAGCCAATCAAGAAGATTCGCACCCTGAAGATGTCCGGAAGCGAACTCTGCGGGTTTACGCACATCAAGCAAATAAGCGTCTTGATCTTCTGCCAGCTTGGTTTGAAACTCTTGTGGCGATACTACAGCTACACCCGGTTCGGATGCCTTAACGCCACATCCTGCCATAAACAATGCTGCAGCAATTGAAAATATTTTAAAAAATTTCATATCTTTATTGTTTTAAAATCAATACTATAAAGTTAATTTCTCATAAAACAGACTCTAAATCGGTTTCTTATGCTGATTCCGATATTGTATCGGTGAAAGACCGGTCTGTTTTCTGAATATGCGGCAAAGATAAGAAGGGTCCTCATAATGAAGTTTCCCTGCAATTTCCTTTACCGTAAGATCAGTAGTGTCGAGAAGCATCTTGACCACTAATCCTAACTGTATGTTTATCTGCTCTTTTGCAGAAACACCGATATTCTTTTTTGCTATTATATTAAGATAGTTTGGGGTAATATTCAGCTTATCAGCATAAAATGCCACATCGTGATGACGTGTGTAGTGACGGTTGAGCAATCCCAAGAAATCATTGACAATCGTCCACGCCCTATTTTTGACAGGATTTTCTCCAAGTAAACCTTTGCACGATTCCACCTGCTCTGCCATTACAAGCATGAAATTCTCCATTTCATTGCGAAACACTTTTTCCGTTGTCATATCTGAACAATTGGCATAAATCCATTCTACCGTCTTAAACCACATATGTGCAATTCCCTTCACATTATCATTCAATGAGAATACCGGAGTCGAATATACATATTCCCAGAAACGGTTTGAAGTCACAAGAAAAAACGCATCCTGTGCCGCGTCAAAGTCAATCGCAATATATTTAGCCTTGAAATCTTCCGACACCATTATAGGAACCGCAACCATATCAAATACAATAAAAGCAATCTCCCCCCGGTGCATTATAAATCTGCGGGAGTTGATAGTAATATCAAGATACCCCTGCTCGCACATCATCACAAGACTGCCTGCTACCGGCAACGGATGTTCCCGTTTCCAGCTATTTTTATTAATTATGCCAACATTGAAACGAGACATTATACTGGATATTGAGAATTATTATAACGGATTGTCCGGTTATGAATTTGTTTAAACGACTTCAATACAAAGTTATGACAGATTTGACATATATCCAAATAAAATGAGGATCTTCCACACGCAGTTATAAAAAGTACCCGAAATGTTCGAATTTACACCATCTGTTTTCATAACACTTTAAGTAACTTTGCAACTTATTTGGATTGAGAAGTTATTTAAACGACTTCGACTTATGTTTTTAATAAGCAAATGCTATGGAAAGAGATAAACTTGACTTTGGCAACGGGAAAATAAGACAGTTATTCAGCGCCATGTTCTTCCCAACCTTGATTGGCATGGTGTTCAATTCCGCATTAAATATCTGCGACGGGATGTTCGTAGGACATGGTGTTGGCAGTAATGCACTTGCCGCCATAAATATTGTGGCGCCTCTGTTTCTTATATGCACCGGAATTGGATTGATGTTTGGAATTGGAGCATCTGTGATCGGAGGAATCCGTCTGGCTGAAAATAATGTCAAGGCTGCAAGAATCATAATGACACAAGCATATATTGCCGGTGCAATAATATTCGGAATAGTTATTATATGCTCCTTGCTGTTCACAAAACCTTTGCTATACCTTCTCGGATGCAGCCCGACTCTTGAAGACCTTGCCACCGACTATCTGCTATGGCTGCTACCTGGACTTGTTTTCTTCTATCTCCAATGCGCAGGAATGATGCTGATACGTCTTGACGGATCACCGAGATATGCCATGAGCGTTCAAATTATTGCAGCAGTACTGAATATTTTCCTAGACTGGTATATGGTATTCCCTCTCGGCCTTGGCATAAAGGGGGCTTCTATAGCCACGTCCATATCATGCATAGTTGCCGGAAGTATGGTTGTGGCATATTTCATTTTCTTCTCCGACAAATTGAAATTTTACCGTCTTCGCCTCTCTGTGAAATCACTCCGATTGTCAGTCCGCAACACCGGATACATGGTAAAGATAGGCTCAGCCACATTCATTGCGGAACTCGCTATCGGTATAATGATGATTACTGGCAATTACATGTTCTTCAAGTATCTCGGAGAGGATGGCGTCGCAGCGTTCAGCATCGGATGCTATCTGTTCCCGCTGATATTCTCCATAAGCAATGCTGTGGCGCAATCGTCGCAACCAATAATCAGCTATAATTATGGTGCGCGTCAGCCCACACGCGTAAGGCAGGCACTTCATATTGCCCTTGTTACGGCCATGATATGCGGTGTCTTAATTTCCGCAGGGATGTGGTCGGGAGCCAGAGTACTGGCAGGTATATTTCTTGATTCATCTGAACATGCTTTTGAAATTGCAAAAAATGGATTGCCACTATTAGGTCTTTGCGCATTGCCGTTCGCATTAAACATCACCTATATCGGATATTATCAGAGTTGCGAACGTTCCGGACTGTCGACAACCTATATGCTTATGAGAGGGATAATCTTTATGGTGCCCGGATTCATTTTATTGCCGTTGGCGATTGGAGCTTCCGGACTTTGGCTTGCAATACCGGCATCTGAACTGCTGACGTTGGCTTTCATTGCAATTTCAATCTTATTTAACCGGAAAAAGATTGCCTGACCACATATATTTTTATTAATTTTACATCTGTTTTAATAATTATCCTTATGAAAAATCCCTGGAAAGAAGTCACACTTGACGACTACGAGAATCATATGGCACTGTCAAACGTATATCAGTTACAAACACTTGACATGATTATGGGAAAGCAGTTTTCTACTTATGCGGTAAAGTCGGTTGCCATACTTGGCGTAGCGGGGGGCAATGGTCTTGGCAATTTAATTAATATTCCGACAATTGAAAATGTCTATGGAGTGGATATAAATGCCGGATATCTGAAAACTTCTGAAGAACGATATCCACAATTGACAGGAAGGTATCGCACTCTTCTTGCCGACATCAACGAAGATTGCAGCAATCTTCCTCATGTTGACCTTATTGTGGCAAATTTATTTATTGAGTATGTTGGATACGCTAATTTTACGAAGGCTGTCAGAATTATTAAGCCACATTATGTATCATGTGTGATACAGGTTGATCCGGAGGAAAGCTTTGTTTCTGACTCCCCTTATACAGCAAAACTTGAGGTACTTGATTCTGTTCACAATTCCATAATTCCGACAGACCTGATTTCAGCCATGAAAAAAATCGGCTATACCAATACAAAAGACAACAGCCTTTCTCTTCCAAACGGTAAAATATTTCTTCGTCTCGATTTTTCATTAGATAAGGATTCTTAGAGAATCCACTTGGGGGATTTGCGGAGTTTGAAGTTCTCTGACAGTGGTTTTGCAAATGGAGTATAAAAGCTACGCGCGCCCTGCGGACAGTTTTTAACACAAGCGCAACATTTTATACATTTAGTAGCATCAACATTATGGCCGTCCGTAGGAATCGCCCCCGTCGGGCATATATCATAACAGGTTCCGCATTCATCGCATAATGAAATATCTACCTGTGGTAAATACATTTTGTGAGAATTCGCTTGCTCCTGTTGGTAATTCATGACAAAGTTTTTGAAATTGGCCAGGGATTCAGCAGGTGAAGGTTCTTCTTTTAACAATGCAGGATCAACCCGACATAATCTTTTCTCCATTACCTTTCTCGCGATCTCTTGACCGCAGACATAAGCATCCTCAATATCTTTGATATCAGGGCGACCTTGCGCTATAGGTGTTTCAGCTGTAGAATAAGAATGCTCTCCTACGAAAGCTGCGATGCCGCAAATCATAAATCCCTTATCAGACATAAACGAAGCAAAATCACAGACCGCATTCTCAAACGCCCTATTTCCATACACAGCAACAACCACACACCTTGCCCCATTACCGTTTAAGCACTTAAGCCGTTGCTTGACTATCGGAGCTATCTTGCCACCATATACCGGTCCGGATACAATCACTATATCTTCCGGATCGAACGAAACACTGTCAACTAATTTGACAGTAACATCGCTATAATTGACATCAATGCCAAGTGCTTCTGAAATTCCGGCATTTATACCACGCAATATTTTTGCTGAAGTGCCGGTTGGTGAAAAAGAAAATGAGTATACCTTCATATTCATTTATCAAAATTATCGGCTGTATTTAGCCTTTACGATTTCATATGAGCGTTTTATAAAATTCAGAATCTCATTATCAGAGATATCTCCCCCTGGATTCAACTGTATCCAATATTTCTTGCTCATATTCCTGTGTGACTGACAAGAGGATCTGGTCTCGATCAGTTCTGCAATTCGTTGCGGATCACCCTTTACCGTGACACCAACAAAATCATCCATATCAAACATACAGAACATATGATCGCAAACATAAAACACCAGTACCGAGTCGAATCTCGCAGCAAACTTTCCAAACGGAGTTTTCTCAACAACCCCCTCGAAAGACAGACAATAATCTCTTATATCCTCAATATTCATATCAATAAAACCGTAAACAATAAAATATCCAAGATCATTAAGAAACTATTGAAGTATTGCCTTCGGACATCGCCTCGATGATTCGTTGCTCTATTTGTTTGGGAGAGATTACATAGACTGGATTGAGTGATGAAAAGTTAGCGTCCTGAACAAATCGGTCTGATCGGGTAAGCATAGCTATTAGATTTTTTGACTTCAAACGATGTCCGGAATATTTAAGTGCTATACTAATCATTTCTTTCAGATCCTCTCCAGATTCAATTAGCGAATATATGTCATAATAATCCCTATACTGACTTCTTCGAAGCATAACTTCCATCTTCATTGCTCCAATTGAGGTTGTGTCGGCCAATACTATATTATTCAGACATGGCACAATTTGCTTGACAGGAGAATAATTTGGATTGGCGTAGAACGACAACTTTACACCATTTACTTTAAACTCTACATGATCAATATCGAGAATGTCACACTTTTCAACGGAACAAACTGCTTCAATCTCTTTTTTTATTTGTGGCCAATCGACTTCACGCTTTTCGTTTCTACTTTTTCGCCACGACATAAAATCCAAATCTTCGCTTTCACGCGTACCTAATTGCAAAGATAAGGCTGTTCCACCTACAAGAACATATGGTTTTATACATTCTAATCGGGAAATAGTCTCAAATATTGAGGCGGTATGAGGAGCCAATCCATTCATATCAGCTTAATAATTCATTGAGTTGACGAGTCTGCAGTGATTTAAGATAAGCATCTGGCCTTTTCGCCTTAAAATAATACCAGGCAAAAAAACGATTAAGAGTATAAAGATATTCACCCTCAGGCACAAGCAACATCTTCCATGCTTTCTTGATTTTATTGAACGAGAATATACTGAACAATTGCTTTATATCATCAAGATCAAGATAGCGCATTGTTAGGGCTATCAATTGGTCATCCCTAATATTGTCAAGAGAAACAGACTCGGGGGCATAACTCCAAAATGCATTCTCTTCTTTGAGATGTTCAAAGAGTATGCTTTTTATTTCTTTGGCTCTATCTTTATTCTTGATAATCATATTGCAAAGGTAACTATTTTATTTAGATATAACAATTGATTCGCTTAATAAGCAGCCAGCAAGAAATTTTCATATGTAGAGAATTTTCCAAGAAACTCTCAAATGTAAAATGCACTTCACTGAAATTGTTCTATTACTGTCCGGCAAACGAATTTAACCGATTGTGCTGAACTATTTTATTTCCACAGAAGCCTGTGTCGCGAGAAACTGATCTATTTCCAGTCGCAGCGAATGCGATTTTAGACTCAGAACTTAAATTATACATAACGCTGAACTCCGTTTCACGTTTGAACGCTGAACTCACGCGGAACCATCCTGTCAAGATCTGGGCATATGAACCAGGCGGGTTAATAACGCCTCCGGCTTTATTAACGGCGCTGAACGCAGGCGGAACGATCCGGCAGCTCGCAGTCAATTGAAAGCAGGAATAAACTCATAAGCCTGTCATTCCGCCTGCGTTCAGTGCCACAAATCAGGACTTCAGTCCTGATTTGTCCGCTCTGTTTCTTCCGGACACTTTGCCTAAATATCATAGTTCCGCGTAAGTTCCGCGTTTATAAAATGAAACGAAGTTCAGCGTTCTAATTATTAAGGTTTCAAAATTTACCGGACAACAGTAAAATTGTTTAAACAACTTCACTATAAATTTCCTAACTTTGCAAGCGATATGAACTGGATAATTCTTATAATTGCCGGACTGATGGAGGTCTCTTTCACCTTCTGTCTCGGGAAAACAAAAACGGCCGAAGGAGCCGTACAATATTGGTGGTGGGCAGGATTCCTTGCTTCTCTTGCTTTAAGTATGTATCTTATGGCTCGCGCAGCAAAGACAATTCCCATTGGCACCGTATACCCGGTATGGACTGGCATCGGAGCTGTTGGAGCTGTCATAATAGGAATCCTCTTCTTTAATGAGCCGGCTACCTTCTGGCGCCTGTTCTTCATAACCACCCTTATTCTCTCTATAATCGGTCTTAAAGTTTTATGATATGGAACACAAGATGCGTAGATCCAAGCAACAACTCCCAATAGAAGATGCGGTAAAAATATTGAATAGTTGCACAAACGGAATCCTTTCTCTTGTAAATAAGGAAGGTAATCCTTATGGCGTGCCCATAAGCTATGTTTATGATGGCAATAAACATATATATTTGCACAGTGCTTCTGCCGGTCGCAAGATAGATTGCATAAACGCTGATTCGCGTTGTTCATTCTGCGTGGTTGCACAGGATCATGTTGTTCCGGAAGAATTCACCACCTACTTTCGAAGCGTGATAGTGACTGGAAGAATCAAGATTCTGACTTATCCCGGAGAAATCAACACCGGACTCATTATGCTCAGCGACAAATATTGTCCCGGCATCGATCCGACAAATGAAATAGAAAAATTTATTAAAGTGGTCAAAGTTTTACGCATTGATATTGACAATATCACCGGTAAAGAATCAATAGAGCTTGTCCGACAAAAACAATAAGCATATCTTTATTCGTTATAGAGTAAGAAATTGTTTCTTGAAAATGGCAATGAGTTTTGCAAGTGACAAACCCAAAGAGATAGAGATAAGAGGCGCAAAGATTGAAACTCGCTTCTGAGATGGGACGGGAACAGAATGATTCCGTATTTATTTTTGACGAACCGACAATTGGTTTGCATCCACTTGACGTTCGCAAACTTCTTGAAGTGTTCCGACGACTCATATCATCCGGTGCGACTGTCATAGTAATCGAACATGACCTCGATGTGATCTGCAATGCCAACTGGATAATAGATATGGGGCCTGAAGGCGGAGAGGCCGGAGGACGCATTGCAGCATCCGGCACTCCATCCGAAGTCAAGGCAAATCCTGACAGCATCACAGGTAAATTCATATAGACCGATAAATCATCTTTTTAAGTAGCTGATCAAATTAAGAAGTTATTTAAAAATTATTGCTGTCCGGTAAACGAATTTAACCGATTGTGCTGAACTATTTTATTTCCACACAAGCCTCTGTCGCGAGAAACTGATCTATTTCCAGTCGCAGCGAATGCGGTTTTAGACTCAGAACTTAAATTATCCAGAACGCTGAACTCCGTTTCACTTTTGAACGCGGAACTCACTCGGAACCCTACTGTCAAGATCAGGGCATATGAACCTTGTGGGTTAAGAATGCCTCCGGCTTTCTTAACGGCGCGGATCGCAAGCGGAACGATCCGGCAGATGTCAGTCAATTGAAAGCAGGGATAAACTCATAAGCCTGTCGTTCCGCCTGCGTTCAGCGCCACAAATCAGGACTTCTGTTCTGATTTGTCCGCTCTGTTTCTTCAGTACACTTTGCCTCAATATCATAGTTCCGCGTGAGTTCCGCGTTTATAAAGTGAAACGGGGTTCAGCGTTCTAATTATTAAGGTTCAAAATTTACCGGACAACAGTATTAAAAAATGAACAGCTACTTAAGTCTGTAGAATTTTATGTGATGACAAACATGGATGATTACAGCGAGTATCATCAGGAATCCGAACTTTCCGTGTATACCACCGATGGTTGAATGAACGAATGTATCGTACCAATGGCACGCAGCTATTATTCCACTCACCAATGTGAGAATAAAAAAGCCACCAAGCCAAGGATGTTTTTTGCCATGTGTATTGGCAATTTTAGGACGGTTATGGTGAAGTCCCAGATGCCAGAATATATCAACCATGAATATTATACCTGCAGCAATATGCAGCCAAACCCATATCCTTTCTCCGGATGGATTAATCTCCAGTTGCACCCCTGAAGCAAGCATAACAATGGTAAGGAACAACAATGACCAATCACAAAATTTTAACTTTGTCTTCTTTTTCATCTTGCAGTCTTATTTATGACTGCAAATTTAGGTCACCGACATAAGCTTATCAATGGGCAGAACGCAGCGATTATTGCACTATTCAAGGTTTTTTCTGAAATTCAACGGAGATTTACCGCTCGCTTTTGTAAACAGTCGGGTAAAATACGCGTTATCTTCAAATCCTAATGTCGCGGCAATTTCCTTTACATTCATATTTGTATGACAAAGCATCCGCTTTGCATGAAGCACAATCTCATTACGGATATAATTGCTTACGCTCCAGCCTGACACATTTTTGACAACCTCATTAAGATAAACCGGCGACAGGTGTAGCTTATCTGCATAAAACGATGGGCTATGGCTGGCTGCGAGATTTGACTCCAGCAAGGAATTAAACTGAAGAAAAATCTCTGAATACCTACTGTTATAATCAGGCTTTTGACGATTGATTCTTTTGAAACATGCCGCAACAAGACCTATAAATGCAGAGACAAGATTTCTGATAATGCTCAATTCCACACCCCGTCCTGATAATTCATACATGAAAATAAACAGCGTTTTCAGTTCGCTAAATTCTGCATCACTTATTTTTACAGATGAACAATTTATAGATGCTTCATCAAAAATCAATTTGTACCTGTCCATGACAAGACCGCTTTCAGCCATAAGCATCAGACCCTTGAAATCTTCACCGCTGACAAACCGATGAACTTGTCCCGGACGTATAAACTGAAGATCGCCATCACTTATTGTCTGTCTACTGAAATCAATATCACAATTCAGTTTACCACTGACTATGATACCGAATATATAGTAATCATCACGATGAGCATATTCAACAGGATGGCTGTTGACATGATCCGGAGTGACGATCCTCATATGAATTCCATTATCAGACAGATCCTGATGATGATGCACCGGTATTATATCTTTCATTTGCAATTGGCCTATCTACTTAGAAGTGGTCATATGATAACCGAGTGCATTCAGCTCCATAGCCATCCCTGCAAGATAGAGTTGATGCAATGCTGCCAGCCATGCGCCAAAAGCAGCCTCGGTGCCTGGCTCCAGATGCTCATGGTTCAGAAGCGAATACACACGAGAGGCACATTCCGCCACAAGATCGGTAACCTTTGCCGCAGCCTCACCAGTATAGCCTAACAGATCCTCTGTCACAGTCTCGTCAAGTTGATCGTAGCCCCGTTTATCACGAAGCTCTGTGTAATAATCAGTGCGTTCGGCATTCTTCTCCCAGTCGACATCCCAGTAATAAGCCATTGCCATACCAACAAACATCATCCACCCAAGCGATACCACAGGATAATCCTGAAACTCCCGCGCCCCATCCGGCACATAGCTCCTGACTATCAACGCCCATTTCTCCTCAACATCCGGACATTCGGGCACATGCTTGTCAAGTGCACCTTTACTAATAAGGAAGTCAACGAGATCTTTCCTGACCTTATCTTCAAAATTACTTACCGTTACTTTTGCATCATCCATAATACATTACTCTTTTAATAGTCCGTCTCACAAAAATCTATGAAGTTGTTTAAACTAAAAAGTTTATGCTTCATTTTATGTTTCGTAAATTAGTTTATACAACTTCTATAGGAGATGGTTTATAATATATTTTAAGAACGCACAAAAACTCATCATAGTTTGCCGATCAAGCCCGCCCGAACATTTTCAACCATAAATCACACAACTGATATTTTAAAGTTGTGGCAATATTGACAGAAAGTGCCGATCCTCGAACATATTGGAAAGTTCTTAAAAACAGGCTAAAAAAAGAGGGAAATGAAACGGTTACAAATTGTAACCGTTTCAAAATGCAAGCAGCTGATGGCAAGATGCGAATGACCGATGTAGTTAGGTCTGGCTGTGCAGGTACTTACCAAGTTTGAGATATACCTGAAGAAACTCTTTGACTGATTTCACAGTTGAATTGTCAATCTTGCCAAGACATGTATAACTCCATGAATTATATCACGGGACTGCCTCTTAATTGAGATTTTCTTTGTAAAATCCGGCAATCTCATCCATAGGTATGATATCCAGCTGGTCGTATAAATCGCAGTGGCTTGCTCCTTTTACAGTCAGCATCTGTTTGTTGTCTCCTTTGAGTTTGGCGAATGCGTCTTTGCCAAAGTAGTATGAATGCGCTTTGTCACCATGAACTATCAGAACCGCATTTTCCAATTCGTCTGCATATTCGAAGAACTTGAAATTCATGAACGGCAGATTGGAAGTGACGTTCCACCCATCGTTGGAATTACCCGAACGCACATGATAGCCGCGGGGTGTTTTATAATAGGCATAGTAGTCCTTGACAAACTGAGGCGCATCTTCCGGAAGGGGATCAACCACACCGCCTCCTCTACGATATGCTCCGTTATTATAGTCAATTGTGCGTTGAGCTGCCATTGCGGCACGTTTGGCATTGCGTTGTGCCGATGTATTTTCAGAATCGAAATATCCGTTGGCATTCACACGTGTCATGTCATACATTGTCGAGGCCACGGTTGCCTTGATACGTGGATCATTTATTGCGGCTTCGATTGCGATACCACCCCAACCACATATGCCGAGTATTCCGACTTTTGCTGAATCCACATCCTCCCTGTTCATCAGATAATCAACAGCTGCGGAAAAATCCTCCACATTGATGTCGGGAGAAGCTACTTGACGGGGCATTCCCCCACTCTCTCCTGTAAATGAAGGGTCAAACGCGATGGTGAGGAATCCACGCTCGGCGAGTTGCTGGGCATACAATCCGGACGATTGTTCCTTTACTGCCCCGAAAGGACCACATACCGCAATGGCAGGCAATTTCCCATCAGCGTTTTTAGGTTTATACATATCTGCTGCGAGTGTCACGCCATAGCGGTTGCCAAAAACGACCTTTATATGGTCAACCTTATCACTTTTAGGGAAAACCTTGTCCCATTCCTGAGTCAGCTCCAATTTCTCTACAGGAGCCAAAGATGTGTTTGTATTCGTATTGTTCATCTCTTTAGAGTTTATCGTCAGAGCGCTTAGTGCCAACACTCCAGACATTATTATTTTCGTTTTCATTGTTTTCGTTTCTTTGTTTCCGATGCAAAATTACCAAGATACTATCTTAAAAATATACCAATATTTTTGATATTATTACCAAAATTATCTGTAACCAGGTAAGGATGGTAAGAAGTTGTTAAAAAATGAATATTAATCAACTTCTAAATATCGAGGATTTTTTGTAACTTCGCATTTGATGATCAGACCGATGAAGAATATACTCAATGTCAGCAAGCCGGAAGATTATCTCTCTTATGTAGGCCAGAATGTTCAAGAATCATACAGGCATGACACCTACACAGTATCTCGGAAACATCTGATTCTGTAGTTTTGTTAATGATTATAACAAATAAATATTCCAATGAAAGTATTGACTATAAACGGAAGTCCTCATCTACACGGATGCACAGACAGGGCGTTGATTGAGTTTGAAAAAACTCTTGTTGATTGTGGTATTGAGGTCGAACGTATCAATGTAGGGAACAAAGACATAAGAGGGTGTATAGCATGCAACTTTTGTCGTGAACATGGCAGATGCGTTTTCACGGACCTTGTGAATGAAACAGCGCCTAAATTCGCTGAAGCGGATGGCATTATAGTCGGAACACCAACTTACTATGCCGGCAGTAACGGACAATTGCTGTCTTTCCTTGACCGTTTGTTCTATAGCACAATGAAGACAGTAAATAAGACTATGAAAATCGGAGCTGCTGTAGTGTCATCACGACGAGGTGGGTCTACATCGGCATTTGATGAAATCAACAAATATTTCACAATAAGTTCCATGCCTATTGTATCCAGCACATATTGGAACGAGGTTCATGGTTTTGTTGCCGATGATGTGGAGAAAGATCTTGAAGGGCTGCAGACCATGCGCAATCTCGCCCGCAACATGGCGTTTATGATAAAAGCTTTCAAGGCTCAGGAAGCTAAAGAAGGCATCCCCGTTCAGGAACGCGATTCGTTCACAAGCTTCATGGATAAAGCCTGATCGCTTATTCAGCACAGTTACGATAATTCAAAATCATGAACATTCTCTTCAACATAATTTGGGTAGTGTTTGGCGGTTTTATGATCGCCATTGAATACGCCATATCCAGCGTGATAATGATGATAACCATCATTGGAATACCTTTCGGGATTCAGACATTGAAATTAGCGCTGCTTGCATTGTGGCCATTCGGCACAAACATCTCCGACGAGAATTGGCCATCCGGTTGCCTCGCTGGAATAATGAATGTAATTTGGTGGTTTGTCGGTGGCTTTGTGATTGCACTCACCCATCTTGGATGGGGTTTATTGTTCTGTATCACAATCATCGGTATTCCTTTCGGAATTCAACACTTCAAACTAATGAAACTGGCACTCCTGCCTTTCGGGAAATCTGTAAATTAATTTATTGGTGTCCGGTAAACATGCGGAACCATCATAAATATTGGACTTCAGCTCTTGACAAGCCCCATTATATGGTCGTACATCACGCAGAGACGTCGCTAAAATTTGTCGCGGTTTCCTTGACCAAAGCTCCATAGATCCATAGCATGAACGCGAGTAAGGTGCGTCAGACTCTGCGCCTTAGCAGGCGTGGAAACGACCTCAGCGGCGGATTTTACGTCATAAAACCTTTGCGCCTCCGCGCCTCTGCGTGATTAAATTTTACCGGACTCCTAATAAGCTTCCTCAAGAATGAGGAACCGCGTTTGGGATAATTCCATTACCCATTATTATTAATTGCAAGAGTTTTCTTCATATTTTCATATTGTTATTTGTTATTAGATTTTTCTTATCACTTTGCATGGATTACCCACGGCAAGAGAGTTAGCCGGAATGTCTTTTGTTACCACACTGCCTGCCCCGATCACACAATTGTCGCCAATAGTCACCCCCGGCACAACTACCACATTACCGCCAATCCATACATTATTACCTACCGTTATAGGCTTGGCATATTCCAAACCTCTGTTGCGCTGCTCAACACCAAACGGATGCCCTGCGGTATAGAAAGCACAGTTTGGAGCGATGAAGACATTATTGCCGAATGTAACCTTTGCCTCGTCAAGTATGACGCAATTGACATTCATATAGAAATTCTCACCCAACTCTATGTTGTATCCGTAATCACAATAGAATGGCGATTCAATAATGAACTGTCCTTTTGCGTTGCCTAAAATCATACGGAATAATTCATATCGCTTATCATCTGAGATTGGTGACAACGAGTTGATTTCGTGTAACACGATCTTGCAATTCTTGCGCTCGGCAATCAGATCCGCGTCATAGTTCGCATCATACAAATCTCCGGAAAGCATCTTTACTTTTTCGTTTGTCATCGAATAACCATGTTTTATTATTAACTTTGCAAAGTTAAATAACATTATTCAAGCATACAATAGTCAAAAATAACCATATATGATATGAATATCCGCGAAACGTTGAACTCGGAATTTTCAAGGCAGCATCTCAATACCGTCATGACTGACGATGCATTGGAGCGATATGTACGTATCGCAGAAGGATATGCAGAGATAGAGAATGTGCTGGCAGTGCTCAGTGACCTACACACAAACAAAAGTTATGTCATTCATGGCAGTTTTTCCGACATCGTTGACGTTGACAAAGAAAGATATTCGGAATACATTCCTTCTATATGGGAAGATGATATTTTCAAGGCTATCAATTCAGATGACCTTGAAATGAAGATGCTTCAGGAGTTACTCTTTTTCCATTATATAAGCCGATGTTCAAAATCCCGCAGGTTCAATCATTGCCTTATGCAGAGATTGCGTATGCGAAGCCGAAATGGAGAATGGATAGAAACACTCCATCGACTTTACTATATTCCGGCACAAGACGGCAAGACGATAAGGTTTGCCTTGTGTCTTTATGGAGCGATGACGATCAACCTAAAAGCAGATGCTGTTGTGATTGATATATTGACCGGAGAAACAATAAAACTGAATAAACCGTCAGGAATAAAGATACTTTCCCCGCAGGAAATCTCTGTATTGAAACTGATCGACGAAGGCAACCGCAGCAAAGGCATCGCAGATATTTTAGGAATAAGCCTACACACTGTGAGCCGCCACCGTCAGAACATAATCGCAAAACTTAAAGTGCGTAATTCAGCTGAAGCTTGCAAAATCGCACGTACCCTCTCTATATTGTAATTATTCTCTCCCCGTCCAATCCTTGTCATTCCGCTTAGCAGATATAATGACCTTGTTTATGGAGGTAGTTTTGGCTTCGGTATAGCAGTCTCTGTTATTTCTGTATTCGGGTATAAGGTTCAATTTTAAGAGTCCCGCATTTCTTGGCAACAGCCGGATTACGTCTCAAACAGTCAAGAAAATTTTCTTGGGCAATCTGCCTCTGACGTATGAATATGCGCGGTCTATCAGATTCTTGACAACTGAATCAGGAATCGGTGCCTCGTCAATGTCCAACTGGATCATGTGGCGTTTGTGCCAGTGCCATGCCTGACATACATAGGAATAATTCTCAATTGCCTCATCAAACTCATCTGGATTCCATTTCAACTGAACCACGTTGCCTAATACAAGAGCGAGACAGCAGAAAATCTTGCCGCCAATCCTAAATACTACATATTCCGATCCGAACGGCATATCCTCAGTTGTGTATGGCTTCGACAAGCAGTAATTTCGCACTTGCTCTATATCCATTTTCTTAATTTTTTATGTTTCTTTGACGATCCGACATGATTGTAGGCATATTCTCCTTTGCCCAGATTATAAGTGATTGGATGTGAGGGAAAAGGCTTTTTGCCCTCTCTGTCAAACTATATTCTACCCTTGGAGGAATCTCGGAGTAATACTTACGGCTTACAAAACCGTCCTCCTCCAATGTGCGGAGCGTGACCGTGAGCATCTTCTGGGAAATGTCCGGAATCCGGCGGCGCAGTTCTCCAAAACGTACAGTGTCTTCGGTAAGCGATAGAGTGTACAGCACCAGCAATGTCCATTTGTCGCTTATGCGCGACAGCACGTTGCGTATCGGGCACTCCGGGTCAAAAGCATCTCTTATTGTAGTTCTGTCCATAACTTCCTTTACTCCATTATTAGTGTGCAAAGGTAACTAATATTCCTTATTTCTCCAAATGTGAAAAATATTTCAAAAATATTGTTCTCATAAATGGCTGAAATTGAATAATTGTCACCCAAAGGTAACTGACTCACAAAACCGTGCCTACTTGACAAGTGACTATTTCTGATGTAACTTTGCAGTCGAAAATAGTGCTGGTCACTATTTGAAACTATTATTGAGAACCAACAACTAAATATAAAAGACATGAATAAAGTAGCACTAATCGGCGCGAGCGGTTTCGTAGGCTCCGCCATCCTCAACGAACTCCTCAACCGTGGTTATCATGTGGAGGCTCTCGTGAATCACCCCGAAAAGATTAAAACCATAACACCGGCGCTGACTGTCAAGAAAGTTGACGTGTCAGACGAAAAGAGTCTTGAACAGGCGCTCAAAGGCTTTGACAACGTAATTAGCGCATACAATCCCGGTTGGGCCAATCCCAACATCTATGAGGAAACACTTGCCAACTACCCCAAGATTCTTGACGCAGCCAAGAAGGCCGGAGTGAAACGTCTGCTCATCGTTGGCGGAGCCGGAACGCTTTTTGTAAAACCGGGGGTGCGCCTTGTTGACACCGGAACTCTCCCTGACGCATGGATGCCCGGTGTGAAGTCGCTTGGCGAGTTCTATCTCAACACGCTGATGAAAGAGAACGACATCGACTGGGTATTCTTCTCCCCGGCAGGTAATCTCGGAGACATGGGTTCGAAGGGCCCCGGCAAGCGAACAGGTATATATCGCCTCGGCAAAGACGATATGATTTTCGACAAGGACGGAAACAGTTTCATCTCCGTTGAAGATTATGCCAAAGCCATGGTGGATGAACTCGCCGAACCTGCTCACCACAAGGAACGCTTTACAATCGGTTACTAAACCAATCAGCAATATAAAATCGGAGTGAGGAGTGAATCTAAGACCCCTCACTCCCTAAATTTATACATCATGAATTTCAAGGGTCGTCACCGCTCCAAGATGATAAACAACAACACCTTGGCATACATTATAGAGTTGTGACATGTGGTGAAATTTCCGGATCGTGGCAGGCAAAAGAGTCTATGCAATCAGGACTTTCGCTGATTGATTTTATCCATTCCAGTGATTTCAATGCAAACTTCTTATCCTCACATATTCCTGGCAGAATAAGTTCTTTCCAAGAGCGTGTGGCATAGCCGCCATCAGAAAAATACATTACCTGCTTGCCGTTGTTGCTCAAAAGTGTTGCAAAAAGTCCCCTGCTATGACCGGGAATATGCACCAACTGCACGGTGCCGTCACCAAGCAGGTCGTATGATTCGCCTGCCGGACCAAGGTCGCTCCCGGCATATTGGAATGCAGTGATGCCTGTATCTTTCCAAAGCGAAGGAGTGTAACGCGTGTGCGACTCCAACCATGACGAGGCACTTGCAATCTCATCTTCCGAGGTCATGATATGCTTGGCTCCGACAAGTTCGCGAAGTCCGCCAACATGGTCGCAATCAAGATGCGAAAGGACAATAAAATCCAAATCTTCTGGCTTTACGCCCATCCGCGCAAGTTGTTCGGAAGCGGTCATCCCTTTTTCAACGTATCCCTCACTGACTCGCACGAGCATACGGCCCAACTGCGTAGCCTGAGCTTTGTTATCAAGTACACCGGCGGGTGACATCAGACGATTCCAACCTGTATCAACAAGTATTTTTGCCTTGGGATGTTCGATATACACGCACGTTACGGGAAGCCAGATTTTATCTTTCTTTGGGAGAAACAGTCCGGAAGCCTTGATGATGTTTCCATCACCGAAAGGGAGCGAGGGCGACACGCGGACACGCCCGCAGTGCATCATGTGTATCTTTATCTTATCCATGTCTCTTTACTTTTTAAGAAGCTTCTCCCCACATTTTGCTCCGGCATCAAATGCTGCCTTTAAGTCAAGGCTGAAATGCGTATCTCGGTAATGGCGCTTGTCTGCCTCGTCAAAGTATTCCGATTCATATTTTGAATAATCGGTAAACTGATAAGTATTGTATGCTGTAACTCTCTCCACCTTGCATTTGTAAGCCCAGCCTATTGTTGTTTCCATTTCATCGCAACGCGACAGATAGTTGTGTGCCGCCACAAAATCCGCAGGAGCGTTCATGGTGTACAGCATTGTGAACTCCACCGGATTTTCAACCATATTGCGCGGAGGATTGCCGTAGGTCATTACGGAGAATATCATTCTCTCCAGCAAGCATTTGGTATATGCGTTTATGTCGCCAAAATAGATAGGCGCGGCGATTGCCACTGCATCGGCATGACGGATGTCGGCAAGAATGTCGTGTATTCCATCATTGACAGGACATATACCGAAAAACTTGCCCTCTTTCAACTTGCAGGCAAAACAACTTCTGCACCCTGTGAAAGTGAGATCGTAAAGATTCACGACCTCAATATCTGCATTATTACATACTGAGCTAAAACCATCTACCCAACTAAGGAGCAGTTTATCGGAGTTCCACATTTTGCGTGGACTTCCATTGATAGCCATTATCTTCATGCGTATTCCATTTTATTTATGATAACATAATGATGAGGACTATGGTTTATCCGCTTAAGATTTGTAGCGAAATACCCTATCAGTGCCGATAGATTCCACCCGTTTTGCTATTTGTTGAGCTACCGTCATTATAATAGATGTGGTTGTCATTATTTCCACGTTTATTCTATCGAAAACGGTGAGACAGTAAAAATTGTCAGCAGTAGTTGCCGCATTTTCACAGACTCGCCTTTCCTGGACTGCGCCGTTCCATTATGTAGTTTTTTCAGGAATACGTCCTTCCTTTTCTACAAAGAGAGATGGAGTATAGGAAAATGTCTGCCATCGCCGTCAAATTCATCACGACTGACGACATGAAATCCATTTGCTTGATAAAACCCCAGAGCCTTAGGGTTTTGCTCATTTACATCGACTGAATCAGCTCCTAATGATTTTGCAAATACGATGAGTCGAGTTCCCAGCCCCTTTCCCATGTACATGGAATCTATAAATAGCATCTCAATGTTATGGTCGTACAGTCCCATGAAACCGGCTATAGTCCCTTCGTCATAAATAACATAAAGGTTGACTGCCTTAAAATATTTAGAGTCCGTCTCATAAAAAATTTAGCTTTAGGGGACGCATGGCTGAGCTGATTTTGGATTTGCAGAATCAGGAGCATAGCGGGCTATGTGACTGATTCAAAAATACAAAAGCAGCCAGGCATGCGGGACTAAGGTAACTTTTCATG
>CAJTPK010000032.1 GCA_910578075.1 uncultured Muribaculaceae bacterium | reverse complement strand
ACCCTCAACGGTTTTCAAGACCGCCGCAATCGACCACTCTGCCATCTCTCCAAAATGTGAGTGCAAAGTTAAGTGTTTTTTTTGAATATTGCAAATGTAAAGTGCGTTTTTCCGAATTTTTTA
Source organism: uncultured Muribaculaceae bacterium (assembly GCA_910578075.1). Taxonomy (GTDB): domain Bacteria; phylum Bacteroidota; class Bacteroidia; order Bacteroidales; family Muribaculaceae; genus Lepagella. The sequence continues at coordinate 33,638 of CAJTPK010000032.1, read as the reverse complement.
TTGTTTATTCTCGGTTTCTTTGCTGTTTCCTCTCTGTTTCTTTTGCATCTGCCAGCCTCCGCCAAGGGTTTTGTAGAGGTTGATCAGGGCGAGGTATTCATCGCGCAAGGCGCTATTGACGCCTGTCTGCGCACTGAAATAACGGCGTTGGGCATCGAGCACATCGATGTAGTTCAATGTTCCGCCTCGATATTGAAGGCGTGCAAGCTTCACGTATTTCTCCGCTGCCTCACAAAGCTCTATCATCAGGCGAGTGTTCTCCTTGTAGCCTCGGTATGCCACGATTGCCGTGTTTACCTCTGTAAACGCGCGCATTACCGATTGCTCATAATCGTAACGAGTCTGGTCATAGACAGCTACGGCGGCCTTGTATCTGCGTTTTTTCTTGCCGAAGTCGAAAATTGTTCCTGCCACTGAACCTATGACGTATGTGAATGGGGATTTAAAGAAATTTTTCAAACCATCATTCTCAAATCCCGGTGTGAAGCCTATCTTGAGGGATGGGAACCGGTCGGCGTAGGACAATCCGACATCCGACATTGCAGCTTTGAGTTTCTGTTCCGATGCGCGTAGGTCAGGACGACGTTTCAGCAAGTCGGATGGTACACCCAGAGGGAGTTTGTCTTCAAGCGATGTGTTGAAGCGGAATGTGCGTTCATCAAGGATCTCGTGTGGATACTCACCCATGAGAAGAGTCAGCGCATTGCGTGTGGAGGCAACGCGTAGTTCCAGATCCGGCACAAGTGCCGCGGCGGTGGCGTATTCCACTTTCGCCTGTTGATAGACAGTCTCCGACGTTAGTCCCCCCTCGAAACGTAATTTCGCCTGGCTAAGGGATTCCTGACGGGTATGCAGTGTCTGGCGAACTATATCGAGTTCGTTTTCCAACGCAAGCAGTCGTATATATGCGGTTGCCACTTCCGCTATCAGCTCCATGCGCATGGCACGGTAATCTTCCTGCGATGCAATGAAACGCGCTTTGCCCGCATTCCTGGCGTGAAACATCGAGCCCCAGAGGTTTACTTCCCAGGTGATCGGGAATTTCAGATCATGCTCCGGATCACGGGTAGTCCCGCTATTGTTATAGTTGTTGGTTTCGTGGGAATAGGCAACGTTGAATCCTATTTCCGGAAGCATCTCAGCTTTGCTGATGCCGTAAAGTTCCCTCATCTGCTCTATTTTGGAGGCGGCTTTAAGAAGGTCGCGGTTGTTTTCAAGAGCGATGGTCATGATTTTGGTGAGGGTAGGGTCGGTGAAAAACTCCCACCATGCGATGTCTGCTATCGACAGGGAATCCGAAGTCGCCTCCGGAATGAATGTTTCCGGCATGTCGACACGTGCGGGGACAAGATTCTTTGTCCCCGAGCACCCGGACATCACAGCTGCGGCAGTAAAGATCAATATGATGTGAATGAATCTTTTCATCTTTTGAGAATCAAATCTTTTTACTTAAAGATAAATCTTTGGTTTTCTTATGTCTTCGCACAAGCTTGTTGACCTGCACGAAGAAGAACGGCACAAACACGATTCCCACGGTGATGGCCACCGCCATTCCGAAGAATACGCCTGTTCCAATGTCGCGCCTTGCGGCAGACCCCGGACCGGAAGCGAAAAGCAGAGGCAACAACCCGAGCATGAAGGCAAGCGAGGTCATCACGATAGGGCGGAAGCGGAGTCGTGCCGCTGTGAGCGCCGCCTTGGCCGGGTCGCTGCCTTTCTCTGTCTCCTCCTTGGCAAACTCCACTATGAGGATGGCATTCTTTGCCACGAGACCTACGAGCATTACCAGACCGATCTGGAAATAGATGTTGTTTTCCAATCCGCATAGCCAGATTCCAAGATATGCCCCTACTCCGGCAATCGGCAGCGATAGAATGACAGCCAGAGGCACGCTCCAGCTCTCATAAAGGGCAGCGAGGAAAAGGAAGACGAAGAGGAATACCAGTCCGAGAATCAAGCCGGTGTTGCCGCTCTCATGTTTCTGCTGGTAAGATAGTCCGCTCCATTCCACGCCTATGTTTGAGGGAAGCTTTTCCCTGACCACTTTCTCCAGCGCGTCCATAGCCTCACCGGTGCTGTATCCGTGAGCTGCCTCACCCGAGATCGTGGCTGAATTGAACATATTGAAACGTGCTATTGTGCCGGGACCTGTGGTGAAATGTGAATTGCCAAGCGACGACACCGGCACCATGGTGCCGTCCGCGCTCTTGACGAAGAATAGGTTAATATTCTCGCGGCGCATGCGGTAGGGGGCGTCTGCCTGAAGGTATACCCTGTAGATGCGGTTGAACATGTTGAAATCGTTCACATATATCGATCCCGTGAAAGCCTTCATAGTAGAGAATATGTCGCTTACTGGTATTCCGAGCATTTGGGCGCGGTCGCGGTCAACATCGAAATAGAGCTGCGGGATGTCAGCCTGCATGGAAGTGGATAGACCTGATATCGATGGGATATGTGCTGCGTAAGAGCGGAGAGTGTCAACTGCGTTCTGAAGGTCGGCGTAGGTGGCGTCGGCCTTAGCTTCCAATACCATCTCGAAACCACCCGATGTGCCAAGTCCTGGGATGATAGCCGGAGAGAAGATATAGGCCTTGCTTTCCGGATATTGCTGCAATTCGTTGAGGATGCGAGCTCTGACTTTTGAGATGTCTTCAGTCTCACGTTTGTCCCAAGGCTTCAGGATTACAGTGAGCTGAGCGTGAGCCTGGTTAGTTCCGACTCTTGGTGAGGATCCGGTTACGTTCAGAACATATTCAACATCCTTATCTTTCAGAAGCATGGCCATGGCACGGTCTGTCACCTCCCGGGTGCGCTCTATAGAGGCTCCCTCCGGAAGCTCCAGCTCCACGGTGAAATATCCCTGGTCTTCCTGCGACATGAAGCTGCGGGGCATAAGCTCATTCATCATGTATATGAACGCGAGAGCAAGCCCGAAAGTCACATACATTCTTCTCGGATGGACGAGGACCCGTCTGATGGAATTGCCATAGAATCTGTTTCCCTTCCCAAGCCATAGGTTTATATATCTGAAAATCTTATTCTTCTTTTTATGTGAAGCCGGCTTAAGCAATTTCGCACACATCACGGGAGATAGAGTGAGAGCCACAACCGTAGAGATCACCACGGACACAGCGATCGTGACAGTGAACTGTCGGTAAAGCTGTCCGGTAATGCCCGGCAGAAAACTCACCGGCACGAACACCGCGCACAGCACGAGCGACATCGCAACCAGGGCGCTCCCCAGATTGTGCATTGCCTTTGCTGTCGCCTCTTTCGGAGGAAGATGCTCGGCATTCATAATCCGGTCAACATTCTCCACAACCACGATGGCGTCATCCACCACAATACCTATAGCGAGAATCAATCCTAAAAGGGTGAGCATGTTTAGCGAGAAACCGAACATGAGCATCACACCGAATGTGCCCACCAGCGAGATGGGGACTGCGATCACCGGAATCAGAGTGGCGCGCCAGTTCTGGAGCGAGAGGAAAACCACCACAATCACGAGCAGCAAAGCCTCGAAGAAAGTCTGATACACATGATGTATCGATTCCTTTATGTAGGTGGTCATGTCGAATGGAATGTTATAGCTTATACCTGCCGGGAAATTTGCAGAAAGCGATTCCATCTCTTTTTTTACCGCCTCGGCCACCTCCATGGCATTCGATCCGGGGAGCATGTTGATGTTTATCACGGCAGCATTTCCGCCGTTTATACCGCTCTCGGTGGAATAACTCTGTGCCTCAAGCGAGATGCGCGCCACATCCTTCAGCCGGATTATCGAACCGTTGGAAGATGCGCGGAGCACAATATCCTCAAACTCCTCTACAGAAGAGAGCCTTCCCCGCGCTATGATAGGCATAGTCACATCTATCTCCTCAGCAGGAGCCTGTCCGAGGGCACCTGCCGCCGACTCGCGGTTCTGGTCTTTCAAGGCGTTCTGGATATCCTTTACAGTCAGCCCCATGTCCGCGAGTTTGTCAGGCTGGAGCCATATCTGCATGGCATAATAGCGTCCGCCCACATTGCTTACGCTTCCTACGCCCGGGATACGCCGGATCGGGTCAATAACATTGAGGGTGGTGTAATTGCTGAGATAAACCTCGTCAAACTTAGGGTCATCCGAAAGGATGGTTATGGTCATCAGACGGCTCGCGGTCTCCTTGGATACCGATATGCCGTTTTGCACCACCTCTGCCGGGAGACGGGACTCCGCTTTCTTCACGCGGTTCTGTATATCGACCGCCGCCAGTTCCGGATCCGTGTCAATGTCAAATGTTACGAGGGCAGAGAATCCACCTGAATTGCTGCTTGTCGACGACATGTAGATCATGCCCGGTGTTCCGTTCAGCTCCTGCTCAATTGGTGTCGCCACCGCCTGTGTCACCGTGGTGGCGTCCGCACCGGGATATGATGCCGATATACGCACCACCGGAGGCACAATCTCCGGATACTGGTCCACCGGAAGCATCATCAGTCCGATGGCACCGATGATGAAAATCACGATTGAGATCACAATCGAGAATACCGGATGTTCGAGAAAGAAATTCTTGCGCATATCAGTTGCCGTTAGAAGTTTCCTGTTCGGTTGAATCATCCTCGGTTTTCCTTACCGGAGCCACTTTCATCCCGTGGTTAAGCTTATGGAATCCCTCCACCACAATATTCTCACCCTTTGCAAGTCCGCGCTCCACGATGGTATTGTTATCTACCTCCGGGCCGGTCTCTATGAATCGCTTTTCCACTACACTGTCAGGGCGGACAACATATATATACGCACCGTTCTTCTCCACTACCAGAGCCTTGGTAGGAACTTCCACCGCTTTCTCCCTGACATCGAGAAGCACCTTGACCTTGGTCACCTCGCCCGGCAGCAGGCTGCGGTCGGGGTTCGGCATCTCTGCGCGCACCGAGAAAGTGCCTGTTTTGGGGTCTACCTTCGGGTCGGCAAAATCCACGATTCCTTTGTGCGGGTATTCAGAGCCGTCTGCAAGGGTGATGGTCACAAATGAATCCCACTTACGCGAGGGGTCATCGCTTCCGAGATTCACGTTACGGTCTTTTCCGCGCACGTAGTCGAGGGCAGTCATGGAGAAATCCACGCGCACCGTGTCGCTTTTCACTACAGTAGCGAGCAAAGACTTGCCACCGGAGGGACCGACAAGTGTTCCGATATCCGCCACTCTCTCCGAGATGTAACCCGAGATAGGAGAAGCCACCCGTGTATATCCCAAAGTTATCTCCGCCTGAGTCAGGTCGGCACGGCTCACCGTCACTTCCGCCATTGCACTCTCATAGGCAGCCACGGCGTTATCGAGGTCGAGCTGTGACGCCGCATTCTGCTCGTAAAGAGGCTTTATACGGTCAAGGTCATGCTTCGCTTTCCGCGCCTGTGCCTCAGCCTTGTTGAGCTGCGCACGCGCCTTGTTTACATGTGCCTCATAGAGTTTCGGGTCTATGATGAAAAGTGTCTGTCCCTTGTTGATGTATGAACCCTCCTTGAAGCACATCCTTTCCAGATACCCTTCGACGCGGGCATGTACCTCCACAAACTGCTGGGCGCGGATTCGCCCCACATATTCGCCATAAAGGTTTACATCAGAGGTCGTGACAGTCTCAACCTCCACAATAGGCAGAGGGGCGGGTATGTTTTTAGGTTTCAGCCAGAAATATAATCCGGCTGCAACAATCAGAATGGCTAAAACTATTGCAAGCCAGGCTTTTTTGCTTCGAGGCATCTTGTTCTCAGCCTTTTTAAGCCATGTTATTCCTTTGCTTAGGTGTTCTTTAAAAAGCATATGATGGTAATTATCGTTTGTATAATAATTAAGGCAATACAGTTAAAACAACAAAGTTACAACTATTTTTGTTAAATCTGCATCTAAAAAAGAAATGCGGGGTCATTTCCCCGCATTTTTTATTATTGACCACAGTTCCAAAGATACCAGAACAGAGACACTAAAACTCTCCTCTCTCCATTCTTTCCTCAAACCATTATAACCAAGGGAAACCATTTTTTTTGATTCAATTGATTTATAATTAAATCTTTAAACCATTAAAACCATTCAAAAGCTCCGCTTTTTTGCTTGACGCGAGATCAATAGCATGGACGCGAATAAGGTGCGTCAGACTCTGCGCCTTCGCAGGAGTGGGAACGACCTCAGCGCCGGATTTTGCGTCATAAAACCTTTGCACCTCTGCGCCTCAGCGTGATTAAATTTTACCGGACAGCAATAATTTTTTATAGTGAAATTTACTTGATATTTTTATGAGCTTAGAAGTTGTAGTAGAATCCGATGTTGAGATTAAGAGAGCTGAAGTCGAGACCGAATTGCTCTTTAAAGCCGTAATACTCAGCAATGTCATTGGCTCCCTGATATCCTGCGAAGCCGATATGTGCAACAATCGAGAATCTCTTCGACGGGTGTATTGCGATACCCGGTTTCACACCGATGTCCCAGATGAAAGTAGCTTTGCTGTCTCCCTGTTCTTTCCCGAATCCGAATCCGACGGTACCGTCAAGAAAAAGGCTGACTACTTCGTTGCTGCTTCGGAAGAATGTATATCTCACATAGGGATCGACAGCACCCATATTTGTCTTGTATCCATCATCGTCATTGAATAAGTAACCGAGAGAGGCACCCAATGCGATTTTGGAATTGAAATTATAACCCACTTCCGGGAGGATTGTGAAATTTGTTGTTTTGTCAGTTTCATTTCTCATGAAACCGAGTGCGCCACCGATGTAAACCTGTGCCGAGGCGGCAAAAGATACCATAATCACCGCCAATGAGATTAGAATACGTTTCATAACTTTAAGATTTTATTGTTGTTTTATCTTGAATTTTGTTGTTTGGCGTGGGTTTTATCTCGCAAATATAGATTTGTATAATATAAATGCCAAATTTTAATACATGTTATGCAGCATGGTTTAGGGATAAACTTGATATTGGTAAATCAGCGCATTAGTCTGTTTCCCATTTTTCTGCAAGTTGAAGCTATTAAATTATTATGTATCCTCCGCGTGATTAAATTTTTACTGGACAGCAATAACTTATTATATAAATGCAGCCACTTTGCGGATGCGGTTAATGCGTTCCATGAAAGAAGGGTTCGATCTTGCAACCTGCTTATTATAGTCTGATTGAATCTTAAGCCATATATCAGCCTCGATACCTAAAGCAGCCTCAAGAAGGAGAGCATATTCTGTAGTGACGGCGCGTTTGCCATTAAGAACGGCATTTAACACTGATGCGGGTATGCCGATCTCGGTGGCAAGATCCTTTTGAGAAATACCACGATATTCAATCTCATCCTTGATCATCTCGCCGGGATGAATAGGTTGACTTGGATTTAGATTATTTGCTATCATGTCGGGGGCGACACCTTTCAATGTTATTCCCATTATTATTTACTTATAGTGATTTGACAATTCCACAACATTACAGATAGTCAATATCGGCTCCTCTTCAGACAGCGAAACAGTGAACTCTATACGGTATTGGTCATTGACACGGATAGAAGACCGTCCCGCCTTATCACCGGATAAAGCCTCATAGTTTAGCGATTTGATAGGCCAAAGTGACTCTATTGAAGAAGCTGCAATCAGAAATCGTATCGCTTTCTGATAACGTCGCACGATGTCCGGCTGATAGCGATGCTTTTTGTCTTTGCATTTGCCATCCTCGTACAATTGACGCAAATATTCTTCTTCGTAGGTAACTATCATATAATGTTATTATTAACAACAATGCAAAGTTAGTAATAGTTTTTTAAATTAGCAAATCTGATAATCAAAAACATTGTGATAGATTTCAACTTGATTCGGGAAATATTTGTCATGATGAACACCTCCAGATTAGCGCTGATGAGAGGAGCAAAAATGCGGGGTTATTTCCCCGCATTGAATGTGTCGATTGCTTTGGCGTACGTGGTTTTGATGTCGGAGGCCATTCGCCGTTTGTCGAAACGGGAGGCATATTCTTTCCCTGCGGCGGTCATTGCCGGGACATCGCGGGTGCCGTCGAGCAGTGAGGTCAGTGCCTGCGCCATTTCCCGAGGTGAGTCCGGGTTTACATATATTGATGCGTTTCCTCCCGCCTCTTCAAGGCAGGAGCCTGTGGCAGCGACAACAGGCCGCATACTTTCCAGCCCTTCGACCACCGGAATGCCGAAACCTTCGTAGCGAGAAGGGTAGGCGATGACTTCCGCCGCCTGGTTCACACCCGGAAGATCCTTGAAATCAAGACCTGAGTAATAATGTATTCGTGATGACACACCGAGTTCGCGGGCGAGTTTCTCCACAACCGGTTTGTAGCCGTGATGGTCGCGTCCGATCACCACCAGCTCCACATCTTTAGGAAGCGAAGATAGCGCACGCACCGTCAGCTCCAGATTCTTGCGCCGTTCGATTGTGCCGACCTGGAGTATATAGCGGTGCGGAAGATTAAGCCGAGTTTTTAATGCAGACAACTCTTCGCTGCTCCATATTCTCTTGAAAGATTCATCACACCCCTGGTAAATCACGTCAATGCGGTCGGGATCTATCCCGTAGAATCTCACCACATCCTGCTTCGTGCGCTCGCTGACTGCAATGATCCTGTCGGCATTGCGGCATGACCTGCCGTATTTGAAATCATAAATAGTGCGGTCGATCGGTTTGTAGCATTCCGGCATGGTGCGGTAAATGACATCATGCATCGTCACAACGGACGGCACGCCGCTCTTGCGTATGTTTAGCGGCAGCTCATTGCTGAGACCGTGGAACACATCCACTTTGTCAGCACGCAGATTGTTGGTGACGCCGAACGTTCTCCATAGGCTTCCCTTGAAACCTTGTGGCGGAGGGAGATGAAATTCGACGTTATGGAGAGCTTTTATTGGATCGAGCCTCGGGTTGGACTTCAGTGCCGGGGTATACACCAGCAATCTGTCGCCTGGGTTCTCCAAGGCCAGACGTTCTATGACGAGGCGGGAATAGTTCCCGAGTCCTGTCATGTTTGAGACGGCTCTCTTACCGTCGAATCCTATTATCATGCGAATAACAATTTTTCAAGTGCGTAAACGCCCGCTCCGGCCAGATAACCGAGCAATGCCACCCATGAGAATTTCTTGAGATACCATCCGAAGCTGATTTTCTCCAGTCCCATAACGATGACACCGGCCGCCGAACCGATAATCAGGATTGAGCCACCCACGCCCGCGCAGTATGACATCAGTTCCCAGAAAGTACCGTCGATCACAAAGTTTGCGGCATATCCGGTTGCAGCGGGATCGGCAACAGGATACATACCCATAACGCCCGCAACAAGGGGAACATTGTCTACGATAGCGGAAAGAACACCCAAAACGAGTCCGATCCAGTATACATTATGAATCTCTTCATCGAGCCATCCTGCTATGTCAGAGAGGATTCCTGTGCTCTGGAGCACAGCCACCGCCATGAGGATTCCCAGAAAGAAAAGTATCGAAGGCATATCCACGCGAGAGATCACCTTGGGCAGACGCAGCTCCTTTGCCTGCTCCAGCATCTTTGAATTATAGAAAATCTCAGTGAATACCCAAAGCGCTCCCAGCACGAACAGCATTCCCACGAAAGGGGGCAGGTGTGTTATAGACTTGAATATTGGTACAAAGATCAGACCTCCGACGCCAAGATAGAACATGGTGGCGCGTTGTCCGGCGGTAATGAAAGAATTCTTCTCCACAACCACGTCTCTCGGGGGCAGATCGCCCTTCAACTGGCGGCTTACTATTATAAGCGGCAGAACCATTGAGACGAGTGACGGCACAAGCACAAAAGAAAGCAGAGCCGGAGCAGTGATGTTTCCGCTCACCCACAGCATGATAGTGGTGATGTCGCCGATTGGGCTCCATGCGCCGCCGCTGTTTGCCGCGATAATGATCATTCCGGCATAAAGCCATCGTTCCTCCTTCTGGGTGATGAGTTTGCGCAGAAGCATCAGCATCACAATGGTGGTTGTGAGGTTGTCGAGAATCGCCGACATGAAGAATGTCACGAAACTGATGATCCAGAGGAGTTTCTTCTTGTCGCGGGTGTTGATATGGTCGGTGATTACGCGGAAACCACCGTGCACATCCACCATCTCGACGATAGTCATGGCTCCAATAAGGAACAGGAGAGTCTGCATGATGTCGCCCAGGTGCTCCACGATGTCGACGTTGAGGACATACTGGAGCGCCTGCTCATGCAGCGATTTGTCGGCAAGCGTAGGATGAGTGTCGAGGAAATGCCTGAAACTGTCAGCCGATACCACCGGCACCACAGATTCCGCACCGAGTGCGTAGATAACCCACATCAGCATTCCGAGCAGTAGCGCGGAAGCGGTCTTGTCCACCCGTAAGGGGTGTTCAAGGGCAATGGCGAGGTAGCCAACCACAAATAAAACGAGCAAGGTCGTCAGCATGTCGAATGAGATTTAAAGAAATGTTAAGATTGGTAGAACTCTCATAATTTCCGGCAAAATTAGTGAAAAAAAGATTAATTACGGAAAAATTTCCATAATACATTTTTTATGTTTGAAAAATATGTTATAAAACATGTTTTTGAAAGCTAAATGCAAGATTAGGAGCGGGTAAGAAAAACGCGTTTTCCCGGGGATGAGAAAAGGGGAGGAAAGCAGTATAAAAAACGGGATACAGAACCGGAAAAAAGTATTATATTTGCAGATAAGTAGATGTAAGACTTCTACAAAAATCAGTATGGAAAAGAAACCGATATTGGTAGTCTCCACCGGAGCCGGTATAAGCGCAGAGAGCGGAATCACCACGTTTCGCGATGCCGGGGGACTATGGGAGAATTATCCGGTGATGCAAGTTGCTTCCGCCGATGGCTTTGCCCGCGATCCGGAGCTGGTGCATCATTTCTATAACGAGCGTCGCAAGCAGCTCATACACGCCATGCCGAATGCCGCCCATCGGGCGCTTGCCGAGCTGGAGAAGAGGTTCGATGTCTATGTGATCACGCAGAACGTCGATGATCTTCATGAGCGGGCGGGGTCGTCAAAAGTGCTCCATCTGCACGGCGAGTTGATGAAGATCCGGTCGGTAAGCAATCCAGATTATGTAGAGAGTCTCGACATCGAACATCTGGAGACCACTCCTGCCACACGCGGCAAGAACGGTGATTTTATGCGGCCGCATATCGTTTTCTTTCAGGAGCCGGTTCCCAATATAGAGCGTGCTGTAGAGATCACGGGTATGGCTGATATATTTGTTGTGATAGGCACATCTCTTGTTGTTTATCCCGCTGCAGGTCTTATACAATGTGTACGCCCCGGCACGCCGATCTATTATATCGACCCCAATCCCGCTTCGACAGCCGGCATACCGAATGTCACCGTAATCAAGGAAAAGGCAACGGATGGAATGCGAGACCTTGCAAAGATTCTTGAATCATATGTTTAACAACATATGGCTGGAAGGCGTAACGCTGCGAAAAAACAGTTATATTTGTGGCACGGATGGATGGAGTTCTAAATAAGACAAATTGAATCTAACCTAAAAACACAATAATCTATGGCAAAAATCAGAGGAGCGGTCACCGTCAGCATCGAAAGATGCAAAGGGTGCAATCTGTGCGTCGTGGCTTGCCCCACGAAGACGCTGTCGCTTCAGCCCAACGAGGTGAACGACCGCGGCTATCATTATGCCTATATGGCAAATCCTGAGAGCTGCACCGGATGCTGCTCATGCGCGTGGGTATGTCCTGACGCATGTATCGAGGTATACCGCAAGCGCATTGACTGAGACGGACTCTAACAATCAAACCAAGAAAACACAACGACAAGGAATATGAAAGAAGAAGTGAGACTAATGAAGGGTAATGAGGCCATAGCCCATGCTGCCATCCGTTACGGATGCGACGGATATTTCGGCTATCCTATCACCCCGCAGTCAGAGGTGCTCGAAACCCTCGAGGAGCTGATGCCATGGGAGACCACCGGCATGGTAGTGCTCCAGGCAGAATCCGAGGTGGCGGCCATCAACATGGTTTATGGCGGTGCTGCCAGCGGAAAAGCAGTGATGACCTCCTCCTCCTCGCCGGGCGTCAGCCTCAAGCAGGAGGGTATCTCCTATATAGCGGCGGCATCGTTGCCCGCATTGATATTGAACGTTATGCGCGGAGGTCCGGGTCTCGGCACCATCCAGCCCTCGCAGGCCGATTATTTCCAGGCTGTGAAAGGTGGCGGTCATGGCGACTATCATTTGATAGTCCTTGCCCCGTCTACAGTGCAGGAGATGGTTGACTTCGTCGGCCTTGGCTTCGACCTCGCATTCAAATATACAAATCCCGCCATGATCCTGGCAGACGGTATAGTCGGCCAGATGATGGAGAAAGTGGTTCTTCCCGAGCAGCGTCCGCGCCGCACAGAGGAGGAGATACGCCGTCAGTGCCCTTGGGCAGCCGATGGCCGCAAGGATGGCCGCAAACGCAATGTGGTGACATCTCTTGAACTCGAATCCTCAAAAATGGAAGTGATCAACCATCAGCTTCAGGCGCGCTACCGCGAGATTGAGAAAAACGAAACCCGCTGGGAAGAGATCGGTGTGGAAGATGCCGATTATCTGATAGTGGCTTTCGGCTCGATCGCGCGTATCTGCGACAAGGCACGTGAGCTTGCAGCCGAGAAAGGAATAAAGATCGGCATTGTGCGTCCGATCACACTCTGGCCCTTCCCGACGGAAGCCATAGCAAAGGCGGCTGAGGGTAAGAAAGGTGTGCTTGTGGTTGAGTTGAACGCCGGTCAGATGGTGGAGGATGTTCGCCTCGCAGTGCATGACCGTCTCCCTGTGGAGCATTTCGGCCGCATGGGTGGAATCATCCCCAGTCCGGAAGAGGTCGTGACCGCCATGGAAGAGAAAATAATTAAAAGGTAATCATCTCTAAAGAATGCATAACATAATGGAAATAGAAGATATCATTTGCCAGGAAAACAAGGTTTACAGCAAGCCTGAGCTTCTCGAAGAGGTGCACATGCATTACTGCCCCGGCTGTAGCCACGGCGTGATTCATAAGCTCCTCGCGGAGGTGATTCAGGAAATGGGACTAACGGAGCGTACCGTAGGTATATCCCCGGTGGGATGCGCGGTTTTCGCATATAATTATATCGATGTAGACTGGGTAGAGGCAGCTCACGGGCGCGCTCCTGCCGTGGCTACAGCCATTTCACGACTTTGGCCTGAGGATGTGGTGTTCACTTATCAGGGTGACGGCGACATGTCGGCTATCGGTACAGCCGAATCCATACATGCTGCGAACCGTGGTGAGAACATCGTCATGATTTTTGTCAACAATGCTATTTATGGCATGACCGGCGGACAGATGGCCCCGACAACTCTTGTGGGTCAGAAGACAGCTACCACTCCTTATGGACGCCGTGTGGATCTCAACGGTCATCCCCTCGAGATCACTAATCTTATGGCGATCCTCGACGGAACATGCTACGTTACCCGTCAGGCTGTGCATACTCCCGCGGCGGTGCGCAAGACAAAGGCTTGTCTGAAGAAGGCGTTCGAGAATGCCCTCGCCAAGAAAGGGACATCAGTGGTGGAGGTTGTGGCTACCTGCAACTCCGGCTGGAAGATGAGTCCCGAGAAAGCCAATAAATGGATGGAGGAGAATATGTTCCCGAAATATCCACTCGGTGATCTCAAAAACGTATAATTAACCGGCAAAAGCAGATTTAAAATGAAAGAAGAAATAATCATAGCCGGATTCGGCGGACAAGGTGTGCTTTCAATGGGTAAGATACTTGCCTATTCCGGTCTTATGGATGACAAGGAGGTTACTTGGATGCCTTCCTATGGTCCTGAGCAGCGCGGCGGCACCGCGAATGTCACCGTGATTCTCTCCGATGACAAGATATCATCTCCGGTGCTCGACCGTTTTGATGTAGTGATCGCGCTCAATCAGCAGAGCCTTGACAAATTCGGGCCTAAGGTAAAAGCCGGCGGTATACTTATCTATGACACCAACGGTATCCACAAGCATCCGCAGCGCGACGATATCAAGGTTTATCCCATTGACGCGATGGAGGCTACACTTGAGATAGGCAACTCCAAGGCATACAACATGGTGGTGATGGGCGCATTGCTCGAAGCCATGGAATATAAGCTTCCGATGGAGAATGTGATAAAAGGACTTAAGAAATCGCTTCCCGAGCGTCATCATAAACTGATACCGCTCAACGAGCAGGCAATCGAGAAGGGGCGCAGCCTTATTTGATACAGCAGAAGCAGTTTTTTTAGTGGTTAAATAATTATTGCGATAAGGGGGACCGGTTCATGGCGGTTCCCCTTATTATTATAAGGCCCCGTTTCAAAAAAAGGCGGGAGCTCCGGCATATAGCCGACGCTCCCGCAACATCAAGGTTACGAAAAGGTGATTTCTTTACTATCTCTCCGCTGTGACTGACTTACAAGCGGCGCGTAACCACGATTGCTGTTTACTTTTGTAAATATAACCGTATGCAGTATGGAATAGTTTTGTAAATTGAATGTTTTAACTATCGTGACTGAAAAAATTAACAATTTATTTGTATTTTTGCAGCATGGAAGAGGATTTTGACATTCGTGAGCGTGCCTCCCGTCCGGACGGCAGCGACCGCGACATTGAAAAGGCGTTGCGGCCCCTGGCTTTCGATGATTTCAGCGGGCAGGATAAGATCATAGACAACCTGCGTGTGTTTGTAGAGGCGGCGCGTATGCGCGGCGAGGCTCTTGACCACACCCTGCTGCATGGCCCTCCGGGACTCGGAAAGACCACGCTGTCGAATATTGTCGCGAATGAGTTGGGTGTCGGTTTCAAGGTCACTTCGGGTCCTGTGCTCGATAAACCCGGTGATCTGGCCGGTATCCTTATGAGTCTTGAAGACCATGATGTCCTGTTTATAGATGAGATCCATCGGCTTCATCCCGTTGTGGAGGAATATCTTTATTCCGCCATGGAGGATTTCCGCATAGATATTCTTCTTGATAAGGGTCCGGGAGCCAAGAGCGTGCAGCTGACCATATCGCCGTTCACGCTTATCGGTGCCACTACACGTAGCGGTAGTCTCACCGCGCCGTTGCGTGCGCGATTCGGCATCAACTGCCATCTCGAATATTACGATCATAATATCCTCAAGGGGATTGTGAAGCGTTCGGCACGTCTGCTCAATATCGGTATCGACGAGGAGGCGGCGCTTGAGATAGCGTTGCGCAGCCGTGGCACACCGCGAGTGGCGAACTCACTGCTGCGGCGTGTGCGTGATTTCGCGATGGTGCGTGGCTCCGGACGCATCGACATTCAGATAGCGCGTCATGCTCTTGAAGCTCTTAATATTGACCGCTACGGACTCGATGAGATCGACAACCGCATATTGCTTACGATCATCGACAAATTCAAAGGCGGTCCCGTAGGCCTGACCACCATCGCCACCGCGATAGGGGAGGATGCCGGCACTATAGAGGAGGTGTATGAGCCCTTCCTTATCAAGGAGGGTTTTCTGAAGCGCACCCCCCGGGGCAGAGAGGTCACCGAGCTTGCCTACCGTCATCTCGGGCGTACGCAGGGCCCGGTGCAGTCATCGCTTTTTAGTAACGAGTTGTAACTGATAGGACGGGGATATTCTTAATTTTTTTATGGCTGGAATAAAATCATTGGCAAAGGAGACTGCGGTCTACGGACTCAGCAGCATAGTGGGGCGTTTCCTAAACTGGTGTCTTGTGCCCCTTTACGTGTATCTTTTCCCTACGGAAGATTACGGTATCGTCAGCTATCTGTATAGCTTCACGGCAGTGGCGTTGGTTGTGCTCAACTATGGGATGGAGACAGGTTTCTTCCGGTTTGTCAACAAAGAACCTGATCCTGCGCGTGTCTATTCCACATCGTTATCATCGGTCGGCACCACATCGCTGTTATTCATAGTTCTTCTCTCGCTCTTTATCCGTCCGGTGGCGGATGTCATGTTGCTTCCTCGCCATCCGTTGTTCGTATGGTTGCTCGGGGTTACAGTGGCTGTGGATGCTTTCTCCAACATTCCATTCGCCTATCTCCGTTACAAAAAGAGGGCATTCCGCTTTGCGGGAATCAAACTGCTGAATATCGCGGTGAATATCTCGCTTAATCTCTTCTTTCTTCTCGGATGTCCCGCGCTTATGCGTCATTGCCCGGCTATGGTGAGCTGGTTTTATGAGGCTGCCGGAGGAGAGGCTTTCGGCATAGGATGGATATTTGTCGCAAATCTGATGTCAACGCTTATTGTGCTGATGTGTCTGCTGCCTGAACTGCGTGGACACCGTTTCGGCATAGACGGCAAGCTTCTCCGCAGAATGCTATCCTACAGCTGGCCGTTGCTCATCTTGGGAGTGGCAGGAATTATGAGCCAGAACATGGGGCAGATGCTTATTCCTTACCTTTTCAAGGGAGCGGAGGAGGCGGCTCGCTCTATGGTAGGCATCTATGGAGCCAACATAAAGATAGCGATAGTCATGGTGATGTTCGCGCAGGCATTCCGTTATGCCTACGAGCCATTTATCTTTGCCCAGGCAAAAGGAGAGGGAGAGGATAAACGTCGGGCTTACTGCGATGCAATGAAATATTTCGTCATCTTCGGTTTGTTTATTTTCCTTGCAGTCATGTTCTATCTGCCCGTGCTCAAGCATTTTGTCTCCCCTGCATATTGGGTCGGCTTGCGCGTAGTGCCGGTGATGATGCTTGCCGAATTATGTTTCGGTGTGTTTTTCAATCTCTCGTTATGGTATAAGCTCACCGACCGCACTCAATGGGGAATGTATCTTTCGTTGTTGTGTTTTGCGCTGATGCTCGGTCTCAACCTGTGGCTCGTTCCTGCCATCGGCATACCTGACGGATACATGGGTTCTGCATGGGCTGCCCTTATCAGCTATTTCACGGTGATGGTGGTATCGTATTTTCTCGGACGCAAATATTATCCATTGCCCTATCAGACTGGGCGTATGTTCCTCTATCTGCTTTTTGCCGGAATACTATATTTTGCCGGATGCTATGCAGAAGAGATTCTTGCCACGTGGATGTTGTATGCCGTGCGTGCGTTGTTGCTTGCTGTTTACATCGCCACGGTGGTTGTTGCGGAAAGGTTGCCCATCCCCGGAAAACGTCTCTGACCACAAAATTGCACAGAAATACAGTTGTGTTTTATCTCGCTTCTTTGATTGATATAAAATTGCATAAATGTGGATAAATTTGAGAAAAGGGGATTAAAAAGGCGTAAAACTATGCCGAAATTGAGAATATTAACATTTAATAACATTTAAATTGGCGCGAGAAATAGAAATATTCAAAAAAATTGCACTATTTTTGCAAACGATTACATAGATATAAATCGATAACTGCTTAAAAAGAGCAATTGCGTCATTTAAAAAGTTGTGAAACTATAGAAGAATTGCTATGCTATCCGGCAGTCACTTCGTGAGAACCGGTTGCTGGCTTCATCCGGAAGGGCGATGAATAAAAAGAAGTAGGCAAGATTCATCGCAGCGTCCGAATGATGAACGATAAGAAATTTTGGTTATAAGGAGGATGACGCTTTTGAGAAAAAGCGTCATTTTTTGTCTAACCAACTCTTGCCTCTTGCCTCTAACCATTATAACCATTGGCAACCACATTATGTCAAATATCTTTTAATCAAACCATTGTAACCATTTAAAACCATTATTGATTCAATTAATTGATAATTGGATCATTAAACCATTAAAACCATTAAAAAGCTTCGCTTTTGTTTTGACGCGAAAGGTATAGACCATAGTCCCATAGAAACCA
Source organism: uncultured Muribaculaceae bacterium (assembly GCA_910578075.1). Classification (GTDB taxonomy): domain Bacteria; phylum Bacteroidota; class Bacteroidia; order Bacteroidales; family Muribaculaceae; genus Lepagella. Next base: position 15,832 of record CAJTPK010000032.1, on the reverse strand, counting down.
GAGCATAGATGCTGATTATCATGGACTGATTATCAAGGAACGTAGCCCCGCAAAGGTGCGGTGTAGTCTGAATCTATGCTCTGGTTACTATGGGACTATGGTCTATACCCTTTCGTGTCAAACAGAAAAGCGGAGCTTTTCAAATGGTTTTAATGGTTTCAACGGTTTGATTAATAACCTATCGCGATGATATGGTTACCAATGGTTATAATGGTTTGAGGCAAGAGGTAGGAGTTGGTTTGAGGCAAGAGGCGAGGGTTTGTCAGGGAATGGTATTGTGGAGGATGCGGCGCGAGAGGGTGTAGGTGCCAAGTATGCCCACTCCGTTGCCGATGTTGGTGTAGACGCGCATTGGGTCAGCGAGTCCGAGGTTTATCATTCCTGACGGATCTCCGTCGCTAGAAGCATCGTATCTGAGGCAGGATAGAAGATATTCGAAATATGGCTCTGAAATCTGATATAGTCTTATCTCACGTTCAAACTTCCTCCCCTGATACAGTTGCCAGCAGTCCACATCTTCCTCAATCACCAGGGTGTGCTCCTGCCCGTCGATCCCATCATCGGAGAAGGGCAGACCGCTATAGAAATTGCCCTCGATCCAGTCTGTGGGTACATCACCGAGTTGCTGCTCAAGCTTCTGGAAAACAAGGTTATGGGAGAAATTATACTGTCCCCATGTGACGTTGGGTACACGCTCGCCATCCACCAGCGTGAATTGAGGTGCCACGCAGTTCAGAAAATAGTGGTCAGTGCTGTTGGGTGTGTCCTTGAATTTTATGCGGTAAGTGAAAGTACGTACCTCCATTCCCCATGAAGTGTAGTGAGGTTCACTGATTTTCATCTCTACATCATCTATGGCAATCTGACGCGGCATTATGTCTTTAGCGGAAACTTCCTTACCTTTGTATTGGGTAGAGATTTCGATTATATCGCCCTCTTGGGGCTTTATATTGCTGAGATAAAGGTTTTTCTTATGGTCGTATGTCAGGCTTCCTTTGCTCTCTCCGTTGATGCTCAGACGGATGTCAAGATCCTTCACAAATGCCGGAGCGTTGTGGATGTCTGAATAGAAGAAGGTTTCCTTGGCTGATACCATTATCACGGAATCCGGCGTAAGCAGCGAATTCAGAGTCAGCAAGTCGCGTCCCGCCGCGTTGCGGTATTCATCAAGGTCGATATCTTTGTAGCATGATGTCACAGTGCACATCAGCAGCGTAAGAACAAGAAATATCAGGTTATGTCTGTATGGTGAATTCATATCGTCAGAAAATATATGTGTATGATACGGAAGGAATTATAGGTATGAAACTTAGAGTTCTGAATCCCTTGTGGCGCTGATTCATCGGGAGATTGAGATACTCTTTTGGATAATCTTTCTGCACCGTGATAGGGTTCATGCGGCAGTAAGCGTTATACAGGCTGACATTCCAGATACCCTTGCGGCCGTTTTTATAGAAACGGTTTATATTCATCCCCAGGTCAAGGCGATGATACGGTGGGATTCGGATATTGTTGCGTGTGGGCAGATACCCTAAGCCGTTTATCTGCTCACCGCTTGTCGATGGTATTACTCCCGGTGCGTCCGGAAACTGGTCGCCTGGCAATTCGTAATCATACATTGAGAGTGAGAGCCGGTTGCCGGTCATGAACACCCATCCTGCGTTGAATTCAATGATCCGGTTCAACTTATATTGTACGTTGATATTGAATTTATGGCGGTTGTCAAACTTGGCTGGAAATTTCTCGCCCTCATTCAGTTGTGCGAATTTGCGCCAGTTCCACATCAGTCCGTATCCGATGGTTCCGGTGAATGGCCCCGCATCCTTGGTCAGGCTTAAGTCAAGACCATATGACCATCCTTTGCCTGAGGTTAGTTTATCTTCCCAAGAGATGCCCGCTTTAAGAGCCGATGAACCCTCCTTATATTCCAGAAGATTGTCCATCCATTTATACCATAGCTCGGCAGAGAAATACATCGAGTACGGGAGCGAACCGTAGACGCCCGCAGATATCTGATCGCTTGTTATGGGTTTGAAGCGCGGTGTGATAGGTTGCCAGAGGTCAGTGGGCAGACTTATATAGTTGTTGGAGATCTGTTGCACACATTGCGACATGCGGGCGTAGCTGAGTTTCACGCTGTAGTCTTGTGTCAGCGACACACGTAGCGTGGCTCTCGGTTCGGCGGAGAAGAAAGAGTGTCCCTGCACATTGAACAGCGTGGCGCGTAACCCCGCGCTCAGGGCTATCCTTTCGCCGAATGTCAGATTATTGTCGAGATATACGTAAGCCTCATGGGCCGTCAACAGGGGGCTAAGGTAATTGTCCGAACTTGGCTCCTCATTGTGATTCCATTCATTGGTCAGTTCCTCAGGCAGAAAATTATGATTGATGTAGCCAAGTCCGGCGTGCATTGTATAAAGGTTCGAGAATGTCGCCACGTAATCCCCTTTGACACCAATGTCGCTGATGCTGTTTTTAGTGCGGCTGCGGTTGAATCCATAGCTGCTTATATCCGACATATCCGACTGATATTCCCTTTCCTGACGGTAGTCGGAATTGTAGGATGAATAATACACGGCTGCGTTGACATATCCATTGTCGAGACGATAGTTGAAGTTGCCGAGCACTCCCCAGTTGCCCCATGAGAGTTTGTTGGTGTTTTCATCAAAATAATCGTAACTTGCGGGATCTGCCGTCGGGGGTATGCTTGACATGGCGTATGTTCCGGGAAATTCCCTCAGACCGATCTTGAAATCGTCATGGCCGAAATACCCCATGAGGAAAGCGGAAGCTCGATTGTTGAATTTATGATCCAGACGTGCGTTGAAATCAGTGAAATTGTAATATGCCATGTGTTTCTTTCCCTCGCCTTTGCCTTTATTGTTCATGATGGCAAGGGCGGGAATAGATACAAGGTCTATCCAAGAGCGTCGCAATGCGGCAGAGAAGGCGGTTTTACCTTTCACAATAGGTCCTGAGACATATCCATTCATACTCAGCAAGCCTACCGACACTCTGCCCTCATATTTCTCGAAATTCGGACGGCTCATGGAAATGTCGGTGATTGAGGATATTCTGCCGCCATATCTGGCCGGATAGGCTGCCTTGTAGAAATCCACACCGCTTACTGTAGCCACATTGAAAGAGGAGAAGATTCCGCCGAGATGGCTCACATGATAGAGCGGAAGACCTTGATAGAGGAAAAGGTTCTGGTCGTTCTCCCCGCCGCGCACATACAGTCCGGTGAAACCCTCGATACCCTGCGACACCCCCGGCAAAGTCTGCAACGCCTTCACGATATCCGGCTCGCCGAACATCACCGGCAGATTGAGCAGCATTTGCGAATTCAATGAATGCCGTCCCATCTCGGTAGCTTTCAGATTTCGTTCAGCGCCCTCACCGTTGACAACAACTTCCTGCAGAGTCTTGACATTCTCGGTGGAATCCGCCGGGGTGTCAGCCACTGCAGTAGTGGCAGCGGTTATGGCCAGCAGGCACATAACCGACTTAACACTGTTATATATATTATTCATGATAAAATACGATATGTTTCCCTCATCATCAAGGTAAAAGTCTTGGGGAATCGTCAGAAAGAATAGCGTACACCCAAGGACATGGTTAGGATTCTGTTCATCCAGTTTTCTGTTATGAAGGGATAGTTGACACAAAACATGTATGAAAGATGTTCGCCGGTCTCGACCGCTGCCTCTCCTTGCACACCTATGTTAAAGCGCTTGACGGCTGATCCGCTTTTTGAGATTCTTTCGTTGCTGTTTAGTTTTTTGCGTTCCCAGGCTGCCAGTGACTCTTGAAGATATGGACCCGCGCCGAAACGCAATCCTGTGAAATCACTTATCTTAAACCTGAAACTTATTATCACCGGGATTCTGAGATTCAAAAAATTGACGTCACCTTTAATTCGTTCTTTTGTACCCTTAAATTTTAAGACCTCCCCATTGTTTATGTAATCGAGCTCTAACTGAGGATTGAAGCTCCAATGCTTATTGAAATTAAATTCGTAGCCTGCTCCTATGAACGCGCCTCCGCCCCAGCCGACAGAGATACCGTTAAACATACTCTCATTAATTTTGTGTGAGACACTGCCCCCTGCCGATACATTCCATTTATTCTGAGCAATAGTGGTGAAAGAACAAAAGCTTGCAAACATCACAATCAAGGTAAATACCCTTTTCATCTTAAAATCAAAAATTTAGTTAGTGACTGCAAAATTATTCACAACCCCCGACATAAGCAAGCAAAAATGCAATTATTTTCCCTTTGCACTCTAAATATATTGGAGTTAATCATTAGACTATGACTTATAAATAGAAATAAGAACTATTTGCTTATTTAGAAGAAACCCCGGTATATCTTGTTATTAAGGGTTATCTGAATTTCCATCTCGCCTTCGTGGTAATCTGATAAGGTCAACGTTAATCCTGAATATAATTCGCCTTCTTCGGAAGCGGATATTATACCTGTATAGTTATCAACCACCTCAACGTATCCCATTGCTTCGTAATCACAGGTGACAATCAGGCAGTCCTCCATTAGAATAACTTTCAAAGGGTTCCTTGCCGGTTTCCTTGGATGATTATGACGTTTGTCATCCGGATCTGTTCTGATTGGAACTTCCTTAGCAATTTTTGAATCGCTTGAATTGATGTCTGCCGATATAGGCGCAGATAATGAAAACAGTAAAAGAATAAATGATAATGTTCTGATCATTGCCATAAAGTTTGTGTTATTTGAGTTTTGCAAAGTTACAACTATATGGACTCAGAATCCAAATAATCAGGCGTTACAATTCATCATAATTAAGAATTTTGCGTATCGTGGTAAATATATGATATTCAACATGATATGAGGGGTTGCAGCGCTGTTTGGAATGGCTAATTTTGTTACATTTCTGAATATCTTTGATTATCAATGATTTAGACGAGCTTGCTTGTTGTCTGTCTATTTGCATATAATTAGGAAGTTACTATAAGTTGAGTCTTTTTAATATAATATCCACATCCTCTATTCCTGAATCCGATATAACTTTCTTTAGTCGGAATTTCTCTTGTCTGACTGCATTAGATGTTCTCTTTTTCATCAACACTGCTATGCTTTCATTAGATAATCCAACGAGAAGGTATCTGGAGAGTCTGATATGCGTAGATCTGAGATTAGGTATTTTTTCAATCAATGATTCTATCCATCCGTTACTGTAGATATCAATCAGGCTATCAAGATTACTTTTTTCGGTTTCGTAGGTGAAGTAATCTAAAAGACATTTTATTCCCTTGGGGAGATTATCTTCATTGATGATATTGCTACCTACCGCAAACCATTGGCTGCATATTTTATCAAGTGCCTTAAATTTTTCATACAACAGTTCTTTTATGGCTGCATCGTGTTCCAATCCAAGTTGTTTATACTTTGAAAGATCATCAAACAATTCCTTCGATTCTTGAGCAAGAGCCTTAATTGTAAGGTTACGTGCTTTGATTTTCTTTCTTAATTTTAAAATAGATGACAATGATATTATGATTAAAAGAAAACTAACAATGCCAATCCAGATACTTCTTTCCTTGGCAGTTTGGGATTCTTTCTTCTTAATCTCGCTTATTAAATGGTAATAATCTGTGAGTTGTAAGGTTTTTGGGAAAGCTAATCTTTTGGCATTACTTTCCATCATATCACAGCCCCACTCATAAGCTTCTTTTGCAGCTTTGCGATAATTTCCCTCATTAATAAGTAATAGGCTGTTAAGCTTTTTGATATACAAAGAATCTTCAGTTGTATGTGAATAAAAAGATGCAGAGTCCTTGTATTGGCGGGATAATACAAAATCGGAATTATGTAAATAAGCATCCGATAATTTACACCAATCATGGGCTCTCATTTTGTAATTATCATGAATAAGATACTCGTAAGCCTTTATAACATCTGTATATTGGTCTAATTGAATATGTGCATTAGCACGAGTTCTTATAATAGAATGCTTGAAATTGTCATTGCTGTTTAAAAAAATGGAATCTATTTGCTCACCATAGTCCAATGCTTTTGTAGGGTTGCCGTTATCAATATATAGATCCATGATTATATCATCCATCCATTGGGCATGAATTATACTTCCATTTAATATAAAGTATTCTTTTGCTTTAAGACCATACTCAAGTGCTTTATTAAAAATGAATAAATGTTTGTATTCTTCAGAAAGGGTTCGGTATGTAAGAGCTGTATAGAAATTATCATTGATTTCTTTGGCGGCATCATTGGCCAAGTGCAAATACAATAATGCATCATCTTTTTTATTTAGATGACATAAAGTTTCTCCATAATAGTAAAGGGCTTGTGTTTCCAAACTATCGCCTCTGCCTGAATAATGATTGACAGCTTTCAGAATCAATGATTCGTTGGTAAGTGGAAGGTAGTTCTTATCAGATGCTTTGGTCATAAGCAGGGCATAACGGGCGATGCGGCTGTCTGAGAGACCGGTGGTGTCGAGGTCGGTGAGTATTTGGAGTGCGGAGTCAGGGTGTGAAAACATAACGGCATCCGCGGCATTGAGAACTTTGTCTGCCTCTCTGTCTTGGGTGTTCGTGCAAGATGTGGCAGTCAATAAGGTGAATGCCAACAGAATGATGATTGGTGAGAATAAGTAAAACCGGGTCATGTGTGAAAAGTCAGTTCGTGTTTACAAAAATACACAATTTATCTCATCCCCGCAAAGTGAAAGTAACACCGTTGTTGTCCAGTAAATTTTGAACCTTAATAATTGTAACGCAGAACATAGTTTATCCCTGCTTTTAATTGACTGACATCTTTCGGCTCGTTCCGCCTGCGTTCCGCACCGTTAAGAAAGCCGGAGGTGTTCTTAACCCGCCCGGTTCATATGCCCGGATCTTGACAGTAGGGTTCCGCGAGAGTTCCGCGTTCATCAAGTGAAACGGAGTTCCGCGTTCGGAATGATTAATGTTCCAAATCTACCGGACGCAGGAATTATTAATCGTTTAATATTATTGACGTCCGATAAAAATAATAATCATGCAGAGCCGCGGAGCCGCAAAGGCTTTATGTCGGTCAATCCGAGGCGGAGGTCGTTACCACTCCTGCGAAGACGCAGAGTCCGACGCAGCAGCTCCGCGCCTTTGCCAAAATCGCTACGCGATTCTCCGTGTTCTTTATCACCGGATTTGCAACCTCAAGCTTTGCGACTCCGCGTCTTTGCGTGATATTTGTCCGTAATAGGGCATGCCAAGATCTGAATTTCAAGGAGTTTTGTCCGGTAAATTTAGAACCTTAATAATTGTAACGCAGAACATTCGTTTCACTTTATAAACGCGGAACGCAGGCGGAACGACAGGCATCTGAGTTTATCCCTGCTTTCAATTGACTGACATCTGCCGGCTCGTTCCGCCTGCGTTCAGCGCCGTTAAGAAAGCCGGAGGCGTTCTTAACCCGCCCGGTTCATATGCCAGGATCTTGACAGCAGGGTTCCGCGAGAGTTCCGCGTTCATAAAGTGAAACGGAGTTCAGCGTTCGGAATGATAAATGTTCCAAATCTGTCGGACGCAATAATTATTGATCGACTTCTTCGAAGCCGTTTGCCGCGGTTTGGTTAGACCCTACACCATCGATGGATTTCGTTCCTCATCCATCTCGATGCAGGGTTACAATTATTCCGCCTCTTCGAGGTTACGCCTCGACAAATTTGCTATGGCATTGTAGAATTATATGCTGATTAATTTAATATAAGATGTCTCGGATATATGCTAAAAATTCAATAAGTACTTAACGGCTGATCCATTGAGGAGTTTTAATTCTCTCAAATAAATCAAAGTGATTACTTGCAACTTACGAAAAAATAGTGTAGCTTTGTGATATAAATGATGAATATTCGAGACAGTCATTTTTACCATAATATTATCTAACTTAAATATGCATGTATGATTGATATAAACCGATTAAGATCTTGTAAATTCTTGCCTATTTTCACTATGTTGATAGCGTCAGTTGCAGCTCATGCAAATGAAGATGTTGTTAATATCCTTTCAGAAGATATGTCGGATAATCATTGTGTTTCAGCATATAAGGATAATAGGTTTTATGTTGATATTAATGGAGCTGATATGACTGATCCTGTGTGGCGATTGTCAATGCCCCTGATTGATGGAAGTGTCAAAACGATTGTATTGCCGGATGATAACCACTCGTGTATTTTGCAATCAATAGATAATATTGATACATATAAGATAAGTTCCGAAGGGGATATTGAATGTGAACTTAACTTTTCGTGTATGATTAATGGCAGATTGGTAGAATCATCCTCTTTGAAAATATGTGTTGAGCTTAAGCCATTAATAGAGACTGCAACAATAGAGAAAATAATAAGTCATGCGCCGGTGCCTTCATATGATGCTCATTATGTTGTTAAATATTTAGGTGCAAATAAAATACAAGTCAGTGTTGAGGAAGAATATGGTTCTGCACTTCGAACTGTCGTTCTAAATGAGACGGGAACAGCTTATGGAATTGCAGAGAATATTACCGCACCATATAATGCTTGGATTGATTTTATCGCGAAAAACGAGTATGGAAGGTCTGCTTACACCATTGAATTAGGACCATACGGTGAGGTCGTATATTCGGGACCATCTTCGGAATCGGGTTCTACCCGTCCAGGTGGAGGTTCCGGTATTATGGAGAGTTACAAGGCTATTAACGTAACTTATTCCAATAATGTTGTTACTTTCCCTGATGTTGTTGAGAAAGCTTCTGTATATACTCTTCAAGGAACATTGGTGAAAGAAGAGAAAGAGGTGACGTCCGTGGATTTAAATGAAATAAACAGTGGAGTCTATGTTGTGATATTTATAGATAAAAACAATAATAGAAACAGTCTTAAAGTTGCGCGTCGATCAAACTGATACGAGTTCGAGGTTTCGCCTCGACAAATTTGCTATGGCATTGTGGAATTATATGCTGATTCTAAGCGTGTTTAATATTATTGACATCCAGTAAAATATTGATCACGCAGAGCCGCGGAGCCACAAAGGATTTATGCCAGTCAATTCGGCGCGGAGGTCGTTGCCACTCCTGCAGAGACACAGAGTCGACGCAGCAGCTCAGCGCCTTTGCCAAAATCGCTACGCGATTCTCCGTGTTCTTTATTACCGGACTTGCAACCTCAAGCTTTGCGGCTCCGCGTCTTTGCGTGATATTTGACCGTAATAGGGCATGCCAAGATCTGAATTTCAATGAGTTGTCCGGTAAATTTTGAACCTTAATAATTGGAACGCAGACCATTCGTTTCACTTTATAAACGCGGAACTCACGCGGAACTATGATATTTAGGCAAAGTATCCGGAATAAACGGGGCGGAGTATCTGGAATAAACAGAGCGGACAAATCAGAACTGAAGTCCTGATTTGTGATGCTGAACGCAGGCGGAACGACAGGCATCTGAGTTTATCCCTGCTTTCAATTGACTGACATCTGCCGGCTCGTTCCGCCTGCGTTCAGCGCCGTTAAGAAAGCCGGAGGCGTTCTTAACCCGCCCGGTTCATATGCCAGGATCTTGACAGCAGGGTTCCGCGAGAGTTCCGCGTTCATAAAGTGAAACGGAGTTCAGCGTTCGGAATGATAAATGTTCCAAATCTGTCGGACGCAGGAATTATTAATCGACTTCTTCGAAGCCGTTTGCCGCGGTTTAGTTAAACCCCACACCTTCGCGGGGCTGCGTTCCTTGCCCTGCTCAATGTGGGGTTACAATTATTCCACCTCTTCGAGGTTGCGTCCCGACAAGCAGAGACTTCGAACAGAATACCATACAGAGTACCTACAGAGTATCTACAGAGTACGATACAGAATGCAATAAGGATATTGCATTTGAAATCTTTGCTCGTCGATGATTCAGACTTGGGTGGAGGGGGTGTCGTTGCCGGGACGAAGCGGATTCTTCGGCGGCTTGATGATCTTGGAGAGATATTTCTCCTGGATGGTCTGCATCAGTACCCAGAAATTGGGCACGAACAGTGTGCCGATAAAGGCATTCATGGCCATGCCGAATACTACCGCCGTACCTAATTCTATACGACTGTTGGCTCCCGGCCCTGTGGCGAACATCATGGGCATCACTCCGAATACAAACGCAAGTGCGGTCATCATGATCGGGCGGAAACGCACCTGTCCCGCCTCCTGCGCAGCCTTGAGTATCGGCTGGCCGGCCTTGCGGTAATCCATGGCATATTCCACAATCAGGATGGCATTCTTGGCCGACATTCCTAACAACAGGATGAGTCCTATCTGGGTATAGATGCTGATGCTCTGGTTCATGAACATGCATCCGAGAATCGTGCCTAATATTGCCACCGGCATACTGAGCACAACGGCTATCGGGTCTGTCCAGCTTTCGTATTGGGCGGAAAGCACAAGTATTGTCATTATTATAGCGAAGATGAACACGAATGAGATGGTCACACCTGATTGTGTCTCCTGATATGCCTGTCCGGTCCATGCATAGCTATAATTTTTCCCAAGCGTATCGCCCACAATCTCCTCCATCGCCTTTATACCCTCGGATGTGCTTACCCCTTTGGCGGGCGTGGCGGTGAGTCCTGCGGTGACATACATGTTGTAGCGGTTGACACTCGACACACCCATCGTCGGTTCAATATCGGTGAATGTGGAGAACGGCACCATCTTCCCCTCCGAATTGCGTACGCTGAGACGTCTTACATCTTGAATGTCACCACGCGATGCAGGGTCTCCCTTGACTGTCACCTGGTAGCTACGCCCGAAATCGAAGAAATCGTTTACATACGAGTCTCCCATATATGCCGAGAGGGTCTGGTAGATAGCGTCAAGCCCGACTCCCTGCATCAAGGCACGGTCGCGGTTGAACACCAATTTGTATTGAGGCACCTCGCCCTGGAATGTTGATGTGACAGAGGCGATTCGTGGGTCCTTCTCAGCTGCTTCCTGAACTTCCCTGAGAGCCTTGGTAAGCTCACCGGTACCAAGATTGGAGATGTCGAGGAGCTGCATCTCCAGACCGGAAGACATACCGAGTCCTGGGATTGCAGGTGGGTTGAGCGAGAATATCACTGCCTCCTGACATTGAGATGTGATCTCGTTGACATGAGCGATAACTGAATTTATGGAATTCTCTTTCCCTTTGCGGTCTTTCCAGGGTTTAAGCATGACAAAGAATGAACCGCAGTTTGATCCGTCGCCACCCATGAACGACATTCCCGCAACACTCATCACATCCTTCACCTGGGGCACTTCCTTCAGAATACGCGCCGACAGGTCATCGACCACCTTCTCAGTGCGTTCCAACGAGGCTCCGGAAGGGAGCTGTATCGACGTTACGAAATATCCCATATCCTCCTGAGGGATATAGCTTGTAGGCCACGAGAAGAAGCCCCAGAACGCGAGGGCGGCTATGGCGAGATATGCCAGCAGCGACAGCTTGGCGTGTTTGAGCATCTTGCCGATGGATCGGGTGTAAAGGTTCTCAACTTTTGACCAACCGGCATTGAACCATTTGAAAAGGAAAAATTTGGTCTCCTTGCGCGGTTTGAGGAAAAGAGCGCACAAAGCCGGAGTGAGCGTAAGGGCGTTGAATCCTGAGAAAGCCGTAGAGACAGCGATGGTAAGCGCGAATTGCTTATATAACGAGCCTGTGATTCCGCTTACAAATGCTGTGGGAACAAACACCGAGAGCAACACAAGCACTTCGCCTATCACGGGTCCGGTCAGTTCCTTCATCGCCTTTTCGGCAGCCTGCACTCTGTTGAGGTCCCCCTTGTCGACAAGGCGTGAGCAATCCTCAACCACCACTATGGCGTCATCCACCACAATGGCGATGGCGAGCACAAGACCGAACAGAGTCAGCGTGTTTATGGAGAATCCCATTATCTTCATCACAGCGAATGTCGCGATCAGCGAGACCGGGATGGTGAGCATAGGAATGATCACAGCCCTCCAGTTCTGAAGGAAAATAAGGATCACGATCATCACAATCAGAGATGTCTCCACGAAAGTTACAAGCACCTCATCGATGGATTTGCTTACATAATCGGTAGAGTTCATCACCACGCGGTAATACACGCCGTCGGGGAAATACTTGCTGAGCCGGTCGAGCTCCTTGATGGAACCTTTCGCCACATCGAGGGCATTTGCTCCCGGCAGCTGGCGTATACCGATGAGAGCGGTCTGTTGACCGTTGACCTTCGCCACTCCTGAATATGACGAACTGCCTAACTCAACGCGGGCAACATCTTTGAGACGGAGTATGCCGGTGTTATCGGTGCGGATAACGATGTTCTCGAATTCCGATACATCCGACAGTTGTCCGTCAACCACGATAGTATATTTGAAATCCTCAGAATTTCCGGTCGGGGCGGCTCCCACTGATCCAGCGGAAACCTCTATGTTCTGCGCGCGTATCGCTCCCTCCACATCCGATGGAGTGAGTCCGCGCATGCGCATCTTCGCCGGGTCGAGCCATACTCGCATACTGTATTTTCCCGAGCCGAAAGCCTCCACACCTCCGACACCTTCCACTCTCGAAAGGGGATCGACGATATTCAGCTGTGCATAATTGGTGAGATATAAAGCGTCATAACGCTTAGGATCTTTGCTTTCCAGCGTGCAGAAAAGCACTTGGTTGCTCGATTCCTTCATTACGTTTATGCCTTGCTCCACAACGGCATTCGGAAGCTGACCCTGTGCCATTGTGACGCGGTTCTGGACATCGATCGCCGCCTGGTCCACATCTGTGCCGTTCTCGAAAGTGACGGTGAGTGAATAACTGCCATCATCGCCGGAAGACGAGCTCATATACAGCATCCCCTCGACACCGTTGATCTGCTGCTCGATAGGGACGCCGATTGCTTTAGCCACGGTTGTGGCGTTGGCACCCGGGTATGACGCGTTGACCATCACGGTAGGAGGTGTGATGTCGGGATATTGCGACACCGGGAGGGTGCGCATCGTCATGATTCCCGCAAGCACCATCAGCACAGCTATGACAGTGGCGAAAATCGGTCGTTTTATGAAGAAATCCGAGAACATGGCCTTAGTTTTTAATGATTCTTGGTTTCACTTCCTCTCCGTTGCGGACAGTAAGCAGAGCCTTTGTCACATAACGTTGCTTTGGTGTCAACCCTTTTGTCACAATGCGCAGCGAGTCGCGGTATATCTCGCCCGTCTCAACCGGTGTGTATACCACCTTGTTGGAGTCGTTTACCACATACACATATTTGCCGAGCTGGTCGGTGCCTATCGAAGCGTCGCGGATAAGTATTGCCTCCGGCTCAGTGCCATACGGAAGGTCCACGGATACAAACATACCGTCTTTCAATTCCTTATAAGGATTGTCAAGGTGTCCCTCGAGAGATAATGTGCCGGTGGAGGTCTCTATATTCGGGGATGTATAATAGAGGTCTGCCGTGTAGGAATGTGGAAGCTTCTGTGAGAAGTTAAGAGGGATGGCTTTGAGAAGCTTGTTTTCAGTCACAGAATTGTTACCCATCATCATCTCATATTGGGAATCCTCTATATCGAACACAGCTTTCACCCGTGCGTCATCATAGATGGTGGCAAGTTTCACCGGCGAAACTTCCCCGTTGAGATAATTACCTGTGGAATATTCAGCGATCGATATTCGTCCCGGACGGGTGGCGCGGACGGTGCAATATCCGAGGTTCTGTTGCGCTGTCGACAAGGCTGCGCGTGCATTGCGTATGGATGCCTTGGCAGTGTTCATGGAGCTTTCCGCCTGTATCACCTCCATCTGCGACACCGCATCGGCCTGCAAAGCCTTTTTCATGGCCTCGTATTGGCGGGATGCGTAATCATACTGACTCTCGGCGGTATGTAAGGCAGCCTGCGCCTGCTCCACAGCATCGCGGTATTTTGTCGATTCTATGGTGAAAAGGACCTGGCCTTTGCTCACGTAGTCGCCCTCTTTGTAGTTCTGGGTAAGGAGCTGTCCGCTGACCCTCGCCACAATATCCGCGCTGTTCATGGCGCGGATATATCCAGGGTAGGTCTTATGCAGCGTGACTGAGTCAACTATCGGGTATGTGACGTCAACCTCCGGAATTATCTCCGCTTTCCGCTCCTTCTTATGGCATCCGGCAAGCATCATGGCAGCTATGCCGAAAATGTAAATGTATCTCATAGCATCCTATTTTTATTCTTGATTGGGACTTCTTTTATTCTTCTATTGGACTTCCTGCCACGGCTGCGTATACTTTCACGAGCGAAGATAGTGCCGAGGCTCGTGTTTCCAGAAGTGTGTTCTCATATTCCAGCATGTTGATCTGTGCGCTCATGACATCCGTGAACGCTGACAGACCTCGTTTATAGCGGTCTACAGCCAGTGTGAAGGATTCGCGGCTTTCATTCAGCACCTTGCGGAAAAGGGCAATCTGCTGCAGTGAGGTGTCGTAGGCGGAGAGCGCGTTTTCTGTCTCGATCACGGCATTCATGACAGCAAGGTTATAGTTGTCAATGCCTGCAAGCATCTGCTCCTTAGCCGCTGCCAGCCTCCTGTTGCGTGCCATCCCCTCGAAAATTGTCCACGACAATTGCGGGGCGATGGAATATGTGAAGCTTTCTTTAGAGAAGAGGTCGTTGATTTTATGGGCTGAGGTGCCTACAGATCCGGTCAGCGACAGGGTGGGGAGGAAATCTTTTTTCGCTATTCCCGCCTGGGCTGCATATACGGCGAGTTGTTGCTCGGCTTCAAGGATATCCGGTCGGCGTCGTATCATATCCGCCGGCACCCCGATCTTCACCATGCGGAAAGCGTTGGGCAGCTCTCGTTCGCCTGCAAGCTCGCTACGGATGTCATCGGGATAGCATCCGATAAGCAGCGCGATACTGTTGAGTGCGGCGGTCTGCATGTTGTTGAGCGCGGGAAGCGTTGCCTGTGTGGAGTATAATACGGTCAGGGATTGCGACACATCAAGTTTCGATGCGAGTCCGGTCTCATAGCGAGCCTGGGTTATCTTACTGATGCGTTCTTGGGATGTTATCTGGCGTTTGGCAACATCAACGCGCCCCTGAGCCAGCCGATAATTGAAATAGGCGGTGGCTATGTTGGAGCAAAGGGAGATCATGGCGGCGGAATACTCAGCCTTGGATGCGTTATAATTGGCTTTGCCCTCTTTCGACTGCTCACGCACACGTCCGAACACATCTATCTCCCAGGAGAAATTAAGACCCAAAGAGAAATAATCCGCTCCCATGGCTTTCATTGCTTCCCTGCCTGTCATTCCCGACTGCAGTTCCTTTGTCCATCCTGCCGAAATGCCTAAGTTGGGATAATATGCAGCTTTTGCCAGCTCCCAGTTCTGACGGGCCATCTCTATGCGGTGTGCCGCCATCGAGAGATTGAAAGAATTCTCTTCGCCACGTCTTATCAGCGAAGTCAGCACGGGATCGTCGAAACCCTCCCACCAACGGTCGTCAGACGGGAGTGTGGTTGTCTGCTTCGATTCATATGTCCATGTCGCAGGGATAGAATCGCGGAGCAGCTGCTGATTTTCCCCTGCCAGAACAGGAGAGAATGAGCATGCGATGACGGTAAAAGTCACCGCTGCAGGGATGTGTGTTTTCCAAAGCAATGCCATATTCGTAACCTTAGCCTCTTTATGAGGCTTACCTATCTAACGAAAAAAAGAGACATCCGGTTCGGATGCCTCTTTTGAAATATAAGGTTTTTAATCCTCTGATTAGATGTGGGGACCTGCAGCCACGAGAGCCTTACCAGCCTCGTTGGTCTCGAACTTCTTGAAGTTGTTGATGAACATCTCGGCGAGTTTCT
>CAJTPK010000031.1 GCA_910578075.1 uncultured Muribaculaceae bacterium | reverse complement strand
CTGATTCAAAAATACAAAAGCAGCCAGGCATGCGGGACTAAGGTAACTTTTCATGAGAGAGACTTTACTATAAATATGTATAATTTTTAACTTCTAACATGTCCGTTTGGTTAAAATTACTTCAGACCGGCTTCTTTCCGGCTAATTTATCCAATCCCTCAGGTCACAACCGAAAGGTTGCTCCCTTTCGCGATTGAATAAATTATCTCGGAAACAAGCCGCCCCTAAAGCTAAATTTTTTATGAGACGGACTCTTAGATATTAGAGACTCTCTAATATCCATTATGTCTTTTTCTGTCAGAAACGAATGGGTTGCCCTTACCGAACGCTCCCAAATCTCTACGAGCGTCTGATAGTCATTTTCATTGCATGGTTCTATTCTTATCATATACAAAATTAATACTTTTTTTAGGGATTTCCGTACCAATATGTCGTGGTTCGTTTTCACCGGGGCGTAAACTTAGCTCCAATTTTCATGCAGTCAGTACGACTAAGGAAACTATGCTTGCTCGTAGTTGAGAACGTGTGGAGACTATGATGAAATCAAATTCTCCGACTCGAATAAGCCGTTGGATAAGGCTATCAACTATCTCTGCAACGTAATCCCAAAGATGGGAATATGTATGATGGACGACAACACCGTGCTTGGTATCCTCAGCCACTTCTATTACAGCGATGCAGATTAGGAAGACATCAAGAATGTCAACTGCAACATCGTAGTATCAAAGCCGGAACTCTCCGATGAAGAGAAGGCTGAAGCTCTGATGAAGGCTGACGAGATAGAACTTCTCCGATACCTCACTTATCATCCGGCAGAAGTCGACAAATATTGGGTATCAATTAAAATCGCTATGCTCATGGATATAGATTTGGGGATGTGGGTACGTGGTTTGATTATGTCAGAATGTTGGACACAATGGGCAGAGACCTCAACTCCCCAATGCTCCTAATGCCGGCAGACCTCAAAGCAGCCCATGACCTCTATGTAAGGAAGGTTAATCGCAAACGTGAAGAAGAAAGGCGTGAATCCGAACGCAAGAGAGCATAAGTTAACCATATCTTTATATCCGAAGTGAAGCAGCCCAGTAATTGAGTTGCTCCACTTTTTTCGCTGAAAATCTCAAAAATTTTGGCCGCCACAGGCGGCGATGGTGTCCGTACTTAATTCATTAGACGGACAACGCTGTCCCTTTTATACAAAAAAATCGCGAGGGATAACAGGCAAAGGATCGCTCCAATTCCGAATATTGCGAAGTATCCATCGAATAATTGTGAGATTATTCCTCCTGCTAAAACTCCTATGCCTATTCCGAGGTCGTTGCTTGTGAAGAACATTGACGTTGCTGCTCCGCGATGTTTCTCGTCGGTAAGTCTTACGAAAATGGTGTTGAACGCCGGGTGCATAACTCCATAACCACCTCCTTGTATAAATGC
Organism: uncultured Muribaculaceae bacterium; assembly: GCA_910578075.1. Lineage (GTDB taxonomy): Bacteria > Bacteroidota > Bacteroidia > Bacteroidales > Muribaculaceae > Lepagella. The sequence continues at coordinate 32,480 of CAJTPK010000031.1, read as the reverse complement.
AGTGGTCAGGAAGATTCCGGGTCTCAGGTAATGGGGAAATAGATGCAGTGAAAATAATGAGATGCTCACAGTTATGGCCAATGCCAAGCCGCAGATTACAAGCGACGCAATATTGCCAGTATCTACTTTCTTTCCGGCGAATGGACGCGACAGAGCAAGCCCTATAGCCATGCAGGTAAAATACCATCCTCCAAGGCCACCGACCAAATTCTGGTCGGCGAACACAGCGATATAAGTCGTGGTGGCTCCGTAAGTGACATAGGCCAAAATTTGAATTACCGAGTACACAACTCCTGATTTTATGAACAGGGATTCGGCCGTGATTTTCTTTACTGGAGTGTGGTTTCTTGGAGGTATAGTTACCATTAATGTCATTCCGGTGCCGATAAGCCCGGTAGCAGTAAGCAGCAGGAAGATTATTGTGAATGACAAATGGTTGTTGGCATACAGTCCGAGTAACGGACCGATGCACATGGAGATTGTGTTGGCAAGGCCATAATATCCTATTCCCTCTCCGAGCCGGGAGCGGGGAATGACTTGTGTTACAAGTGAACCGCCCGAGACGGTCGCGCACCCGAAGGATGCTCCATGCACTATCCTGAGAATTATGAAGAACCATAATGTTGCACACAATGCGTATGCTGAAAAAACTGCTGAGAAAATCAAATACGCCAGGATATAGACGGTACGACGATTCATAGTGTCGAGCAGATAACCGCAGTAAGGTCGAATTAAAATGCACGACACCATGTAGCATGACAGAACAAGACCCACCACTGTTCCATCAGCAGAATATTCCTGTGTGAGATAGAACGGTAGCAATGGCATAAGGGCATAGAAGCTGAGGAACAGGAAGAAATTCCCGGCCGCCACAAAGAAGAAATTCCGATTTAAGAGACGCTCACTCATTTCTTGGCTTCGGCAATCCTGCCGAGGGTGTTTATGAATGCATCCAGTTCGGCATCGGTGAAATTTCCGAATATGGTGTGGAGTGTATTGTTGGCTACTGTTGTCAACTCTTCTTTCATCGCAAGAGCCTTTTCTGTGCATACAACCTTGTTAGTTCTGCCATTGTGGGCTACACGCTCTACAAGGCCTTTCCGTTCAAGTATATCCACAGTGCGTTTGATTGCCGCTGCATCTTTCTTTAGAAGTTCTGCTATCTTTACCTGTGTGAGGGGACTATCGGAGACATATAAGAGCCTTATGACTGCATATTGGGAGTGAGGGAGGTCTATGCCCTTTGCTTTGAAGGCATCGGCAAGTGTTCCAGTCATTGTGCCAAGTGCCTGCTCCATCATAAAACCCAGACGGTTGATAATTTCATTTCTCATATCGGGCGTATAAATAATAAAGTGCAAAGATAATAAAAATACGTTGATTAGTCAATAATACAAAAGGGATTTGGAGAAAAAAAGCTCCCCATCAGTCATCAGATGATGAGGAGCATATTATATAGTGGGGTGTGCATCAGACACATTGACCCGCAGCTGTGTCACAGTAATGGCCTCCAACAACCTCAGGGATTGTTACAGGTTCGATAAAGTAACTTTCTCCTACAGGGTTGATTTTCACCCTCCCTTCCTTTTCCATTTTCTTCACCCAAGCATCAGCGCTTTTAGCGTCGGGGAAGTCAAATGCCTCCTTCAGTTCGGCAAGAGCCAGACGGCCATGGTCTTTGATGAAATTGAGCATTTGCTCATCGTCGTATCTCGGTTTATTCACCGGTTTCATCTTGCCATCGCTCGCCATCTCAATGACCTTGACAAATTTGTCATAGTCATTGTAGCCACGGAGAAGCACCTGCTTGTCGCCATAACTTACGAGACAAGTCGGGAAACCTGTTACCCCGAAAACGCGGGTTATCTTCAGGTCATCTCGGAACGCCTTTTCAGCCGAGCCGTCCTCGAGATACTTGTGAAATTCCTTGAGGTCAAGACATACATCAGCGGCGAGCTTGTCAATCACGTCAGGATGAGAGGTCATAAGGTATTCCGCAGCCGAAGCCTCCCTCATTCTCCGAAGGAATCGGTCGGCCTTCTTTTGGTCAACCATCTGGGCTGCCTTGTATGCTATGTTCTGCGGATAGGTGGAAGGAAATTCACGCGAGAAGAGTGTAAAACTGGTTCCCCTCACGGGCATGCCGTGACGGCGTTCTGCATCTTTCCAGTGAGCCTCAATCTGTTGGTTGATTCGTGGAATGTCAGCATGGCCGATGCCGTTTGTCGGATCCCATTTCTCCTCGATGTTCTCAACGAGACCGCCCATGACATAGCGGAACTCAATCTCGCTGGGGAAATGTGTCTCCAACTTTCTGAACACCGGCTCGAGCCCCCAGCACCATGTGCAGAGAGGGTCGGTGAAGTTTGTTACGACTACTTTTTTCTGTTCCATAGTATATCTTGTTTTGTAAGTTTTTAAAATCAAAACATTCCACTCCAAGAAATTGTTGACTAATCAAGAGTTGAAAGGTTTAATCATATTCAAATGATAAAATGAAAGGCTGATGTGTGTACTCTTCCAATATCAGTTATTTTTGTTAAATAAGTTACACCAATTGCTGCTATCGAAAATATCTATAAATAATGGCAACGCGGCAGAAATCACCACATATACAATTCTTATAAATTTCGCCATAGCTGTTGCCGCCCCGGCGTTACTGCCGATTGCCCATCCTCTTCCCGATATGGGATTTATATCGACATTTTCGTTGATAATCGGCAAAGTATTCCCTCTTCTGATCAGCCCTCTGATATTGGCATGGACTATAAGAAAATACGCACCATCGCTCGTGAACCGTCTGACACAATTCCGCGACCTCCCTTTCTACCTGTGGGCAGTGGCATTGAGCCTTGCAATCGGAGTAACAATGAAAGCAATAGTCAACAGCCATATCAGCCCTGTTTATTTCGTGGGAATAGTTCTTGTCACATTCCTTTGCTGCATGATGCAATTTTTTGTCGGTAAGAAAATCGGACGGATATATGGGCAACAGATTGAAGGAGGACAGGCTCTCGGACAGAAGAATACTGTCTTTATAATCTGGATGGTATACACATTCCTCTCACCCGTCACTGCTATGGAGGGGGGACTTTACAGCGTATGGCACAATATATACAACTCCTGGCAACTCTATAACCACCGCAAACAATCGACTTACGCTAAACCATGACCGAATGGCAAATTTTTATACTACAAATATATAAGTTGTTTTTATGAAGAAGATTTATCAGATTCTAACATTCATACTGGTATTTGCCGCTTTCAGTGCAGGTGCCGAAGTGGTAAGAAGCACCCATACATTCGCAATCGTTGACAAGGATACATTGCGCCTTGACAGATATGTGGACAACTCGGTAAGGCCGGACTCCGCCGGTTACCCTACGATGATTTACATCCACGGTGGAGGTTTTGTCGGAGGCAGCCGTGTAAACGCCGCTCAGCAGTTCTATGCCAACAATATGGCGAAAAACGGCTGGCAGGTATTGCTCGTGAATTATCGTCTCGCCGGATACGGGAATGTCACCACCGAGATTGAGTTGTATCCAGTATTTCGCCATCAAATTTCGCTGACGTTCTACTGATTGCTTTGTCTCGTGTAAATCGGCTATCTTTTCAGGTGTGTCCTTTACCACCACGTATGTAAAATCATTCATATCTGCCATGCAGAACACATGGTCACAGACATAGAACACCAGCACCGAGTCGAATCTCGCCGCAAACTTCCCGAAGGGTGTCTTCTCTGTAACCTCCCCAAGGGAAAGGCAATATTCTCTGAACTCCCCAAGGGAAAGGTAATATTCTCTGAACTCCTCTATATTCATATCGGCTTTCTGTATTTTGTCGACTGACATTGAGGGCAGCTGCAGCCGATTAGGATACAATCGAGAACAATGTTGCATCTGCGATTGCATCTTTAAGCGGAGACCCATCCTCGCTATCAATGATTTTACCTGATATTTCTATTTGTCCTGCAACATTACCTCCGGATTTACACGCTGAGACAATCGTTGTTAAGCCAACGATACCGCAGCCAAATATCTTAGCTACGAGAGATATGTAATTGAGTCGCTTCATTCCTTTATAACAATCGCAGGATTTATTTCTTTGAGCTGTTCCATAAAACTATCGCGGTTTTTGGGAGATATTTCCAACGGCATTGCGCTTTTCATTACGGAGCGGTCTGTGAATTTAATCGACACCCTGCGACATGACATTCCGGCGATAGCAAGAATCCCGGTTGTTTTCTTCACTTCCGCTATTTTATCAATGGGGAAACGGTTCGGTCTGAAGAACTGATACACCACAAGTTGGTCGCCGTCTATCTCATACCAACAGCCGACTATAAGAAAAGCACAAATCAGCATAGTGCCTCCGAATGAAAGCACGACCCACCATGTCGAGTCTATAGCTACGGTAACAGTGACGCCTGCCATGAACAGGAAAACCAACCACACCCACCAATCAATCTTCGATTTATAGACAACCTTTACCATCGTTACTCTCTCATTTTATTTGCTTTGTAAAGTAGATGGTTTTGTGTTTCTTTGGGTAAATCTTTTAGGTCTTCCCTCGAGAGATTACCTTCTTTCAGGAACATTGCTATTCCGGAAGGAAGCAAAAATTTGTCGTATAGCTCCTCCAATCTCATTGCTTCCTTATAAAAATTCTTTGCACGACGCGTTATTTCCATACTCCGGTCAAAGGAGTTTTCATTTTCCGCGTATGGACTTTGAATCAATGCGGCTATACCATTCTGCCAATTTTGGTGATAGCTCAAAATTCCTTTTCTGAGTATATCTTTCGCTATTTTTCTTTCTTTTTTGGAAAACTCTACTTCGCCACGATATTTTTCGGTTTGTTCCAATGGCAGAGCCAAATCAAGAATAATTGGAACGCTTTTACCACTTCCGAAGTCTGTAAGAATGTCTGAGTTGACAACTTGTGGCATCAGCGATTCACTGACAAGAGCATAGTCTATCCTCCACCCCGACTGGAGTACTTTCCTTAGGTTATCGAAGTAATAAGAGTATTTTGTCTCATGGGGATGCGTTTCTCTAAAAGAGTCAATAAGATGAGCATCAGCCAACAACCTATCGAAGTCATAACGCTCCCAATCGAAGAAGCAACCTTTTTTCTGCTGGAGAGGTGCGTGACCGTCATTATCCATTTCCGTGTGAACTATATTCATATCGCCGAGGATAATCATTTTCGCATCTTTCGTTATCCTGGTTGCCACATCATACAGGGTCTTATTCCATCTTTTGCGAAACTCTATTGATTCCGGCAAAGCCGTATTCGAGTAAGGGACATAGGCGTTACAGATGCACAAATCGTCTAATCCATACATCTGGAAATGTCCGTCTTCACTCAGTTCTGGAATTGGCAAATGATTGAGTGTAATAGATTCCTTACAGTATGTAGCGACTCCACTGTACGGAGCTGAGTCTCCAAACCACCAAAGTTGATGATAACCTTCAATTGGAAAGTTGGCGTTGCCCTGCTGATTCTTTATCTTCTGGAGAAAAATAATATCCGGCAGATACTCCTCTGCGAGTTGTATCAGTTCATTATATAGTCGGCCTATGCCGTCTATATTCCAGCTAATTATTCTCATGGCTAATCATATATACCTTATAGCACTCCCACTGCCAAACGGATATGCGGAAATGTCTTTATTCAAATAGGGCGAATCCTCTACAAGTTGCCCGTCAAAGCAACATCTTGGTTTAGGAAATATTGTCCCGTCATCGGCTTTCTTTGTCCATCTGTAACCAGAAACTCTCACCACACTACGAACAATTCCGCGATAAACTCCAAGTACATATTTGATTGCCTCGGGTCTCTTTTTGCCAATGCCCCAATATTTACGTGTTGCTTCAAAAATATTCAGTCTTTGATATACACCATCTGCCTTAGCTTGGTTATAACTCCTGTTGAGACTCACTAACAATATTCCTTCATCGTCTCTTATCTCAATTGGTTGACAGTCATAAATGGTCTGAATATCATCTGCCGTCTTGATGCCTTCATCCCACTGATGATGACCACTGACTATATTTGTCAATACCGATTTCAGATTAAATTGCGGGTATGTCAAAAAGTCAATAAGGGTAGATTCCAGCATGAATGCCTCTTCTTTTGTCAATCGGTGTCTAATAATATAATGCGCCACATCAAATCCCGAATGGCGAATATTCCTGATAGTTTCAAGTTTCAGACTTTCCACGTCTTCATTGAGAGCGTCATTGGCATGTGCAAAGACACGATTTCCCTGTCCCTTACCAATATAGAAAATTCTATTGTCTCTTGGATCAACAAGGCAATATACATAATGTCCAAGGGCTTCTTGAACTGATGTGCTAAACTCCATGACTATTTCGGCTCAACACATTTTACTTTAGCTTCGCATTTCTTCAAAACGACATAAGCGGAAGTTTGCGTGTTAAGTCGCATGATTGAGTCATTGTTCCAGTCAACGGTTTTCACTTGAGGCAGAACATCTTTTAGAAGTTCCTCGACACGCATATCATGGCAAGCCATTTCTGTACACAGCATATCGCTCATAACTATGGAGTCTCCAGTCTGCACATACTTACCCCCAATGGCGTTGCAACCGGTCTGGAAGTTGAATGTGCTATCATTGTAGAAATGCGCATAGAGTTTAAATTCCGGATCAACATCAGCAGGGCGCACTTCAAGGGTGTCGTTGACTGCCACATGTTCAAGCAGCCATTGCCCCTCAATCGAGATGCAAACGGCATTGTCCGTATCTGACACATGTGAAGTGTCAGATAGCGAATTATTCTTTTGTCCACTACACGATGCTATCAAAAGGAAGGCGGGCAGCATATACAAGATTCTTTTCATCGGCGTATTCAATTTTAAACAACTTATGGATAGCGAAGACTTCGCTATTATACCACAAATTTACGAAAAATTGCCGACACATCGCACTTTTAAGACTCTGAAAAGCACGATTCTCTCGCAAATGTAATAACTTTGTATTCTTAACTATTGGTGTCCGGTAAAAATATTAATCACGCGGAGACGCGGAGGCGCAAAGGATTTATACCGCTCAATCCCGACGCGGAGGTCGTTACCACTCCTGCGGAGGCGCAGAGACCGTCCGGCCACGCTCCGCGCCTTTGCCAAAATCGCCACGCGATTCTCCGTGATCTTTACACCATCACCGGTTTTGCCAACTCAAGACTTTGCGCCTCCGTGCCTCTGCGTAAAGTTCGACCATATAATGGGGCTTGTCAAGATCTAAAGTCCAATATTTATGATGGTTCTGCATGTTTACCGGACACCAATAATTCTTAACCCAATTTTGAGACACATCCAATGACAAAAGTAGAAATAGATAACGGTATGGCCAAGACTACCAGCATTCGAAAAGCATCAGAAAATCTGAATCGTTGCCCATGGTGTGGAGACGACGCTCTTTACGTGAAATATCACGATGAGGAGTGGGGGCGCCTTGTCACCGATGATCATACCCTCTTTGAATTCCTCACGTTAGAAAGCGCACAGGCTAGGCTGGCGTGGATAACCGTACTTCGCAAGCGTGAAGGCTATCGCAAGGCGTTTCACAACTTTGACGTTGAGAAAGTCGCTGTCATGACTGAAGATGATGTCGAGCGGTTGATGAAATTTGACGGAATAGTCAAGAATCGCCGTAAAATCCAGTCGAGCATTTCCAATGCAAAACTATTCATTGAGATTCAAAAAGAGTTCGGCAGCTTCTTCAACTATCTTCGCTCCTTCTTCCATGGTGATTTTCCGATAGTCAACCATCCGGCAACAATGGCTGATATTCCAGTCACATCGCCGGAGTCAGACGCGATCGCCAAAGATATGAAGAAACGTGGCTTCAAATTCTTTGGTTCAACTATCTGCTACGCCCACCTTCAAGCCACCGGCTTTGTTGATGACCACCTCGAAAGTTGCCATTGCAAAGGACACTAACTTCAGTTCGGATTTTGTTTAAGAAGTTGTGCACTTTAGAAATTATTTGTAAATTCGTATATCATATCAATTTATTGACAATAGAGATTGTAAAGCCAACGTGCTTCCATACGCTCCCTATTTCTGGTATAACGAGGACAAAACCAAAATCGGAGATGAAATACCCTTCACCCGTGAATTCTACCGCTACACGGCACCCCCGCCCTGCGACCGAAATCTTCAAGCATTTCTGCACCCTTAGCGAGCAAGAACAAGTGTTGATAAACAAGTTGATGTTCAGGAAATATACCTGCTTTTATAATGTCGGAGGCGATATTGAATCCGCCATTTCCGACTGAGATAATTGTTACGCTCATATTTGTTGGGGTTATAAGATTTTTAATGCAATGGCTGCACAAGCTTCGGCATCGGCAAGTGCGTGATGATGATTTTCGAGATCATAACCGCAAGCTGCCGCCACCACATGCAGCTTATGACATGGCAGTTTTAGATTCCGGCGCGAGGCTATCAATGTGCAATAAAATTCATAATTGGGATATTCCATACCGTACTCATTGAATACAGCCTTAAGGCAACTTTCATCAAATGGACGATTATGAGCAACCAATGGTAATCCTTCTATTCGCGGTGCTATCTGTGCCCAGACTTCCGGGAACTGCGGTTGACCGTCAGTATCCATCCTTGTCAGTCCGTGAACTTGTGTGGTCCAATATGTATAATAGTTTGGCGAAGGCTGAATAAGGCTGTAATACCTATCAACTACCTCCCCTCCTCTAACTATCACTATTCCAACTGCGCACACACTTGAACGTCGTCCATTGGCTGTCTCAAAGTCTATTGCTACAAAATTATCCATTGTCAGTCGTTTTTATACAGTTCATACATATCAGAAATCCAGCCTTTCATTGTTTTACGCAATGATGACGGTGAAATCACCTCTACCATCCCTCCTACGTGAAGAAGCTTCATTATGAAGTCGTAGGTAGGTGCGAGATATAGTTCGAAATCTGCATATTCACCATTATCCTCAATCAATCGCTGGCTGTGGTGCAACGGCAACGATTTGATATATGGAGTATGTTCTTTGTTGGCACGGATAACTATCCTCTCAGGCTTAACCCACTCATCAGTTACTATTCCGAAATAATTGGCGAAATAGTCGGCGGCAGAAAAGTCTTTGGGCAACTTATATTCCTGTTCCGTAACTTCAACTGACTCTATGCGGTCGAGACCATACAAACGGATTGTATCTTTGCTCAAATTATGACCGAGCATATACCAGCGATTCTCAAATAGTTTTACACAATATGGCTCAACCGGGATTTTGAACGACCGGGAATATTTGAATGCCTTATACTCGATATTGACAACGCGATTTTCCTTCATCGCCTCCAATAGAGTGGTAAGATGGTCGCGGCCTGACGGAATTTGGTCAACGAGAATCCTGTCTTTCAACGATAGATTCTCACCAATAAGATTACCAACGGCAAAGGAGTCGAGCATCCACTTTTTCAGCTCGTCCTCATCTATGTCTTCTGGATTTGCGATAAAATAGAGATAGCCACCGACACGCTGACAGTCGATAATTATTCCGAACTGCGAAAGAATTGCGTCGCGCCAGCGGTTGAATGTAGCGCGATGGAGCGGCTTGCAGTCACTGAGGTCTTTGCAACGCTCCCATTTGTCGGATAAATCTCTATGCGAGATTTTCCCGGAACGTCTGATAGTATCTATCAGCCAAGTGTATTTCTGTAGTTGAGTCATATGGCTATTATAATTCGATAACAACCTTATTGTCTATATCAATCACAAAAATAATCAAAACTTGTTGAAATTTGTGATACAAGTTGTTAAAATTCATATTATTTTACGATTTAATGATGCGTCATTGCCTAACTCGTCATGCCCGTCTTCATCTCAGATAGATTTTAAGATCCCATTCATAAAACCGTAGCCATGATTCATTTTGATGCTTTGAAGTTGAAGATGGGACGTATGATTGTGTCGATGCTGACTGTATCGCCAATATTGGCGATAATCTCAGCTGCCGGCTTGTAAACCATCGGCGACTCATCGCGGGTAAAGTCGTTGACGCTCTCGGAATAGATTCCAATCATTGACGCCTCAAAGTCTTCCATCTTGATTTGCTCGTAAGCCTGTGTGCGACTAAGCACACGTCCGGCACCGTGGGGAGCGGAGCAGTTCCAGTCGGGATTACCTTTTCCGGTGCAAAGCAGTGAGCCGTCGCGCATATTCAAAGGAATAATGCAACGCTCGCCCTCAGCGGCGGAGATAGAACCTTTGCGGATTATATTGTCATCGCTGATATAGTTGTGAATGCTCTCAAATTCCTCTATGATGTTGACATCAGGAAAAAATTTCAATAGCAGCAAAGATATGAGTTTACGATTGATGACAGCCCAACGCTGACAGATTCGCATATCGTGGAGGTAGTCCTCACGAGCCTCACCTTCTACATAACAAAGATCGCGAGGCAGATTCGGTTCTGCCTCCTGCTGTGACTTTCGCATCTTCTTGATTACTGCCTGAAGTTCGGAGCGGCGTCCGGCAGCTTTATATTCCTCAATCGTGCGTTTGACTGTTTCTTCAAACTCATCCGCACCTTCGGTCATGTGCTTGATAGCACGATTCTGGTAAATGTCAGCCACCTGCTTACCAAGGTTGCGCGAACCTGTGTGGATGACGAGATACACGTTACCCTCATCATCTTTATCCAACTCAATGAAGTGATTGCCACCACCAAGCGAGCCGATACTCTTGTTGATTCGGTCAGAGTAGTTTAGCTCCCGGTAGCAACGGAGTTCTGTAACCATCTTTTTTGCCTGACGGTATATGTCCATCTCCTCATGTACAAGCGGCTTGAAGCCAAACTTATCCTCACGGACAATCATCCCAGACGGGACGTTTGCCCTGATATGTTCATTGAAAGCATGGTAATCAATATCCTCAATCCTTCCAAGATTAAGGATACGCATACCGCAACCAATATCAACGCCTACGATATTGGGAATAACTTTATCACCAAGGTCTCCGGTGAATCCTATGACGCAGCCAGCCCCGGCATGCACGTCAGGCATGATACGTATTTTCTTGTCAGAGAACACATCAATAGAGAGCAGTTCCTTTATCTGCTCCAAAGCGTTTTCCTCAATGTTGTCCGTGAATATCTTCACGTCATATCCGTCTATTGTTTTCATAATCGTATTGTTATATTATGGGCGCAAAGTTAAATGGTGACTGCGCAGCCATTTTACGTAGCAACGGCAAAATTAACCCACACATGACGCACTTTGCGATACAACTTAAAAAATCTCACTAAATTCTATTTTTTCAAAGTAGTATCGAATGTTGAGACACCATAAATCTAAATTTGCATTGCTAACCAAAACATATGAAGATAATAACACCAAGAGATGTGATATGTTATGCGACATGTTTATCTTAAAACCCGTTTAAATTTATGTACCTTTGTATTATGGAACAAGACAAGAATATTACACTTAAGAAATTTTTTAAATCAGTAGCGGACTCCACAAGAGTATTGAAATACCTTGACACTTCCTTACCATGGTATAACTGTGTGGAAGAAGTTATCGGACATTTCTACTCTCTAAAAGAAGCAGAAGCATCTTTGGCAGATCATCCGATAGACGACAATATCGTGGGCTATTCTATTGAAGGCCCTGAGTTTGGCCGTAAAATTGACCATGAGGAATTAGACCCGTTATCTGAGAAAGAATTTCCTGACAAATATTTTGTTTCTGACGAATCGCCCGAATTTTTCATTACATATAATGCCGACAAAACGGTCAATGCTAAATATACTTTTGGCGAACACAAACCGGGAGGATCTCGTTATTTAAACGAGCCGAACGCGTTTAAAGCCGGAGATATTGTTTGGGTACTTCAACCGGGATACAGAGACATCTCCACGGGTCTGTCGGCAATATATCCGGCCAAAGTAGTACAAACCCTCACCCTCGATTTTATAAAAAAGTATTATAAGGTCTGGCTTGAAGAATACACGAAGCGACATATAGAGGAAAATCCCTTTCCCTCCGAGGAATTCAAACAAAGAACAATCGAATCACGAATCAATTCCCTCCTTGATTTGGAATGGGATTCTATCGTTGTTAAACCGTTGGTGCTTCTACGCGGGATTGACAGCTCTTTTGGGAATAACGAGGAAGAATTCATTCCCCGATATATGATTTATCCGTATAAAAATTTAGACGTATGAGCACAATAGCAGAACAATTGACTTCAAATCTCCAGATCGCAAAAAATTCTACTTGGACTCCAAGCTTTACAGAAACCGATATTCCATTACTTTTCCGTAAAGACTATATTTCTGAGCACTATAGACTGTTATTTGATATTCCAGAAGAAGAGAAAGAAATATTTCACAATGCTTTTAGAACCGTTTCTGAAGGCGTAGGCAACGAAATCGCTAAAATAAACTCAGTTGCATCATCTTCGCTTCTATGTCTTTTAGCCTTTTATAGATTGACTCAAGACGGGAATGACTATGTCCTGAAAATACCCAACATTCCAGCATTAGAGGGCTTATCGTTTACTAAGTGTTTTTTTGAAATTCGCAACAAAGTAATTGGAAATCCGTCATGCGTTGATATTGTTTTGGTTGACACGACCAAAGGCGTTCTGCTTTTTTTAGAATCGAAGTTGTCTGAATACTTAGAAACTTCACATAAAGAAGAATATGGTAAAAGCTATATACCACTTTACATGGGAGAGACAATAAACGGTTTACTTAAGAAGTACAATATATTTGCGAGCCAAAATCAACGGGGTAAATTGGAATTATTATATGGAGAATCATCAAGTGATAAAGCGTATATAGAAGGAATAAAGCAAAGTATATCCCATTTAATAGGGATATATCAAGGACCTCAAAACCAAAAAACAGACTCTTACGACCCCAAAAACTATATGTACTGGTTTGAGCGTGCACATAAAATCTATTACGGCACAATCATCTATAGTCCTATGTCGGAACCCAACAAATATATTGATCTATATGAAGGCATCATCGGGGCAAATGGCTCAGAAATATTGAATGCAATAAAGAGGTGTAAAAAAGATGGCGGAAAGAATGCATTTAAGGAATATGCTAACAGAAAGATTGACGTCATAAGCGAGGTCCTGACATATCAATCTCTATTCTCTGTCTATGAAAACTCTCGGTTATTGACTCCAACAATTAAGATGTTTTACAATTTATGAAAATCCTCCATCTCTCTGATACCCACGGATGCCATCATCGACTTCAGGATTTGCCCGAAGCCGATGTGGTGGTACATTCCGGTGACTTCTGTATGGTGGGTTCTGAAGCCGAGGCCATCGACTTCCTTAACTGGTTCTGTGACCTGCCTTATGCCTACAAGATTTTCATCTGCGGAAACCACGACGATTGTCTTTATGGAGCCAACATCGATGGTCTCGACCCTAATGTTCATTATCTCTGCAACTCAGGGGTGGAAATTGACGGCATCAAATTCTATGGTGTGCCGATGTTTATGACCGACTGCGTAACAGACCGCCAAGCGAAAAATATCGTAAAAATTCCTGCCGATACCAATGTGTTGATAACTCATAGTCCTGCATCCGGCATCCTCGATTTCGATGACAACATCAACTATGGAGATGAACAACTTCTCACCAAAGTCATGGAAGTGCATCCGAGACTTCACCTCTTCGGTCACATCCACGCCCAACACGGTATACTGACCGAGCATGGCATCACATTCTCCAACGGGGCGATAATGAATGCCGGCTACACAACTCTCAATTTGCCCAATCTTTTGGAAATTTGATCCCCAATCTGCATTAGTGTTACAATTAAGAATCTGTTCCGATGAAAATGGGAACTAAAAATGCCACCCAAACACTTATCGTCGGATAACCTCAAATATCTCTCGATTCCATAATAAAAAGTCTGAGGATATGTAATGTATACCCTCTGTTTTCCTTTTTATCCTTCCTTATTCCTTATATTTGTGGAGATGGATATATCCAAACTGAAAGCTATCACGATCGCTGAATTTCTTCAGCGGTTAGGGTACACTCCAGTGGCCAAACGCGGGCTCAGATGGACTTATTTCGCCCCATACCGACAGGAAGATAAGCCATCTTTCCGGCTGAACACCTAAAAGAATCTGTTCTATGATTTCAGCAAAGATGTCGGTGCCGACATTTTCACCATCGCTTTATTAAAAAACTGTTTGTTGTATGCCATATAATTACTAAATTGCATCGCAGTACTGGTAATCCTTTCCCTGATAACAGATGCAGGTAAAGAATCCGTTTTTTTATGTTTTTACAAAGATAGTATAAATAAATCTTACCATAGACAGCGGTCAATGGACATTAGGTGCAGCCCGTTGTATTTTGACGGCTATAGGCGACAACTCTCACTTGTCGATGCAATCCTTTCAGGCAAAATTCTTGTGATTGACGAGCTCGATGCAAAACTCCACCCGTTCCTTACACGCAAAATCATCTTGCTGTTCATGGACAGCAAGATTAACCGCAACGGTGCGCAACTTATCTTTGCGACACACGACACAAACCTGCTCAATCTTCAATATATGCGCCGCGATCAAATCTGGTTCACGGAAAAGAATAAAACCGATTCAACTGAATTGTATTCACTGGTTGAATTCCGTGATGATGCCGGAAACAAGGTGCGAAATGACCGCAACATTGAGAAAGATTATATCAACGGTCGCTACGGCGCAATACCGTTTATGAGTTGAGAATATGAGACAGCCCCAAAAATCAAAAATCGAGCAACTCAAAATAGTGGATAGGGCAGCCAATATACAGGATACATAAACACAGTGATTGTCCTTAACCTAATGAACATTACATATGTTTTGTAGGGATAAAATTCTAATAATTCCAACACAGACAAATCAATTGAAGAAAGCCAAGAAAATCAATTCTACCAAAATCGGAAAGGTCAAGGTTTCTCAACGCTCCGGCTTTTTAGAGTCGATCCGTTTCTGCTTGCTTTCTACTCGCTTGATACTTTCTGGCGTAGGCAAATCTTCAGGCATCGTACCGCCGAGTTCCGCAATGGTTCTCCGGACTTTCTCTCCTACTTCAAAATGGGTACGATTTGCAGCTGTTTTGCCCTGTATGTTTTCACGCCTGAGTTTTTCTTCTGTTTGAGTGGCCCGGAAAAGGTTGGCGGCAAGTTCTGTACTACCCATGTGATCAAGAATCTGCTGACTCTTTTTAAGTCCTTTCCTTTCATGAATCTCCTTGGCTCCAAGACCTCCATACAGACCTTTATAACCATGGTTCTGAAATATCGCATAGTCACGCGGTTCTTTGACTCCAGCATCACTTGCCGCACTTGCAAGTCTTGTATTGTGGTTTGCCATTTCATTCCGGAGAAACAGGCGTTTGGATTCTTCATCAGTAAGACCGTTTCCGCCAGATTGACCTATTTCTGCAATTCTAGTCTGGGATGCAAAATATGTCTGAGCTTGAGCCACAATCGGTTTGGATGGGTTGGAATTTTGAACGGCAAGATAACAGGCATATCTAGTCATCATGGTTGTAACAATCTCTCTTTCAGCTCCATTACCTATACTTACCATTTCGTGCAACTCCACGAAATGTTCATTTACAGCACGTTGGCTATTAAGACAGGCTTCTTTTGCCTTATCAATAACCGGTGCAAAATTGCGATATTCCGCATATCCGAGAGCCAATCCAAGCTCCCTCCCCGACCAGCATTCCACTCCATTAGCGTCATATCTCTTGATGCTTTCAAAAAGAGTTATGGTCTTCTTTGTTAGTTTATTACTCATATCTTATAAAACAATCAGCCCCGAAGACCTGACGTAATAAATTGGCACTCTACGGCAAGTGCGACGGAGCTGATGTTAAAGCCTGTTTTGTGAGAATGCCAACAATCACAAGACAAAATTACTAATATTATTCAACATTAACAAAGAAAAGACACACAAGGCTAAACTTAAATAGCATATTCACCCGACGATATTTAAATTCACACATAAACAACAAAACTTATAAATATGACAAGTCTATTAGGAAAATCCACACACCGCGTCGACATCGTGTTCTACATAGCGTACTTCACGCAGAAAATTACTATTTTCATCTGTAGGTGCGGCTTTCCCTCCATGTACAAACTGACTCTCAGCTTCCTTCATACCCTCAAACATACCGAAATTGGTGACGTCTCCGGCAATACCACCCACAATGCGGCCTGTCATTGATGTGGCAAACTTACTACTGGTACGATAAAATCGCGTTAGTTTAAGATACTGGTCGATATGGTCGTGGAGTCTAACGCATAGATTACATTATTTATGATTATCTCAGAGAGTTTGACCCTTGAATACATTGGTCGCACCAATCCGATGAAATAGAAACCGAGTCCCTCAAATATACGATAATCACGGCTTTCGTTAGCTCGCGACAAAGATATGTGATTCAATGTCTTGCGGAAACCGGGGTGATAGAGTATATTGAGTGAGCCGCCAAACAAAGACAAATATCGCGAAGCGAATCACATCCGGTCACCTGTCCAAACAGCAGATGAAGCAGAGCGAGTAGCTGTTGAGATTCTTCGCATGCCAATCGCCTTTATATTGCTTTGCCAGTTTATCTAACTGATAGCGCGGTATAAACTCGATGACTTGGGAGAATATAAACTTACCTTGGTTCATAATCTTGATGCTATGAACAACAAGACTAATAAATCAATTTCAAATCAAAAAAATCAATATTCTCTTGTATTTGATTAAATACTAATATTTTAACCGCAGTAGTTAGATTTTTTATCGCACCACTACTATTTTAGAAACAGCAATATATTTGAAACAACAATGACAATCACCGGAAGTAATAAATCCGGAAGTCATCAAAGACAGCATAACGAATCAAACAGGTAAGTCTGAGAATTTGTAGTAAACCGAAGCGACCGATCTGTGAAGACCGGTCGCTTTAACATTATCGAAATACACTTCCTCATATACCAAATTGCGGAACAAAAAAGCACATCAATATGCCACCTATTATGCCACCTAATTTGCCACCATAAGAGCAAATGCCACCTCGAAATGCCACCCAAACGCATATCGTTGGATAGCCTCCAATATCCTTTGATTCCAATATAAAAAGCTGAGGATATGTTATTTATATCCTCAGCTTTCCTTTTATATCCTTCCTTATCCTTTATATTTGTGGAGCTGGAGGGGATTGAACCCTCGTCCAAACGTGGAACCAATGGGCTTTCTACATGCTTAGTCTGTGGATTGGTTTTCGTGATAAGACAGGCCCACGACAGCCAATCTTATCCTTAGTCCCTTGATCTCGGAACCGCGTCAGAACTCCGCAATTCCTATTTCCGAATTTCTCTGCACCTCCTTGTCCAAACGTCTCGGAACGGGGCAATGGGGAGATGTCTCGTTCACCTCACTTTGAGGCGAATAAAGGGATCCTACTGTACTTCAGATCACGCAGCGAGAGCGTAATTGTTATTTTCGCCAATTATAGGTCGACGCTTTTGCGATTATAGAGCTTAAACGCCAAAGCTCTGCATGCTTACCTACCGCTTCTACACGCTGTCAAAGCCAGTCAGCCCCGATAGATACCGCTTTCTTATGAAAACATCTGCAAATATAATAATTAAAAATGCGCTTTGCAATACCAAAGCGCATTTTTAACATTTTAATTGATAAATATCCGTTTATTTCTTCATTTCTTTTGCCCAGGAGTCTTTCAAGCCGATTGTCTTGTTGAATACAGGATGATCAGCTGTGGTGTCTTTATCCACTACGTAATAACCAAGACGCTGGAACTGGTAATGATCGCCGGCTTTGATACGTTCTGCAAGCCAAGGCTCTATCTTGGCGTTTTCACGTACTTTGAGAGAGTCCGGATTTAAGAGATCGCGGAAATCTCCTTCTTCAGCACTGGGATTCTCCACTGTGAAGAGTCGGTCGTAGTCGCGGATCTCTGCTGTTGTAGCTGTCGGCACTGACACCCAGTGAAGCGTACCCTTGACCTTACGGTCGCTGCCGGGTAAGCCGCTGCGGGTCTCAGGATCATATGTTGCATAGATCTCCTCTATCTCTCCTTCCTCATTCTTCTTAAGACCTGTGCATTTTATGATATAAGCACCTTTGAGACGCACCTCCTTATCCGGCGAGAGACGGAAGAATTTCTTTGGAGGGTTCTCCATAAAGTCTTCACGCTCTATCCAAAGCTCACGGCTGAATGGCATCTGGTGAGTTCCTTCCGACGGATTCTCAGGATTATTGTCCATCTCCATCATCTCGGTTTTGTCTTCAGGATAGTTTGTAAGAATAAGCTTCACCGGATTTTGGATCACACTCACACGTGTGGCTGTCTTATTCAGATCTTCACGCACAGAATGCTCCAGAAGCTCTATATGATTGAGAGCTTCATATTTTGTATAACCTATGCGCTTTACAAAATCTTTGATGGAAGAAGGTGTATAACCTCTGCGGCGAAGTCCGCGCAAAGTCGGCATTCGAGGATCATCCCATCCGCTTACGAGTCCTTCTTTTACGAGCTGCAGCAATTTACGCTTGCTCATCACCGTGTAAGTCAGATTGAGTCGGTTGAATTCAATCTGACGCGGGCAATAGCTCTCGTCGGCGAGTTCCTTTACAAAATATTCATACAACGGACGATGCGGAACAAATTCCAGAGTGCATATAGAGTGCGTCACTCCCTCGAAATAGTCGCTCTGCCCGTGCGCAAAGTCATACATCGGATACACCTTCCACTTATCGCCTGTGCGCCAATGAGGAGTCTTGATGATACGGTACATTATAGGGTCACGGAAATGCATATTATCGCTTGCCATGTCAATTTTCGCGCGGAGCACCATTGAACCCTCCTCAAATTCTCCGGCATTCATTTTCTCAAACAATTCGAGATTCTCCTCTACCGGGCGATCGCGATAAGGGCTATTTGTGCCAGGCACAGTAGGTGTGCCTTTCTGCGCTGCAATCTGCTCGCTGCTCTGTTCATCCACATATGCTTTCCCTTCCTTTATAAGGCGCACTGCCAGATCGTAGAGCTGTGGAAAATAATCGCTTGCATAATACAGACGGTCTTCCCAATCATATCCAAGCCAGTGGATATCCTCCTTTATTGCCTCCACATATTCCGTATCCTCTTTCTGAGGGTTCGTGTCATCAAAACGGAGATTACATGTACCGCCAAACTTCTCTGCCGCACCAAAATCCATGATGAAAGCTTTGGCGTGACCTATATGCAGATAGCCGTTGGGTTCTGGCGGGAAACGGGTGTTAAGTCTGCCTCCGTTTTTACCAGCCTCAAGATCGGCCTTTATCTCTTGCTCAATAAAATTAAGACCGCCTTCTCCAGCAATCTCTTCCTCTTTTATGATTTCTTCCATAGTTTCTGTTTAAGAAGCTTTTTAAAACGCAAATTTATAAAAAAAAATCCATAGTTATGCCAACACGTTCATGTTTTCTATCAGCTCCTACCCGAGACACACCAAAAGCAATAACACAAACGCACATAAAAAGAAAAAAGAACCCGGAATCAATCAAGGCTCTCTTTATCTTTTTTCAATAAAAAACGTCAATTGACACTCATCGCTGAGAATGCCGTGCCGGGTATGGCTGCATATGTGCGGGCAAACTGACGTAAAAAACTGATTGTCGCTTTGCGCGGCTGCGGGATCACATTCACTTTGTAATCCACATCTGTTGTCAAGTGGGAATCGTGCGTCATAGGCAAACTGGTTTAAATTTCACTTATATAACGCACCGGCCCGCGCTTTTATTATCTGTCCGTAATGTTTTTCACAAAGTAAGAATTATATCCTTCTCCGATGCTATGCGCCGCAGATTCAGGATCGCATATCTCATGCGTCCGAGGGCAGTATTGATACTTACACCGGTAACCTCCGCGATCTCCTTGAAGCTCAACCCTTGGTAATAGCGCATGATAAGCACTTCGCGCTGCAACGCAGGAAGTTCCTCGATCAGATATTTCACATCATCGCGTATCTGCTCTGAAATAATCATATCTTCTATCGTATCCTCGCATAATTCCTTTCTGTTGAGGATATCCACATCTTCGAGATCTGCACTCTGAAGATTTTCTGATTTCTCCTGACGGTAATAGTCGATGATAAGATTATGTGCTATACGCGAGATCCACGCGGGAAATTTTCCATTTTCCGTGTATCTTCCCTGACGTATTGTCTGGATGGCTTTTACGAATGTCTCCTGAAATATGTCATTTGCAATATCCTCGTTTTTTATTATACGCAGGATATAATTGAAAATCCGGTCCTGATGACTTTTAAGCAGAACATCAAACGCCTCATTACATCCTGATGCGTAAGCCTTTACCAACTGTTCGTCGGTCATGCCTGAAAAATTTGCCATTTATGATGCTGGTTGGTTAAGTACAATTTCTCGATAGGCGATGTATTTAGCGCCACTCACTTCACTCACTAATTCGATTGCAAAGATAAGGCGGAAACGTGTTAAAAACAAATCATTTGATTGTTTTTAACATTAAAAGTTGTTAACCACACAATAATTCTGCCGAAAATCAGTATCATTTCGTCAGCCTCAGGGCTGTCCATCCGGAGTCAGATACGAGTCTTTCCGCCTCTTTGAGTCCATATTTCTGACATTCAGCCTCGATCATCTCCACATCCTGCTCATAGAAGCCGCTGAGAAGCACTTCTGCCGCAGATTTCAACGCCTGGCTGTATTTGTCGATATCCGCAAGTATTATATTACGGTTTATATTTGCAAAAAGGAAATCAGCCGGCTCCAGAGTTTCAAGCGCCGAAGCATCTCCATGAACCAGGTTCAGCGACACTCCGTTAAGAGCGGCATGCTCTACGGCGTTGAGATACGCCGGTTCATCTATTTCAATACCTGTAACGGAATTGGCTCCACGTTTCTTCGCAAGTATTGCAAGGATACCCGTCCCCGTACCCATGTCGATTACATCCTTGCCCTCAAGCGGTAATTCCAGAATCAGACGCATCATCTGCGACGTCGTGTCATGGTGTCCGGTTCCGAAAGCCATCTTGGGATCTATCACAATATCATATTCAGCCTGCGGCACATCAGTATGGAAAGTGGAATGCACCGCCACCTTATCGCCTATTACAATAGGCTTAAAATAATTCTTCTCCCATTCCGCATTCCAGTCCTCCCCTTTTATAAACTCAGATGTGATCTTGAAATCCGCAGGAATGGGGAAATCCTCAAGAGCTTCGCGGGCAATGCCGCATGCATCATCATTCGTAGCGCGTATATACGCAGTGAGTCCCTCGGCATCGGGTTCGAAACTCTCAAAACCGGCATCAGCCAAGAATGCAGCCGCAAGGTCTGTTATATCTTCCGAGCAAGGGGTTGCGTCTACGCGCACTGAAATATAATCGTTCATTATTCAGGAGTCTGTTAGAATTATATATATGATTTGCGGTTCAGAAATTCTGAACCGCAAATTTATCAAGACTTTCCTTTATTTCAAAATTAAAGGTATTATTTTTTTCCACGAAAGAATTTAAAAATTTTCCTTCCTGTCCCGAAAACCGACATGCCTATCATCACATAATCCAGATAACCCAATCCGGACATGATTTTAGAAGCCAGCGTGCCTACATGCGCAACTCTTGAAGTAGTGCCGTTACGTCCGAAGAATCCTTTTTTACGTATCCTGTTGGCATTATGCACCATCTTAGATTTGCAGAATTCCTTCCGCAACGCAATCAAAGCCCGCTGATATCGAAGCTCCTCGATGGAATATCCCTTGAATTCCTCAGAATTATGGGGTGCCTCCTCATGTTTATCATTTATAGGAACCAAATCTTTTGTCATATGCAGATGTTGATATCAGATAATTATTTATTGATGAAAAGCCGCGTAATAAAACGAGCTATTGGATTGAGCAATATCGGATTGCGGAAAATATAGAGAAGAAGGATCAGCAGACAGATGATACCTGCCACCGTAAGATAAGCAAGCCATGGAGCCAGGAATGTCGAGAACACCTCCACAAGCGAGAACGCCAGCAGAATAAGCACCACCATACCCATCAGAAGGCAAACAGCGCCTATGATCATCGCTGATAACAGCAACGTGAACTTCTCTGCTACCGTAAGCTTGGCGTATTCTATCTCAAGCTTAACCCAGTCTCTTCCTTGGGTGAAGAGATCTTTTATCTCATCTGTCAATTTATCTTTCATGTCTTGTCTAAAACGCTACGGTTTAATCCTCGGCGCCGGCAAGTTCAGCCACAAGGGCATCCACTTCCTGATCGCTGATCTTTATGCCCTTTCTTTTAAGGAGATCACAGATCTTGTTTCTTACGTCCGATCCTTTCTCAGGAGCGAAAAGCAATGCTGCGCCGCAGCCTACGATAGCGCCTCCGACAAAGGCAGAGATTAATGTCAATGCTCTCATATGTGTTTACTTTTTATTTACGGTTATCAGATATTCTTCTGGATCTGCTCCTCGATCTCATCCACGAGCTCCTCCATTTTATCCTTCTTCAGGGTGATACCCTTTTCCTTAAGAAGCTTCAGGATACGGCTACGTGTGTTCTCACCTTTCTCGGGAGCCACAAGAAGACCTACTGCAGCGCCCGCAACGGCACCGCCTATAACTGCCAGAATTACATGTAATGGTTTCATAATCTATAATTTTAATTAATATTTTAATTTATTTCAATGCCATTCAAATATATTAACAACTGAAGGGCACTTTTTGATGACAGAAAATGAAACTTTTTTATCTTTTTGCCATCGGCATCATTCCTCCCTGTGCCGCATATGCCATCACACCCTGCTCGTTAAGGTCAACAAGCATGAAGTCGCCATCCGGCTTGATCATCCTCACATGACTATCGTCCACAAACGTCATAAAAGGCACCATCTCCCCTTCTGCATTCTCGAATGCCCAGCTCTGCGTGTCTTCAATAAATTCAAGGCGAGTCTGCTCTCCGGTCGAGGCAAGAGTGACTATATACCCTTTTCCATCGCAGTCTATGGTATATCTGCCATGATCCGTATCAACAACCTTGGTAGAAGCTGTCATGGGATTTGTGCCGCTCCAGAATTCTATGGCATTTATCACCAATAGATCCGCGATACTTGTAACCTCATATACCGGAAGAATCCAGAATGCAAAGAACACAAGCTCATTGACAAACTTATTTCCGACTTGCTTATTCCACGACAGAACCCTGTTGGTCATTGCAAAAGACCCGATACATGAGGTAAATGCCATTGACGATCCGGCGATAAGAATCGCCGATACTGCTATCTTATATTTTTTCATATATGTTATTGTTTCAGCGTGTAAATTTACAAATATTTTTCCGCATTTCCACCATCACCTTTTAGAAACTGTTTTGAAAATTATTTCATAAGTCTTACTTACTACGAGTCTGATGTGGGTGCACCGAAGGAGGATGAGTATCCGTCGTTATGTCTGATGTGGCCGTTAACCAGTTGGGATGCTAACTTTACAAGGTGTTCTTTTACTCCGAGATTGAGCCCATCGACTGTATCCATAAGCCTTCTCGACTTTTCCATCCATCTGCCGTATCTGCCATCTTCATCAAACAGCGAAGGTGCTACAGCTGAACGCGGAACAATCCCAGATAGAACCACACCTGCCCTCTTATACCTAAGATCCGGATTAAATATCTGCTCCAGGCAGCGAATTGCGGTCTCTGTCAACACTGCGGTGTCATCCACAGGATTTGGGAAAGTCGCCGTCATCTCTGGGGCGAAATATCCTTTCTCCGTATGAAATCTGTTTGTTCGCAAAAAAACTGTGAGTCGGGTGCACTCCCCCTCCATAGACCGGAGTCTCTTGGATACATGGGCACAATAGATCGCAATCCGCGCTCTCAGATAATCATAATCATCGACATCCTCCGGAAACGTACGCGTCTCGCTGATCGAATCCTGCATTTTGCGCTGCACATGTTCAAGTTCAATGCAAGCCACCCCATGCAACTCCTGCCAGGATCGTTCTCCTGTCACGCCCATTTCCGAACGAACCCATGCCAAAGATTTATTGTAGAAATCCCCTATCGAGAACACTCCCTTGGCATACATCCGCTTTGTCAGACGCCGTCCTATCCCCCATAATTCCCCGATCTGCATTCCATTTAGAATATTCAATAAATTCTCATCATGCCTGATTATAAGCACCCGTTCACCCCTCTTCTTACCCACCTCCGTGGCGATCTTCGCCAGCGTCTTTGTGGGAGCGAAACCCAATGTAACAGGAATCCTCTCCTCCTGCCAACACGTCTCGCATATAGCCTCACCGATCTCCTGTATGGCATCATCGGGGATACCGTCAAGTTCAAGAAACGATTCATCTACGGAATAATCCACAGTGGAAGGCACGAACCTCCTGAAGATAGCATGCACCTTGAGACTTTTCTCTCTATAAAGAATGTGATTGCCGGAATACGCCAGGAGTTTACCGGAATTGATAAGATCACGGATCTCAAATACCGGCTGCCCCATCTTGACACCCATCCGCTTAGACTCATTACTACGAGCGACAACACATCCGTCGTTATTCGACAGAACCACCATCGGCACACCATCCAATTCCGGATTTACCGAGCGTTCACACGACACAAAAAAATTATTGCAGTCTGCCAAGCCAATCATAACATCAGTTAAGAGTCCGTTTCCTTATTTATCATTCACAGGGAAATACATCCCCTCCCGACATCCGGCAAAACCCTCATCGCATAAAAAAGAGAGAAAGCCGGAAAGCTTTGCCGGAGGGATTCTTATATCACGCTCAAGAATTCTTATGTCAACGCCATCCGGTCTTGATTTTAGATAATCCATTATTTTCTTTATATAATCCTCATCAGAGCGCGTTGATGATAACTTCCTGTCGCGGCATACATCACATCGTCCGCAGTCGCATCCATCAAGTTCCCCAAAATATTCAAGAAGCATCTTTTCGCGGCAATGCCCTTTCTTGAAACCATAATCTACCATAGCTTCCGTACGGTTTTTCATCACCGCAAGTCTCTCCTCATATATATTCTTGCCGATGAGTATATAGCGGGTTTCTTCTCTGGAAGTAGGAAAATATATGTAAGGTGATCTGGAACGGGGCACATAGCTCAATACCTTGGCACGCCCCATCTCAAGCAGAGACTCATAAACCCTCTTTTCATCAAGGGCTGTCTCCCGGGCGATCACCCGCTCATCGATATATACATATTCTGCAAACAAACCGGTATATAACCGTAATATTTTGGCAAGCACAGTCTCCGCATCAACACTGAGTTTTCCCAGATGATACAGTTCTTCGCGTGTGCATATGATCATAACCCGCGAACGTCTTTCTGTTTCCTCAAGATATTCAAGATAACCGGCCTGGGCAAGAAGATGAAGCGATGCAAGACATCTCCTTCTCTGATATTTGAAAATTTCACAAAACCTCTCCAGATCAAATTCCACAAGCTTTTCATAGCCCTCATCCATCGCAATGTGCAAATAATTGCACACCCTTTCATAGATACGTTTTATCTCATCGCGTGGAGGGAAGGTTTCAGTTACCCGACGGCGAAGCACACCTGCGTCTGCTTTTGATGTAAGAAGCACCACATACGACTGACGCCCATCTCTACCGGCACGTCCAGCCTCCTGATAATACTCTTCAAGGGATGGTGGCATGTCAAAATGGATTACCACCCTGACATCCGGTTTATCAATACCCATACCGAAAGCATTCGTAGCAACCATCACGCGCACCCCGCCACGCTGCCAGTCGTTCTGCCTCTCCTCTTTTATTGAATTGTCAAGCCCTGCATGATAATACGTAGCGGAAACACCCGCGGATGCAAGATAGTCAGCAATCTCCCGCGTGCGCTTCCTGCTGCGGACATATACTATCGCGGAGCCAGAAGTACGGCTGAGAATATGGAATATCTCATAAATTTTCGTTTCCGTAGAACGCACGATATAATTGAGATTCTTTCTTGAGAAACTCATACGGAACACCACCGGCTCTCTCATCTCAAGCTGATAAAGAATATCTTTCTCAACACGCGGAGTAGCAGTGGCTGTAAGCGCCAGAACAGCTATATCAGGAAATACCTTCCTCAGGGATTTTATATTCAGATATGATGGTCTGAAATCATATCCCCACTGGGATATGCAATGCGCCTCATCCACAACAATAAGCGACACCCGGATCGTGCGCAGTTCCTGTATAAAACGTTCATTCCTCAGACGCTCCGGAGACACATACAGAAGTTTTGCGCCCCCGTTCATAAGTTTCTCGCGAGCCAGAGTCATCTCCCGTCTGTTCATTCCGGAATGAAGGCACACCGCCTTTATCCGTCTCCGCTTCAGGTTATCAACCTGATCCTTCATAAGAGAGATGAGTGGCGTTACGACAACAGTGACACCGGGAAGAGCGAGAGCCGGAACCTGAAACGTTATTGACTTTCCGCCTCCTGTCGGCATCAGTCCCATCGTGTCCTTTCCGGCAAGCACAGAGTTGATTATATCCTCCTGCAGCGGACGGAAGGAATCATAACCCCAATATTTTTTGAGAATATCACGCGGCGTCATGAGGAGGATACGCTCTTGTATTATTGTTTATATCTGGAGATTAACCGGCTGAAGGGCGGATATCGCGTATCATCAGCTGTATGGAATCAGGATTGTTCGAACGTTTTGTCTGCTCAATTGTGTAGCAGATATCTATAGCCTTATGGGAATGAATATGTTCGAAATATTGCGACATATTGAAAGCTATGGCATTTATGACATGGCTTGTGCTGTTGTCCTCAAGCTCAAGCTTTATATGCTCCAGGTTCTTACCCACAAGTTTGCTCGTTCCGAAATCAAATACATTGCGGGAACAGAACACCGGCTTCTGATTCCCCGGCCCGAACGGGTTGAATTTCTTAAGATAAGACACAAGTTCCGGAGTGATGTCGGCAAATTCTATCACCGCGTCTATGTCAAGATGCGGAGACAGCTGGTTTGGCTGGATATTCTCCGCCACATATTCCTCGAATCGGCGACTGAATTCCGCGATGTTCTCCTCCTTCATTGACAGCCCTACGGCATACGTATGTCCACCGAAATTCTCAAGCAGATCGCGTGTGGAATTGACAGCAGAATAAATATCGAACCCCTGCACCGAGCGGGAAGAGCCCGTAGCCATACCGTTGGAATATGTCAACACTACTGACGGTTTATAATATAACTCCGTGAGTCTTGACGCCACAATACCGATTATTCCCTTATGCCAGTCTTTGTTATATATGACAATCGAGCGCTTACCCTGCACGATAGCCACATTATTTTCTATAAGGTGATTCGCCTCCTGGGTGATACGTTTGTCAAGCTCCTTGCGGTCACGGTTGTATTGGTCAATATCTTTGCCCTTCTCATAGGCATCATGCAGATCTCGGCTTACGAGGAGATCCACAGCCTCCACTCCGCTCTGCATTCTTCCGGAAGCATTAAGACGCGGACCAATCTTGAAGATTACGTCACTGATGGTTATATCCTTGTTCGTCAGCTTACATAAACGTATAATGCTTCTGAGTCCCAGATTGGGGTTTGAATTGAGACGCCGCATGCCATAGTGCGCCATGACACGGTTTTCTCCCACTATGGGCACAATATCGGCGGCAATGCTGACAGCCACAAGGTCGAGCAGAGAGTCGAGTTCATTGTGATTCGACAATCCGTTGCTCATGGCAAACGCCTGCATGAATTTGAAACCGACTCCGCATCCGCTCAGATAAGGACATGGATATGTGGAATCAGGCATCTTCGGATTCAGAATAGCTGCGGCATCGGGAAGAGTCTCGTCCGGCATATGATGGTCACATATGATGAAATCCACACCTTTCTTCTTGGCATAAGCGATCTCGTCGATGGCTTTGATTCCGCAATCAAGCACAATCACCAGCTTCACGCCATTCTCGGCGGCATAATCTATGCTTTTCAATGAAATGCCATACCCCTCCTCATAACGCGTAGGGATATAATACTCCACATTGGAATAATAATTCTGAAGATATTTGTAGACAAGGGCGACAGCAGTGACTCCATCCACATCATAATCGCCATAGATCATGATACGTTCTTTTGCGCCCATGGCCTTGTTAAGGCGATTGACAGCCCTATCCATGTCGTTCATCAGAAATGGATCATGCAGCTGGGAAAGAGCCGGAGAGAAGAAATTGTCAGCCTCCTCTGCAGTCGCCACACCACGGCGCGTGAGCAGCTCCGCCACAACGGCATTGCCTCCCACGTGCTCCGCCAATGCGTCTTTCACACGTTTTTCCTGATGTGTCAGGGGCTGATAATTCCATTTTCCAGTCATTGCTTTTCCTCCTCTTTTCTCTTCACAAATTCTCACAAAATTAACGAATTTATTTCTAAAGAACAAATCCTGAAAGACGTTTATAACTTTTATTTATTAAATTTGCACCCGTGAAACCTTTAGAAACCATATCTCCCGACAAGGCTATACTTCGTCTCGCGCTTCCGGCAATAGCGAGCAACATCACCGTGCCGCTACTCGGATTGTGCGACACTGCCATTACCGGACACCTTGGCAGCGAACTTTTCCTTGCAGCCGTAGCCGCAGGTGGAACAATATTCAATGTCATCCTTTGGCTTTGCGGATTTCTGCGCATGGGCACCACAGGACTGGCAGCCGAAGCATATGGCTCCGGAAAACCCGGAGCGGTCAACGTTGTCTTATGGCGCGCTGTGTCGCTGGCGGCATTACTGGGATTTTTTGTAATTCTAATCAGACATCCCCTGTTAAATATATTTCTTGATATAATATCTCCGGAAAAAGAAACTGCCGCCTACGCTGCCCTGTATTTCTCGATATGTGTGTGGGGGATTCCTCCGCTACTTGTCACATTGTCAATAAACGGCTGGTTTATAGGAATGCAGAACACATTGATTCCCATGACTGTCTCGATCGCCATGAATCTCCTCAACGTCATCGGAAGCATAGTAGCGGTATACGGGCTTGGAGCGGGATTCGAGGGAGTCGCCTACGGCACGCTTGCTGCCAACTGGGCGGGAATGGTGATAGCCGTATGCATGGTAATCAGATACTCACGCCGACTTGATCTGCGTCCGCATTGGACAAAGATAATACATGGCGGAGGATTCACTAAATTCTTCCGCGTAAGTTCTGATTTATTCCTGCGATCCGCCTGCATAATGAGTGTGTCTCTTGCGGTGACATCTATTGGAGCGAGGATGGGTGATCTTACAATGGCAGTCAATACCATTATGCTCCAGTTCTTCCTTTTCTTTTCCTACTTCATGGATGGTTTCTCATTTGCCGGAGAGGCACTTGTAGGTAAATATTACGGTGCGGGAGATTTCTCCGCCATGCGCACGATGATCAGACGCCTCCTTATATGGTCGGGGGCCATGGCGGCAATTTTCATGCTTGTCTACATCTCATGCTCCGAAATCATCACCGGGATGCTGACAGATGTTGATGAAGTAAGAGAAACCATAGCCGGATTCAGAATATTCATCTGGATATTGCCGCCACTCGCTGTATGGGCATTCATTTACGATGGCTTCTTCATCGGTCTGACATCAACGAGGAGAATGTTTTTCACGACCTTCACCGCAATGGCATTTTTTGCATTGACTGTGGCGATAGGAATGAGCGCAATATCATTCGCTGATTCACCGGCAACAGGCAACCGTATACTCTGGGTGGCATTCCTCGGATTCCTGACCATCCGGGGAATAGGATTGGCACTGCAATTACCTTCAATCATTAAGCGCCATTCAGAAAATTTTGTTTAATTTTGCATTATGGAAAATGATATCGAAATAGACGGCATGCGCCTGCATTATGAAGTTACCGGACCGGAAAACAGTGCCCCGGTTCTTCTCATGCACGGCTGGGGATGCGATCATACCACTGTCAGGTCAATTGCAAATGCCATCAACAAGGATATGCGCGTTTACAATGTTGACCTCCCCGGTCACGGCTCAAGCCAGGAACCGCCGGAGGCATGGGGTGTGGATGCATTCACCCGTATGATGGAAAAATTTGTCTCCATCCTCGGCATCAAAGACCCCACACTCATCGGTCATTCATTCGGTGGACGCATATCCATCCTTATGGCATCCCGCAATCCGCTGAGCCGCATTGTCCTTGTTGACGCCGCCGGTATAAAACCAAAGAGACTACTCAAATATTATATCAAAGTCTATAGCTTCAAAAGTGCAAAAAAAATCCTCCCGTTGATATTCGGAAATAAACGCGGAGGGAAAATGATTGAAGCATGGAGAGGGAAGGCAGGATCAGCAGATTACCGCAATTCTTCTCCTGTGATGCGCTCTGTCATGAGCCGTTGTGTAAATGAAGATCTCAAAGGAGTCATGCCCTCTATCAAAGCCTCCACACTCCTGATATGGGGCGAGAAAGACAAAGCCACACCCCTCTCGGACGCAAAGACAATGGAACGTCTCATACCTGACGCAGGTCTTGTGAGCTGGCCCGATTGCGGACACTATTCCTTCCTTGATAACCCCGGAGGATTCCGCGCGGTGTTACGCAGTTTCCTTATCCCCAAATCATGATTCAAGATTCCTAAGAAGTTGTTAAAAAATGAATACTTATTTCATAATAATTTATGTCATCTGCGGCATATACATGATTCTGAATTTCAAATATGATATTCAGATGTTTCAGCAAAACTCCTACAGGATTCCACGCTATTGGAAATGGTTGAAAAATAATTTCGCTTCCGCATGGAGACTCGTAGATGTTGCAGCCTTGCTGCTTATCTTCTCCACTCTGCTGATTCCACAGCTGTCAGCCTTTATGGTCATGCTTGTGGCTATGGCCAAAATTTGGATGACCCTAAAGAAGAAATACAAGAAGCCACTGGTATTCACCAAACGGGTATGGCGATTATATTCAGTCACCGCGGCATTGGCTTCGGCTGCGTTCATTATCACTGCCATAGCCACTGCAAATAGCAATGCGGACACTCTTGGATACGCACCTGCCACCATCACTCTCGGCGTAATGCTCCTTCTATCGATATTCTCGTTTATCCCGATGATAGTAGCCGACATCATCCTCATCCCTGTTGAGAAAATGATTCAGCAACGATATGTCAACGATGCGAAACGTATCCTGCGTTCGATGCCGGATCTCAAGATTGTGGGAATAACAGGATCATATGGCAAGACAAGTACTAAACATTATCTCCATAGGATTCTTTCCGAAAAATACGATGTGCTTATGACTCCTGGGTCATATAACACACCTATGGGCGTGGTTCGCACTGTCCGGGAATATCTGAAGCCATACAACGAGATATTCATATGCGAGATGGGTGCCAAACAACGAGGCGACATCAAAGAGATATGCGACATTGTGCATCCACAGATGGGAATAATCACAGCCGTGGGGCCTATGCATCTCGAATCATTCAAGACTATAGAAAATGTGCAATCTACAAAATTTGAACTTGCAGACGCACTGCCCGCTGACGGACTGGCTGTAGTGAACAATGATTTCGAGATGTGCGCCAACCGCGAGATCCACAATACAAACTCAATACGTTACGCCATAACAAATTCGGATCATGCGGATTACCGCGCGGTGGATATCCGCTACACTCCCAATGGCACAGCATTCACCGTTGAAGGGCCTGATGGTTTCACCCTTCCGCTCGAAACCAGACTGCTTGGAGAATGCAACGTATCCGACCTTCTTGCGGCAGTATGCATCGCGTTGGCGTTAGGAGTTGAGCCGGAAAAGATACGATATGCTGTAAGCTCCATTGAACAGGTTGAGCACAGGCTGAGCATGAAACAGACACCCGGAGGCGTGACAATCATCGACGATGCCTTTAATTCGAATCCAGCCGGATCAAAGATGGCGGTAGATGTGCTTTCACACTTCAAAGACGGCAAACGGATAATAATAACTCCCGGGATGATTGAGCTTGGCGAAGAGCAATACAACCTGAATAAAGCCTTAGGGCATCATATCGGGGAAAATCTCGACATAGCCATAATCGTAGGAGAATACAACCGGGAAGCACTGATGGCGGGAGTAAAAGAAACAGGCTTCAACACCGATAACCTTTATGCCGTAGACAGCTTTAACGACGCCCAGAAGCTACTCGCTACCCTCCTCACAGCCGGTGACACCGTCCTCTACGAGAACGACCTCCCCGACACATTCAAATAAGGATATAACCTTACCACCTTATCGCGGTAGTGATTCTAAATTTTACCGGACAAAATTCTTTTAAATTCTTTTAAAAAATTTTGTCCGGTAAAAAAATATCATTAACTTTGTTGCACAATAACATCCGGGGTATTAGCTCATCTGGCTAGAGCGCGACACTGGCAGTGTCGAGGTGAGCGG
>CAJTPK010000030.1 GCA_910578075.1 uncultured Muribaculaceae bacterium | reverse complement strand
ACCCGAGTCTCCACCGTGAGAGGGTGGCGTGCTAACCGCTACACTAATCGACCATTTGGTTTGGCTTTTGAGCCTTGTTTTTCGGTTTTGCGTTGCAAAGTTAGGTATTATTTTTATTCTGTGCAAATATTTTGAGAACTTTTTTTGAAAAATTTTATCCCTTGTTGATGCATATAATTGATAAACTGCTATATCATAGTATGTTGTGATTAATATGAATCGTATGCTATTTTATGCTTTTATGGAATGTTGAAATGAGTTCAGTCGGAATATTTTATTTTTTTCGATGATATGTCTAAAAAGATTGTGTTGATATCTTATTATTATGTGATGTCGATACCATATTATAATGTTTTTTAACTATTCTATGAGAGTTTGAAATGAAAATAGTGTCATTTTGGCACGCTATGTGATGATTATTGTATGGTTAAGTAATGTATATGGTTTCATTTTAATATATTTTAACCAATATGACGTCGCAGATATATATCTTTTAACTAAATATAGTTTGATTTGCAGAAATCGTGATGTAATTTTGTGGCGTAAAAATTCAATACCCTTTTCGACTTACACAACCTTAATCTTTAGAATGTACTAATGTTTTAAGTGTGAGAAATAAGCTGTTCGACAAAGGCTGCGAAACGACCTTTAGCCGGTCAACTTAGACCGATAGATCCGGAATATATGTGCCGAGAGTTGACACATATTGACAAAACAATCATTTTATTCATTTCCATAAATTTTCAACCAAACAGAATGAAAGTAACCAAAACTCTCATGTTCGGCGCGCTTATGGCAGTCGGCATGACGTTTACGGGATGCGGAGTGGAAGATACTGCGAAAGACGCACTTCCCCGCTTGAACGTGGACAAATCAATTGTGCAGGTGATTCAGGACGGTAAGCTGAAATCCGGTGCACCCGCCACCATCAACATCACCTCAAACAAGGGCTACACCATCACCGCCGACTGCGACTGGCTGAGTGTTGACCGACCTGAAGGAAAAGGGCGTGTCGCAGTGGAAATCAAAGCAGATCCGAATGAAAGCGGATCAGTGAGAGAGGGACGCCTTCACATCTCATCAATGAATCTGACCGAAGTGGTGACTGTGAAACAAAGTCTTGAACTCAATCTCGATGATAAACTTGAAATCGGGCATGTGTATTTCCAGGATGATTTTGAATGGGCAATCGATGGATCGGATGCTGTTGCCATGGGATCCGCAGGAGATCAAAGAAACCTTTACACATACACCGCATGGACTGGGGAGAATCCGCTTCCTATATTTAAAGCCAAGTATGAGGATTTCAATTCCAATGCCAAGACGGTATACGCTCAGGACGGATATCTTAAGTTTAACAAGACAAACACGCTTACTGCAATTTCACCTCTTGTAAACGGCATTGAGTCAGGAAAGACATCCGCTGTAAAAGTAAGCTTCAAGGCCGCATTCCAGGATAAGAGTGCCAAGATAGTAGTAGGAGTCTTCGGACAAGGCCAGATCAAGGGTGGCGAGACAATCGAAGGCGGTTGTGTAAGTCAGCAGCTGATCACTCCCGAAGCTACCTGGAAATGGTATGACGTATCAGTGGAGATCGCAGGTCTCAGTGGTGAGGATAAGGTAGTCATAGGTCCGCTGGAGTTTATCCGCGACAAGGTGACAAACAATGGTACCTACCGCTGGTTCATGGATGATCTCAAGATAGAAAAGATTTCAATGTATTAACAGATTTTCGACTACGATCATGAAATTAAAGACATATATAAAGAATGCCTTGATCCTCGGGGGTATCGCGGTCACTATGGTGGCTTGTGACGAGGATAAGCTCCCTGATTTTGTCCATTCAGACAACCGTCAGGTAAAGCTGGAGAATACAGGATTTACGTCATCTGGCGAGGAGGCTGTTGTAGTGCTTGCTGCAAACGGTGACTGGCACGTGACTCAGAAAGATGAGTGGATTCACATTTCCAAAGAGTCCGGCACCCGTGGACGTCATAATCTCTTCATCTCGGCAGATGCGAACAATACCTCATTCAGCCGTACCGGTTTTATAGAGATAGATATGGCGGGAAAGAAGGAGCAGTTTGCCATTACACAGGATGGCTATGCCTATTCTCTTGAAGTAAGCAAATCAGATATATTCCTCGGAGTTGACGGAAAAGCATTATATCAAGGTGCCGACAAGCTTACCGTTGTAGCCAATGCTCCCTGGCAGATAGAGATTCCTGCCGACTGTCAGTGGCTGAACGTGTCGCCATCGAGCGGGGATGCAGGAGAGACAGAGATCATATTCTCCACTGAGAACAACACATCCGGAGAGCATCGTAAGCTTGAACTTGTAATCAAAGAGGGTGATATTTCTGAAAACATCACCTTCAGACAATATGGCACAGAGCCTTCTTTCGACAATATGGCTGTCGGATTTAAATACTTTGCCGATGACATGGCGTGGGCTACCGGTGGAAATGACCAGGTTGGCTCCATAAATGGCAGCGCAGGCACTACACTTGCGATTTATAGCGATGCCAATGCCGGTATAAAGGCGGAGTTTGATAAACGCTATTTTGATTTCAATGCCAAAGGTGCTTCCGTTTATGCTGCTGACGGTTATTTGAAATTCGGAAAGAGTGGTAATCAGAATGCCTTTATGATAAAGGAGCCGCTCGGCGTAGAGGAATTCAACAAGGCCAATGTGGCAGTGTCGTTCAGATTAGCCAAGAATGGCACCGACAAATTTACGGTATCAGTGGCTATCCAGGGTCCCGGTAAGATAGAGGGTGCTGTCAATGACGAGAAAACTCTCAGCGCCGCATGTGTGCCCGTGGACAATTCAGACAAAAGCCAGAAATGGCAGTGGAAAGAATTCACAGTCAACATCAGCGATGTAACTTCCGACACTAAAATAATAATAGGTGAGACTCAATATATCATTGACGGATTCAAAACCCGCTCCGGATATTTCCGCGGCTTTATCGATGATATCACAGTAACAAGAACCGCCAACAACTAATCAACATCAGGCAAGAAATGAAATTCAACATAAAATCAACAAATAACGCGAGGCTTTATTGCGCCGCGGCGTTCTTCGCGACCACCTCGCTTGCAGTCTTGGCAGAGGAGATCACCGGAACTGTCTTCGACAAGGAAGGAGAGCCAATGATCGGAGCCACCGTCATGGTGGAAGGCACTAAAAAGGCAGCTGTCGTTGACATCGATGGAAAATTCACAATCGACGCTGACCCCGGACAGACCCTCAAGATCACATATATAGGCATGAAGGGTCACTCATTTAAAGTTCAGAAGGGCCAGACAAGCTATGATATAATTCTCCAGAGCGATGACCAGACACTTGATCAGGTTGTGGTTGTCGGTTACGGAACAATGGAGAAGAAAAGAGTGACATCTTCCATCACATCCATTTCAGGAGACAACCTTATGACGGGTCTCGGTGGCTCCACAGTGGCAACCGCCCTTCAGGGAAAGGTGTCGGGTCTTACAATCGGAGGATCCTCCTCTCCCAACTCCACCAACGACTATCAGCTGCGCGGTGTCTCATCCGTAAAAGCAGGCAATTCGCCTCTTGTGGTTATCGATGGTATTCCCGGCGGCGATCTACGTGCCATCAATCAGGAAGATATTGAGTCGATCGATGTCTTGAAAGATGCCTCAGCCGGTGCCATCTATGGTACCAGGGCCTCAGCCGGTGTAATCCTTGTCACAACTAAAAAGGCAAAGGAGGGAAAAGCTACAGTAACATATAATATGGAGCTTTCCGTTGAGAGCACGCGCAAGCGTCTTGAGACACTGACCTCCCAGGAATATCTTGAATATGGACGAGGCTATGATTACGGTTATGACACTGACTGGTATCATGAGCTTACACGCAACAATCCGTTCTCACACCGTCATTCCGTAACCATGACCGGAGGAACAAAAGCGCTTCAGCTTTATAGCTCGCTATCTTATTCCGACCAGAAAGGTATCGTGATAGGAGACGGACGTCAGGATTATTCAGCGCGTATCAACGGTAGATACAACATCTGGGACAACCGCCTTCAGATTGGTCTGCGCATGCAATATCGTGAGGCACACCGCGACCAGCGTAACAGTGCCGGAGCATTTGAGCAGGCTCTATCTCTGAATCCTACCACACCATTGTTCAATCCTGAGAATCCTACGAAATATAATGTGAACCAGTATGGTATCGGAACACTTTATAACCCTGTGGCGAACATCAATGATCAGGAATACAGTGGTACTGACCAGTGGTTCATGGGAGATGCGAATATTAAATTTGAGATTCTTCCCGGTTTCAATGTCCAGGCTACAGCCGGTGTTGACCGTAGACAATGGGTAAAGACACGTTATTACAACCAGTATCACCGATACAGCGTGAATTCAGGTAAACTTGGTCAGGGTTCACACAGCTACAGCAAATCATTGAATCTTTCATACGAGGCATTTGCTTCATATACCAAGGATTTTCTCGATGACCACCACATTGATGCTGTTGCAGGATGGAGCTTCTTTGAGGAGCAGGGCACTGAGAAATTCAGCATGACCAACAGTAACTTTATTGTAGACGGAGTTGGCCCGTGGGATATGGGAGCTGGTTCAGATCTTACAGACGGTTATGCAGAGATGTCATCCAGTAAATCAGCCCGTGAGCGACTTATGTCTTACTTCGCGCGTGTCAACTATTCATACGATGACAAATATATCGCAACAGTAAGCTATCGTCGTGAGGGAAGCTCCAAGTTCGGTAAGAATCATCGTTGGGGTAACTTCTGGTCTGTATCCGGTGGTTGGCGTATCAACCGCGAGAGCTTCCTCCAGGATGTGGAATGGCTTAACGATCTCAAACTTCGTGTGGGTTACGGTGTTACCGGTAACAACAACTTCGGTTCGGGATATACTGTAAGAAATTATGATCAGAGCGGCATGTTCCCTAATCCTGATGGTGTGTGGGTTCCTGCATATGGTTCGGCACGCAATATCAATCCTGACCTCAAATGGGAGGAGAAAAAAGAGCTTAACGTAGGTCTTGACTTCTCATTCTTCGGAGGAAGACTCTCCGGTAAATTCGACTGGTTTAACCGTCGCGTTGACGACATGCTCTTCTCTGTTACGGCACCTGTTCCACCCATGGTTCAGAAGACAGTAATGAAGAATGTCGGAACCCTTGACAACAAAGGATGGGAGTTCGAGTTGAGCGGAAGAATATTCCAGATGGCAGACTTCGATTGGGATGCAACAGTGCGTTTCAGCCAGAGCAGCAGTAAGATCAAGAATCTTGGTGAGGCAGGCTCTCAGATACTTTCCGAGGCTCTTCCAAGATCTATGGGTTATACCCACAAGATCGTCAACGGTCAGGAGATCGGTAAATTCTGGCTTTTCAAATATGCAGGACTTGACGAAAACGGCAAATGGCTGATCTACGATAAGGATAACAATATCGTTCCGGCTGCCGGCAACACAACTGATGAGAATAAGCATTATGTCGGAAACGGTGTTCCCAAGCTGATATTCTCCATGGATCATAACTTGCGTTACAAGAATTTCGATCTCGGAATCAGCTGCCGCTCATGGATGGGTTATGATGTATTTGACGAGACAGAGTTGTACTACGGTCTTAAAGGCCAGCAAGGTATCAATGTCCTCAAATCAGCATACGGACAGAATGCGGCGATTAACGACAACCGTATCACCACCGACTATTTCCTTCAGGATGCCTCCTTCTTCAAGATTGATGCAATCTCACTCGGATACACTCTCGATCTTTCGAAGTGGCAGAAATATATCAGCAGCGCGCGATTCTATGTGACAGCACGCGATGTGGCTACCTTTACCAAATACAAAGGATATAACCCAGAGCAGAATGTGAATGGTCTTTTCCCCGGTCTTGCCGGTTTCCAGGATGTCCGCTCGATGTATCCCCAGACAATTCGCTGGACCTTCGGTATGCAGCTCAAATTTTAAACCTTAATTTTAAAGACATTTCCTGAAATGAAAATGACAAAAATAAAATATATGGCGTTGGCAGCGGTCGGCTCATTGGTGATGACCTCCTGCGACCTCGATGAGAAATTCTACAGCGAAGTTACGCCCGATAATTTCTTCACAAGTCCGGAAAGCGTGTATGCTGTTCTCGCCAAGCCGTTTGACCAGTGGCGTTATTATCACAATGAGAAAAACAACTGGGTGCTTGAGGAGTTGACTACCGATGAGATGGCTTGTCCTGCACGTGCCGGTGACTTCTACAATGGCGGGGAGTATCTCCGTTACCATTACCACACCTGGAACACAGCTGACCGTTTTATCGTCAACAACTTCAACCAGCTCAATTATGTTATAGCGCGTTCGCTTGAGGCGCGTGAGGATCTTGCAAATGTCAACTATCCGGCTGTAGGCCTTACAGAGGCTGAGAAAGCGGACCACCTCAATCAGATAAACACACTTATAGCATATTGCTATATGCGCGGATTGAACTCATACGGAGGTCTGCCGATCTACACCAGCAGCCAGGATCAGCCCAAGGCCCGTAACAGCCGTAAGGAGAATTTTGACTTCATCGAGGGCGAGCTGAAGAAAGCGATTCCATTGCTTTACGAACGCAAATCGCTCAATGAGGCTCAGAATGGATACATCACACGCGGCACAGCCGCCATGCTTCTCGCTCAACTCTATTTCAATGCTCACGCATGGATAGGAGAGAACCGCATGTCGGATGCAGAGAAGATATTCCAGGATCTTTATGATGGGAAATATGGCAAATATGACATTGATCCCACCTGGTATGGTCCCCATACATTCGACAATGACCGTTCACCTGAAGCGATGTGGTATGTGCCTTCCCAGACAGCCAAGAAGGAATTCGATGGTCTTTACAGGTTTATGTTTATCGCTGACGCCAAGACCTATTTCGACTGCAATGAGCTGAAGAACCCATACAACGGTTATCAACTTGCTCCTTCCTTTGAGAAAGAGGGTGTGCCCTTGGTCTCAAAACTCGGAAGAACTTACAGCAAGTTCCATGATCTTGACCTGCGCAAGAAACCATATGTCTATAATGGCGACAAGAAATATGAAGGTATGTTCTGTGTAGGACTCCAGAAGAATCCTCACACCGGCAAGGTGGCAAAGGGCAATAAACTCCAGAATGGAAAAGAGATGGTGATGGTTGACTATATCAACCGCACAGGCAACAAGAGCGATATGATGGAGGGAGATGAGAATTCAGGAATACGTCTGGTAAAGATGCCTGTATCAAACTCAGCTGACAAGGATATTCTCTTTGATGCAGATTTCCCGGTGTTGCGATTCACGGAAGTAGTGTATAACCTCGCTGAATGCAGATTCATGCGTGGTGACAAAAAAGGCGCTGCTGATCTGATCAATAAAGTGCGTAAGCGTAACTTCCAGGGCGGAGTGGATCCGGATCCTGTGACAGAGGCGAATCTCGATATATATCGTCTTGCGGATGAATATATGATTGAATTCCTTGGTGAAGGTCATCGTCGCACAGACCTCATCCGTTGGAATCTCTTCACAACAGAATCATGGTGGGATCACACACCGACCAACGATACGAAGAAAGTGTTCTGTATTCCATTGGAGGCTATCCAGGGCAATCCCAAACTTGAGCAGAATCCCGGATATTGATAATTTTAAATACATAGTAATAAAATGACACTCAAAAATATATTCAATTCTAAATTTCTCGTTGCAGGTATGCTGGCTTTAACGCTGGCATCCTGCTCGGAGAAAGAAGTTCCGGTTGCGCCCAACGGTTTCGACCGTGATGATGTGACAATCGCCCATCAGTTCGGAAAAAATCTTGTCGGCCGTGTCACAGTTGACGGTGTCCCCCGCCAGGGAGTGGTGGTCAGTGATGGCGTCAATGTTGAGGTGACAGACGAGAAAGGGGAGTATCAGATGTATTCCACCCGTCAGCATGTCTTTGTTTCGGTGCCTGAAGATTGTGAGGTTCCTGTGCTTGACGGTCTGCCCAGATTCTACAAGGTGCTTAATTTCTCTGTAGATGCCAAGATCCAGAGGGATTTCAATCTGAAGTCTTCACCAAAGAAAACTGAATGGACCCTGATGGCAATCGCGGATCCCCAGATTGGCAATGACCAGGATGTAAGTGATTTCTCAAATATTATCCTGCCAGACTTTTCTGAGTTTGTGAAACCTATTCACGAGAATCTTTATGGTATCACACTTGGTGATATCGTTTGGAATAAGCCGGAACTTTTCTCCACATACAAGACATTGATTGGAAGAAGCTCAGTCCCCACATTTTCTGTAATCGGTAATCATGACCATAACGAAAGTGTGAAGAATGACACCGAGAGCGATGCCGATTACCGCAATGTGTTAGGTCCAACATATTATTCTGTCAATATCGGAGATTACCACATGGTTGTTCTTGATGATGTGCTCTACAGCGGTGTGGACGGTCGTAACGACTATGCCAACACCATAACCCAGGAGCAGCTTGACTGGCTTAAAAAGGATCTTTCGTATGTGTCACGCGATAAAGGTCTTATTGTGGCTCTCCATATTCCTACGGCTCGTTGGAATAAACTCAACAATCTGACCAACACTCAGGCTCTGTATGATCTCATCAAGGATTTTGACAATGTCCAGATTCTTTCGGGACATGCGCACAATCAGTCGACAGTGGCGATTTCCGACAATATGACCGAATATAATTTCGCGGCTGCCATGGGAGCTTACTGGTATCCTCTTTGCAGCGATGGCACTCCCCGCGGCTATGGAATGTTGAAATTCAAAGGCAACAAGCTTGCTGATATGAAATATAAGTCTGTAGGTTTCCCCGATGAGTATCAGATGAAGATATATGCGCCGGAGGATGCAGTTCTTTCCAAACCTACCGGTAACGTAGGAGATCCGTTCGACCAGATACTTGTGAATGTGTTTGCATGGTATCCCAAATGGACTGTCGAGATACAGGAGGACGGAGGAGCATGGAAGACTCTCAGCAATGTTCAGGCTCAGGATCCGGATGTGCGTAAATGTCTGGTATATGATGAGGATGATAAAAAATGGTATATCCCCTCCACTCACAATGGAGCGCAGATTGCCACTACCAATCACATGTTCCTTTACAAACCGTCTTCCACATGGAAGAGTGTGACTGTCCGCGCAACAGATCCGTTCGGAAACGTCTATACTTCTTCACTCGACAACAAGAAGTAATCGGATTCTAAGAAACACACATAAATTTCATTGCAAAATAAAATAATATTACTATTTTTGCAAAACGAAACCTAACTTGATAAAATGAGAAGTTTTTTAAAAACAACTGCATTGTCATTCCTCCTCTTCGGGGGAGGAATGACTGCTTTTGCCCACCAGCCGGAGCAGAATCCGATGGTGTTTGGCAAAAACAGACTTTCGATCATAACTCCAACGTTGCTGCGTCTGGAATATGCAACGGATGAGAAGTTTGTGGATGAACCCACTCTTTTTGCTTATGACCGCACCTCAATGCTGCCCGTCGACAGTATCGATGTAAAAGATCTTGGCGACAATTGCTACGAGATAACGACACCGGCGCTGCGCATATGGTATAAGAATGATGGCTTCCCATTTTCCACTGCCAATCTTAATGTCTTCTATAAGCATAACGGCAAGGAAAAGAAATTCACAAACCGTTTTATTACCAAAAATAATCTCGGTGGTCCGGTCGAGACTCTTGACCGTGTGACAAAAGAGATTCCGATGAACGATGGCATTTTGAGCAAGGATGGATGGTATATGATAGATGATGCCCGTGGAGATCTGTTGGTTAATGACTGGATCCAGCCTCGTGACACAAAAAATCATATCCAGGATCAGTACTGCTTTATCTATGGCAATGACTTCAAGGCAGCCCTCGCGAGTCTTGGCGCCATATCCGGAAAAGTCCCGATGACCCGCAAATATATCCACGGAGTGTGGTATTGCAGATATTGGGATTACACATCTGATGAATTCCTGGATATCATAGACGGATACGATAAGAATGATTTCCCTATCGATAATATTGTTTTCGATATGGGTTGGCACACTAATGATGCCAAAGTCGGCACCGGTCACAATGGTCATCTCAATTGGAATGGCTACACTTGGAACAAGGAGCTTATTCCGGATCCTGCGGATCTTGTGAAGAAACTTCATGACAAGGGAGTGACAGTCTCTCTTAATGATCATCCTCATGACGGCATACGTCCCCATGAGCATAACTACAAGGAATTCGCGAAAGCACTTGGTGCTAAAGACGGAGAGGTTCCGTTGTTTGATCTTTCCGACAGGAACTATATGGAGAAATTCTTCCAATACGCGCATAAACCTTCCGAGGATATAGGAGTTGACTTCTGGTGGCTTGACTGGCAACAGAATTACCTTTATCCTTATGTGCACGGCCATAACTCAACAACACTTCAATGGCTCAACGAACTTTACTACCGCAATTCCATGCGCGAAGGCAAGCGTGGCGCCGGATACAGCCGTTGGGCCGGTTGGGGAGATCATCGTCATCCCATCCAGTTCTCAGGCGATGCCCAGGCAAACTGGCCGATGCTCGCGTTTGAGGTGAAGCTGACAGCATGTTCGGGTCAAGGTGGATGCTACTATTGGGCTCACGATATCGGTGGATTCCGTGGAGAACCAAATCCGGAGCTTACCACGCGCTGGACACAGTTTGGTGCGCTTTCAGCCGCGCTGCGTGTCCACTCCACAAAAGACAAGAAACTTGATCGTCGTCCATGGCTTAGCGGAGAGAAGGAGACCAATGCAATGCGCAAGATGTATCATTTCCGTTCGCAGCTCATGCCGTATATCTATAGCAATGTGTGGCATACGCACAACTCTATGGTTCCCCTTAACCGTTCGATGTTCATAGATTTCGGAGATCAGAAAGAATCGTTCGATCAGCCCCAGCAGTTTATGTTCGGAGACGTATTGTTGGCAGCCCCCATCACTACTCCCGGAGAAGGTCCCGATAAAGTTGCCTCCCAGAAAGTATGGTTCCCGGCGGGCGAGGTATGGTATGATTATTTTACAGGAGAGAAAGTGGACGGAGGTCAGACTCTTGATATATCCAAACCGCTTGATGAGTTCCCCCTCTATGTAAGAGGCGGTCATATCCTTGCCATGCAGCCATACACATCTCGTCCTGCCACAACACCGTTGACAAGACTTGAGCTTACAGTATATCCTGCCGCCGGAGATGCAGACAACACATTTGAGTTGTATGAGGATGACGGTATCAGCCTTGACTATAAAGATGGCAAATATGCATTGTCCAAGCTCAATTATTCACAGAAAGGGAATAAGGCGGTTGTCACGGTCAATCCGGTTGAAGGAGGTTATGAAGGTCAGGTCCAGAAGCGTTCCTACATGATGCGTCTTCCTAATGCCGATGTCAAATCCGGTGTCAAGGTAAATGGAAAGAAAGCCAAGGTTTCCAAGGATGAGAAAGGAGTTCCCGTAGTGGAGGTTCCTGTGACTGATGTCCGTAAGAAAGTAACAGTGGAATATTCAATCTGAAATATATTATATCATGAGAAAAAGCATTCTGTTAATCGCGGCGGCTCTGTTCGCCGGAGGTGTTGCCCTTCAGGCAGCCAAACCCAAAGTGATTGCCCATAGAGGCTACTGGAATACCGCCGGCGCGGCCCAGAATTCAATCCGTTCGTTGGTTAAAGCCGACTCAGTAGGGTGTTATGCATCTGAATTCGATGTCTGGATGACTCCCGACAGCGTATTGATCGTAAATCATGACCCCACAATCAACGGTGTGGAGATCCAGCGCACTCCGGCGGCTGAGGTTCTGAAGCAGAAACTCTCCAACGGTGAGACTGTGCCCACTCTTGAGCAATATCTTAAGACAGCGCAAGGTCTTAAAACGCGTCTTGTTCTTGAACTCAAGACACATGACAGCCGTGCAAGAGAGAAAGCCGCTGTGAAGAAAACAATCGAGATGGTTAAGAAATATGGTCTTGCAGACCGCACCGACTATATTGTTTTCTCAAAGGATGCGTTCAAACAATATGTAAAGCAGGCTCCCAAGGGGGCTAAGGTTTATTTCCTGAATGGTGATTATGTTCCCTGCCAGATAAAATTTGC
This sequence comes from uncultured Muribaculaceae bacterium, assembly GCA_910578075.1. Classification (GTDB taxonomy): domain Bacteria; phylum Bacteroidota; class Bacteroidia; order Bacteroidales; family Muribaculaceae; genus Lepagella. The sequence goes on along the minus strand of CAJTPK010000030.1, from coordinate 21,776 downwards.
TAAAGGTGCCGGTATCGACTATTCACTCAAAGTCATGAAGAAACATCCGGAATGGATCAAGGAGTGTCATGACAAAGGTCTTGAGGTCAATGTATGGACCGTTAATGAACCAGCCGACATGCAGTGGTGCATAGACCAAGGTGTTGATTATATCACCACCAATGAGCCGGAGCGTCTGCAGAAAATGCTCAAATAATAAGAGATAGTTACGCTACCAGTAACCGTGTAACGGTATCAAGATTGTAGCCGAGGGTCAGCTGACCCTCGGCTACGTTTTTTTTCTGCGGACGGCTAATATTTATGAATTTTTGCGTATATTTGCAAAATATACACTCTACCCAACATCGCATGAATGTTTTCTCTGTAGCTGTTCGTTGTCTGAACCGGAGCCTATTGGCAGGCTTTGTGAGGCATAATGCTGTAAATCAGCGAATTAATTCGGGGGGGGTACTCTGAAATAGAAATTTCACAAACCATTTTATTACAATATGAAAACCGTGATGCGAACTGTTGCGTCGGCGGCTCTGGCGGCTGTTGCCGTATTCGGAGTGTCGGCGCAGAATCCTTATGCGGGCTCTTATGATGTGAACCGCATGGATGCGCGCCCTGCCTATCGTCAGGGACAAGTTATAGTCAAATTCAAGACCGAGGGCGTACAGACCCGTACCACCCTGCGCAAGAGCAAATCCGGTGTCAAGGCACAGGCTTCAGCCGCTACCCTTAACGGCTTGCTCGACAAGTACGGCGCGTCTGAAGCTGAGGAGCTGATGCCGTTAACCGGCGCCAAGGTCACGCCCATGCGTAAGCTTCGTAAGAGCCTTAACGGCACCATTGTGAAGGATCAGGATCTTTCATCCCTCTATCTTCTGCGTCTTGACACTAAAAAGGCCGCCAATCTTGATGAGGTGCTGGAATCGTTCCGTGCTCTTCCGGAGGTGGACTATGCTGAGCCAAACTATCTGGTGTATGCTTGCTCATCAGGTAATGCCGCCACCTATTCCTCCGATCCGCTATACAGCCAGCAGTGGGGTATCAGTGCCATCAATCTCGACAAGCTCTGGAATGAACCCATCATCAACGAAAAACGCCCTGTGATAGCTATTCTCGACACGGGTGTCGACATTGCTCACCCTGACCTTGCTGACAATATATGGACTAATGCACTCGAATCGGACGGTGCTGAGGGGAGTGACGATGATGGCAACGGCTTCATAGACGACGTCCATGGCTGGGATTTCGTGAACCAGAGTGCACGCATGCGCGACAACAACGGCCACGGCACCCATTGCGCCGGAATCGCAGCGGCTATCGGCGGCAACGGAATTGGCATTGCCGGTGCCAATCCCAATGCGCTTATCATGCCTATAACCGTTATGCAGAGCGATGGTACAGGAGACGTAGGCACCATAATAAAAGGTATTGACTATGCCCGCGCCAACGGTGCTGATGTTCTTTCTATGTCGTTCGGTAGTACAAGCCACTCGTTGGCAGAATACGATGCCCTTGCCAAGGCATATCAAAATGCGGTGCTTGTTGCGGCAGCTGGTAATGAAGACAGTGATTTGAATATGTGTCACGTTTCGCCATGTCCTCCTGTCTTTCCGGGCGCTTATAACTTCGTTATCGGTGTAATGGCATCGGATCCCGATAATTACCGTGCAGGCTTCTCCAACTGGGACTGCGATGGCCCCTTGGCATGCGGCCCATACAATAACGAACAGTTGTACTCCTACGAGGTAATGGCTCCCGGCACAAATATTGTCAGCACTTATCCCGGCGGTGGCTACAGGGCTCTTAACGGCACTTCGATGGCCACACCCTTGGTGGCAGGTGCTATTTCGCGGCTGTACCAGTGTAAGGATATCCCCTCAAAAGAGCTGCTCTTCGGCGATATGGTCCATACCCTCCAGGGGGGTCTTATCTTAGGTGTGCTTGATATTGAGGCTCTTTATAAAGTGAGTGATGCCGACCGCACCCCAACTTTAGCTATGACAACCTACCGCATTGACGACACCGCCGACGGCGATGGAGACCTGCGCGCTGATGCCGGCGAGACGTTCGATATCTATCCCACCGTACGAAACTTCTGGGGACAGGCACGCAACGTGACCCTCAGCATCGAACTTGCCGAGAACGAAGATCCGGAGATTGTGGAACTCATAACTCCTACCGTGGAGTTCGGTTCTGAACTCAGCAGCTACTCTCTGGACGAAAGCAAGAATCCGCTACGCATAAAAATCAATGACAATTGCGTGGACGGCCGCAAGATCAGCCTTGTGATCAAAGGCACATGCGATAATATAACCGAACCGTTTGAACAACCGGTTGTCCTAACGGTTGAAAACGGAATAGAGCTCAGCGGTATTATCGCACATGATATGACACTCTACCCCGATAAACACTATATAGTGACCTCAATGCTCGGTATCCCCGAAGGTGTAACCTTGACCCTTATGCCGGGTGCCGTGCTTAAATTCAAGGACAATACGGGAATTTCAGTGGGACTTGGAGAAAGGACTGAAATCGATGGAATATGGGATTACTACAACGCCGGACGAATCATAGCTGTAGGAACACCTGACAAGAGAATTGTTTTCACTAAAGCAGACTTGGATCTCGGTCAAAACCACGTTATTAATGTGCAAAACAACTCTATTTTAAAATATTGTGAAATAACCGGAATGGATTTTCGTACGGAAAGGAATTTTACCGCGCAAAAAACCTTAATGTCCTATAACACCCTTAATTTGGAGGCTGGCTATTTCAATAACTCAAGCATAATAAATAATCATATTAAATCATATCCGTATTCTGAGCCAGGGTGTGTTTCTCACTCCACTGTTACTCGAAATAATGATAGCTATACTTCTTTCTTTTTATTTAATGAGAATTATGTCGAAGGTGGCAACTTCTTCGGTAATTATTACGATCAATATGATAAGCGATACTACAAATCAGCTCGAGCATATAGTCCATATGCTTATTTGCACACCATGGAGAAGCCGTCCTATTTAGGTTCCGCACGTAAAGATATTCTACGCGAATGGGTTTGGGATATTAAAAATCCGTATAACATGACTATGGGTGGACAAACAGCTGTTGAACTTGACCTCTCCAATATGCTTACCCGTCCTGATGCTGAGGCACCGGGATGTGTGTGGAAAGTTGTGGTCGATGGTTACGATGCACAGGATGAGTTCGAGATGCTTCCCGATCTCGGCGTGGGTCGCCATAAGTTCGAGGTGTACTTTAGCAAGCGCATGAACCGCGCTAAAACGCCTATGGTGGCTATGGGTGTGCGTCCGCCTTACACCCAGATAGCAATTGCCGACAGCGGTTCGTGGCGCGAGGAGGTTTATGAGAACGGTGACACCATCGACATCTATACCGCATATCTTGACATCAAAGGCAGCGACACTTTCGACGGTCTCAACCGCCTCTACGTTGCCGAGGCTGAGGATATTGAGTACTTTCCAGTGCCTATTGAAGATTTCCGCTTCCATGTGAACGTGCAGAGCGCTGGCTCCATGAGCGCGGGATTCGTTGCCGAAGCCGGTATCGGTCAAGTCAATCTTTCTTGGGATAGCCCCGAAGAATACTTCGACGACATGCTCGGCTATAACCTCTACCGCTATACCCTCAATGAAAACTTTGAGCCTGGCGACACGATACGCATCAATGAGGATGTGCTCACCACAGAGGCATTTACCGACTACGACATAACCCCCGGCACCACCTACAATTACTACTACAAGGTGATCCGCACATCGCTCTCGGAGAACTCCCCCTCACGCGTGGTTTCGGCTACTCCACGTGCCGCTGGCAAGGGCGATGCCGATGCTTCAGGCGCGGTAGATGTGGCAGATGTAGTGACCGAGGTCAACTACATGGTAGGCCGCAATCCCAAGCCGTTCATGTTTGAGGCAGCAGATATCAACGACGATGCCGAGGTTGACATTCTCGATGTGGTTGGAACGGTCAACATCATCCTGCGTCCGCAGTCGTCGGCAGCGTCCGTAAGCTCCGCCGCCACCTATTGCGTGATTGACGGAGTGGTCTATGTAGACTCTCCTGTAGAGCTCGCCGGAGTGCAGATGCAGCTCCGTGGCGAGGCAGGACGCACCGAGATCGCTGTGCTCCCGGCTCTCAAGGGTATGGAAAGCACCGGCGCGTGGATTACATCCGATGAATATAAGTTCGTTGCCTTCTCGCTGAGTGGCAATAGTGTTGCCGCCGGCCGCACTGCTCTGCTGAACATCGGAGACGCTACGCTCGACGACATAATACTTGTGGACTGCGACGGAAAACGTGTGTATGCCCTGAACGAATCGACATCCGGTATAGGTGCCGTGACCATGGAACAGATGCGCGCTCCGAGCCCAAATCCTTTCGAAGAGGAACTCAACGTGCCTGTTACCCTTGGCAGCGCGGGAAGCCATTATGTGGAGTTTGCTCTCACATCGCTTGACGGACGTGCTGCATGGTCCAAGACCCTCGTCCTCGATCAAGGATGCCATACTGTTACCCTACGTCCGCAAGGCATTGCCTCCGGCTTCTATCTCCTGACTATGATAGTAGACGGTAAGGCTGTACAGTCGTGCAAGGTAATCAAGAAATAACCGCAAACGTATGCACAATGGTTAGAAGATTATTCATTCTCCTGCTGTCGTCGGTGGTGCTGACGGCCTTCCCCACACTCGCAGCCAATGTGGTGAGCGTGGGCGGAGGGGTCGGAGCCCCAGGCGAAGAGGTGAAGATCTCTGTGAGTCTCGCCACCGATGCTGCCGATGTGGCTGCGGCGGAAATCCGCATCCCGATGCCATCGGGCATGACACCGGTAGACGGCTCCTGCATCAAGTCAGGCGACCGGCTTGCCTCACATTCCGTGAGCGCGAGCCTCAACGGCAATGACTACGTGATAGTGATATTCAACACCTCACTGAGCGCTATCCCTGTAGGTGATGGCGAAGTGCTGCGTTTCCGTGTCACCCTCGGGGAGAATCCCGGTCAGTTCGCTCTGATCCCACGCGTGAAACTGAGTGATGCTGCGGGCAATGCTGTGGCGGCTACTGCCAAGGGGGAGAACCTCACCGTTGCAGCCCCTCGGCTATCGCTGGGCAGTACTGCCATCGACTTTGGACGCATACCAATCCGCAATCGCCATACACAGACTGTGACGGCTACCAACACGGGTACAGCCGAACTGCGCATCGACCGCATGGACTGCTCTATCTCTGAGCTAAGCGCTGTTCCTGTCAAGAATGTGCTCGCTCCGGGTGAATCTACCGGTATTGAGATCGTCTACACTCCACAAGAGGGAGCCGAACGCGCCTACGGACGTGTCACAGCCGTGTCAAACTCTGTTGGTGCAAGCCCGATGGTTGCGGTTACGGCCAATCCATACTCCGTCAATAAACTCGGTATAGCTGATGCCAAGGGGCGTAGTGACTCGCAGGTGATAATAAGCGTGTCGCTCGACAATATGGAACCCGTAGCAGGTATGGAATTCAATATGTATCTGCCCGAAGGTGTGGAATACGTTGAAGGAAGCGTTGCCCCCGCTGTCCGCGCTGCCGGAATGAGCGCTACCGCCAAAGTTGACAGCCGGCATATGCTTCGCGTGGTGCTCTTCAGCCTCTCCAACACTCTCGTGAGCGGTGAGAGCGGCGAGGTGATGACCTTCGGGTTACGGCTTGCCTGTGGGAGCAACACATTTACGCTCAGGGCGCAGGATGTGAAGCTCGCTAATACTTCCGGGGAGAATGTCTGTTCCATGCTATCTTCCGATCAGGATACCGGGGCGGCATACCTGACCGTAGAGGCTCCGTGCCTAAATGCATCATCACAGTTCGACATAGGTGATGTTGTTCTTGGTGGTGTGGCCGACAGGACGTATGAGATATACAATTCCGGCAATGTTCCACTCATTATAGAGAGAATTGTGACAGATGGCGGATGTGCGGTGCCTGACGCCATTTTTCCGATTGAAATAGCTGCATGGTCGTCGGCTTCCATTCCTGTACGGCTCGAGGATCCGACATTTGGTAACTTCTCGGGTAGGTGGCTGGTGTACAGCAACGACCCCGACAACCGGATGAAAGCAGTGACTGTCTGTGGCAACTGCTATATCCCTAATGAACTCGTATTTTCCGGTGTGGTCGATGGCAACCGGTATACCCTCACGGGCAATCTCAACAATACCGCCGACATCACAGCCCTCCAGCTCGATATAGTGGTTCCAGACGGAATTGCGGCTGATACTGAATCGCTGCGGCTCAGCGACCGCGCAGCCGGACATTCGGCAACGGTGGCGGAGGTGGATCGAGGACGCTACCGCATCGTGATATTCTCGATATCGAACACGCCTGTGACAGGAGATTCCGGAGCGTTGTTCTCGCTTGATTTCACCGGAACCGGCTTCGCGGGCAAGCAGTTCATTATCGAGAATATCAAGCTCAGTAGCATGGATGGTAAGAACTATACCACTCCTTCAACCGATTTTCAGCTTGAAACCGTTCCGATCGAAGTGGAGTCAGTAGTTCTGTCAGAAACCGAACTTACCATCCGGATCGATGCCACCGCTTCATTGCAGGCTACTGTTCTTCCAGATAACGCAACTGACAAGACCGTGGTTTGGACAAGTTCCAATCAGGATGTGGCAAGTGTCGACTCTTACGGCAACATTATTCCACATTCTGTAGGGACGGCTGAAATCACGGCTACTGCTGGCGGAGTGTCGGCAACGTGCCATGTGACGGTAAGGGGGATTCCCGCTGAATACATTTGGTTGTCATGCAATGGGTACACAATGCAGCACCATGACACTTTCGCATTGACCGCGACTGTTTACCCTGACAATGCGACCGACAAGACAGTTGTATTGTCCAGTTCCGACGAATCTATCCTCACAGTAGATGCCAATGGCCTCGTGACAGCTGTTGGGGTAGGTTCGGCAATCATCACTGCCATAAGTGGTGAGATTTCCGCAACGTGCGAAATCACGGTATATCCGCTTGAAGCGTCATCGATAGAACTCTCGCATAGGAGCATCACCATTCGTAATTGCGGGTCATTCCAGCTTTCGGCTACGGTGTATCCCGAAAATGCGACCGACAAGACTGTGACCTGGAGCAGTTATAATCCGGATTGGGTCTCGGTTGACGAAAATGGACTTGTCACGGCTCATTGTGTTTGTTCGACCTACGTCGAGGCTCGTTGTGGAAATGTATATCAATACTGCGAAGTGAACGTTGAACCTATTGCGGCTGAATCCGTAGTCTTATCGCAGATCGAGATCACAATGCGTATTGGGCAATCCGGGACACTTACAGCAACAGTGCTCCCTGATGATACAACAGATAAGACCGTGATGTGGGAGAGCTCAGACACCGGCGTGGCCGATGTGGATTCCAACGGCATTGTCACGGCCTACGCCATTGGCACAGCCACCATCACCGCGACTTGCGGCGATGCATCCGCCACCTGTATCGTGACTGTTGAACCGATACTTGCGGAATTGCTGACACTTGACATTACGGAGAAATCGGCAATGCCTGGTGAATCATTCCGGCTCACGGCAACAGTTTTGCCGGAAGATGCTACGGCTCCCGGTCTGGTATGGGAATCTTCCAATACCAATGTTGCCAAAGTCGACAATGCCGGTTATGTGACTGTCATGGGCAATGGCGTGTGCGTGATACGCGTGAAAACTACCGACGGAAGTAATCTCAGTGCAGAGTGCGTAGTTACAGGTCTTAGCGGCATCGAAGCCGTGTGGATTGACGAAGATACGCGTGCCGATGTGTATGACCTTGATGGTGTGAGAGTGCTTCTTGAAGCGTCGCTCGACGACTTCCGCCGCCTATCCCCTGGGATCTATATTGTGAATAACCGCAAAATACTTTTGCATTGATCTGCCACCGGATGTAAACGAGAGGCTGCACCGATAAACGGTGCAGCCTCTCGTATCTTGCTTATTCAGTTTTATTTATGATTATTCGCCGTATCTGATTCCGACTATATCCCAATCTACAATATCCCATAGAGAATGTAGATATTCTGCTCTACGGTTCTGGTAGTCGAGATAATATGCGTGTTCCCAGACATCGAATGTCAAGATCGGCTTAAGCCCCTGAGTCATCGGATTTGATGCGTTTCCGCCTTGTGTGATGAAAAGGGTGCCTTTGTCGTCTGCCGAGAGCCATACCCAACCGGAACCGAACAGGGTTGCTCCGGCTTCCTCAAACTTCTTTTTGAAAGCGTCAACGCTCTCGAATTGGCTCTCTATCTGCTCGCGAAGTTTCCCTGATGGCTCTTTGAGCCCGTTAGGCGAGAATTGGAAGAAATAGAATATATGATTCCAGGCTTGCGAGGCATTGTTGAAAAGCTTCCCGTCGCTCTTGCATATTATTTCCTCAAGCGACATTTCGCTGAAAGGAGTATTCTCGATTAGAGTGTTTAGAGTGTCGATATATGCTTTCTCATGTTTTCCGTAGTGAAAATCGATGGTTGTTGCAGAAATCACCGGTGCGAGAGCATCGGGCGCGTAGGGTAGGCGGGGTTGTGTAAATTTCATAGTTTCAAGTTTTTATTTTAATATTGAGTATAATTGTTATAAAGGGAGAGCGGATTCCGCTCTCCCTTTATAACAATTATACCGACTATAGGTTTAGAGTACTATATTATCAATCAAATATCGCATCCCAATCTTTCCATACCGGCTCATAACCATGGTCACGGATAGCTTGTGCAACATCTGCCGGTGTGCGGTCATCGCTAACCTCAAATTGCTCGAGTGCTTCGGGAGATGTGGCATATCCTCCAGGCTCTGTCTGGCTTCCCGCGCTCATTGATGTCACTCCGAGTCTCATTATATTGTCACGGTAGGATGGTGCCTCTCGTGTTGAGAAAGATATGTCGATATCATGGTCGAAAATGCGGAATGCGAATGTAAGTCTGGCAAGTTCCCTGTCGCTGATCACCACCTTCGGCTGGTAGCCGCTTTCGGATGGCCGCATTCTCGGGAAATTCACAGAGAAACGGGAACGCCAGTAACGCTTCTGAAGATATCTGAGATGTCTCGCCATCATCACTACATCAGCTCTCCAGTCTTCCAGACCGAGAAGCACACCCATTCCGATTTTATGCACTCCTGCCTCTCCCATACGGTCGAATCCATTCAGACGCCATGCGTAATGGCTCTTCATCCCTTGTGGATGATACTTCTTGTATGCCTCTTTGTGATAAGTCTCCTGAAAGCAGACCACTCCGTTTAAACCGGAGTGGGTGAGCCTTTCGTATTCAGCCGCTTTCATTGGCTGTACCTCAATTGTGAGATTATGGAAATACGGTCGGCATCGTTTAAGCGCTTTCTCAAGATATTCCACACCGCACAAGGATGGATATTCACCTGATACAATCAAAAGATTCTCAAATGGTCCGAGATCCTTGATTGCCTTGCATTCATCTTCAATCTGGTCAAATGTCAGAGTGGTTCGAGTGAATGGATTATCATGGTTGAATCCACAATACACGCATTTGTTAGTGCATGCATTGGAGACATACATCGGTATATACATCGAGATGGTGTTGCCAAAGCGTTCGAGAGTATAATGCCGGCTAAGTTGAGCCATTTCCTCAAGGAACGCATCTGCTGCCGGTGAAATCAGGATCGCGAATTCCTCGGGAGTAAGGGGCTTGACATTGCGTCGTGCCTTTGCAAGCACACGACGCACGTCAGCCTCTGAGGCGGAATCAACGATACGGATGGTGTCATCCCAATCGTAATTGCCTATTTCATCTGCGAATCCGTGTCCAAACACGGCATCCTTAGTAGGATCACTTTTAAACCTTAGTTCTTGCATTCCGATTCGATATTCTGAGAGATGCGCATGGCGCAGAAATTGGGTCCGCACATTGTGCAGAATCTGTCATCAGCGTCAGGAGCGTTTCTCCTTGATTCAAGATAGAATTTCTTTGCTTTCTCAGGATCGAGCGATAAATTGAACTGATCTTTCCAACGGAAATCGTAGCGGGCTTTGCTGAGAGCGTCGTCGCGGACGTTCGCACCCGGAAAACCTTTTGCCAGGTCTGCCGCATGCGCTGCAATTTTATATGTTATCACACCTTCGCGCACATCCTCAAGGGTAGGCAACGACAGATGTTCTTTAGGTGTCACATAGCATATCATGGCAGTGCCGAGGTTGGATATGATAGCAGCTCCGATAGCAGAAGTAATATGGTCATATGCAGGGGCGATGTCTGTTGTCAACGGGCCCAATGTATAAAAAGGAGCTTCCGCGCATACATCCTTCTGTTTCTCCATATTTTCCTTGATCTTATGCATAGGAACATGTCCCGGACCTTCCACAAGCACTTGGACATCATGTTCCCATGCTCTTTTTGTCAATTCTCCGAGCACGTCCAGTTCAAGGAACTGGGCGCGGTCGTTGGCATCATGTGTGGAGCCGGGACGCATGCCGTCACCAAGTGAAACGGCAACATCATATTTGTTGAGAATTTCGCAAATCTCATCGAAATGAGTATAGAGGAAGCTTTCTGAATCATGGAGCACACACCATTGAGTCATGATCGAACCACCACGAGACACACAGCCCGTGAGCCTTTCCTGAACGAGTTGCGCATGCTCGCGAAGCACACCGGCATGTATGGTGAAATAATCCACACCTTGCTCGCACTGTTCAATAAGAGTGTCGCGATATATCTCCCATGTAAGTTTCTTAACATCACCGTTTACCTTTTCCAAAGCCTGATAGATAGGCACGGTTCCCATGGGCACAGGGCAGTTACGGATTATCCATTCGCGGGTTTCATGAATGTTGTCACCGGTAGAGAGATCCATAAGCGTGTCGCCACCCCAGTAGCAGCTCCATACAGCCTTTGCGATCTCTTCCTCTATGCCTGAAGACAATGCCGAGTTGCCTATGTTAGTGTTAAGTTTCACGCTGAATGCGGATCCGATCACCATTGGTTCTGCCTCGGGATGGTTGATATTCGCTGCTATTATCGCGCGTCCTGCGGCAACTTCATCGCGTACGAATTCGGGCGTGATATGCGATTTGATTCCGCGAGCCTCATTATCAAGATTCTCGCGTATTGCCACATATTCCATTTCCGGGGTAACAATACCTTTACGGGCGTAATGCATCTGGGTGACACGTGCACCGTCTTTGGCTTTCCGAGGTTTATGTTCCACAGGGAAACGCAGGGAATCGAGCGACTTGTCAGCACGGCGCATGCGTCCATAGTCGCTTGTTATGTCAGGAAGAATCTCCGTGTCTTCGCGCATCTCCACCCATTGCTCACGCATTCTGGGAAGTCCCTTGTTTATGTCTATTTCCACTTTGGGGTCGGTATAAGGACCGGAAGTGTCGTAAACTGTGACATCCTCATTGGGATACTCCACACGTTTGCCATCTTCGATCTTTACTGTGGGATACTGGTGTATCTTCCGCATACCTACGCGCACGCCGGGCATCTTACCCTCTACATAAATCTTTTCAGAATTCGGATATGATGAAACATCAATATTTTCTATTTTCATGCTATTGAAGTTGTTATTGTTGTGAAACGGATTCTAAGTGTCCGCTTTTAATGAGTTTACCTATTAATCAAGGAATGAGGTAAGAGGACTTGTCGCCTGAGCATGCGATGACACTGCTCCAAGACCGGCGTTGAAGGCATCGCGACCGGCGCGGACGGCATCCTTGAAAGCTTTGGCCATAAGCACGGGATCTCCTGCTACTGCGATCGCGGTGTTGACGAGCACGGCATCAGCTCCCATCTCCATAGCTTCGGCAGCGTGTGATGGAGCGCCGAGTCCGGCGTCTACTACCACTGGCACGCGGCTTTGCTCTATGATGATCTCAAGCAGATCGCGTGTTACAAGTCCTTTGTTTGTGCCGATAGGGGCGGCGAGTGGCATCACGGCAGCTGATCCGGCTTCCTCAAGAAGCTTGCACAGAACAGGGTCTGCCTGGATATATGGAAGGACGATAAATCCATCCTTTGCAAGTTCTTCAGTGGCTCTTAAGGTTTCGATTGGATCCGGCATAAGATATTTTGGATCCGGATGAATTTCGAGTTTGATGAATGATGTGCCGAATATCTCACGGCTCATCTTGGCTGCCAAAACCGCTTCCTGAGCATTGCGGACACCGGATGTGTTTGGCAGAAGCTGAACATGTTCGCGGTTGATATGCGTGAGCATGTCATCTGTAGCCTCGTTCATCATGTTGACACGTTTCATGGCAACGGTTATCATCTGGGATTCGGAAGCTTTTATAGCTTCAAGCATCACATCAGGTGATGAGAACTTGCCGGTTCCCACGAAGAGACGGGATGTAAATTCCCGATCTTCGATTTTTAATATATCCTGCATTTATTATATTTCTTAGGTTCTACTTGTGTTCGAATGGGCTGAGGAGTTTCAGGAATTCTTCAGTAGTGGCTTTTATGTCATCTGCGAATGCGATGGCTCCGCTAACAGCTATTCCATTGATTCCGGTTTTCATCAAAGGTTCCACATCTTCGAGACGTATTCCGCCGACTGCTACGCGTGGAATGTTTATTTCCCGTTTCTCCATCTCCTTGCATATGGCTTCTATGCCCTCGAGTCCAAGAACCGGAGCGAGATTCTTTTTGGTTTCTGTGTATCTGTAAGGACCGATTCCTATATAATCTATGTCAAGGGCCTGTACCGCTAAAACATCGTCTATGGTATTTGCGGTCACACCAATCACAGCCGCGGGCCCCAGTATCATCCTTGCCTGAGAGGGGAGCATATCCATCTTGCCGATGTGCACACCGCCAACATCAAGAGTTTTCGCAAGTTCTACGCGATCGTTGAGAATGAGAAAAGCCTCTTTATCAAGACACATCGGTTTGATTTCTTCCATCGCTTTTGTTATCTCCTCATCGGATGCGTCCTTCATACGCACCTGAATCCAGCGACATCCTCCTTCGAGGACCTGTCGCACCTGTTCCACTACGGAAACCGGAGATGATGTGGATGTTATATATTGTAACATATCATATATTTTTTAGATTCCTTAGAAATGTGTCGGTATCGCTCCATACGCATCCGAGCATTGCTGCGCCTGCGAAACCAAGATTACGGAGTTCCGGAAACTTATCCGGAGTGACACCTCCTAAGGCTATAACGTTTTTACCATCAATTTTTCCTCTCAGATCATCCGGTTTAAAAGCCGAGAGGTAACCCTCTTTGGAAATAGAGTCGTATATTGGAGAGAGAGTCACATATTGCATGCCTGAATTCAGGCAGCTATTCACTTCCTCAAGGGAATGACAAGATCTGGAGACATTGGCGGCTGAAGCGGGAGCCACCGGGCAACGTGAGTTTATATGTGCGCCTCCGAGATTGAACTCGTTAAGGAGTTCGAAATGACCGTGCAGTTTCAAACGGCATCTCAGCTTGTATGGTATATCCTCAATCAGGTTCTTTACTTCGCGAAGTGTCGCTTCCGGTTTGCGGATATGAACGAAATCTATGCCGTTTTCGAGAAGACGTGCGATTTTAGATGCTTCATTCTCTACATTGTCCGGCCTGGTGATAGCTATTGATATGAATTTAGCGTCGCCATCCATATTGTCTACCCTCCGAATGCAGCGGAGATGACCATTACTGAATCTCCATCGCAAATCTGCTTGATTTCCCATATGTCGTGCGTCACGATCTTATTGTTGACCGCGACTGCTGTGCCTCCGCTTTTCACGTTCTGCTGTCTGAGAAGTTCAGCTACGGTTATATTCTCGTCCGCCAAATCAATGGGGCGGTTGTTAAAATAAATTCTCATCATTCTATATTTACGAAGAAATCGAGTGGTCCCGGTCCTTCCATTATTTTTAAATTGCTGGCTGAGCAGATAGCCTTGGATATGAATTCCTTTGCTTCCGCTACAGCTTCTTTGATGTCTTTCCCCATCGCAAGAGAGCATGCAATCGCAGACGATAGGGTGCATCCGGTGCCATGGGTATTGTCGGTGACTATCCTTTGTGATGAGAACTCTGTGAGGGATGTTCCGTCGAACAGATAGTCGGATGCAGCGTCGGCTGAGGAATGCCCTCCTTTAAGCAACACAGACTTTGCTCCTGTAATTTCCTTTAGTCTGCGGCACACTGCTTCTGCATCCATATTCCTGACATTTTCTCCAAAGAACTCAGAAGCTTCGGAAATATTAGGAGTTACGATGTCGGCAATCGGGAGAAGATGGTCAACAAAAGCTTCGATCGTCTGATTGCCGGTTTTCACCAGTTCACCACCGTTAGTAGCCACCATAACGGGATCAACTACTATATTGCGTACATCATATTGGCGTAGTTTTTCCGCCACAAGCCTGATAATCTCCGGGGAAGGTAGCATTCCGGTTTTCACAGCATCCGGACGCATCACCTCGAATATGGAATCGATCTGTTGCGATATCATGGATAGAGAAACAGGTTCCACACCGAATACTTTGTGCGAATTCTGGGCAGTCACACCGGTAATCACCGTGGCGGCATATACCTTGTATGCGCAACATGTCTTTATGTCTGCCTGTATTCCTGCTCCACCAGTGTTGTCGGAACCGGCGATACTCAATACTATAGGTTGTCTTGTGTCGGTCATGGCGTATGTTTTTTATGAAACGGACTGTAAAAATCAGTCTCGCTCCTCCGGAGGCAATGCGGAGGATATCGCCTCACGACATTGCGCCATAAGAAGCTTTGTGTTGAACCCGCGTTCTCCGGGATATATAGGTTTGTGTATGGTTATGCGTATTGTGGTTGGAGTCATATTGTAAGTGGAGCGTGGCATTGCCTGGAAGCTTCCGTCTACAGTTACGGGCACAACCGGGAGCTTGAACTCGCCGGCAAGCATAAATGCCCCGCGTTTGAAAGGAATCATCTTCCCATCCCAGCTCCGGCTTCCCTCCGGGAAAATAACCAGCGACATACCGTGACGTAGAGTTTGTTCCGCTTCTGCTATAGTCTCCTTGATCCCACCGATTGTGGAATCATCCACAAATACCTGTCCGGCGCATTTGCATGCCCATCCCACCATCGCTATCTTTTCCAGTTCCTTCTTCATGAGCCATTTGAAATTATGGTTAAGATATCCGTATATCGACCATATGTCATAGGCTCCCTGATGATTGGCTACAAATACGTATGATGTTTTTTTGTCGATGTTCTCTCTTCCATAAACCTTTACCCTCATCAGAAACAGTATGCAAGTGAAACGAGCCCAATAGTGAGGAGGGTAATATCCCCAGAAATCCTTATTGCCGGTCAGAGAACCAATTGCCGTGACTATTGCCGTTAGAAAAGTCACGACAACGAATATTGGTCCTGCAATAAGCCATTGGTATACGAAATATAATGCTTTGGTTATTTTTTTCATGATCAAGAATTCAATGTGTATGCATCCGGCAGTTTTGTCAGAGACTGGATGCTATCAATTCAACCATTTTTTCTGTATCGATCTTTGAAGAATTAAATGTAAGATCGTAACTGTCAGCGTGTCCCCATTTCTTTGTTGTGAAATAATTATAATAGCTCTCTCGTGAGCGGTCGAACTTTCTTGCCTTGCATAAGGCTTCATCAATTGAAGCAGCCTCGCCACGCGACAATATGTTCCGCGCACGATGCTCTTCCGGAGCGTGGATGAATATGCTGATTAGTCCGGGATGCTCGCGCATCACATAATCCGCGGTGCGTCCGACAATGACGCATGACCCCTTGTCGCAGATGGATTTTATCACATTACTTTGTGCGCGGTAAAGGTTGTCGTCCGACATCGTGTATGAATCAAAAGACGCTGATGTCGCTCCGTAATTGAATGACATGAATGATCTGATCAGAGATGGTTTCTTCTCATCAGCCTTTATGAATAGATCTTTCGACATCCCGAGAGCTTCCGCCGCTTCCGACAGAAGTTCCTTATCGTAATAAGGCACACCCAACTTTTCAGCTAAGAGTTTGCCGAGTTTTCTGCCTCCGGCACCATATTGGCGTCCGATAACTATGATAAAATCACTCATTTCGTATATTATAGATATTGTTTTATTGCTGTCCGATAAAAATTTAATCACGCAGAGGCGCAGAGGCGCAAAGGATTTATGCGGCTCTGCGTGATGTCTGACCATGTAATGGGGTTTGTCAAGGCCTAAACTCCCATATTTATGATGGTTATGTATATTTGCCGAACAGCAATAATATTGTTTATATCTTGTGCTACGGTTCAAAATATTACTTGAAAAGCAAATTTACAAAAATTATTTGTAATTTTGCGATGTAATACAGGAAGAAATCATATGAATCCAGAAGAAAATACGATGATTCCCGCAGACGAAGGGATGCAAATTTACGAATATATCGTTGATAACGCAGAGTCAGATACTCTCCAGATGGGAGATATGGTGATGAAATTGCGGCATGCCGACACAACCGGTCAATTCCTATGCAGCACAGCCCGCTATCTTGCCGCTGTAGACCGTGAGCGTTTCGACCAATGGATTGCTCCGCTTGTTGAAGGCGCTATTGAGAAAGACCGCGACCGCCGCTATATAGGGTCTCTTCTTGAAGCTCTATGGGGTGTGGACTATGCTGACAGGGCGGAGGAACTCAAGGCAAGTGACGACAATTTCCGTCGTATATACAAACGTATATATTCAGAGGGTGCTCTCTGATATTTCATAACTTTTTGCCTCCGTCAAGATAATTAGCGGGGAAAGATTGTTATACAGTCATGAGAAAGATTATTTACACATTAATGATGTTTATGGCTATGGCAACAGCTGTTACACACGCCGCAGACACGCTTCCGGCGGGTCCGGTGGTGGATGTGAAGACATCCGCCGGAGATATTAAGATCAAGCTTTACGATGACACTCCGAAACATCGCGACAATTTCCTGAAACTTGTAAAGGATGGTTATTACAACGGAGTCTTGTTTCATCGCGTGATAAAGGATTTCATGGTTCAGACCGGTGACCCGGATTCTGTTGATGCGGATTCGACAAAGATGCTTGGCAGCGGAGGCCCCGGTTATCAGATAGATGCGGAGATACTTTATCCGACGCATTATCATAAATATGGAGCTTTGGCAGCCGCACGCACAGGCGATGATTTCAACCCTGAGCGTAAAAGCAGCGGATCGCAGTTCTATATCGTGACAGGAAAGAAATATGACGACCATCAGATTGACGGCATGGCATATCGCCAGACAATGGAGAAACGTCAGGCATATTTCAGGGAGCTTTGCAAGAAGAATGATGCTAAAATCCGGGAACTTATGGATGCCGGCAATAAAGAGGCCATAGAGGCATACCGCATGGAGCTGATAAAGGAGACAGAAACGGCTGTGCCCGATCAACCGATGCCGGAAAATATGCGTAATGATTACAAGACAATAGGAGGCACACCTCACCTTGACGGCACATATACTGTATTCGGCGAGGTTATCAGCGGTATGGATACGGTTGAGAAGATTCAGAATGCAGCCACAGGTCGTGGTGATCGTCCGAAAGAGGATATCCGCATCATCTCGATGAAAGTCGAAAAATAAAGTAAACAACTACATACACATAAAAAATTGCGTCAAATATGCGGGATTATTTTGTCAATTTAAATTTAATCCCTATATTTGGCGTTGATTTTTAAAAGTCCGCACTTCCGGCAATGTAAATTGTTGGAAAACTGTCATGAAAATGGCTGTGCGAAATGCAAAGACAATAACATTATTGATATGAACGAGCTTGAAAAGACGGTTCCCGCTGAGGAGCCGCTGAACCCCACTCCCTCCGAAACGTGTGCAGTAGAAACATCTCCTGCTGAAGATCTCTCTGAAGCGACCGATAGCATCGAGAATGCCGAGGCTGAAGAGACGCAGGTGAATTATCATAACATGAGCAAGGCAGAGCTGAATAATGCCATGCGCTCGATATTGGCGGAAAACCGCATGGATGCCCACAAGGAAGTGACAGCCATCAAGCAGGCGTTCTTCAATATCCGCAGCCGTGAGACCATGGAAGAGGTCAATGCATTTGTAGAGGCCGGCAACGATCCTAAGGAGTTCTCTTCTGTTCCGGATCCGGATGAGGCTGATTTTAAGAAAATGTATACTGAATTCAAGGAGAAGCGTGCTGAATATCTTGCCGCTGAGGAGGCAAGGCGTCAGGAAAACCTCGCAAAGAAGCAGGCTATTCTTGACCAGATCCGTTCCATTGCGGAGGATATTGACAATGTAAATGTAAAATTCCCCGAATTCCAGCAGTTGCAGCAGGATTTCAAGGCTATCAAGGAGATTCCGGCTACAGCGGAGACCGAGATTTGGAAAAGTTTCCAGACTGTAGTGGAGCAGTTCTATGATCATCTTAAGATGAATAAGGAGCTCCGCGATCTTGATTTCAAGAAAAATCTTGAGGCGAAAAAGGCTCTCGTTGAAGAGGCCCGCAAGCTTGAGGAACAGAGTGATCCGGTAGCTGCGTTCCGCTCTCTACAGGCTCTTCATGATGAATGGAGAAACATCGGTCCGGTTGCAAAGGAGCTGCGCGAAAGTCTATGGGAGGAATTCAAGGAAGCTTCCACAGTCATCAACAAGCGTCATCAGGAATATTTCGAGCAGCGTAAACTTGCAGAGCAGGCAAACGAAGAGGCTAAAACAAAGCTTTGCGATGAGATTGAGGCTATCGATCTCAACACTCTGACATCATTCAACGCCTGGGCTTCCGCAACAGACAAGGTTATCGAACTCCAGAAGAAATGGAAAGAATATGGTTTCGCTTCAAAGAAAGCCAACACAGCTCTCTACACGCGATTCCGTAAGGCATGCGATGATTTCTTTGGTGCAAAGACTGCATATTTCCAGAAAACAAAAGATGAATTCAGTGCTAATCTTGAAAAGAAGACAGCGCTTTGTGAACGCGCTGAGGCATTGAAAGGCACCGATGATATACGTAAGGCAACGAATGAGATCGTCAAGCTCCAGGCTGAATGGAAGAAGATCGGAAGTGTGCCCCGCAAGCAGAGCGATGCAATCTGGCAGCGCTTCCAGACGGCATGCAACTATTTCTTCGATGAGCGTAAGAAACTCAATTCGGCGAAAAGAGACGAGGAGAATTCTAATCTCGAAGCCAAAAAGGCAGTTATAGCGCAGCTTAAGGAGTTGCCTCTTGATGGCGACCGTCGTGAGGTGATCGGAAAAGTGAAAGAACTTCAAGCTGAATGGCAGAAGATCGGTTTCGTTCCATTCAAGCTCAAGGATAAGGTATATTCTGAATATCGTGAGGTTTGCGATGCTCTGTATGGCGCATATCAGGCTCGTGAGAACACAGCCCGCATTTCCAACTTCCGTGAGCGTGTAAGTGAACTGAAGGGTGGCGGCCACAAACTTGACCGCGAACGTGATAAACTTGTTCGTGCATATGAGGCCCGTAAGGCTGAACTCAAGACCATCGAGAATAACATGGGCTTTTTTAATGTGAAGAGCTCAGCCGGCAACTCAATGCTGAAAGAGATGGAGAATAAGATCAAGCGTCTTAAAGAGGATATGGCGCAGATTGAAGAGAAGATCTCTATCCTTGATGCTGAAGGATGATATGCAGTTGAAGGATGATCTGAAAATGATATAAAAAAGCCTAAAAACTGCGGTTTCAAACAATGGAAACCGCAGTTTTTTGTTTATGAGATATGAGACTATTGAAAGTATTTATTATCGTAGGTTGTATCATATCTTGCGCTGAGTTGTCAAGTCTGCGGGCAGAAACGTTATCAACCGTTGTCCGTGGTTCGGATTTTAGCTTTTATCTAACTGAGGCGGAATCCGGCGACAGCGAGGGGATGCGCAGAGTCGCTGTATGTTACCAGACCGGTTCCGGAGTTGAGAAAGATCTCCGCAAGGCATGGGAATGGTATGGCAAATCCGCCGCTGCCGGCAATACTGAAGCCCAGTATGACATCGGAACATTATATCGCGACGGGATAGGAACTGCGCGTAATTATAAGGAAGCGGCATATTGGTTCAGGAAAGCGGCATCCAACGGTCACCCGAAAGCTATGATCAACATCGCGCGTCAGTTTGCCGAAGGTCAAGGGGTGCTTCAGGATAACCGCATCGCTGCGGAGAACTATTGGCGCGCAGCAGAGCGCGGAGAGGATGAAGGCGCATATCAGTATGCGTCGATGCTTCGTGATGGAATAGGAGTGGCGGCTGATCTGCCACGGGCACTAAAATATTTCAGGCAGGCAGCTGCCCATGATTATAAAGATTCCTCTATTCAGGTGCGTAACCTTGAATCAAAAGGAGTCAAAACAAAATAATAAACTATTAATTATGTCTAACAACAGAGAACTTATACTTATAAATATTTCAGGACCGGATAAAACTGGTATCACCGCCGAACTCACAGAGATTCTTGCGCGTTACGATGCCGACATCCTTGATATCGGTCAGGCTGATATCCACCATACTCTTGCTCTCGGAATGCTTTTCAAAACGGATAGTCACCGAAGTGGAGAGATTCTTAAGGAACTTCTGTTCAAGACCAATGACCTGAATGTCCAGGTGCAGTTCAAGATAGTAAAGGAGGAGGAGTATAATCAGTGGGTTGCCCGTCAAGGTAAGAACCGATACATAGTGACAATCCTGGGTAGGAAGATCACAGCCAGACAGATCACTGCGGTCTCACGTATCATTTCCGACCAGGGGCTTAATATAGAGACTATCACACGTCTTACCGGACGCATGCCGCTTAACGAGGAGGAGCAGCCGGCGGCAAAAGGTTGCATCGAATTTTCGGTGCGTGGCAATATAAATGATAAAGAACAGATGCAGAGTGATTTCATGCATCTCGCATCGGAGCTGAATTTCGATATATCGATGCAGGAGGATACTATGTATCGCCGTAGCCGCCGACTCATTTGCTTCGATATGGATTCCACGCTTATCCGCACGGAGGTTATCGATGAGCTCGCGGACCGTGCCGGTGTCGGTGAGGAGGTAAGACGCATCACAGAATCGGCAATGCGTGGAGAGATTGATTTCAAGGAGAGTTTCACCCGCCGTGTGGCTTTGCTTAAAGGTCTTGATGTTTCGGTGATGAAGGATATTGCTGAAAACCTTCCGATCACAGAGGGTGTGGAGCGACTTATGGAGGTGCTGAAGCGTTCCGGATATAAGACCGCGATTTTATCGGGTGGGTTTACCTATTTTGGCAATTATCTCAAACAGCGTTTCGGTTTTGACTATGTATATGCCAATGAACTTGAAGTTGGAGAAGACGGCAAGCTTACAGGAAATTATGTAGGCGATATAGTGGACGGTCAGCGTAAAAAAGAGTTGTTGCGGCTTCTTGCGCAAGTTGAGAATATCAATATAGCGCAGACGATAGCTGTAGGCGATGGAGCCAACGACCTTCCGATGCTTGCAGAGGCAGGTCTCGGCATTGCTTTCCATGCCAAGCCCAAGGTCAAGGCAGAAGCCCAGCAAAGCATCTCCACTATCGGTATCGATGGCGTCCTGTATTTCCTCGGCTTCAAAGATTCATACATTCACAGTTAAAGATTACTGTTGTCCGGTAAATTTTGAAACCTTAATAATTAGAACGCTGAACCTCGCTTCACTTTATAAACGCGGAACTCACGCGGAACTATGTTATTTAGGCAAAGTGTACTGAAGAAACAGAGCGGACAAATCAGGACTGAAGTCCTGATTTGTGGCGCTGAACGCAGGCGGAACGACAGGCTTATGAGTTTAT
>CAJTPK010000029.1 GCA_910578075.1 uncultured Muribaculaceae bacterium | reverse complement strand
GAAACCGAGCCATTTGCCGTAGTAGAGATTCTGAAAATGAATGGAACGATAATGGGAGCTGCAGTAATGGGATATCCGGGGTTGAAACAGTGTTTCAGCGATCTTGCGGAATATCTGTGTGACTTGGTGTATCATTCCAAATAATCGGATCTCAATAGTTATTATATCAATGTGCTCAATTCAATAACATCAATTAAAAACAACAATTATGAAAAAATTTATGATGCTGCTTGCAGCGACCCTGATTTCTTTGTCTGCATGGGCTGATGCCGAGGTGAAGAGCGGAAGCATGAAAGAGCTCAAAAATCCTGATGCCCGTGTTCTTGTGACCTGGGATTATTCAAAGATGACAATCGAAGATAAATCAGTAGACGAATTCCTTAAGGAAAAGGGAGCAGACTGGCAAAGAGACTATTCAGCCGAAGTGGCAGCCGGAGAATCCGCATTTGATGTCCTTTTCAACAAGAAAGATAAGAAATACGCACTTATCACAGATGATGAGGATGCTGCACAATATGAGTTGGTGATACATGTAGATAAATTCCACTACGGCTCTTTGGGTGCAGCCATTGCATTCGGAGGATTCGCACGTGGTGCCCATATAGAAGGTACGGCAGATGTGATCAAGCTTTCTGACAAATCTCTGGTAGCCTCCATATCATTCGATTGTTCCGGTAGCGCAGCATATGGAAACGAGGCGCGCCGCATACTGGCATATCAGGATCTTGCGAAAGATCTTGCAAAACTTGTTAGCAAAGCGAAATAAACTATGAATCTGTTTCCTGAATTAAGGGAGAAATATACCAAAGAAACGATGAACGCCCGCGAGGCACAACGCCTCGCGGAGTTTATCGCTTTTGGACCCGCCGTTTTTCAGACGGCACGCATAATGCTGTCGACAGGCATAATGGATTTGCTTCGCGACAGCGAAAACGGTTTGACAATAAACGAGGTGGCAGAAAAAGCCAACCTCTCTACATACGCAGCCAAGTGCCTGCTGGAGGCATCATTAAGCATAGGCATAGTCCTCGTGGATCCGGAAACCGACAGGTTCCGGATTTCAAAGACCGGATGGTTCCTCATCAACGACCCGGCAACACGGGTGAACATTAACTTCAATCATGATGTGAATTATCTCGGATGGTTTGATCTTGAAAATGCCTTGAAAGAGGGGAAGCCATCCGGATTGAAGACATTAGGAGATTGGCCGACTGTGTATGAAGGGTTATCATCCTTACCGGCACATATACAGAAAAGCTGGTTTGATTTCGACCATTTCTATTCCGACCATTCTTTCGACCAGGCTCTAGAGATTGTCTTCTCCAACCGCCCCGGCACACTGCTTGACGTTGGGGGTAATACCGGACGATGGGCACTGAGATGCGTGGCGCATGACAAAGATGTGAAAGTGACTATCCTTGACCTCCCGCAGCAGATCGGGATGATGAAATCAAACATAGCCGGCAAAGAGGGTGAGGAGCGTATCGACGGACTCGGAATAAATCTACTTGACGAAAATAGCAACATGCCGGAAGGGCGAAGATTTGACGCCATCTGGATGAGCCAGTTTCTCGACTGCTTCAGCGAAAATCAGATAGTCAGCATCCTCCGACGCGCCGCAAAAGTGATGGATGAAGACTCAAGGCTATATATAATGGAAACTCTGTGGGACAGGCAGAGATTTGAGACTGCCGCATTATGTCTCACCCTAACAAGTCTTTACTTTACAGCCATAGCAAATGGCAACAGCAAAATGTATCATTCCGAGGATATGATACGTTTGATAGAAGAGGCAGGACTCAAAGTGGAGAAAATTCACGATGGTCTCGGACAAGGACATAGCATAATTACGTGCACACTAAAATAATAAACATATATACTTAAATATAATGGATAGAAAAGAAATAGAAAGCAAAGTTCGTGATTTCCTCATAGAGGATCTTGAAGTTGACGAGGAGAAAATCTTTCCCGAAGCCAAGCTGAAAGAGGATGTAGGAATCGACAGCCTTGACTTCGTAGATATCGTGGTTATTGTAGAGAAAAATTTCGGTTTTAAAATCAAGCCGGAAGAGATGGCAGGTGTTGTCACACTCAATGATTTCTACAATTATATAGAAAGCAAGGTAAACGCATAAACCGACCTGATCCGAATGGAGGGAAACAACAAGAAGAATGAATTGAACCATGACAAATGGGCTGGCACGACATATGGCAGCGGATGGATGCACCGGTGGTTAATCCAGTCATTGCGGATAATCGATGTCAGGCTGCTGTATATCTTCACGTTCATCTTCGTGCTCCCTCCTACAATGATCGTCAACTCAAAAGCTACCAAAGCTATATACCGGTTCTATCGTAAAGGGATGGCATACGGGCGTCTGAAGGCAGCATGGATGGCATATAAGAACCATTGTGCATTCTCTCAGGTTGTCATCGACCGATTTGCCATGTATGCGGGCAAACGATTCAACCTTACAGTTGATGGTTATGAAGAATTCGTGCGTCTGTGCCGACAACCGGATGGATTCATTCAGCTCAGTTCCCATATCGGCAACTATGAGCTTGCCGGATATTCTCTGAAAGCAAAAGAGAAGCGATTCAACGCAATAGTGTTCGGAGGAGAGAAAGAGAGCGTCATGGACAACCGGAACAAGATGTTTGAAGAGAACAACATCCGCATGATTCCGATGAAAGCCGACATGTCGCATCTTTTCGTTATCAACCAGGCAATTAGCGATGGTGAGATACTGAGCATGCCCGCTGACAGGATATTCGGCTCCCAGAAATATTTCGCCCTCGATTTTCTCGGACACACCGCCAGATTTCCTATGGGACCTTTCCAGCTTGGAGCGGCAAAAGATGCCGAGATGCTATTCGTGGCGGTCATGAAGACAGGAGCGAAGAAATATATGGTTACAGTGCGCCGCCTTGACAGTCCTAAAGGTAACAGTACCAGAGAAAAAGCACTTGACTTGGCACACCAATATGCCGACATGTTGGAAAAGACAGTAAGGAAGCATCCCGCCCAATGGTATAATTATTTCGATTTCTGGGCAGAAAATGTGCTGTAGATAGAAGGAAAAAGTGTAATTTTGCGGAATTAATGGAACTTGAGAAAATTGACATACACGAATTGCTGCCTCAACAGGAACCGTTTGTAATGGTTGGCATGCTTACTCATTTTGATGAAAGGGTAACCACAACGCAAACTGTCATCAGGGAGGATAATATCTTTGTTGAAAACGGATTCTTCACAGCCTCGGGCATAATTGAGAATATCGCGCAGACATGCGCGGCACGCATCGGATATGTCAATAAATATATCCTGCAAAAAAGGATTCAGTTCGGTTTCATCGGTGCATTGCGTAACCTTACCTTACATCGTCTGCCATCCATAGGCGAAAAGATCACCACATCCATTGAAGTGATTGAAGAGGTGTTCGGGATGACCCTTGTAAAAGCCAATGTCATATCAGGTGACAGCATGATCGCAACTTCCGAAATGAAAATAGCCCTCAGCGGTGATGTTGAATCCTCTGACAATTTATGAGCATGAAGGAACTGACAGCATCGCATAGATTCGACATCCGCTTCAGCGAAGTGGATTCCATGAACATAGTGTGGCACGGCTCCTATACGCTTTATTTCGAGGATGCACGTGAGGCATTCGGCAAAAAATACGGTCTCGGCTACATGACAATATTCTCAAACGGGTATTATGCCCCACTGGTGGAATTATCGTTCAAATACAAGAAACCGCTTGTTTACGAGATGAAACCGACAGTGGTGATAACCTATGTCCCGACCGAGGCGGCAAAGATAGTGTTTGATTACAAGATTGTAGATGAAAACGATGATTCTGTGATAGCCACAGGTCGATCCGTGCAGGTATTCATGGACAGCAATTACCAGCTGGTATGGGAAAATCCGGAATTCTACAGGAAATGGAAAGAGAAATGGGAAGTGATATGATCGTCAAGATTGCAGATAACATCATCTCTCCTCTGGGACTCACCACTGAAGATAACCTGAACGCACTGCTACAGGGCAATTCAGGCTTGAGTCTGCATGAAGGAACTTTCGGGTTACCTGAAGCATTCTGTGCGTCGCTCCTCGACAGGAATCTCATAACCGATCTGTTTGACCGATCATCACTAAGCCTGGAAAAATATACTTTCTTCGAGAAACTGTGCATACTCTCGGCCTCACAGGCAATAGCAGATTGCTCCCTTCAGGCGGAAAACGAGGATGTGATCTTCATAATATCCACCACCAAAGGGAACGTAGATGTCCTTGAAGATTCCGAAAAATCTGAGGAAGCATTTCCCTCATATTCAGCAAGAAGAATCGCGAAATATTTTGGAAACAACAATACTCCGGAAGTCATATCCAACGCATGTATATCGGGTGTATGTGCCCAGATCGAAGCAGTCAGAGCTTTGCTGAGCGAAAATTACAGATATGCGGTGGTAATTGGTGCAGACGTGCTGTCTAAATTCATAATATCCGGATTCCAGTCGTTCAAGGCTCTGAGTATGGAACCATGCAAACCGTTTGATAACGCACGCACCGGTTTGAATCTTGGGGAGGCGGCAGGCACCATCATTTTGGAAAGGACCGATGACGCAACCCCTGAAAGCTGGCGTTACACGGCAAGTTCCAACCACAACGACGCTAACCATATCTCCGGCCCCTCACGCACCGGAGAGGGTTCATTCCGCGTTATCTCTGACTTGCTGAAACACGTTGACAAAGCAGAGACCGCATTTATCAATCTCCACGGCACAGCCACGGCTTATAACGATGAGATGGAATCCATAGCACTTGAACGCGCCGGGTTATCAGACTTACCTGCAAACGGCCTTAAAGGATTTTATGGTCACACCCTCGGAGCCGCCGGAATCATCGAGACTATTTTATCAATGGCTGCGACAGATGCAGGTGTTATTCTCCCGACAAGAGGTTTCGAGACATGCGGCACATCACGACCGGTAAACGTTGACAAGAACATACGGGAAACTGACAAGCAAGCATTCTTCAAGATATTATCCGGATTCGGAGGATCAAATGCAGGAATAGCATGGAGCAAAGGGGACCGCGCTTGCCATAGATCAAATGATGCCAAATGTTTATCAAATGAACCGGGAATCACGACTTTGGCACATGTCAGAATCAGTCCTGATGCTACAATCCTTGACGGCAGGAAAATATCTGATTCTTCGATAAGCGGTTTATATCGTGAGTTTGCCGGGGATTACCCAAAATTTTTCAAGATGGATTCCCTGTGCAAATTAGGCTTTATGGGCGCAGAGATACTTCTAAAGGACATACCGGCTGAACTGCGGGAGAAAGCTGCGGTGATACTCTTCAACCGCAACAGTTCCCTCATTACCGACCGCAATTATCAGAAAACGATCAGCGAGGATAACTATTTTCCCAGCCCTGCGCTATTTGTGTACACGTTGGCCAACATCGTGACCGGAGAGATAGCAATCCGCCATAGGATCCATGGCGAAACGGCATTTCACATAACAGACGAAAACAATGCCGGATTGCAGGAAGAGATTGCCGCACGCGCATTTCTCACCTCATCCCCATCTTTCATTCTGACAGGATGGGTCGATTATAACAACGAATCTGATTATCTCGCGGATCTCAGGCTTATCACCCGTAATTGTGATTCAGCCTCCATCTTGAAATCAGATTCAGATTCAAATATTGAATGTGAGGAGGTTAGTCCGAATTTAAATTAGAAAGAATAATAAAAAATATGGAAACCCTTATAACAAATCTCAAAAACCAGATCATCGAGGCTCTCAACCTCGAAGATATGACTGCAAACGACATCGATAACCAGGCTCCCCTTTTCGGAGAGGGTCTCGGTCTTGACTCGATTGATGCGCTGGAGCTCATCGTGCTTCTTGAGCGCGAATATGGAATCAAGCTCACCAATCCCGCTGAAGGTAAGGAAATATTCAAATCTATCGAAACCATCGCAGATTACGTCAGCAAAAATCGTAAAAAATAAATGATAGTTGTAACGGGAGCCGGCATTATCTCGGCATTAGGCGCAGGCGTTGACACCACACTTCACGCTCTACTTGAAGGGAGGAGCGGTATAGGTGCGATCAACCATCTGCCGACAGAGCACAAAGAGTTCCCTGTCGGAGAGGTCGCCATGTCTAATGAAGAGATGGCGGCGCTCTTAGGTGCACACTATCCTGAAAATGGGCTGCGTACTGTCCTGCTCGGCGCGATAGCTGCCAAAGAGGCAACTGCGAATGCCGGGCTCTCCGCTGAAGACCTGAGAGGAGCCGCGTTCATCAGCGGCACCACCGTCGGAGGGATGGACAAGACAGAGAAATATTTCAAATCAGCCTTCGACTCCGATTCAAAAGCGGAAGACAGCCGTGAACTTAAATATAACGATTGCGGATATTCCACAGAACTTATCGCCGATCTGACAGGGAACTTCCGCATGATCACTACCACTTCAACCGCCTGCTCCTCCGCTGCCAACGCGATCATATTAGGTGCGAACATGATAAAATCGGGCATTGTCGATATCGCGGTTGTAGGAGGATCGGAAGCTTTGACAAAATTCCATCTGAACGGATTCAACACCCTCATGATCCTTGACAAGGAAAGGTGCAGACCTTTCGACCGTGACCGTACGGGAATAAACCTCGGAGAGGGTGCGGCATATCTCGTACTCGAAAGTGAACGCTCGGCTAAAGCAAGAGGAGCCACACCCATTGCCATTCTCAGCGGATATGCCAACACCTGCGACGCATTTCATCAGACAGCATCATCCGACAATGGCGAAGGTGCATACCTTGCCATGCGTAAAGCCATCGACATGGCACGCCTGAGTCCCGCGGATATCGGTTATGTAAACGCGCACGGCACCGGCACTCCCAATAATGACGCCTGCGAGGTAGCTGCTATGGAGCGCATATGGGGTTATGACATGCCACGCTTTTCCTCCACGAAAGGTTTCACAGGACACGCAACGAGTGCGGCAGGAGCAATTGAGGCTGTAATATGCCTGCTTGCCTTGCGCCATGGTTTCATACCGCCGAACCTTGGATGGAAAACCCCGATGACAGAACATGCAATTCCTGTTACAAAGATTGAAAATTGCAAAAACCTGCGTCATGTGATCGACAATTCTTTCGGTTTCGGAGGGAATGATTCATCTCTAATATTCTCACGCTATGAATAACCGTTGTTTTGTCAAATCAATGGCTCAGGTATCATGCCAGAAACCGCTTTGCGATGAATGGTTCGATTCCCCCTGCCGCTATGCGGAATCCTATGTCCGCGCCATAGAGCCTGACACAAAAGGATTCATTCTCCCGGCGGAGGCGCGGCGCATGAGCAAAATACTGAAACGCACGGTATGCACATCGATCGATGCCCTCAACAAATCCGGTATTGACCATCCCGATGCAATTATAACGGGCACGGGGATGGGGTGCATGGAGAATTCAGAGAAATTCCTGATCGACCTCAGCAGATATGGGGAAAGTTGCCTGAAGCCCACGCTTTTCATGCAATCCACACACAACACTATCAGTTCGCTGATAGCAATCATTCTGAAATGCTACGGATATAACAACACATATTCCCACAAAGGCATATCGTTTGAAAGCGCATTGCTTGATGCCTGGATGCAGATACGCAGCGGCATGATACGCAACGCCCTTATCGGAGCCCATGATGAAGTTACTCCGTTCATGCGCCTTGTGATGGAACGCACACATCCGGAATATTCCTTTATTTCCGAATCATCGATGTCTGCCATGCTTTCATCCGGGAAAGATGATGACTCGATATGCGAGGTAGAGGATGTCAGGATATTTCATCGTCCGGATCCCGCTGAAATAGCGTCTGTACTGACCGAAGAATCCGATGAGATACTGATTCTCGGACTCAACGGTAATGAACTGAACGACCGTCCTTACGCGGAGATACTTGCAAGACTCACATTCCCTCCGGCAATATTGCGATATAAGCATATATTCGGAGAAAATTTCTCATCTCCGGCAATATCATTCCTTGCCGGAGCTACAATATTGAGCCGGGGGAGTGTGCCGGATTTCATGAAATGCAATTCTGATGATACATTTCCCGTTAATATAAAAAGAATTACGCTCATCAACCATTCCGACTCCTCTGAATGGTCAATGATAAGATTGAAATCATGCTGCAACTGATCGGACTGTCAGTAATACAGAGCATCATGCTCTCATTGGGTCAGCTCACCCTTAAGCTTGCTCTCCAGAAGATGCCTGCATTCGGTTGGAATCTCAGGTTCTGGGGCGACATGCTCACCAACTGGTGGTTCCTGCTTTGCGGAATCATGTTCGGAGGAGCCTCTGTGCTATGGATGTATATATTGAAACATTATCCGTTGAGCATGGCATATCCGATGGCAAGTATCAGCTATGTGATAGCTCTCGTATTCGCGATCATATTCCTTCATGAGACCGTATCATGGAACAGATGGTTAGGTGTGGCGCTTATAATGACCGGCTGCATATTTGTGGCGAGATGAAGCTTTAGAGTCCGTTTCATAAAAACTTATTTCTGATGAAAAGAATATTTTCCATAATAATATCACTCATATTCGGATGCACGTTGCTGTCAGCAACCACGCTTCCGGCTTCCACTCAAAGGGAGGTTATTGCAAAAATCAACAAGGCGGCATCCGGTCTCAGATCAATGAGTTGCTCATTTGAACAGACAAAACATCTCTCGCTTCTGAGTGATAAGATGGTTTCGGAGGGAAAGATGACATACTCAAGACCTGACAAACTCAGATGGGAATACACAACACCCTACAGATACCTTTTCATATTCAACGGCACCAAGGTATATGTAGGCAACAAATCTCGTAAGGATGTAATCGACACCGGCTCCAACAAACTTTTCAAGGAAGTGGCAAGACTTATGATGAGCACGGTCACTGGAACTGCCCTTTCAAATCCGGCTGACTTCTCAACATCCGTTACCGATTCAGGATCCAAATGGGAAGTGACATTGAAACCCAAGAAAAAAGAGATGAGAAGCATGTTTTCAAAAATAATTCTCTCCTTCTCAAAATCTGATCTCATGATCTCTGAGATTACAATACACGAGAAGAACAACGACCGCACAAACATAAAATTAAAAAACATATCGAGCAATACGCCTGTAAATGAGACCCTTTTTGCTATTCCTAAGTAGTTTGATCGCATGCTTTACATTTCAGGTCATCGCAAGCGAACACGATGACACGACAGTAGAGCCACGCAATGAAACATCCCGCATGTCATTCCGCATCGAGATGCAAAAGGGGTACGTATCAGGAATCCTGATTACCGCCGACTCCGGAACAGACATCAACGGAGCTATGATAAACGAATTCGGGATCTCAGCCCTTGATTTCACTTATTCAAGAAAGTCAGGGAAGGTTAAACTGCTCAATGTGGTCAGTTTTCTAAATAAATGGTATATAAAAAGGGTGTTGAGGGCAGATATAGGCTACTGCATGCATATCCTATACGGCACTCCCTTCTCAAAAGAGAAGCATTATCAGGTGAGCCGAGACGGAGATTCCCTGTCAATCGTCAACACCAAAAGGAAGATAAGCTATATATTCTCTCCAATCACAGACAATCATGACACTGAAGAATAATCTATACAACATAGTATCATCCGGTGCGGATTCCGGATCATTCCGGCTCGCACTTAATCCGGATTGCGGGATCTACCGCGCCCACTTTCCCGGCAAACCCATCACACCGGGAGTCTGCATAATCCAGATTGTGTCCGAGCTGCTGCCGTATACATTAGGATTCAACGTTGAGCTTCATTCTGTCTCCAACGCCAAATTTCTTGCTGTGATAAACCCGCTGGAAACCCCGACGGTGAATTGC
This sequence comes from uncultured Muribaculaceae bacterium, assembly GCA_910578075.1. Lineage (GTDB taxonomy): Bacteria > Bacteroidota > Bacteroidia > Bacteroidales > Muribaculaceae > Lepagella. The sequence goes on along the minus strand of CAJTPK010000029.1, from coordinate 26,272 downwards.
TGTTTAAAAAAAATTATGATTGATGACGAAAAAGAGGATGTGAAGGTGACAGCCGTTTTCTGCAATGAAGACACAATATTCACCAAGCTGTCTCTCGTTTACAGAAAGAGATGAGTTGCCCGGAAAGGAATGATCTGATTGAAACCATGCGCAGCCACAGGATCTGCGTGATTATCCCGACATATAATAATGCCGGGACAGTTGGCGATGTGATCAGACGCGTCCTTGAATATTCCTCCGACGTCATAGTGGTGAACGACGGTAGCACCGACAACACATCAGAAATCCTCGAATCATTCGGAGACTACATTACTGTTGTGGGCTACCCTGCAAACGCAGGGAAAGGCATTGCCCTTAAGCGCGGCTTCTGCAAAGCAATCGGTATGGGATATGAATATGCCATCACAATTGATTCCGATGGGCAGCACTATCCGGAAGACATCCCCTCTTTCGTTAAAGGGATAGTGGAAAATCCCGGTTCTCTCATAGTTGGCGAACGAGATCTCTCCAATGTGGACATCAACGGCAAAAGCTCATTCGCAAATAAATTTTCCAATTTCTGGTTTTATGTTCAGACAGGACGCAATCTGAAGGATACACAGACCGGTTTCCGTGCCTACCCCTTGAAAAAGCTTCATGGGCTATCGATTCTGACAAGCCGTTATGAAGCGGAGCTTGAACTGCTTGTATTCGCATCATGGCATGGCGTGCGCATTCTTTCAATACCTATCAGGGTCTATTATCCGCCCCAATCCGAACGGGTATCGCACTTCAAGCCGGCTCTCGATTTCACAAGGATTAGCATCCTTAACACCATTCTATGCGTGGTGGCAATAGTTTACGGTCTTCCGCTACGCATCCGCAACTCTCTGTCACAGCGCCGCATATTCAACAAGGAAGTGAAGGCATTCACCTATCGAAAGGGGAAACGCCTGGATGCTGCGATAACACTTGGCAGAATCATCCGCTCAATATTCGGATTCTCATTCTTCGGCTTCTGGGCAACCGGAGTGCTGACTCCATTTGCCATTATCTATTTCAGCATCGGCAGAGACTCCGAGAGGAAAAGAACCAGATTCCACAAGATGCTCAAAAGTGCCACCAGAGTGCTTGTCAAAGCTTATCCAGGGGCAAAGACCATATATGAGAATCCCGGCAATGAGACATTCGACACCCCCGCAATCGTTATCTGCAATCATCAGTCGCATCTCGATCTGCCTGTGCTGATGTCAGTAAGCCACAAATTCATATTCCTTACTAACGATTGGGTATGGAACAGCCGTATTTTCGGCAAGATTGTGCATAATGCCGAGTTTATGCCGGTGTCGCAAGGGATGGAGAAGATTCTTCCGCAATTACGCAACCTGCGGGACCGTGGGTATTCCATAGTTGTTTTTCCTGAAGGCACACGTTCCGCCGACTGCTCCATAATGCGTTTCCATCAAGGTGCATTCATGCTTGCCAAGGAACTGGATATGGATATTGTGCCGATGACGCTTCATGGAGCCGGACATTACCTCCCTAAGAAAAGTTTCTGCTTCCGCAAGGGCAGAATCACCCTCCGCACTCTCGGTCGCCATGCCATTGATCCAGCTCTTCCATTGAGAGCAAATGCCTCGAATTTCCGGAAACTTATCCGCAGAGAATATGACATGATGGCGCAATCCATCGAGACAGCCTCATATTTCAGAAGTCTCGTACTCTATAAATACGCTTGGCGAGGCTGGGACACTGTGGCACGCTGCCGTAAGATATTACGCAAATCCCGAGCTTTCGACGATATAATCAATTCCGGTAAAGATCTTCGGAAAGTAAGGATACTCAACAGCGGAATCGGGGTGTTCCCGTTGCTGTATGCTCTCGTAAACGAGAAAACAGAAGTGTACGCGTTTGAAAGCGACATAAGGGATTTCAATACTGCCGCAGGCACAGCCGGCATCCCTGAAAATCTCCACTACTCTCATGCAGTATGGAATAGCGAGACAGGTAATGCTGAAGACTTCGATCTGACGATTGTCCTCGGCAGTTCTGTAAAAGATATTGATAGAGACGGCAATATAATCCATATACCTTTGAAATCATGAGTGCAAGAAAAAAATGTGTGATTATAGGAAGCGGTCTCGGAGGGCTGTCATGCGGTATGATACTCTCCCGCAACGGCTATGATATCACAGTCCTTGAACAAGGCGCTCAGATCGGAGGATGCCTGCAATGCTTCACCCGCAACGGAGCCCGATTCGAGACCGGCATGCATTTCATAGGCAGCGCCGCCCCAGGTGAGACACTCAACAAGCTCATGCGTTATCTGCGACTCGAAGATATCCCTCTGAGCCGCCTTGACCCTGAAGCCTACGACATCGTGTCATTGGCAGGATCACAATTCAGATTTGCCAACGGTCGCGAACCATTCATAGAACAGATGGCTGGATACTTCCCATCTGAAAAAGATAATCTTGCAAGATATTACGACACAATCGAAAAAATCGCGAATGCGTCTTCTCTCCATTCATTGCGGCATGCCGAAAACGATATAGCTGTCAATACATATTACCAGACGGTAAGCATTAATGAAGTAATGGATTCCCTTTTTGACGATCCATTGCTTCGCAATGTCCTTGTGGGGAATCTGCCTCTCTATGCAGCAGAGAAAAACCGCACCCCCTTCTCCCAGCATGCATTCATCATGGACTTCTACAACCGTAGCGCATTCCGCGTGGCAGGAGGAAGCGACAGCATAGCCACTTCCCTCGCCTCCACAATCCGGGATGCAGGAGGGGAGGTACGGACCGGAAGCAAAGTGACACGTATAATCTGCGATGACACCAAAGCTACCGGAGTTGAGATCAACGGCAATGAATTCTTGCCAGCTGACGTCGTAATAGCTGGCATACATCCGGCACGGGTAATGGAGATGCTTGATACAAAACTGATACGCCCGGCTTTCCGCAATCGTATATCCACGCTTCGCAACACCACCGCCGGATTCTCTGTATATCTGAAATTCAAGGAGAATACCGTTCCTTACCTGAATTCGAATTTTTATAGTTTCCGCTCTCCATCTCCATGGAATTGTGAGAAATACACCGATGCTGACTGGCCTAAAGGATACCTCTACATGCATTTCTGCAATGAGCTCAATCCCGGATATGCCACAAGCGGCGTTATCCTGTCCTACATGAATATCGATGATCTGTCACGCTGGTCTGACACGACAATCGGGAGAAGAGGTGAGGATTATGAAACGTTCAAGACTGAGAAAGCAAACCGGCTCATCATGGAGGTGGAAAAAGATTTTCCGGGACTTAGAGGGAGCATCGACTCTATCTTCACTGCTTCACCACTCACCTATCGCGACTACACCGGAACACAGGATGGTTCAATGTATGGTGTGGCTAAAGATATCAACCTTGGCGCGGCATGCCGTGTCCCTTACAAGACAAAAGTGCCTAATCTTCTTCTCACAGGACAGAATATAAACTCCCATGGCATGCTTGGTGTGCTTGTGGGAAGTATCGTTACGTGTTCCGGGCTTATCACCTCGGAAAGAATCTATCAGCAGATAATGGAGGCTAACAGATGAATGTGAGCGCGGTAATAATAGGAGGTGGTGTCGGAGGTCTATTTACAGGAGCTTTTCTTGCCAAGAATGGAATCCATGTAACCGTGCTGGAGAAGAATGCCATAATCGGAGGTGGACTCCAATGCTTCCGCCGTGGAGACAGACTTTTCGAGACCGGAATGCATGTCACAGGAGGATTTCGCGAGGGTGGCAATCTACGGAAGATCTGCGCATACCTCGGAATACTCGACAGGCTCGACATCCAGCATATTGATGACGGCTGCATGGACGAGATAAAATATCATTCCACAGGGAAGATTTACCGAATTGCATCCGGCCGGCAAAACTTCATAGAATGCCTTAGCCGCTGTTTCCCCGATGAAGCCGCAGGAATCAAGGATTATGTAAACGAGATATACCGGATTTCGGAAGAAGTGCCGCTCTTTTATCTCAGGGAATCTCTGGATGGGCTACAGACTCATTCGGAGAATTTCACGATTCCTGCGGATGAACTGATCTCCCGCTACGTGACGGATCCGGAGCTGCGTGAGCTTTTGGCTTATCTCAACCCTCTATACGGAGGAAAGGCAGGACATACCCCCGCTTACGTGCATGCACTCATCAATGTGCTCTATATCAACGGCGCATCCAGATTTGTAAACGGCAGCCAACAGCTCGCTGACGCTCTCCGCGATGTGATAGAGTCTAACGGCGGAGAAGTGACTCCCAACAGGGAAGTCTCCGCAATCTCCATAAAAGACAGGATTGTGGAATGTGTAAGAACAAACACGGGAGATGAATATAGGGCTGATTGGTATATCTCGGCTATCCATCCGGTGGAAATGCTTCGCCTTGTGCCCGACGGCACATTTCTGAGAGGTTTTGTAAACCGATTGAATGATATTCCGGTATCATATTCAGCATTCACTCTTTTCATAGACCTGAAACCCGGAAAAATACCGTATGTAGACCATACATGCTATTACATGGAGGAACCAGGACACATGTGGACCCAGGATGAATACGATGCCGATAATTGGCCACGTGGATTCATGTACATGACTCCTCCGGATTCCGGACAAGAAGAGTATGCAACCCGGATGCTTGTGCATTGCATCATGAGTTTTGAGCAGGTGAAGCAATGGGAAGACACCAAAGTTGGAAGACGAGGCAAAGATTATGAAATGTGGAAAAGGGAACATATAGATAAGGTTCTTGATAAACTTGAAAACATCTTTCCCGGATTTCATGGAATGACAAACCATGTCTATGCAGCCTCCCCATTGACAATCCGTGATTACTACCATACAAAAGACGGTTCTATCTTCGGATACCGCAAGGACTGCCGCAACCTCATGCTGTCGCAACTTCCGGTGTATACAAAAGTAAGGAATCTCCTTCTTACCGGACAAAACATCAATCTGCATGGCATTTGCGGAACACCGCTGACCGCCATAAATACAGCCGAGGCCATCCTCGGCAATAACAAAATAGTGAGAGCTATCAATAATGCTACGGAAGGTATCTGAAATATTGACCATAGTGGTTCTGCTCACCGCGCTCTGCGTCTCCGCAGAGGATAAGGTAATAAATATCTGGGAAGGCACCGGATGCGGAGAGAAAGTTAAACTGACATCATATCCGGCTTCCGGTGACAGGAATCCGGCATGCATTGTATGCCCCGGGGGCAGCTATTTCTGGCTTGACAGAGAGACTGAAGGGAAAGGAGTGGCAAAATGGCTGCAAAGCAACGGCATATCAGCATATGTGCTCGAATACCGGGTAGGAGGTGTGCCGGCTTTCATCACCCATTACCGTCTGTTATCGCGCGGACACCGCTTCCCCGATATGTTGCAGGATGTGCAGCGTAGCATCCAGCTGCTCAGGGAAAATGCTGCGGAATTCGGCATCGATCCCGACAAACTCGGAGTCATGGGATTCTCCGCAGGTGGGCACCTCTCGGCTATGTCGGGAATTTTCTTCGACACCAATTTCATGAAACCGTTAGGCATTACGCCCGAAGTGTCATTGAAACCGGATTTCATCGCACCGATCTATCCGGTGGTGTCGTTCACCGACTGTTCCACACATAAGCGTTCACGGCGGGGCGCGCTCGGAGAGGGTCGTGCAATAAGCAAAGAGATGAAGGATTCCCTGTCGCTTGAGAAACATGCCAGACCTGACATGCCTCCTACATTTCTGATGAATTGCATCGATGATCCCGTGGTCAATTACCGCAATTCCGAATTACTCGACTCCGCCATGACAGCTGCCGGAGCAAAACATAGATACGTGCAATTCCGCACCGGTGGTCACGGTTTCGGGGCAACACCGGAAAAAACAACCGCCGAGGCTATAACATGGAAAGAGGATTTTATCAAATGGTTCAAGACACTGTTCAAATGACACAACCAGACAAAGACATTGAATTTTGTTCAGCCGCAGGTATAGCTGAATATCAGGATAGAAGGTTACAGGAAGCTCTGAATTACCTTGCGTCTAATTCACCTTTCTACCGCCGGATGTTCCGCGACAATGGCATAGACATCTCCGAAATACGCACAATCGGGGATCTTGTAAAGATTCCATTCACTGAGAAAAAAGATCTCCAGCTTCATAACGCGGACTTCCTATGCGTGCCTGCAGAAAAGATCATAGACTATATCACCACGTCCGGCACTTTAGGAGACCCTGTGACTTTCGGATGCACTGACAACGATCTGGAGCGTCTTGCCTTCAATGAGATGAAATCATTCTCATGTGCGGGAGTGAAACCAGGGAATATAGTGCAGCTGATGACTACCCTCGACAAGAGGTTCATGGCTGGACTGGCATATTTCCTTGGAATCCGCAAACTCGGTGCAAGCGTGATCCGTGTTGGCAACGGCATGCCCGAACTGCAATGGGACACAATCAATCGTCTGCGCCCCGACACTATAATGTGTGTTCCCTCATTTATCCTGCGTCTTATTGAATATGCCGAGCAACACGGCATCGATTACCGCAATTCAAGCATACGCCGCATCATCGGCATAGGAGAGGGGTTACGCGAGCAGGATTTCTCACTGAATCTTCTTGGCAACCGCATACGTGAGAAATGGGATGTGGAGCTGTTCGCAACATATTCCTCCACCGAGATGGGGGCGACATTCTCTGAATGTCCCTATGGATGCGGAGGCCATGTGCATCCTGAACTCATAATCGTAGAGATTATCGGTGAGGATAATCTCCCGGTCAAAGATGGAGAGGTAGGCGAGGTTGTGATAACCACCCTCGGAGTTGAGGGTATGCCGCTTTTGCGCTTCCGCACCGGCGACATGAGCAGCAAGATAACGGGGCAATGCCGGTGTGGACGTAATTCCTATAGGCTCACACCTCTTGTCGGCCGCAAAAACAACATGATCAAGCTCAAGGGCACCACAATCTACCCTCCCGCCATCAATGACGTGCTCGATAACACTCCATACGTGGCAAACTACGTGGTTGTGGTGCAGAACAGCTTCGCCGGGACCGATGAGGTCGTGGTGAAAGCCGGAGTCGCATCCATGCAGCCGTTTGATATCATAAAGGATCTCAAGGACCGGTTCCGTTCCCGCATACGCGTTGCCCCCATTGTGGAGATCCTGTCGCCTGAAGACATCAATAAGATCAACAATCCCGGCAATAACCGTAAACCTGTTAAATTCATCGACAACCGCAAAAAATAAAAGATGACGCGCCTGATTCTCCGAATATACGATCTCTTCAGGAAACGCCCCTTTATAGGTTGGGGCATTTTCCTGGTGATGACATCCGCAATGGTAATATCGTTGCTGACGCTTGGTTATAAGGAGGACATATCCGATTTCCTCCCCCTTGACGAGAAAAACCAGACCGCGCTCAGCGTGTATCAGGATGTGTCGGGAGCAAACCGCATATACGCCATTATTGCCACAACGGATACGACGGACGTCGATCCTGAGGAACTCGCTGACGGTGTCGAGACATTCGCTGCAAATGTTGACAAGTGCGACTCATTGCGCTATCTGAATAGCGTGATGAAGGAGATCGATCTGGAGAAGATGATGGGTATCACTGACATCATCTATGAGAACATCCCGCTGTTTCTCACAGACAGCGACTATGCGAGAATGGATTCCCTTCTCTCGGATCCGGATTACATAGAGCGCCAGATCGCCGATGACAAACAGATGCTTCTGTTTCCATCCTCCAATATGATCGCATCCAACATCTCCCGCGACCCTCTGAATCTCTTTTCTCCAGCCCCGGGACGCCTGAGACACGCTGGAATGGAGATCGACTTCGACACCTTCGACGGATACATACTGACACCCGATGCCAAACGAGCCATAGTGATAATGGAATCTTCATTCGGTGCCAGGGAATCAGAACATAATACGGCTCTTGCTGACATTCTCAATGAGGCGGTAGCCATGACCGAGAAAACAAATTCCAATCTTGACATCCATCTTATCGGCGGACCGGTGATAGCCGTGGCAAACGCTGACAGAATCAAGAAAGACAGCATCCTCGCTATCAGCATAGCCGGCATACTGATCCTGCTTCTTCTCATATACGTTTTCCGGAACCTGCGGAATATCCTCCTCATCCTTGTTTCCGTAGGCTGGGGTTGGCTTTTCGCAATGGGAGCACTGGCGGTATATTACGACTCTGTATCGATTATCGTGATCGGCATAGCCTCGGTGATATTGGGAATCGCCGTGAACTATCCCCTCCATCTGATCGACCACATGAAAGAGAGCGATAATCCCAAAGCTGCATTGCGTGAGATTATCTCCCCCCTTGTTGTAGGCAACGTCACCACAGTTGGTGCTTTTCTGTGCCTGGTGCCTCTGGACTCCCCCGCCCTGCATGATCTCGGTCTTTTCGCATCGCTACTTCTCATCGGCACAATCCTGTTCGTGCTCCTATTCTTGCCCCATGCCGTCAAGACTCGCAGACCCAGCGAGACAGCACCCCGCGAAGCAAGACTGATAAATTGGTTAGCCGGCATATCCTTGGAAAACAACAAGTTTGCCGTGGCGTCCATATTGATATTAACTATTATATTCGGTTACTTCAGCCTGCGCACGGAATTTGATTCCGACATGCGCAACATCAATTACATGACTGACGGTCAGAAATCCGACATGGCATATTTCCAGAGCCTCCTGTCCTCCTCCAAAGACACAGAGAGTCTGTATGTAGTCAGCAGCGGTGCCACATGGGATAGAGCCCTTGCCGGAAACAAAATTATCGACGGCAAGATAGACTCTCTTGTGAATAGCGGGATAGTTACAAGACAAAACGAAGTGTCATCATTCCTCATTCCCGAACAAGAACAGCAACACCGTCTCTCCCTTTGGAATAAATTTCTTGAAAAACATGGGGAGAGATTGAGCGAGACATTCCCGGAAACAGCCACGCGATATGGATTCAGCCGGGAGGCATTCATCCCTTTCTTCGATATCCTGAAAGCGGAATATAAACCTATTGACTTCGAAGGATTCAATGAGCTTGCCGCCACCGTTTTCTCCGGCAATATAAGTGAAGACAAAACCACAGGACGCAAATCCATCGTGCAGGTGCTTGATGTGCCTGTAGATTCAATGGATGATGTGAAAGATAAGCTTTCCGCAGAGAATGAACCCGGCACACTTCTTTTCGATGTCAAAAGCATGAACGGCTCAATAGCCAACACGCTTTCCGATGATTTCAACTATATAGGTTTCGCGTGTGGATTCATTGTATTCGCATTCCTATGGATATCCTTCCGCAGTTTCTGGCTAGCAATCATAGCCTTCACCCCGATGGCATTCAGCTGGATCTGGATTTTAGGGATAATGGGGATATTCGGAATAAAATTCAATATCGTCAACATTATCCTCGCCACATTCATCTTCGGGCAGGGCGATGACTACACCATATTCATCACCGAAGGATTGGTATATGAGTACAAGCACGGACGCAAAGTGCTGCAATCATACAAGAACAGCATCATTGTTTCCGCGCTTATAATGTTCATTGGCATAGGCACATTGCTTTTCGCTCAACATCCCGCCATGCGCTCATTAGGAGAGATCACGGTCATAGGTATGTTCACAGTAGTGCTGATGGCATACATAATCCCGCCATTGATGTTCCGACTGCTCATCCGTTACAACGCCCGCTTCCGCAATACCCTCCGCAGACACGACTGATCAGTGTGTCTCTTCCGGACTTGCAGCATATTCAGACGGAGTCATACCAACATCGGACGAATCAAAAGAAAAATAGACCCATGAACAAAAACATTCGTTCATAAGTTTCTATATATGTAGATTTATTTGTAACTTTGCAATATAAAAAAGCAACGGTATGGATAAACCACTCTTCAAACTCGTAACTCTCCAAGAGGCAGAGGATTTCATCAACAGCCTTGCCCCCGCAGTAATCCGTAAGATATTCTATAACATCGACAAGGTAGCCGGTGGGGTCAAAGATCCGGAATTATTCAAGAAACTCGGAGATACCGACATTTGGGAGTTCCGCACATTGTGGATGGGTATGGCATACCGATTGTTTGCCTTTTGGGATAAGGACGGTGAGACCCTTGTAGTAGCGACCCACGGACTTGTTAAGAAAACACAAAAGACCCCGAAAAGTGAAATTAAGAGGGCTCAGGCTATAAGAAAAGAATATTTTGACAATAAATAAAACTGAATGATATGGCACATATGAAAGTTACAACCTTTGAGGAACTGAAAAACCGACACCTCGGTGCTATAGGTACTCCTGGGCGTGATGCTTACGAAGCAGAAGTAAGAGAGGCTATACAATATTACCATATCGGCGAAGCCATCAAAGCAGCACGTAAAGAGCGCAACATGACTCAAGACCAATTAGCCGAACTTATGGGGGTTAAGAAAGCACAGGTCAGCCGCATAGAACGTGGATATAATCCTACTCTGAACACCATAGCAAGAGCATTTAACGCTCTCGGCATGGCAGTCTCCCTCACTTGTGGGAATATGCAGATAGCACTTAGATAATATCGAGATAGACAATAGGCCGGTTTTTGCCGGCCTATTGTCTAATCGTCTTTGTCGAGGAAGAATGTGGGGATGTTGGCAAGGAAGATGTCGGGGGCGGACAGCAGCTCGCGCGATGACAGAAGAGTGTCAAGCGTGATGTCGCCTATTACATAATTGCCTGTATCGGAGGTGTACATCTCGCTGATGCGTTCGAATCCGAGTTGCGTAGGGATATCGGTTGTCTCAAAGTAGACGTAAACCTTTAATGTGACATCCGTGGTGTAGACCGGTGTATCTATATAGCCCATTTTCTTGTATTCATACCGGTAGTCATGGCGGCGTGCCATAACATCGCTGAGTATGGATGATGCCGTGGGCAATCCTCCGGCACCTTTGCCGAACATGAACTGACGGTCGTAGCATTCGCCCCGTATGACAACACCGTTATATTCATTGTCTACGCTGTAGATATATCTCGACGGGCTGACAAATTCGGGCATGACAAACATTGTGAACCGGTCATCGCTGACCTTGACCACCTGCGCCACAAGTTTTATCTTCATCCCTTTCTCCCTTGCATAGCGGATGTCGTCTTCATGAATTGTGGATATGCCGTAGGTAAACACGTCTTCGGGCTTGACATACACCCCGAGCGCGTGAACGGTGATGATTATAAGTTTGTAAAGTGAGTCTTTGCCACTGATGTCGAATGTCGGGTCGCTTTCTGCAAAGCCAAGTTTCTGTGCTTTCCGCAACGCGCCTTCATAAGACTCTCCGTGGTCGAATACACGGGAGAGGATGTAATTGGACGAGCCGTTGAGAATACCTTTCACTTCAAGCAGCAGGTCGTTGTCATAATATTCCTCAAGATTGCGGATTACAGGAATCGATCCGCATGATGATGCGTCATACAGCAATGCCGTGCCGTTTTCCCGCTGCAACCTTATCAGTTCCGGAAGATGCTCGGCGATCATGGCTTTCGAACCAGACACCACCGGAATCCCCTGTTTCAAGGCAGTAGTGACTATTCGGTAAGATGCCGCGGCATCATCCACAACCTCCACTATCAGATCAATCCCTGCATCGTTGAATATGTCATCTGCATTGTCGGTCAGTAAACCCTTGGGCACCACCGTATCTCGTTTCTTTTCAAGATTTCTTACGCATACCTTACGTATGACGGCATGCGCATTTCTGGAGCCGGCTATCACTTTATAAACCCCTTGCCCTACGGTGCCAAAGCCGAATAGCCCGATATTGAGAGTCTGTCTTCTATTTGTTGTTTCCATTGGTGTCATCTGTTCATGAATGGTGTGAGGATATTATTGAGCTGGACATGCTCCACAAGAAAGCCGTCATGCCCGAATTCGGAGTCTATCTCGAAATACTGCGCACCGGGAATCATCGCGCATAATGCTTTCATCTCTTGTGGCGAGAAAATTATATCTGTAGACAAGCCTATAACCACCGTTTCTGCCTTCACCTTTGACAATGCTTCCGCAATGCCTCCGCGCCCCCTGCCGACATCGTGTGTGTCAAATGAATTCAGTATCGACATATATGAGTAGGCGTTGAAACGGTTGCAAAGTTTCTCTCCCTGATAACGCTGGTAGGTGCACGGGCGGTGCACATCTTCCAGGGGATTGAAACCATCTTTCTCACGTTGGGTGATATTATAGCCGCTTCCGCCACGATAAGTCAAAAGACCGATTGCCCGCGCCGCCGCCAGACCTGCCATCCCTGCGTCCGGTCTTCGCTCTCCATATGTGGAATCAGATTCGATTGCCATCCGCTGGGTCTCGTCTATGGCTATTGTCCATGGAGAGGCGTAGGCATCTGTGGCGAGAAGCACTGACTTGTCAAATCGTTCCGGCTCCTGGGCCAACCATTCCAAAGCCTGGAATCCACCTACGGAACTGCCCACAAGAACATGTATCCGGTCAATCTCGAGATGCGAGGCAAGCAGCCTGTGAGCCCTGACAATATCTCTTATGCTTACAAGCGGAAAATCTCCGTAATATGGTTCTCCTGTGGCAGGATCCGCCGACAAAGGGGATGTTGTGCCATACGGAGAACCGATAATGTTGGCACACACCACAAACCATTTCCCGGGATCCAGAAAACAGTCTTTCTCCACAGTATGCGGCCACCAGTCAGCCACATCACTGTTGGCTGTCAGCGCATGACAGACCCACACCACATTTGATCTGTCGACATTGAGACTGCCGAACGTATGGTAGGCTATGGTCAGTTCCGCAAGCTGCCCGCCCGCCTCAAGAGAAAACGGCACCGGATGTCTGTATTCCTTCAACATAAACCTGCCTTGCAAAATGCCTGACTGAAATCCGCTATTATATCTTCCACATCCTCGAGACCGAGTGAGATACGCAGCAATGTGGGGGTTACACCGGCTGTCTTAAGATCTGCTTCCGACAATTGCTTATGGGTAGTGGAAGCAGGATGGGTGACAACTGTGATTGAATCTCCTATCATGGTCATATGCGCGGCAAGCTCAAGAGCCTCCACAAATTTCACGGTAGTGTCTATATCCCCCTTAAGCTCGACATTCAAGACAGCGGAACCTCCGAATCTGAAATATTTTGCCGCATTGTCGTGCGACGGATGTTCCGGAAATCCCACATAGCTTACGTTTTTCACACACGGACTCTCTTTAAGAAATTCCGCGAGACGACGCGTGGATTCCACCTGATGCCTCACCCGCAGGGAGAGTGTCTCCAGCCCGAGAAGCATCAGATAGCTGTCGAAAGCCGAGGGGCAGGTGCCCATGTCGCGCTGCCCGTCTACACGGCACTTCACAATAAAGGCGGCGTTACCGAACGCCTCATATAGATTAAGACCATGGTAACCTTCGGAGGGCCCGTCGATCAGCGGGAACCGACCGTTATTCCAGGGGAATGAACCGTTGTCAACTATTATACCACCCATGGCCGTTCCGTGACCGTTGATCCATTTCGTGGCGGAATCAACGATGATGTCAGCTCCCCAGTCAAATGGATTGCACAGATAACCGCCTGCACCAAATGTGTTATCCACAACAAAGGGCACTCCCGCGTCATGAGCTACCTTGGCTATACCCTCAAGATCAGGAACCGCACATGTCGGATTCCCCATGCTTTCGGCAAACACAGCCTTGGTGTTTTCATCTATCAGGGCGGCAAGGGAGTCGGGAGTCGGGTCAGACGCTATCCTCACCTCTATGCCGAGACGTCGCAGTGTATGCCGGAATTGATTGTATGTGCCTCCGTATAGAAACGGTGACGTCACTATGTTCTCACCGGCGGAGGCGAGCGATGTAAAGGTTATGAGCAATGCCGCCATACCGGAAGACAATGCCATCGCCCCCACACCGCCATACAGAGCTGCCATACGCTCCTCGTATGCCGAGGTGGTAGGATTCTGTAACCGGGTATAGATATTCCCCGGCTCGGAAAGTTCAAACAGATTGGCGGCGTAGTCACAGCTCTTGAAACGGTAAGCCGAAGTCGGATAAATTGCGATACCTCTGGAACCGGTCGATTCCTCGTGATTCAGACCGGCATGGATCTGACGAGTCTCAAATTTCAGTTTCTTATAATCCATATCATAAAGTTTTTACCATTGAATACTTTTTATCAAATGAAGTCATCTTATCAAATGAAGTCATCAAAAAAGCCGGTTTCTTTTGGAAACCGGCTGTATCACTGATGCTTTATATAATGCATGGGAGAACTACACCCGGTTTCGTCGGCTGCGCATCATCATACCCATCATCATGTCGGCATTCACCGCCACGCCTGCTAAGCGTGCGGAGTCTGAATGCATAATGGATGCAGATATATGATACTTCCGATTCATATCCTGATGTAATTTTGTCCAAAATTACGACATTATTTTATAATTTGCAACATTTCCCTAAAATATTATCACAATTTCACATCACAAACACCATTTTTGTAACTATCCCCATATCTTTAGAGTCCGTCCTCTAAAACTTTATTTTTCAGGGAAAGACAGAAACTTAGATCTTGACAAGCCACATTATATGATCAAACCTCACGCAAAGGTAAAAGCGCCCCTGCGTGATTAATATTTTTACCAGGAACCAATAATTTATAATATGTTTTAAAACATTTTGATGCTATTTATTTGCATCTATGTAGCATTTTGTATATATTTACAAGCGAAAGACTTCACATTTCTAATCTCTAAAACTTACAGCCATGAAAAAGTTGTTTTTATCAGGTGCCTTCATCGCCCTTTTAGGGACATTCAGCGCCAATGCCTGGATGTACAACACTCCCTGCGGTATTGCGGTACAAACCGTACCTCCGGAATTCTTCGACGACCCAGTTGAGAGAGCTAAATTTTATGCTGAACTAGATGCTGCATATTGCGGAGGGGGAAAAGGAGAGGTGACTCCTCCGTCTAAAGAGGAACAACCGAAAGATCCTATTCCGGCTGTTCCGTGAAAAAATGTATTTTGTGTGGCAGCATGATGCTGCCACACACCAATTAATCTTTAATATTATGATACGTACTCTAACATATTTAATTCTTTTTCTGCTTCCCTCCGCATTATTTGCGGAAGAATTCGATGCGGATAAGAAGATTTTTCCACTCGAAAAATTTTCTGTACAGTATAATGTTGTGGATACCGCCGACCTTGAGATTGTTTATGCCCATGCAATGTTTGATCCCGTCCTCAAACAAAAAGAACTCCGGCACGAGATGCTGGCAATCGGCAATAATTATCAATCCATGTTCATAGGCTATGGTTATTTTCAAGTGGATTCTGTTGCCGATGCACATAGTGGTGAATTCGAATCATTTAATGAGGAACGGGAGAGATTTAAGAAGTACGACACCTCCGGAGATAGCGAACTGATCCTAAAGAACTTCAAAACAGATGTTTCCTGTTTCCATGGAATTATTTTTGGGCAATCCTACCTTTATGAAGAGCCGATACCTGAAATCAATTGGGAGCTTACTGACGGAACAAAAGAGATATTGGGCTATGAATGCCACAAGGCTACAGCAAGATGGCGTGGAAGAGACTGGACTGCCTGGTACTGCGACCTTCCCTTCAACGACGGTCCTTGGAAATTCACCGGACTTCCGGGGCTCATCCTCGGACTGGAGGATGCCACTGGAGAACATAAGTTTCAGGCTATCGGAATAAAGAAGGACAAATACCCGTTCGGCTTCCGCAGGAAATCCAAACCTATAAAAACAAAAAGGGAGAAATTCGAGGCTATGCAGAAAGACCACAAACTTAATATAGGCAAAACGTTGGCGAGCTCCGGTCTCGTACAGGTCAAACCAGAAGACATGGAACGCATCAGCCGACGCTTATTCTACTGCCCGATCGAACTCGAATAAAGTCTCCGAACCGCAGCGTCGATCTCCGCGCCTTAGCAGGAGTGGCAACGACCTCCGCGCCGAATTTATCGACATAATCCCTTTGCGCCTCCGCGGCTCTGCGTGATTAAATTTTATCGAAGACCAATTATTGCAGGATATTATGATACGTACTCTAACATATTTAATTCTTTTTCTGCTTCCCTCCGCATTATTGGCTGAGGAATTTGATGCAGACAAGAAAATATATCCGTTGGAAAGATTCACAGAACAATACAACGTTGCGGATACCGCCAATTTCGAGGTCGTTTATGCACACGCTGTAATTGATCCGGTACTAAGTCAAAAGAGACTGTTGCATGAGATTCTCTGTATCGGAGACGCGGGTCACTCCTTCTTTCTAAAATATGGAACCTATCAACTGGATTCCACATCAAATTCAAATCACGGATCAATGGAATCATGGAATGAATTTAATAAAAGATCAGACAAATACGATTCAACCACAGGGGATTATGGTAAGATATTAAAAGATTTAAACAATAATTCTCTAAAAGCGCAGAATGTTATCTTCGGTCAATCTTACCTTTATGAAGAGCCGATACCTGAAATCAATTGGGAGCTTACTGACGGAACAAAAGAGATATTGGGCTATGAATGCCACAAGGCTACAGCAAGATGGCGTGGAAGAGACTGGACTGCCTGGTACTGCGACCTGCCCTTCAACGACGGTCCTTGGAAATTCACCGGACTTCCGGGGCTCATCCTCAGACTGGAGGATGCCACCGGTGAGCATAAGTTTCAGGCTATAGGAATAAAGAAAGATAATTATCCGTTCGGCTTTCGCAGAAAATCCAAACCTATAAAAACAAAAAGGGAGAAATTCGAGGCTATGCAGAAAGAACATAAACTCAATGCCGGCAAAACATTAGCGAACTCCGGTCTCGTACAGGTCAAACCAGAGGAGAAAGAACGCATCAACCGACGCTTATTCTACAGCCCCATCGAACTCGAATAAAGCCTGCGAGATAATATGTTTTAATTCTTATGTTTATGATGGTTATGTGTATTTACCGGACATTTATGAAACTTCAATACTATTTACTCTTAGACACCACATTATTATGATTATTAGAATATTTATCATATTATACCTTGCATCGATTTCTGTTCTGGCAATGGCTGAGGAATTTGATTCGAATAAGAAAATATATCCGATGCTTTCATTCTCAGAACGATACAATGCTGTTGACACGGCAAACTTCGAGGTGGTCTATGCCCATGCAATATTAGATCCAGTCCTTAATCAAAAAAATCTTATTCATGAGATGTTATGCATTGGTGAAAATTCATACTCTTTTTATATAAAATATGGTTCATATAAATCCGATTCTGTGGCAAACGCAAAACAAGGCTATGTTGAATCCTGGAACGAGCAACTTGGCAGATTCCGGAAATATGACTCTGTCATAAGCGACTATGGTAAGATATTAAAGAATTTAAACAATAATTCTCTGAAAGCTCATAATATCATCTTCGGTCAATCTTACCTTTATGAAGAGCCGATACCGGAAATCAACTGGCAACTGTCAGATGGAACAAAAGAAATATTGGGCTATGAATGCCACAAGGCTACCGCAAGGTGGCGTGGAAGGGATTGGACTGCATGGTACAGCGACATCCCATTCAGTGACGGTCCATATAAATTCACCGGTCTGCCCGGGCTAATCCTCGGACTGGAGGATGCCAGCGGGGAACATAAGTTTCAGGCTATAGGAATAAAGAAAGATAAGTATCCGTTCGGCTTTGACAAGAACTTTGATCCTATAAAAACAAAAAGGGAGAAATTCGAGGCAATGCAGAAAGACCACAAACTCAACTTCGGCAAAACACTGGCTAACTCCGGTCTCGCACAGGTCAAACCAGAGGACAAAGAACGCATCAGCCAACGCTCATTCTACTGCCCCATCGAACTCGAATAAAGTCTCCCATATAACTCCCATATAATATGTTTTAAAACATTTTGATGCTATTTATTTGCATTTGTACGACATTTTGTATATATTTACAAGCGAAAGATCACTCATGTCTAACATCTAAAACTTACAGCCATGAAAAAGTTGCTTTTATCGGGTGCCTTCATCGCCCTTTTAGGGACATTCAGCACCAATGCCTGGATGCACAACACTCCCTGCGGTATTGCGGTACAAACAGTATCCCCGGACTTTTTTAAAACCAAAGCTGAAGCTGACGCGTTCTACGCTGAATTGGATGCCAAGTATTGTGAAGGAGTTGGAAACACGGGTGGCAATGGCGAAGTGACACCTCCTTCGAAAGAGGAACAACCGAAAGATCCGATTCCTGCTGTTCCTTAAAACCAACTCAACTCAGGCGGTACATATCGCCTGAGTTTTAACTAAAATACTTGATACGCTATGAGATTCTTCACTTATATAATACTCTGCACTCTTTACCTTACAGCCTTTGCTAAGGAATTCGATGCAGACAAGAAAATATATCCGTTGGAAAGATTCACAGAACAATACAACGTTGCGGATACCGCCAATTTAGAGGTCGTTTATGCACACGCTGTAATTGATCCGGTACTAAGTCAAAAGAGACTGCTGCATGAGATTCTCTGTATCGGAGACGCGGGTAACTCCTTCTTTCTAAAATATGGAACCTATCAATTGGATTCAGCTACAAATGCAAATCATGGAGCAATAGAATCATGGAATGAATATTCGAAAAGATCGAAGAAATATGACTCTGTCATAAGCGACTATGGTAAGATATTAAAAGATTTAAACAATAATTCTCTGAAAGTGCATAATATCATCTTCGGTCAATCGTACCTTTATGAAGAGCCGATACCTGAAATCAATTGGGAGCTTACTGACGGAACAAAAGAGATATTGGGCTATGAATGCCACAAGGCTACAGCAAGATGGCGTGGAAGAGACTGGACTGCATGGTACAGCGACATCCCATTCAGTGACGGTCCATATAAATTCACCGGTCTGCCCGGGCTAATCCTCGGACTGGAGGATGCCAGCGGGGAACATAAGTTTCAGGCTATAGGAATAAAGAAAGATAAGTATCCGTTCGGCTTTGACAAGAACTTTGATCCTATAAAAACAAAAAGGGAGAAATTCGAGGCAATGCAGAAAGACCACAAACTCAACTTCGGCAAAACACTGGCTAACTCCGGTCTCGCACAAGTCAAACCCGAAGACAAGGATCGAATCAGCCAACGCTCATTCTACTGCCCCATCGAACTCGAATAAAGCCTCCGAACCGCAGCGTCGATCTCCGCGCCTCAGCAGGAGTGGCAACGACTTCCGCGCCGAATTTATCGACACAATCCCCTTTGCGCCTCCGCGGCTCTGCGTGATTAAATTTTATCGAAAACCAATTATTGCAGGATATTATGATACGTACTCTAACATATTTAATTCTTTTTCTGCTTCCCTCCGCATTATTTGCAGAAGAATTCGATGCGGATAAGAAGATTTTCCCGCTCGAAAAATTTTCTTTACAATATAATGTTGTGGATACAGCCGACCTTGAGATTGTCTATGCCCATGCAATGTTTGATCCTGTCCTCAAACAAAAGGAACTCAGGCACGATATACTGGCAATCGGCAACAACCGGCAGTCCATGTTCATAAGTTATGGTTATTATCAGATAGATTCTGTTGCCAATGCAAAAAACGGAGAATTCGAATCGTATAATGAGGAACGGGAGAGATATATGAAGTACGATGCCTCCGGGAAAAGCGGACAAATTTTAAAGAACTTCAAAACAGATGTTTCCTGTTTCCATGGAATTATTTTTGGGCAATCCTACCAATATGAAGAGCCGATACCTGAAATCAATTGGGAGCTTACGGACGGAACCAAGGAGATATTGGGCTATGAATGCCACAAGGCTACGGCAAGATGGCGCGGAAGAGACTGGACTGCATGGTACAGCGACATCCCATTCAGCGACGGACCCTGGAAATTCACAGGGCTGCCCGGGCTCATTCTCGGACTGGAGGATGCCACCGGTGAGCATAAGTTTCAGGCTATAGGAATAAAGAAAGATAATTATCCGTTCGGCTTCCGCAGGAAATCCAAGCCAATAAAAACAAAAAGGGAGAAATTCGAGGCTATGCAGAAAGATCACAAACTTAATATAGGCAAAACACTGGCTAACTCCGGTCTCGTACAGGTCAAACCCGAGCACAAGGAACGCATCAGCCGACGCTTATTCTACTGCCCCATCGAACTGGAATAACCGATATACAGCTATGCGACACGACATGCGCAAGATTATTATGATATTGTTGTCCGTGATAATTATTCTCACAGCGAACGCCGCAGTGAGAATCACAGGAAACGTGTCTAACTCCGAGGGGCAGGCTCTCGGAGGAATAATCGTGCGTATTTATCCAGCCGGGGGAGCTTCCCCTGTTGCCTTCACACGATCTGACAACAAAGGGAATTTCGCCATATCCACCGACTCCCTTGCTCTTCCCGCCCGGCTGGTGCTCGTCTCCCCAAAGTATGAGGAGAAAACGGTACACATCGAAGATCCGTCCAAGCCTCTTAAGGTGTCACTTAACAAAGGCGCCTACAAACTTGATGAAGTGGTGGTGAAAGCGCCTCACACCCGCGTCAAGGGGGATACCATATCTTACGATGTCTCGGCATTTACCGGCCGTGGCGACCGCAGCATCGAGGATGTGATAAAGAAGCTCCCCGGAGTGACGGTAGATAAAGGGGGAAAGATTTATTATGGTGAAAAACCCATCAACAATTTCTACATCGAGGGACTAAACCTCATGGGTAACAATTATCAGGTTGCATCGCGGAATATCACACCCGAAGATATCTCCACCATCGACATCTACGACCGCCATCAGGCAAAACGTGTGCTCAAGGGTGTGCAGGAGGATGACCGCGCAGCCCTCAACCTCCGTCTTAAGAAGGGGCGCATGCTGAAACCTTTGGGACATGTTACGGCAGGAGGCGGCTATGGAGAACGGATGCTATGGCTCGGACAGTTATACGGAATGCTGATCTCCCCAAACAACCAGACCATAATATCGGCAAACGGAAACAACAGCGGCTCGCCATACGCCTCCCTCAGCTATGACCGGAACGCCTCAAAGGCATATTCCATGTTCACATTCATGCCCTTTGGCACACCGCCGATCTCACAGGCACGTTTCCTCAATAATAAATCCGCATATTTCTCCGCGAACACTCTCTTCAAACTTAAAGACGAGACTACACTCACTGTAAACTCCTCATACTCTCTGGAACATAGCAAATACAGCAACCTTACCCGGACTGAATATTTCGCTACGGGCGAAGAGAACACCGTGTTCGAACAGAACGCGACATCGCGCATGTCGCAGCACGGAGTGTTTGTATCGCTTAAAGCCGAGAAAAACAAAGACAGCTTCTTTTTCTCCGACCAGGCATGGTTCGCCGGTTATTTTAATGACAACTCATACAGTCTGAGAAACCCGGAGTCTGTTAACCAGAAACTGCGCAACCATGATTTCCGGGCAGGAAACTCCCTTAAAACCATCTTCCGCAAGGGCAGCAAGGTATATGAACTGAATTCATACACCTCGGTCAACAACACCCCCGTCAACAGCATGACAGCCTCCGGTGCCGATGGCGAGGAAGGGCTGTCGCAGACTGTCAAGGGGCTGTCGTTTATAAATTCGGAATCCACCACATTCTCATGGCTTCTAAATAGAAAATCAACTGCCGGAATCGGGATTTTCTTTGAGGCTGATTATGACCGCATGCATACCTACGGAGCGGTCGGAGACCAATCCATGACGGAGAATGACATATCAGGATTCAGACTGCGCACCGTGGCGACTCCTTTCTATAAATTCGCGATTCCGGGCAAGTTCACAATCCGCGTCCAGTTCCCGGTAAACCTATACAACATCAATTACACCGACATCGCGACATCCAGTAAATATATCCACAACCGACCGTATGTGGATTTCGCCACAAGCATCATGTACAAGCCCCACCAGCAGTTTGTGGCAGACTTCGGTCTTGGCAGGTCATACACCATAGGCGACATGAGTAATTTCATAATCAATCCCGTCTATACCACATATCGCACGCGTTCCACACTTGGCAACGGCGCGCTCAACATCGCGCGGCGCGATTATGTGAAAGGAGATTTCAACTACCGGAATCTTCCTGAGGGCCTTTATCTGCTTGCCATGGCTTCGTACTCAAGAACCAAGCACAATTCCCTCTCGGTATATGATGTCGGGCAAGGAGGAGCATCCACCTCCACCTCTTCCGTCAACACTTCCAACCATACCGAATCAACACATGCCTCCCTGACCGCGACAAAAGACGTGAGGGAATGGAGAACCATGTTCTCTGTCAACGGCTCAGGATTATGGTCATCGCGCAACAGCATCCGCGCCGGCAAGGAGATACGCAACCGTAGCTCATTCTATTCAGCAGGAGGTAAAATAGAGACCACACAGTTTTCCGACATCCTTACCGTCTATGGAGAAGTCTCATGGTCGCGCACCACGCAATCGTTCCACGGCATGATGCCGGACGTTTCCCTCGATGACCTGTCGTTCAACGGCAAAATTTCGGTATTCCCTCTGCCTATTCTCGAGATATATGGAAAAGCTGACTTGCGGCGCAGCCAGTTTACCGATGACAGTTACAAGACCAATCTCTTTGTTGATGCAGGTGTGAGATTGAAGCTCCGCAAATTCGAGATAGAGCTGACAGGCACCAACCTCACCAACATACGCGACTACTCCTACACCATCTACAACTCCCTCGACCTCATAACCTACTCCTACACCCTCCGTCCCATCCAGGCGATGCTTACCGCCCGCTACTCATTCTGACATAAAATATGGATTCCTTAATACAATAATCAGTACCATATATGTTAAATAGGACCTTCTTTTTACTAATCTTTTCAATTTCATGCATATTTACAGCCCGTTCTTCTTATGATATGGATGAAAAGAGCATGATTATGAAAACTTATGATGAACAATACAACATTATTGACACCACCTCCCTGCAGATCATATACGCCCATATAATGTATGACAAAGTACTTGGATACAAGGATATCAGGTATGACATTCTTTCCATCGGCAAAAACAATTCCATATACGATGACTTGGGTGAATATCGCGCCGACTCCGTTTTCAACTCAAGAGCCGGTGAAAAATTTTCACCTAACTATCTTAAAAAGTTGTACACTGCTCTTGACTGCAGGCCTGAAAAATCTGTCAAGAATTTCAGGGACTCTACGTATTACCATGTCGACATCATGACCGGACAGTCATATTGCTATACTGAGCCGCTGCCTGTATTCCAATGGAAACTCGAACCGGACACGACAACCGTGTTGGGACATATCTGCCACAAGGCAACAACGAGCTGGCGCGGCAGAGACTGGACGGCATGGTACAGCGATATTCCCCATAACGATGGCCCGGCGAAATTCAGTGGTCTGCCCGGACTTATCCTGAAGATGACGGATGCCTCGGGCGACCACGAATATCGCGCTTTAGGTATCAAAAAGGATGTGCACCCCATCGGGACATACCGCGACAGCGACCCTATACGCATGAAGCGCGAACGGTTCAACGCGCTGTATGAGGACCACAAGGTGAATTTCGGCAAGATGTTCTCCACTTCCGGTCTCGTCGACATGACTCCGGAGAAAAAAGCGGAGATGGAAAGCAGACGCCTTTTCTTCTGTCCGCTCGAACTCGAATGATCAGAATTCGGTGAAGCACAGCGGCAGCAGGGAGGCCACCGAGGGGAGGATATAGGTGCGGTCAAGTCCGTAAAGAATCACCTCTATCGGACCATATTTAGCTTCATATTCGAGAAGAGCCTGGCGGCATGAGCCACACGGACTGATCGGCAGATGCTGGAAACATTCTGCATCGGGGGTGTCTTCAGCCGCGTGCAACCGCGTCCAGGCTGCAATCGCTATCTTTTTCATCGGAACACCGGGATAGCGTGCCGACGCATAGAAACAAGCGGAACGCTCGGCGCATGTGCCGGATGAATAGGCTGCGTTCTCCTGATTACTTCCTCCTACTATCTCACCGTTATCCATCAGAATCGCCGCCCCGACATGAAATTTGGAATACGGCGCATACGATGTGCGTGTCATCGCCTTGGCTCTTTCCACAAGCTCACGGTCGGCAGACGATAGTTCCTCTACCTGACACTCTTTTATCACTGTCTTGATCTCTTTCTCTTTCATGGCATTCTTTTGTTGAACTCATTTAAACTTTTTATTATAACGCAAAAATAGCAAATTTTGCGTAATTTTGCAGGAAACGGATCTGATTCATAAAATCCGCTTCATAAAGATGCTATGAGATTATTAAGAAAATACTTGATATACACACTGCTGATATTACCGCTGACTATTCAGGCGGCTAAAAGAAATCCTTATCAGGAATATATCGACACCTACAGCGAGATGGCCATAGAGCAACAGAAAGCTCATGGCATCCCCGCCTCCATCACTCTTGCCCAGGGATTGCTGGAGAGCCGCGCCGGCCAGTCTTCGCTTGCCACGGAGGGCAACAACCACTTCGGCATAAAATGCCATAACGAATGGCGTGGCGATACCTTGCTGCGAAACGATGACGCAGCAAATGAATGCTTCCGGTCATACGTCTCGGCAGCCGAGAGCTTCGAAGACCATTCCCGGTTTTTGCTCCGCAAGCGATACGCACCATTATTCAAACATGATGTCACCGACTATGCCGCATGGGCAAAAGGGTTGAAGAAATGCGGCTATGCCACAGACCCCAACTATGCCACGCGCCTTATAACAATAATCGAGCGGTATGCACTCTATCTTTTCGACACCGAGGCGGGACGCCGCTCGGAAGAGGATGCCGATTTCATCCACAACATGCTTCGCTCCACACATCCCGTGCGCCGCTCCCGCGGACTGCATTGCGTCATAGCATCTCCGGGCGACACATACTCATCCATCGCGAAAGAATTGGGAATCAAGACCTCTAAACTTCTCAAATACAACGATGTTGACAAAGACCGCGAGATAAAACCCTGGGAAGAGGTATATCTTGAAGAGAAACGCGACACCCCTCCCGACGGACTGTCACGCGCCACAATAGGCGAAGGTGAGTCCATCCATTCCATAGCCCAGCGCTTCGGCATGAAACTCTCCACTCTCCGCCGCCTCAACCCACGCGCCGCCGACCGCCCCGGCACTACCCTCCGCCTCCGCTGACCCCGATTATATTTATGATGATTGTGCATATTGACCGACACCAATATTTTATTTGCAGTATCGAAAAAAAATTGTAACTTTGGATTCTAACGGTGCACGCATCATGGAACATGAAAACAAGCTCCGCGCATCGAAATCGATGCCATAATAAAAGAACTCGAAGCCCATACATTATGAACGACCTTATAACTTTACCAGAAAACATCGGCCCTCGACTGATAATGCTACGTAACCAACCGGTGTTACTTGACAGAGATGTCGCAAAAATTTATGGTGTAGAAACCAAAAGGATTAACGAGGTAGTGAAAAACAACCTCGACAAATTTCCGTCTGACTACATGTTTGTTCTGTCTGACAGCGAGTTTGCAAACTTGAGGTCGTTAGTAACGACCTCAAGTTCCGGACATGGAGGGACTCGCTACGCTCCAAGAGCTTTTACCGAGAAAGGTCTCTACATGCTTGCCACATTACTACGAAGCAAACAGGCAGTCGAGGCAACATTCGGAATAATAGAGACATACGCACAAGTTCGAGAACTTCAGACCACTCTAACCGAATTGCATAGAAAGCCCAGCAACAACAAGAGCATGATTTCACGTTTCTCAGAATTGCTTTCCGATATCGTTTTGCCGGATCTGAAGCCTGATGAATCGGAGACATCCATTGAACTTAACTTCTTTATCGGTAAACTGAAGCATACTGTGAAACGCAAACGCCGCGACAATGGTCCAGATATAGTAGAGGAACCCGAAGATACCTATGGCGACAACGATACTGAAATAGCATGAGTTTGCGTTGTTTGGTGGCACTGGTGCCAAGCTGGCAGAGAAGAAGAGTTTTACAGAACTGCGGAAGATATCTAAAAACTTCATTGAATGCCAAAAATTTTGTCAACTTCAAAAAAATAACTAACTTTGCAGACGCATTTTATGTGATGTCGGCTCTTCAACTCCCGCAAGGGGGACGGAGAGGTGACGCTTTCACATTAGCTATGCCTCTGTAGTTCAACGGATAGAATAGAAGTTTCCTAAACTTTAGATAGGGGTT
>CAJTPK010000028.1 GCA_910578075.1 uncultured Muribaculaceae bacterium | reverse complement strand
CTTTCATCAAAATCAACCGACCTCAACATCAAACGCTTCGTTCTGTGCCCCATAGCTGGGCAAATCAATCCTGGCACAATAAATTTTGGAATACAGACGGTACTATAGAAAAAAAACTGCTAATAGAACAATGCTATCCAGGGATTGAAGATATAATAAACCATTTTTATACTCTGCTTCCCGCATTTAAAGACAAACGGTATCATAAGATTGACAACCGCAACTTTTTCATGATCTATGATCCTATGAATCATCCGGAAATGCGGAATTTCATTACTAAATGGCGAGAATTAGCGGCAAAAGAGAATATAGCAGACTTCTATTTTGTTGCCCATTGGCAGAATGAATTGACTCCTGAAATCATACAAAGATTAACTGACTATGGCTTCGACAAGATTAATTATTGTGGATTATGGGAAGCTCCCGGCAGACTTTCAAGATTCAGGGACGAGGGAAAATCTGTAATCAGACTCGCCTACCGAAAAGTTAAAGATATCATTGAAAGTCGCATTCTGAGAAATTTCAAATATTTTAGATATAAAGATATATATCCTTTCTTTCTTGATGGGAGCGAAACCGATGAGATGATTATCCCCACTATAATACCGAATTGGGATCATTCTCCGAGATCTGGTAAAAGCGCATATATCATAGGAGACTCAAGCCCTAATCTTTTTAAAAATCACCTTTTAGATACATTAAAAATGATTTCAGGTAAAAAAAATAATATTATTATTCTTAAATCATGGAATGAATGGGGAGAAGGCAACTATGTAGAGCCTGATTTAAAATGGGGAAAGGGTTATTTAAATGTTCTTCAAGAATGTCTGAAATAAACTATTCCGTAGCGATCCGCACATTGGGGAAAGCCGGAAAAAAATATCAGATGCTTCTTGACTCTCTTGTATCCCAGTCTTTACCTCCCCAACAGATTGTGGTTTACATAGCCGAAGAATATGAACTTCCCAAAGAGACATGTGGCAAAGAAAAATATGTTTATGTAAAAAAAGGGATGCACGCACAGCGTGCCCTAAGTTATGATGAGATCGATACTGAATACATTCTGTTCTGCGATGACGATGTATGGTTCCCACGTAACGGTGTTGAGCAACTTTTCAACAGCCTTATTTCCAATAATGCCGATGTCGTTTCCCCCGATGTCTTTCCCAATCATGAAAGGCCATTGAAAGGGGAACTGATGATGACACTTTCGGGAAGGATGAGGGCAAGAAGAAATGACAACAGATATGGATACAAGGTTATGGCAACAGGAGGATATAGCTACAACAAACACCCCGGTAACCGCGCACTTTTATCCGAAACGAATGCCGGACCATGCTTTCTATGCCGCAAGTCAGATTTCAAGAAAATAAGATTTGAAGATGAGTCTTGGCTGGATGATAACACATATGCTATCGGTGATGATCAGGTAATGTTCTACAAAATGTATCTTACCGGTTTAAAGCAAATTACACTTTATGGTTCAGGTATAAAACATCTTGACGCCGGCAATAACCTTGGAAACAAAGAAAAAGAAAAGAAACTTATAGAAGCTGATTGTTTTTTCCGAACAATTTTTTGGGACAGATTTATTCAAAGACCCGAAAAAAATTTTTTTAAACGCATTTATAATATTATTTCTATAAAGTATTTCTTTGTTTTCAGCTATATAGTGTCGATACTTAAGAAAGAACCAGAATTCTATAGAATAAAGAAACGCGGAAGAAACCGTGCCTTACAATTTATAAAAAGTCATCGGTATAGATCTCTTTCCAACTTAGTGTGCAAATGAATATAATACCAATTGTTTTTGCTTACGACAACAGAATGAGCATGCCTGCGGCAATCTGCATTTATTCTCTTCTTGCAAATGCCAAGACAGATACATTCTATGACATATTCATACTCTCCTCTCCTGATATTGATTTGAATACAACTGATCTCGACAATGTAGTAGCGGAATTCAACAATGTAAAAGTAACCCATCGTAAGGTTTCCCGTGAATTTGAGGACTCTTTTCTAATTCGGGGAATAAGTTGCACCACATATTACCGTCTGCTTATTCCAGATTTAATTCCGGAATATGACAAAATAGTATACTCCGATGTCGATGTAATATTCAGGGACGACCTGTCAGAGATATTCCATAATACAAACCTAAATGGATATATACTGGCAGGTGTCAATTCTATAAATCATCTGGACACTGAAAATTCGACATATTACAGAAATATAGGTATCGATCCCGCGAAAACAATATATGCCGGCAATCTAATCATAAATTCAAAGTTCATACGAGAAACAGGAATCTCAGAACGCTTCAAGGCAATGGCCCATGAGAAGCTGAGATTTCAAGATATGGATATTATCAATATAATTTGCAAAAATAATATCAAATATCTCGGACCTGAATTCTGCCTAACAAATTACATCTACAATAAGGCTGTGAATGATCCCGGATCAATTTCCGCCCTATGGTCAAAGAAAGAAATATCGAAAGCTCTCGTAAGCGGTATTGTCCATTACAATGGTCAGAAGCCATGGAACGGCTATTGTCCTGGATTTGACATATGGTGGGAATATTACCGTAAATCTCCGGTTTTTGACCAAAAGTTTTATTTCAATTTCTTTTACAACAAACTTGATGAACTTGATACTCTATCACTATGGAAGAGAATCAAAATTCTTGTCAGGTTCTTCAAAAACGGAAGAAAGCACCAGTCATGAACATGCTTGATGTTTCTATAATTATTATCAACTATAACACATGCGCCATGACCCTCGAATGTATCGATAGCATTTATAACCTTACTCATGGCATATCTTTTGAGGTTATAGTTGTTGACAATAATTCCAATGATGAAAGTAAAAGTATTTTATCCAAGGATCCTCGCATAAGATACATCTATCTCTCCGAGAATTTAGGTTTTGGGAAAGCAAATAATGTAGGAATCAAAAAATCAAAGGGCAGATACGTATTTTTGTTGAACTCAGATACGCTGCTTATCAATAATGCAATAAAAATTTTGTGTGATTATCTTGATGAAAACATTGATGTTGGAGCAGCTGGCGGAAACCTTTTCAACATTTCCCATCAACCGGTCCATTCATTTCAACGCACCTCCCCACTTGTATTCGAGATAGACAGTCTACTAATGGGTGTTATTTCAAAATGCTTATTCGGTAAAAATATAGATTTCAACCATTCAGCACTACCACTTGATGTAAAATGTATTGTCGGAGCAGATCTTATGATCCGAAAATCCGTACTTGATGAAACAGGAGCATTTGACAGCAGATTTTTCATGTATTGTGAAGAATCTGAATTGCTTCACCGTATCCGAGACGTCGGTTATAGAATCATATCTAATCCCAATGCCCGCATTATCCACCTCGAAGGAAAAAGTTTTCAATCCGATAAACAGATTGACAGAATAGTCTTATTTCGCAAATCACTGAAAATATATTGTAATTTGCATTACAATAAAATATATTACCATGCTGTCAACTTTGTATGGAATATTAATGTATGGACCCGTATAATTGGTTATACTATTATATGTTCCGATAAAAAGCAGTATTGGGAAAAAATTAAAAACCGAATTAAGGAGGCTTCAATATGATTCCCAAAATCATTCATCTTTGCTGGTTGTCTGGAGACAAATATCCGTCCAAGATTGCATATTGTATCAAATCTTGGAAAAAACATCTTCCCGATTACGAAATAAGATTATGGGATCTCAATAGATTTGATATCGGATCTTCAGTATGGTGCCAGGAAGCTGTTGAGGTCGGCAAATATGCATTTGCAGCAGATTATATCCGGTGTTTTGCCCTTTACACCGAAGGTGGTATTTATCTTGACTCTGATGTGGAAGTGTTGAGAAATATGGATGCATTACTCAATTTACCATATTTTATAGGAAAAGAACAAGGGGGTGAGATAGAACCGGCTGTTATGGGATGTGAAAAGGGATGGCCACTTATGAAAAAAATGCTTGATTACTATAAAGATCGACATTTCAAGAGTGGAAGCGGTTTCGATATGGTTACATTGCCATGTATCATGTCTGATGAAATCAAACGCAACTATTACATGAGGGATATTGCGAATCCAGAGGAATTTAATAATGAACCATCTGAAATCTACGTATTCCCAGCAGATTATTTCTCACCTAAATTCCCTAATAGTTTCAAATGTGCGAATACTGAGAACACATACACAGTGCATCACTTTGCCGCAAGTTGGTATCCAGTTGATAAGAAATTATTCCGGCTTATCCGTAAATTATTTGGATATAAAGTCGCGCATTTTATTTCTAAATTGATAAAGGGCTAATCAGATGGCGATTATAGTAAATATGGCTTGCGGGCTTGCGAACCGCATGTTCCAATATTCTTTCTACAGATATCTTCTACACAAGGGGTACGATGCTAAGGTAGATTACTTTACCACAAAAACTCTTGCACATGAGGAAGTGGAATGGAGCCGCATATTTCCCGATGCTGCATTCGATAAAGCGTCAGCTGCGGAAATATTGAAATTAGGCGGTGGCAAAGATATTTTTTCCAAGATATTTCGGAAATATCTCAACAGGTTTACCAAGGTAAGCGAGATGTCATCTGCATATTCTGTTTACAAGCCTGAAAAAGATAATGAGAACCGGTATATATTGGGTGTATTCCAGAATGCGGTTGTTGTGGAATCTATCGAAGAGGAATTGAGAGAGGCTTTTCAATTCAAGCCATTTCAAGACGAACAAAATATTAAGCTTGCATCAAAGCTTCAAAAAGAGAATTCAGTCGCTATTCATGTAAGAAAAGGGAATGATTATCAATCCCGCATTTGGTATAAAAATACATGTTCATCCGATTATTATAAAACTGCGATTGATCTAATCAAGAAATCTGTAGAAAATCCTGTTTTCTATGTTTTCACAGATAATCCTGAATGGGTTAAAGACAATATATCAGGATTCGATTACACTATCATAAGCCACAATCCAGTCGCAGGTTGGGGAAGCCATTTCGATTTGCATTTAATGAGTTTATGCAAACACAACATAATTTCTAACAGCACATACAGCTGGTGGGGAGCTTTTCTCAACTCCAATCCCGACAAGACTGTCATTATTCCTGAAATCTGGTTTAATCCTGAGGCGACACATGACTTTTCATCCGTACCTTTGAAATGTAAAGGTTGGATAGCACTCTGACATCATGCCTAAAGTATCTGTAATAAGTCCCGTATATGGGGTCGAACAATTTGTTAGCAGAGCCGCAGAATCAATGTTCTCCCAGACCCTTGAAGATGTGGAGTTCATCTTTGTTGATGATTGCACCCCCGACAACAGCATTCAAATTATAAAAGATGTGCTGGACCGTTTTCCGGAACGGGCAAACCAGGTTAATATAATCAGGCATGAAAAAAATAGAGGTCTTCCATCAGCTCGCAACTCAGGTCTTGAAGCCGCGTCAGGAGAATATATTTTCCACTGGGACAGCGATGATTACGCAGATCCCGACATGCTTGAAAGAATGTATAATTATGCAGCTAAAGAAGATTTCGACATTATATGGGCAGACTGGTATCTAACCTTTGAACAAAGGGAGAGATATATGGATCAGCCTTCATATTCAACTACTATCGAAGCACTGAAGGCTATGTTGGGTGGAGCCATGAAATACAATGTATGGAATAAACTTGCAAAGCGCAGTCTTTACATTGATTACGACATCCGCTTTCCTGATGGATTCGGTATGGGAGAAGATATGACAATGATGCTCCTATTCGCACATGCCGAAAGAGTAAGTCATATCGGAAAAGCTTTTTATCATTACTTGAAAACAAATTCAAATGCTTTTTCTCACGGTGTAAATCACAAGCATTTTAATGATCTGAAGCGTAATGTCAATTGGATTACCGACCAACTGCGATCACATTGCTGTTCGGACTTATCGAAAGAAATTAATTATTTAAAGCTGCAGTCAAAATACCCTTTGCTTGCAAATACATGCGACAAAAAAATGTATCGTATGTGGAATGAATGGTTTCCTGAAGCCAATGCAAGCATAGGTAAAAATCCTTATATGGGAAAAAGAGCGCGCATGCTCCAGTCATTTGCACATCACAGACAGTATTGGCTTGTAATGTTACATTACACATTGGTATCTAAAGTAATATATGGCATCTTATATAGATGATATTTGAATGGTCACAAGATTTTTTCTTTATATCATTACAACAGTTTTAGCTTCATTCTACCTGTTTCCTGTTTATTTTAAGGTATTGCCGTCTGTCAACACAAAGATGGCCATGGCGGGTATAGGTCTCATGCTGTTAGGATACAGACTTGCAAAGAATAGAGTTTCCAAATACCTTGACAATGGATTTCTTATTCTTACTTTATGGGCGATAGCGATATCATTGGCAAGTCTTCTGACAATGAGCCTCAATAGCACAAATGATTCCTCTTTCCTCAGATATGTAATCTCAATGTGGGTCTGGATGGGGGGAGCATATCTATTTATTAATGTTATAAGAGGCGTACACGGTCATGTTGGAGTCCGTCTAGTTTCAAATTACTTGATCGCAGTATGTACAGTCCAATGCATTTTGGCTATAATATTCTCTTTCAACCCTACTTTAGACCAGGCTGTATGTGGTGTACTTGGAGGAGAGGAGACGTATTTGAGCGGAGATACCGGAGATAGACTTCACGGATTTGGTGCATCCTTAGATGTAGCCGGTCTCAAATTTGCTGCTGCTATAACGATAATTGCATGTTTAGTTACCAGAATACATGGTAAAAATATCCTCTTGCAATTCTTTATATATTTATCATGTCTGTTTACCATCGTCGTTTTTGGTGATATGATATCCAGAACCACAATAATAGGGTTCGGAATCGCTACTATTGTATGGATTGTTAGAATTTTTTCCGGTAATTTTCCCACTAAATTATTATCTCCCCTAATTTATTCAATTCTCGGTGCTATATTGTTATCCGTTGTGCTATACAACACCAACGATAAAATGAGAGATAATATGAGATTTGGGTTTGAAGGATTTTTCTCTTTGGCTGAACATGGAGAATGGAGATCCAATTCAAATGAAGACCTTAAAAGCATGATTGTTTGGCCAGACAATCTTCGCACATGGTTGATTGGAGATGGGTATGCTGCTAATCCTAATAATGCTGATGGTGATTCATATTATACAGGTCCAACATTCCATGGATTCTATATGGGTACAGATATCGGATACTGCCGTTTTATTTTTTATTTCGGGCTGTTGGGTACTGTTATATTCATTATGTATTTCGTAACAGCAACAAGGATATGCATAAATCGTATGCCTCAATGGTCTATCCTTTTTCTATGTCTTCTTGCAATTAACCTTATCGGTTGGTGTAAGGTATCTACTGACATATTTGTTGTATTTGCACCTTTCCTATGTCTAACAAGAGAGGATGAGACCGAAGCCGAGAACTTCTATGATAACAGTGAGACCCTTGAAAATCGCGTACTGCATACTGGGTCTTAGCAATCCCGGGGGGATGGAGCGGGTGCTGCTCAATAAGGTGAGGTGGATATGCGACAACACCGGGTGGGAGGTGGTTGTCGTCACTACCGACCAGCGTGGACGCGAACCGTTCTATCGGTTTCCGGAAAAGGTAAGATTCATTGATCTCAATGTCAATTATACCGATGATAATGGCAAAGGCATTGTTGGGAAGGCCACAGGCTATCTGAAAAAACGCCGCCTCCATCGCAAACGACTATCCTCGCTTCTCAAAGCTGAAAAACCGGATATCACCGTCTCTCTCTTCCCTTGCGAGTCGAGTTTCATTCCGGCGATCAAGGATGGTTCCAAGAAAGTGCTGGAACTGCATTTCAGCAAAAATTTCCGCGTGCAGTATGGCCGTAAGGGTATATTCGGTTTCATCGACAGTATGCGTCTGCGTCAGGATGAAAGACTTGTCCGCAAATTCGACAGTTTTGTGGTGCTGACTCATGAGGATGCCGGGAATTGGGGCAACCTCAGCAATCTTTCTGTCATACCAAATGCGGCTTTGCCACTGGGTGTGGAGGCTGATAACGATAAAAAAAGGGTGATAGCAGTCGGTCGGCTCGATTATCAGAAAGGTTTCGATCGCCTTATTGATGCATGGGCAATAATAATGAATCAACACCCTGAACTCCACAATTGGCAACTCGACATATTCGGACAAGGTGAATGGCAAGATATGCTTGTCAAAAAAATTAAAGAATATAATCTCTCAAACGCAAAAATAAACTCTCCTACAAAAGATATCGCCTCGGAATATGCCGAAAGTTCAATCCTTGCCATGACCTCCCACTATGAGGGTTTTCCGATGGTGCTTATAGAGGCTATGACATGCGGAATAGCGCCGGTGACTTTCGACTACCAATGCGGTCCACGCGATATAATAACCAACAACAAAGACGGTATCCTGGTCAGCAACGGTGACACCAAGGCTTTCGCTGATGCTCTCGCGTCGCTGATGCTTGACGATGAGAAAAGAAAAAGGATGGGAGAAGCGGCCCGCGAGTCGGTAGCTCGTTTCTCTGAATCTTCAGTAATGCAGCAATGGGAAAAACTCTTCTCCAGATTAACCCGGTAATCCGCACCTCCACCTCCACCGGTCGCATCATGCGCGAGATCGGGGATGTGGCAATGGCTGACGGGTGGCGAAGCTATATCGCCTACAGTGCCGGGAGAGACGGTCTCGACATGCCGTGCACTTCTGAGAAGATTCCCGTAGGAAACCGTCGTGACGTAGCCCTTCATGGTCTCGCCACACGCCTATTTGACCGCCACGGTCTCCATTCACGCAATGCGACGCGCCGTTTCATCCGCAGGATTGAAGAGATAAAACCGGATATTATCCATATACACAATATCCACGGGTATTTCCTGAATTATCCTCTCCTCTTCGAATACCTGCGAAGCATAAGCACTCCGGTGAT
The DNA here is from genome assembly GCA_910578075.1 of uncultured Muribaculaceae bacterium. GTDB lineage: Bacteria > Bacteroidota > Bacteroidia > Bacteroidales > Muribaculaceae > Lepagella. The sequence continues at coordinate 29,363 of CAJTPK010000028.1, read as the reverse complement.
CTGGACTGTTCACGACTGCTGGCTATACACAGGTCATTGTTATTATTACTCGTTCGCCGGTTGCAACCGCTGGCAGCATGGATGCGGATCTTGTCCGCAACGCGGTGAATTCCCCCGTAGCTGGATACGCGACCGTTCCGCACGAAATTACCGTAAAAAGCAGGATGCTTTCATGTCTATCTCCCCAGACCGCTTTGTCATAGTGCCGGTGTCCGAATGGATCCGATCGGAGATGTCCAAATCTTTCCTGAAGGATTGCCGCTTTCGTGTCATCCATAACGGCATCGACCTCGACACCTTCTCTCCCAAAGATCCGGAAAATGCCCGCCGTCGATACGGCATCCGTGAACCGAAAATCATACTCGGTCTCGCAAGCATATGGATGCAGGAGAAAGGCCTCGATGATTTCCATCGCATGGCGCAAATGACAGCACCTGATGAGAAGATCGTGCTTGTCGGTAAGATGACAGAAAAACAAAAAAAACAGCTACCTCCGAACATCCTTCATATACCGCGCACCGCCAACCCTGCGGAGCTTGCGGAACTTTACTCCGCCGCCACGGCTTTCGTCAACCCCACATGGCAGGACAACTACCCTACCGTGAATCTCGAAGCCCAGGCATGCGGCACACCGGTAGTGACCTATCGCACCGGAGGTAGCCCGGAGTCGCTGACCCCGGCAACCGGACGTATTATCCAGCAGGGTGATGTGGCTGGATTGCTCTCGGCTGTCCGCGAATTCAGCGGCACCGACCGTACCACTCTCAGCGACACATGCCGTTCGCATGCCGTCGCAAACTTCAGCAAACAAGAACGCTATTCCGAATATCTCGCCCTCTACTCCTCCCTTCTCTAACCCACCTCTTTCTTCCTCAAACCTTTCCTCAAACCATTTTAACCATTGGTAACCATTCTTTTTTCGGTATTTTAAACCAAATTTTGGAAACCATTATAACCATTCAAAAGCTCCGCTTTTGGTTTGAGGCGAAAAGCTTTGAGTGAAAGAGTTTGAAGCAATGCTGGTTGAGTGCACGCACCTGCGGTGCGTGGTGCGACAAGCCAATTCCTCACTCCTCATTCCTAACTCCTAACTGTTAGAACCTCCTCATTCCTAACTCCTCACTAATATCAACTGAATTCAATGAAAATTCTTCAGCTCGGCAAGTTCTGGCCTGTCAAGGGCGGGGTAGAGAAGGTGATGTATGACCTTACCTGCGGGTTGGCTGCGAAGGGTGTCGCGTGCGATATGCTCTGCAGCGAGACCGAAGGTGCGGGACGCATCATCAACGTGGCGCCGAATGCCCACGTGGTCACCTCCAATACCTGGCTTAAGGCGGCTGCCACCACCATCTCCCCCTCTACTGTCACATACCTCCGCGGTATGGCAGACGATTACGATATCATCCATGTCCACCATCCGGATCCGATGGCGGCGCTCGCTCTGCGCCTCTCCGGATACAAGGGTAAGGTGGTGCTCCATTGGCACAGCGATATCCTCAAGCAGAAACGTCTCCTCAAACTCTACGAACCGCTCCAGCAATGGCTCATCGACCGTGCGGATGCTGTCGTGGGTACGTCGCCGGAGTATATCAGCCATTCCACGGCTCTTGCCAACGCTGCCGGTAAGACACGCTGCATACCCATCGGTATCGAGCCGATGACCCCCGACCACGCAGGCGCGGCAAAGATACGCGCCGGTTTTCCGGGCAAGAAGATCATCTTCTTCCTCGGCAGACTGATTCCTTACAAAGGTCTGGAATATCTCGTCACCGCCGCCGCCCATCTTCCGGAGGATTATGTGGTGGTGATCGGAGGCACAGGTCCCTTGGAAAACGACCTCCGTCAGCAGAGAGCCGCCCTGAAGCTCGACAACCGTGTGGTGCTTCTCGGTGAAGTGCCGGAGGAGATGAAAGCGGCATGGTATGGCGCATGCGACATCTTCTGTCTACCGTCTGTGATGAAGACCGAGGCTTTCGGCATAGTCCAGATAGAGGCTATGTCGCTCGGCAAACCGGTAGTCGCCACCCGCATCGACGGCTCCGGAACCGCCTGGGTCAACAGCCACGGCGTGTCGGGACTCAACGTCGAGGTGCGCGATGCCCGCGCCCTCGCCAAGGCGATGACCGACATCCTCGCCGATCCTGACACCTACGCCGCCTACTCGCGCGGCGCCGCCGACCGCTTCCGCACCATCTTCCACATCGACACAATGATCGACAACACCCTCCGCCTCTACCGCTCCCTCCTCTAACCCCTCCCCACCCTCACCTCTTTCCTCAAACCATTCCTCAAATTTTTCCTCAAACCATTTTAACCATTTAAAACCATTTTTGATTCAATTAATTAATAATTAAATCATCAATCCATTAAAACCATTCAAAAGCTCCGCTTTTGTTTCGACGCGAAAAGCCTGAGGCAAAAGAGTTTGAGGCAATGCGGTTGAGTGCACGCACCTGCGGTGCGTGGAGCGAAAAGGGTATAGACCATAGTCCCAAAGAAACCAGAGCAGAGTCGCGCCAATTTACTGAGGCAATGCTATGGTTCTATGAATCTCCGGTCAATAATTTAAAACAATGATGAACAACGAACTTAACATATTATCTTCCGGCATGTCGGCTTCCGGGGAAGCCGGCTATGACCGCAATGCCGGCAGCGTGAATATCACGCGCGCTGCCTCACTTGCCACGAAACGTTTTTTCGACATCGTTTTCGCATTGGTGTCGATAGCAGTGTTTTTTATCCCGGGCGCGGTAATCGCCCTCTGCATCTGGTTTGAGGATCGCCACAACCCCATCTTCCGTCAGGAACGCATCGGCAAGGGTGGAAAACCTTTCATCCTCTATAAATTCCGCTCCATGCGGATCGATGCGGAGAAAGACAACCACCCGGCTCTCTATCATGAGAACGACAGCCGCCTGACCCGCGTGGGACGCTTCATCCGCGATCACCACGTCGACGAACTGCCGCAGCTCTGGAACGTATTGCGCGGTGACATGAGTTTTGTCGGTCACCGTCCCGAACGCCAATTCTTCATCGACCAGATCGTGGAGCACGACCACGGTTATTACCGCCTCTTCGCCCTCCGTCCCGGTCTCTTCTCCAATGCCACGCTCTACAATGGGTATACCGACACAATGGAGAAGATGCTCACCCGCCTGGAGATGGACCTCGATTATCTCGAAAACCGCACCCTCCTCCTCGACCTGAAAATAATCATCAAGACCGCCCTGTCTATCCTCACAGGCAAAAAATTCTGAGAAGATCTGTTTACCGACAGGTCGCATATTCTGATGAGACTCAATTCCGAATTGAAACTGCGTAAGCTCGGGAGCCACTACATGATAGTCGACTCCTGCGCCGGACGCGCCAACATAGCCAATGTCTATGTGCTCAATGCCACAGCGGCATGGCTCTGGGAGCAGGTGGAGCAAAAGGAGTTTGACTCCGAAGCTCTCGTGTCGCTCATCTGCAGCTGCTACGATGTTACCGAAGAGCGCGCTGCCGCCGACATCGACCGCCTGCTGTCGATCTGGCAAAAAGCCGGATTAATCCACAATGACTGATTTCCTGCTGCTACTTCGTGCCGGGCTTTACGAAAGCCCGGAATTGCTCGATGGCTTCCAGCCGCTCTCCGCAGGAGAGTGGGAGACCATATATGAGCAGTCGAAACGCCAGACAGTGTCGGGTATCATCTACCGTGCCCTCTCCTTTCTGCCCGACGAATGCCTCCCCCCTTACCCGCTGCTGCTGCGCTGGACAGCGCGCGTGCATCGCATCGAGCTGTCGCACGCCGCCATGGAGAAGGCATTGGCAAAGCTTCAGCATCTCTTCGCAGCCAAGGGTATCACCCCGATCCTGCAGAAGGGTCTCGATGTGGCACGCTTCTACGCGCAGCCACAGTTGCGCGTCTGCGGAGACATCGACCTCTATTTTCCCAAAGAGATCCGCACAAAGGCTGACGAAGTCATCCTCAACTCAGGCATACGCCTGATGAATGCCCCCGACGGAAGTTCGGTCTACGACTTCGGAGGCATCGAGGTGGAGCATCACTCCTCGCTCATTGAGTTGCATTCCCCGCTGGCGAAACGACGCCTGCGTCATCTCCTTGCCGCACCAGCAGACACCATCACCCTCTCCGACGGCACCTCAGTGGCTGTGCCCGCTCCGTTGACCGACCTGGTGATGATCAACGTGCATATCATGAAGCACTGCCTCGGCATGGGCATCGGCATGCGCCATTTCTGCGACTATGCCCTCGCCTGCCGCCGTCTGCTCCCCATCATCGGCGAGCAGACCTATCTCGACACATGCCGCCGCCTCGGCATCAGCCGCTGGACCAACATCCTCCACTCCTTCATCGCAACCTACCTGGCCTTTGATGGGGCCAATGGGGCTGCTGAGGTTAATGGGGCTAATGAGAAATCAGGCGAAGCCCCGATGCTAAAGCAAACCCCGACCCAAACTCTAAAGCAGAATCAAGGTTCGCCTGCTTTCTCAGTGGCCTCAGTCGACCCAGTAGCCCCAGTGGCCCCAGAAAAATCAAAAAAGATTTCTGCCAAAGTCTTTGACCTCGTCATGGAGGGGGGCAACTTCGGGCTCTACCGCCGCGACAAGCAGTCGGCGGCCGCTCACGCGCTGCGCCGCAAAGGCGCCACCCTACGCGCCTTCATCACCAACGCGAACCTCGCCATGCGAATCGCCCCCGCCGAAACAATCTCCACGATGCTCAGCCTCGCGAAAGGGAACCTTTAATTTAGTTAGGAGTTAGGAATTAGGAGTTAGGAATTGCAATGATTCTGAGAATTGCTGACATACCGGTATGCATAAGCATCGATCCCGCGCTTGGGGAGCTACCGCTCCCCGCCTCTTATTCTGCTTTCATAGAAGCTGATAGCTTTTATGAGGCCAATGAGGCTGATGGCTTTTATGAGACCAATGAGGCAACTGGGTCGGCTGGGGCAACTGAGAAATCAGGCGAAGCCCCGACGCTAAAGCCGACTCTAAGGCCGACCCCAACACTGCCTCCGGCTCAGACTCTAAAGCCGACTCAGAAGCAGAATCAAGGTTCGCCTGCTTTCTCAGTGGCCTCAGTCGCCCCAGTAGCCCCAGCGGCCCCAAAAGAAAAAGAAGAAGAAGTCACGCTGCGCGTGACGCAGGGCGAAGCCCCGTTCTCCATCGAGGGGCTGACACCGGTCGCCACCGGTGTCAATGACCTCGGCGAAGCGCGCCTCTACGAAAAAGGGGGCATATACGTTGTCGCCCTCTCCGCCACCACCGGCGAACCCTTCCGCCTCATGCGCCTCGACCGCGGTTTCGGTGGCGCCACCCTCTGGCTCCCCGCCGGCAACCGCCATAACCTCTTCACCATCGACTCGATGCTCCGCATCCTCTTCGCACAGGCGGCGGTGAGCCGCGATGCCCTCGCCGTGCACGCCTCCACCGTCGTTGCCGACGGCTTCGCCTACCTCTTCATGGGGAAGAGCGGCACAGGCAAAAGCACCCATTCCTCTCTCTGGATAAAGACATTCCCCGGCGTTGAGCTCCTCAACGACGACAACCCCATACTGAGGTTGCAACCTGACGGCACGGTGCGCGTCTACGGCTCCCCCTGGAGCGGCAAGACTCCCTGCTACCGCAATGCCTCGGCACCGGTACGCGCCATCGTGCGCCTCCGGCAGGCGCCTGCCAACGAATACCGGCCACTCGCCGACATCGAGGCATTCACCGCGATACTCCCCGGAGTCTCCGCGATAACCTCCGACCGCGCGCTCTACAACCGCGCCGCCACCACAGTCATCGAGCTGACGCGCCGCGTCAGCATCGGCACCCTCCTCTGCCTCCCCGACGCCGCCGCCGCGCGGCTCTGCCGCAAAGCGACAGAGGCTGATGGCTTTTATGGGGCCAATGAGGCAGATAGCTTTTATGGGGCCAATGAGGCAACTGGGTCGGCTGGGGCAACTGAGAAATCAGGCGAAGCCCCGACTCTAAAGCCGACCCCAACACTGCCTCCGGCTCAGACTCTAAAGCAGACTCAGAAGCCGACTCAAGGTTCGCCTGCTTTCTCATTAGCCCCATTCGCCCCAGTAGCCCCAGCGGCCCCATCGAAAAAGAAAGAAAAAGAAAAAAAACACTAAATAACAACAATGAAAAGAATCGCTTTCTGCTTGATAGCCCTCGCAGCCTTGCTTGCCGGCTGCGCGAAAAAAGACTATTTGTACCTCGCAGACATGAACACCGACACCGCCTACACGGTGGCAAACTATCATCAGACCCGCATCCAGAACGATGACAAAGTGCGGATCACTGTCAGTTGCAAGAATCCGGAACTCGCCGCGCCTTTCAATGTCAGCTCGGCAGCGGTGAAAGTAACCGCCTCGGGCAATGTCACCACAGCCGGCGGCAACGACAACGTCTACCGCGTCGATAACTGGGGAGACATCAATTTCCCGATCCTCGGCTCGCTTCATCTCACCGGCCTCTCCCTCACCCAGGCTGCGGAGCTCATCCGCAAACGCATCATCGAAGGCAACTATATCAAGGACCCTATCGTTGACGTTGAGTTTGTCAACTTCCGCTACACAGTGCTCGGCGCTGTCGGAGGCAATGGCACTTACACTGTCGATGGCGACAAGATCACCATCATCGAGGCTATCGCCAAAGCGGGTGACCTCGCCAGCAACGCCGACCTCGGCAAGATCGCCGTTATCCGCGAAGCCGACGGCAAGCGCCAGGTCTACGATGTTGACATACGCACAAAAGACATCTTCGACTCTCCCGCCTATTACCTCTCACAAAACGATATCATCTACGCGCGACCCAAGAAACCGAAATCAGAGAACAGCACCAAGGCTCTCACCTGGGTATCCATCTTCCTCTCCTTCGTGACAGCCTCCTGCTCGGTTGTCTGGGCAATCCGCCGCTAACCAACCCCTCTCCACTCTTTCCTCAAACCATTATAACCATTGGTAACCATTCTTTTTTCGGTGTTTTAAACCAAATTTTGGAAACCATTAAAACCATTCAAAAGCTCCGCTTTTGTTTCGACGCGAAAGCATTGAGGCGAAAAGTTTGAAGCAATGCCGGTTGAGTGCACGCACCTGCGGTGCGTGGCGCGACAAGCCAACTCCTAACTCCTCATTCCTAACTCCTAACTGTTAGAATCTCCTCATTCCTAACTCCTAACTGATAAAAAATCATGAATCAGACACAAAAAGACAAGGGTCTCAATATCCTTGACCTTCTGAAATATCTGCTCGGCAAGTGGCCGTGGTTCGCGCTATCCCTTGCGGTGTGCTGCGCCCTGGCGTGGTATAAATGCGCTTCAGACCCGATGGTCTACTATTCCTCGGCTAAGGTCATCATCAAAGACCCCTCCAACAAGACAACATCCGCCGGTCTCGACCGCTACTCCAACTCCATCAACAAGGTGAACGTAGCCAACGAGATCCTGCAATTCCGCTCCAAGCGGCTGATGCAGGAGGTGGTAAGCCGCCTCAATGCTGACATCACCTACACCACCCACCGCGGTCTGCGCGACATCAACATCTACGGCTCCACACCCTTCGAGGTGACATTCCTCGGTCAGAAACCGCAGGCATCCTTCTCGCTTACAATCACCCCGCTCTCGCAGCAGGAGGTCAGGATCTCCAACGTGTCGGGCATGAAAGAGGACTTCTCCTTCAAGGCGCAGGTAAACAAGACTTATAAGATAGGCGACACCCGCCTGCTCATCACTCCGACACAGAACGGTGTGGCAGGATGGATCGACACCGATATCCGCGTGGTCAAAAACCCGCGCAACAACGTAGTGCGCTACTGGCTCGGCAACCTCGGCATCCGTCAGGAAGACGCCGAAGCCACTATCCTCAACCTCGCTGTCAAATCCGCCAATCCGCGCCTCGGAGCAGATGTGCTCACCACCCTCATCACCGTATATAATGAGGAATCCATCAACGATAAGAACCGAGTGGCAATCAACACCGCCGACTTTATCAACGAGCGTCTCCAGATCATCGAGAAAGAGCTCGGCGGCGTGGAGAGCGACCTTGAGAACTATAAACGCAGCAACCAGATCATCGACATCGGTTCTACGGCAAGCCGCTACATGGGCGAGTCCGCGCGATATAACGCCGACGCTCTCCAATACGAGACACAGCTCCGTATCGCGCTCTCCATCAAGGAATACCTCTCCGACCCTGCCCGCGCCCACGACCTGATACCCACCAACGTCGGCATCAACGACGCCTCAATCGAACAGCAGATCTCGCAATATAACTCCGTGAAGATGCAACGCGACAAACTCGCCGAGGACTCATCGGAGAGCAACCCCGTGGTGATGGAACTCAACAACACGCTTGCGCAGTTGCGCAGCAACATCCTCCGCGCTGTGGAGAATATCATCGTCTCCATCCAGATGCGGCGCCGCGATGCCCGCGGTTATGAGATCAGTGCCGAGAGCCGCGTGGCGAGCATTCCGCGCAAGGAGCGCGAGATGCTAAGCATCGAGCGCCAGCAGAAGATCAAGGAGCAGCTCTATCTCTTCCTCCTAAACCGCCGCGAGGAGAACGCGCTCACACAGGCGATGGCAGACAACAACGCCCGCATCATCGACGACCCGCAGGATTCCGGAGCACTCGTCTCCCCAGATAAGAAGAAGATAATGCTCCTCGGCGGTTGCGCGGGACTCTTCATCCCCACCGTCGTATTCCTGCTGATGCTCTTCTTCGATACCAAAGTGCGCGGTCGCCGCGACATTCGCGATGCCGTCACCGTGCCCTTCCTCGGGGAAGTGCCCCTTGACCGCGAAGCCGACAAGGCATTGAAACATGGTGTGAAAACCTCCGACATCATCTCCGACCGCGACTCGCTCGCCGGCGAGGCGATGCGCGTGATCCGCTCCAACATCGACTTCATGACGCGCCGCGACGGCAAAAGCAGTCAGGTGATCATGCTCACCTCCTTCAATGAAGGAGCCGGCAAGACCTTCACCTCCATCAATATGGCGCATATCCTCGGCAGCAACGGCAAACGCGTGGTGATGGTCGACCTCGACATCCGCAAGGGTACGCTGACGCGCCGCGCCGGTGTTAGCCACAAACATGCCGGAGCCACAGAATACCTCTCCGACCCAAAACTGACTCTCGATGAGATCATCGTGGCAGGGGAAGAGGGAGCACCCGATGTGATACCCGCCGGCGCAGTGCCCCCCAACCCTGTGGAGCTGCTGATGAGCGACCGTCTCGAAGAGATGATCACCGCGTTGCGCGGCCGTTATGACTACGTGATACTCGACTCAGTGCCGATGGGTACGATGGCAGATGCCTCGATAGTGAGCCGCATCTCAGATCTCACCATCTTCGTGGTCCGCGCCGGCAAGCTCGACCGCCGTCAGCTCCCCGATCTGCAGAGTCTCTACGACGAGAAGAAGCTCGGCAACATGGGCATCCTGCTCAACGGAGTCTCCCTCTCCTCGCGCGGCTACGGCTATGGTTACGGCTATGGATACGGTTATGGCTACGGTTACGGCAAATACGGCTACGGCGGCAAGAAGCACAAGCGCCGTCACCACCGCTAACCACCCCACCCCTCTCATTTCTAACTCCTCACTCCTAATTTTTCCTCAAACCATTATAACCATTGGTAACCATTCTTTTTTCGGTATTTTAAACCAAATTTTGGAAACCATTAAAACCAATCAAAAGCTCCGCTTTTGGTTTGACGCGAAAAAGTTTGAGGCAAAAAAGTTTGAAGCAATGCCTGTTGAGTGCACGCACCTGCGGTGCGTGGAGCGGCAAGCCAATTCCTAACTCCTCATTCCTAACTCCTAATTGTTAGAATCTCCTCATTGTTAGAATCTCCTCACTCCTAACTGAAAGAAATATTAACTCTAAATAACACTAAAGCTTATGAAGAAAGAAAAAAGAGACTACGTCGCTCCCGACACCGAAGTCAAGCACGTAGAAATCGAGAGCGCCATCTGCGCCAGCTCCGGCGACAATGTCGATTTCAAAAAAGGTGAAGAAGGCGTGATTATCACCCAGCAGGATGTCGTGGACATGGGAGAGATCAACGACTTCTCCGGAAATGCATGGGATATGAAAACTCCTGAAACTCCCGCAAGTTGAGATTAAAGAAACAATAACAAGAATTAAAGAACATAACAACTTCATTATCCGATGAAAAAGATTCTTAAATGGTCACTTGTCCTGCTTCCCGTTCTGGCAACCGGATGTAAGGACGATATCATACCCAGCGAACCTGTCAAGCCGGCATATTCCGGTGACGATGTGGTGTTCACCTTTGCAAACAGAGGTCATAACACCCGCACAAAGTATCAGGACAATTGGGATGACGAAAAAAAACAGTCTATCTATTGGGGCAACTACCTTTCCACTGACCCTGAACGGATAACGGTCTATTGCCGTCAGGCAAAGGACCTCAAATCCGCAGTCTATCAAGTGTACGCTAACACCAGCGGTAACTCCGTCGCTGATTCAGTGAAAGTGGATAAGACAACCAATGATGGTATACAGTGGAGTAGTCAAGGTAAAGATTATGACTTCTATGCTTTCTATCCAGCAGCCAGCGACCTGATTGGTGACAACGGATACACAATCCAGGCAAGCGTTGAAACTGGACAGATGCCGAAACAATATAAGACCCTAAAAAATGGTTCCAATGAGTATAAAGTGGAAGAGTTGACTGACATAGCCAAAAACAATAAACCGGGCATTGAAAACCAGACAACCATCTATGCGATGCCAGACATGGAGTCTGCCATCATGATGGCGCATACAAAAGTATCGGGTACTCCTGATGAAGCTAACCAAACCGGCTACGGCTATCCTGTATCACTCGACTTCAATGTGCTCGCCGATGTGCTCGATCTTACGATCAATGGTCCGGTGAAACCTAACTCATTGGCAGGTAATGCAGGAGAAGATAATACCGAGAGAGATTACATCAAAATCCAAAGCATTGACATACAGAATGCAAAGGGTTATAACAACGTTCTCTCCGGTAATTTCAATATTGACATGACTAAAGTTACTAAGAATGCAAACGGAGGCATAGAAATCGGACAAGGAGCTATCCAGATTATTTCTGGCAGCAATGAAGTGCAGCTATCAACCGTTGACAACGGTCAATATCCCACCCTCTTTGTGCGTCAAACCCAGGACAAAGAAGGAGCTCCCGCAGCCAATGAGATTGACAAACTGCGTGTACGCGTGTTCATACTTCCCGGACAGGTAACAGATCTCAGTCAGCTCGAAGTAGTGCTACACACTGACTGTGGCGACTATACACAGACTCTCGATAAATTCGACATGGTTCAGGGAGCGATACACCCAATCAAACTCAGCTACTTCAAGACTCGCGGTACAGAATTTAACTATTCTAAGTGGATTGGTCAGCTTGATGAAAACATCTACATCTCAGAGCTTTCAATTCCCGGTTCATGGCATAGCTCCAATACAAACAACCAAGGTTTCGCATCGAACGGGAAAGATGTTGTCTCACTTGAAGATCAGTATAAAGCCGGTGTCCGCGCATTTGAGGTGCATACCACCAACGGTACCGATCTAAAACAATATCACGATCTTACAAAATCTTTTGATTCAACCACTGCAGAATACGAACCTGCCCATATTGATGAGAAGGAAAACGATCCCAGCACACCGACTGTCGCAGCAGGATCTAATACTGAATTTACCACTGGGAAACCATCTGGTATATTGCAATCAACAAGACCTGTTACAGGTACCAACATGACCATTACGCAAACAAAAACTGTAACTTACAAGCAGAAGCCTAAATTCTCGCTGCGTCTTTACCGTACGCGTAATGTGAATCAATATAATCCCAATCCATCCGAATCATTCTCAGATGCACTCATAGCCTTGGGTAATGTGATGAATGCCGATGGTCTGATGTTCTTCGAATTCGGTCATGAAACTCCAACTAATACCTCTGGTAATAGTATGGATAGATCTGTTAAAGTTCCATACAAAACCGTTACTGTTACATACAAACGCACAAAGGAGAACGTAACGCTTACAGGAACACAGAATAGAGGTATAACAGGTTTTTCTGATCCCACGGCTAATAATGTAACGTGGTCTAATGTCGCATCTAAATTCACAGATGCAGATAAGTGGGTTATCGACTCCGAAAAAAATTCATACAATGATACCTACAATTTGACTGGGGGACAAGCCTGGGCAATTGCCGTAGAATCATGTCTGTATCGTCTCGCAAATACCAACAGTACGAAAACTGGCAGACCGATTCTCTATACTGAGCAAATAACAGCCAACACCACTATCAAAGATGTCAAAGGACATGTAATAGCGAAAATCAACACCAACGGTGATGATAATGAGGGTACTTATGAAAATGGAGTGTTTACCACCTCTTTCTGGTCTGTCAATACACCTGCCCTATTCTCACGATGGACAACTGGTAGCAGCTCCAAACCTTTAACCATAAACCTCAAGTGGGGACAACCTATAATGCCGTACTCCGGGGCTGGCACATCCACAACACCTGATCAAGCTGACAATGCTCTTCACTGGTGTTACACCGAGCTCGAGGCTGTATCAAGTATCGAAGATCGTATGAAAGCCATCAAAGCATTCCGTGAAACAGCATACAACAATTACAAAGATGGTAAGCACCGCACTTTCTACGAATGTTCTATTGGAGGATTTTTGGACTCGAACACGCCCGATAACTGTAAAGCACTTGCAAAACAACTAAACAAGGGACTTCTTGATGTGCTCACAGATCCGACCAAACCTGCCGCCCCCTTCGGTCTTGTGTTCATGAACTACGTAATTGCACCAGATAATGATCAGGAGAACTATCACTCAAAAGACCTTATCCGCACGATCATCAATAACAACGCGGCATTCCTCCTCAACCGCCGTGGTGGATCATCAAAAAATGTGAACGACAACACCAACTCATCGTTCACCAACAACTCCGGTGATCCTTTGAAATAACCCAATCTACCTAACCAGCCAATTATTATGATTTTTAATAGATTCGCTGCAGCGGCTACGGCTTCCGCGTTTATCGCGGGAGCCGTGTCCTGCACGGATAACCTCGAACAACCTGCGGTGCCGGTGGGCAATACCATCATCACCGCCTCCATGAACAGCTCTCAACCCGCTACCCGCTCCGCTATCGACCCTACGGAATATATGGAGGGGAATGTGGGAATCTTATGGACTCCCGATGATGTGATAGGCGTTTTCGGAGTCGCGGATGCGAATGTGCCTTTCAACAACATGGCTGATTTTTCAGCCGGGCGCACTCAATTCACAGGAAATCTGAATTCTGCTCCTCAATATGCTTATTATCCCTGGTCGGCTGACAACGATGGTGCTGATCCTTCCGCGCTGAAGGGTAAGCTACCCTTGACCCAGCAGTTTGACCGCACCTCGGGTGTGATCGAGGGCGATTACAAGTTTGGCGTTCCACGCCCGAACGCAGAGAACGAATTCGATTTCACTCACCTCTTCTCCCTCCTACACTTCTCTCTCAATGCCTCCGGCACCGGTCTGGAAGCCGAGACTCTGAAGAAAATCAAAATCACTCTCCCGGAAAGCAGAAAACTTGGGGGTGAGTTCTCTTTCAATGCCATCGACGGAAGTTATTCTTTCACGGGCATCGAGCAGCAGGCAAACATTCTGACGCTCCTCTGCACCGACGCCTGCACTCTCAATCAGGGAACAACATGGAACGGATACGCATCGTGTGCCCCTGATCTGAAAGCCGATGATGAGATCCGCATCCAGGTATATACTGACAAGCATGTGGCGACATTCACAAAACACATCGCTTTTGATTTCCAGCCTGACGCGGTCTATAATTTCAATCTCACTCTCGGCAACTATGCATCTGACTTGACGATAACCGACGCTCCCGCCACTCCGGAATTCTCCTCTTTCTCTTTCACCGTAGAGGCGAATAAGGGACGCATCCTCGACCGTAAGGTGGTGTCGCAAAACAGCGGTGCATCAGTGGCTGAGACTGCTGTTACCGAAGAGAAGATGACGATCGACGGCTTGGAGATAAGCGGAATGATACCTTATCTCTATGATTTCAACCTTGTTCCCACATTCTCTGTTCCGGCAGGAGTCAAAGTTACCGTGGATGGAATTGAGCAGGAGTCGGGAGTGACCGCGCAGGATTTCTCAAAACCTGTGACGTATACTCTTGATGCAGATGGTGAAACAGTCAATTACACCGTGAACGTCAGCAACACCGGCATCCCGGTGGTTGTAATCAAACAGTCCGCCTCCATTTCAAACGGCAACTGGGAGAAATGGTTCGGAGGGTTGAGCGTCCGCTCCAAATCTTCCGGCTGGGCTGAGAATGATACAGTGACTGTGTATGATGTGAACGGCAGATACACCATGGCTTCGCAGACAGCCGGCGTCCGTCTGCGCGGCAACTCCACTCGCAACTTCCCCAAGAAGCCTTTCGCCATCAAGCTCACAAAGAAGCAGGCCATAGGCGACATGCCGAAACACAAACGCTGGGTGCTCCTCGCCAACTGGCTAGACAATTCGATGATACGCAACAACACCGCGTTCGCTATCGCGCATGCCACCGAGAACGCCTGGAAAGCGGGCGGTATCGCGCAAGGTCTCCCCTGGAATCCTCACGGTGTGAATGTGGAGCTGGTGATCGACGGCAGACATGTGGGCAACTATTTCCTCTGCGAACAGATCAAGATCGACAGCAACCGTCTCAACATAGCCGACTGCTATGAAGACAGGGTGAAAGACGGGCTTGATTCAAGCTATGAGGCATGCGGATATCTGATTGAATGCGATGACAACTATGACGAGAATTGCAAATTCATTACTTCCGGGAGAGGCATTCCTTTCCAGCTGAAGGATGATGTGCCACAGGAAATCCTCACTCAGATACAGCAGAAGGTGAACACCATCGAGCAATATCTCATCTCCGGCAACTACTCAGCGGCATATGAGCTCATCGACATCAACTCCCTGATAGACCAGTGGATTGTGTTTGAGCTGACGATGAATAACGAGTATCGCCATCCGAAGAGCGTGTATCTCTACATGAACGGAGGCAACTCCAAATTATGCGCCGGTCCGGTGTGGGATTTCGATTACCAGACATTCCCCAACAATTCTGCGATAACGACACTCAGCTCTGCATTTGGCGGCGAGGCTGCTCCATCATCCTCCACATGGATGTGCAGCAATTCGAGCGTCACAACCGGTTACGGCACTCCAAGCGACAGCGATGCCCCCTATATGTGGTATCCGCTTCTCTTCAAGGATGCGACATTCCGCGAGACGCTGCAAGCCCGCTGGGAGGCGATTTATCCATATCTGCAAGGTGTTTCAGCCGAGATAGAACGCCAGAACGAACTCAACGCCAAATCATGGGTAGAGAACCATGCCATGTGGCCTCTGACATTCCGCAGAAGCAGCATCATCGGCTGGGCTCCGGCATTCAGCGGAGACGAGAATCTCAGCAACTACAGGGAGGTGACATCCAATCTCAAGCAAATGTATGAGCAGCGTCTCAACTGGATGAACAGCGCGATACGCAACTCCAACTTCCCTACTGACGCGAAATAACATTTCTAACTATTTGAGCCTGTCTCCTCATAAGATTTGAAAAATAACCATATTGTAATTGCCCTGCTTTCAGCAGGAACATTGGCTTCCTGCACCGACCGCGATGTCGCGATGACTCCGGCGGCAAAGCAGACTGTAATCGAGGCGTCGATAAATGAAGCCGGCCGCGCAACGCGGTCGGCTATCGACCCGACAGAATATGCCGACGGAGCTGTCGGCATCGTGTGGACTCCCGAAGATTGCCTCGGGGTCTTCAGTGAATCAACGCTTAATGCCCGTTTTGCCAACGCCGACAACCTGAAGGCGGGACGCGTAAGATTCAAGGGTGACATAGCAGGTACACCTCTTTACGCCTACTATCCATACAGCGAAGTTAACAACAACCAAAATGCCGATAACCTCTACGGCACCCTGCCCCTCTCCCAGCAGTGGGATGCCAACACTCAGGAAATTGCCGGAGACTATAAATACGGCACTCCCCGCGACGGAGCGGAGAACGAATTCGATTTCACCCATCTCTTCTCGCTCCTCCGATTCTCGATCAATGCCTCTGGCACGGAAATCGAAGGTGATATGCTACGCAGTGTCAGCATGCAGCTCCCCTCTGGCCGCGTGCTCGGAGGTGATTTCACTTTCAGCGCGGTTAACGGTGAATATCAATTTAACGCAACCGCCGCTCCGGATGCAAACGTGATTACCCTCAACTGGTCGTCGCCGCTGACATTGGCTGCTGGAACTACGGCCACAGGGTATATGTCGTGCGCTCCAGATATCAAGGAGGATGACAAGCTGACAATCACAGTCACCACCGACCGCCGCACTGCCACATTCACCGCCCAAGCCAGATTCGCTTTCGAGGCTGGAGCTATCTATACTTTCAATCTTAATCTCAGTGAGATTGCTGACCGATTTGAACTGAAAGTAGAACAGTTGCCGGAAGAGCAGGAGGAGGAGACAGCCAACTGCTACATGATCACCACCGCCGGAGAGCATGATTTCAAGGCAACGGTGATCGGCAACGGTGAGAAAGGTATCATCAAGGGTGCAGGTTTCCATACCGAAGACCCCTACATCAACCCAGCGTCGGCAAAGCTGCTTTGGGAAGATGTGCAGGGATTCATCAGCGATGTGCGCCTTGTTGACGGCAGAGTGCATTACAATGCCACCGGCAACGTCGGCAACGCAGTGATCGCCGTCTACAGCGGCACCGATGGCAAAGGCGACATACTCTGGAGCTGGCACATCTGGGGCGTCGGTGATACCCTGCCGCAGGACGAGGAAATCACCAACCGCAACGGCAATATATTCTCTGTAATGAACCGCACTTTAGGATCGAGATCAGACCATCCAGGTTACGCTACCCTTTACCAATGGGGACGTAAAGATCCTTTCCCTAACGAGGATACTATCTACGTAAACGGAGAAGAGACATCAACCTATACCACAGTTGATTATTACCGCCGATATTACAATGTGATAAATTTTGATTCATCAAACAGCAGCGAAGCGACAATCGCAGGAAGTGTCAAGAATCCGGTAAGCTATTTCGATCTTGGCAAGAACCTTAGCAATAATGACTGGCTTGTCGAAGAAAATAATTATCTCTGGGGAAACACAATGACCAAAGATGAAAACAGCACAACCCAGACATCACAGTCTCACGGTAAGACAATCTACGATCCTTCACCCGTAGGATACCGTGTGCCTAACTGCTATACATTCACATTCTTCAGTAAACATGACGGAGGATCAAACCAGTCTGTCGGCAACACTCGCATAGATTGGATAAACTTCGCAAAATATGAAGACGGATATTATTTCATGCGCGATGAGAATGATACAGAGGGCACCCTGTTCCCTATGTGTGGTGACAGAGGTGGATATTACGGAGCGATACACAGCTATACTGGAAACGGAGCCAAGAGAGTATTCACCAGCAATGTGGATATCACTGCTGACTATTGGTACAGCAATGCAGCTACGGGAAGCAATGCAATGCATCTTTACCTTACAAAATATGTGGAATTCAACACAGGGAGCACATCAACAAATTCCAATAACGGCATAAATGTGTATTACACATCGGCACGACGCACTGCCTGCGCGGTGCGCTGCGTTCGCGAATAATTATCTACACTAAACATACATAAATCTATGAAAAAAATCCTTTCTATCTCTGCGGCTTTGGCTGTCGCTTTGTCAGCTGCCGCGCAGGATGTGACGGAGGAGGTTGTGGTGAGGACGGCTCCGGCTGTCGGCGCCCGCTCCGTGACTTCAAGTTTCAAGAGCAACTGGTTTATCCAGGCTGGCGCGGGTCCGCAGGTCTTCTTTGGCGACCATGACCGTCAGCGCAAGTTCGGGGAGCGCATCTCCCCTGCCCTCGACATTGCCGTGGGCAAGTGGTTCACTCCCGTAATCGGTGTGCGCGTGATGTATAGCGGCCTCTATTTCAAGGGCGCTACCCAGAACGGCGCGTTCCAGAGCGGCGGCGAGATCAGCGGCAAACCATGGCACGGTTACTGGCTCAATGAGTCGAAGGTGAATTTCATGAACCTTCATGCCGATGTGATGCTCGACCTGGTGAACTGGATCGGTGGCTATAACCCCAACCGCGTATACGGTTTGGCTCTCTACGCAGGTGCCGGTTTCGGTTACACATGGGATCGCGCTTCCGCTACCGACAACCACCACAAACAGGGTATCACCGGTAACATCGGTCTCTTCAACATGTTCCACATCTCGAAGGCTTTCGACATCAACCTCGATATCCGCGGCATGGCTATCCATGACGGCTTCGACGGAGCGACAGGTAACCGCCCGTTTGATGCTCTCGTGTCGGTGACTGCCGGTCTTTCATACCGCTTCGGTCCCCGCGGCTTCAACAACACCAACGAGGTTGTCACCATCTACGACAACTCCGCGCTCAACGAGCTGCGCGACCGCATCGCACAGCTCGAGGCACGCAACCGCGAACTCCAGGCTCTCGCCGAGAAGACACAGAAGGTGGTTGTCGCCAACGATGGAAGCACCTACCTCGCTTACTTCCCCATCAACGTCAGCGAGGTTTCGCTTGCCGACCGCGCACAGCTTGAGCAGTGTGCCAACATGATCAGGGAGAGCGACAAGAACCAGAAGTTTGTCATCACCGGTTATGCCGACAAGCAGACAGGTACACCTGAGATCAACGAGACCCTCAGCCGCGAGCGTGCCCAGAATGTACGCGCATGCCTCGTGAAGGAATTCGGCATCGATCCCTCACGCTTCGAGGTCAACTGGAAGGGTGGAGTCTCCAACATGTTCTATGATGATCCCTCGCTCAGCCGCGTCGTAGTCATCAAACCCAAGAAATAACCACACTCCGCTAACCACTCTCCTCTCTCCTCAACTTTCCTCAACTTTCCTCAAACCATTTTAACCATTTGTAACCATTTTATTCAGCATTTTAAACCAAATTTTGGAAACCATTAAAACCATTCAAAAGCTCCGCTTTTGGTTTGATGCGAAAAGCCCTCTCCACTCTTTCCTCAAACCATTTTAACCATTTGTAACCATTTTTATTCGGTATTTTAAACCAAATTTTGGAAACCATTATAACCATTAAAAAGCTCCGCTTTTTTGCTTGATGCGGAAAGTTGATGCAAAGTTTCAGGCGAAGCTTGTTGGGTGCACGCACCGCAGGTGCGTGGTGCGACAAGGGTGTAGACCAAAGAGCCAAAGAAACCAGAGCATTGCCGCGAAAACTTTCGTCTCGGACTATTCGCGACGACTCTGCGCCTTCGCAGGAGTGGGAACGACCTCCGCGCCGGATTGAGCGGCATAAAAACTTTGCGGCTCTGCGCCTCTGCGTGATTAAATTTTAACGCGGAGGAGGAGAGAGTTTCAGGCGAAGCTTTTCGTGTCAAACCAAAAGCGAAGCTTTTGAATGGTTTTAATGGTTTAAAAAATTTGGTTTTGAGAAAAAAATGGTTTCCAATGGTTTAATGGTTTGAGAAATAATCATTTGAATCAATGATGGTTAATAATGGTTATAATGGTTTGAGAAAAAATGAGGAAGATGGTTTGAGAAAAAAATGGTTAGGGCGAGATGAGAGCAATGGTTAGCGCGGAAGAACTCTATCGGCTCGCGGGCGAGCAATTGCTCGCCCGTGGGGTGGTGGAGATTCCGATCTCCGGAGGGAGCATGCTCCCGACATTGCGGCCTGACCGCGACCGCGTGCGCCTGGAGCGCCGCGACTTCTACCGCAAAGGCGACATAGTGCTCGCCCGCGCCCAATACCCCGGCGGTGAGGGGATCTTTCTTCACCGTGTTGTCGCCACCGACGGCGACCGCGTCATCCTCATGGGCGACGCCAACCTTCAGCAGCGCGAACGCTGTCTTCAATCGCAAATCCACGGCCGTGTGGCCGCCATCATATCCTCCTGGGGCGAACACGCCCCCTCTCCCCTCCCCCTGCGGATGAAAATCCGCCGCCTCCTCCATAAAATAAAAAATTTCCAGAAACTCTCCTCCATAAGCTAAAAGATCTGACCTGTGCCCGGTTTTCTCAGTAGCCCCATCAGTCCCAGTAACCCCATTGGCCCCATAAAACCCTCAAAAGCTATCGGTCTGAGAATCGCTTTGACCGCTCTCTGCGGCATCCTCTCCGCCGCTGCCGCGCTGACTTTCGTCTGGGCCACCAAGGAGATCGTGGATGTGGCGACTCATCGCCCCGATGAGTCTTTCACCTTGGGCACAACAATACTCATCCTCTCCCTCGCCGCCCAGATGCTGCTCGGCATAGCCTCGCGGCGGTTCTCCGCCTCCTCCACCGTGCGCTTCTCCAACACCATGCGCACGCAGCTCTTCGACCGGCTGATGCGCGCCCGCTGGACCGGCCGCGACCGCTTCCACTCCGGAGAATCGGTAAACAGGCTGACCACCGATGTCGGCACAGTCTCCTCATTCTATGCGTCGACTGTGCCGGGTTGCGTAACAGCTGCTGTGCAGCTGCTCATCGCCTTCATCTATCTTGCCCTGCTGAGCGGCAAGATGGCAATCGCCGTGGCGGCGATAATGCCTTTGGCATTGCTCCTCAGCAAGACATTCCTGCGCACGAGCCGACGCCTCACCCGCGAGATCCGCGAGCGCGAGAGCACCATGTACAGCGCTTTGCAGGAAAACCTGCAACACCGCCTGCTCATCTCCACACTGCGATATACAGCCGGAGCTGTCAACGCGTTCGCTGACATGCAGCGACGCTTCTATGCGGCGACGATGCGCCGCAACGACATCACGCTATTCGCCGGAGGGATGGTGACATTCGGATTCATGGCAGGGTATGCCGTGGCTTTTCTCTGGTGCGCCAACGGTTTGCGGACAGGTGCGGTGACTTTCGGCGTGATGACGGCATTTATGCAATTGGTAGCGCAAGTGCAGCGGCCGGTGGTTGACTTAGCGCGCAAGATACCGCTTTTCATCCAGGCAAAGGTATCGATGGAACGTCTGCAGGAGGTGATGCAACTCCCTGTGGAGAGCGGTGATGACCAGCCGCCACTCAAAGGGGGCGTAGGCGTGCGTTTCCGCAATGTCACTTTCCGCTATCCTGACTCCGATAAATATATCTTTAAGAATTTCTCGCATGATTTCACACCATCATCAATGACGGCTGTGGCGGGTGAGACGGGAGCGGGGAAGACAACGCTGATATTGCTGATGACGGGTGTGCTGACACCGCAGGAGGGCAGCGTGGAGATTTACAGCGAGGATGGTGAATGCGTGGAATCCACGGAGCTGACGCGCTCGAATTTCGTGTATGTGCCGCAGGGGAATACGCTGCAGAGCGGCACGGTGCGCGGCAATCTGCGGATCGCAGATCCGGAGGCTACGGATGCGGAGATGTTTGCCGCACTTCATGCTGCGGCGGCAGATTTCGTTAAAGAACTGCCTCTGCAACTCGACACGCCATGCGGCGAACGGGGCGCCGGCTTCAGCGAGGGACAGGCACAACGCATCGCCATAGCACGCGGCTTGCTCCGCAAAGGGGGAGTGATCGTGCTCGACGAACCGACATCAGCATTGGATGCGGCAACAGAGAAGACACTGATGGGGCGTCTGCGGGAAAAGGCGGGCGACCGGACAATCATAATCGTGACACATCACGATACAATCATCACCGGGAGCGAGAGCATAACGCTCTCGCCTACCCCGGCACAGGTTCCGCCGGAAGCGGCGGAACCGTGAAAGAGACCTGCCGTCAGGCAATGCGGCAGGATGGCGTCGTGAGACGCTACATTTGGTACAAATCGAAATTGAAAAGGGCATGTCGTGAGACACGCCCTTTTCTTTTTCTCAAACCACTCTTCTCTTTTTCCTCAAACCATTTTAACCACTAAAAACCATTATCTCTTTCCTCAAACCATTTTAACCATTTAAAACCATTTTTTCTCAAACCAAATTTTTTAAACCATTAAAACCATTCAAAAGCTTCGCTTTTGGATTGATGCGAAAAGCTTTGAGGCGAAAAAATTTGAAGCAATGCCTGTTGAGTGCACGCACCTGCGGTGCGTGGTGTGACAAGGGTATAGACCATAGCTCCAAAGAAACCAGAGCATGGTCTCAGGAAATTGGCGCGACTCTGCTCTGGTTTCTTTGGTTCTTTGGTCTACAACCTTTCGCATCAAGCCAAAAGCGAAGCTTTTGAATGGTTTTAATGGTTTCCAAAATTTGGTTTAAAATACCGAAAAAAAAGAATGGTTACAAATGGTTATAATGGTTTGAGAAAATTTTTCTGAGACTAATGGTTTTTATTGGTTATAATGGTTTGAGGAAAATTTTCTGAGAGTAATGGTTTTTATTGGTTATGATGGTTTGAGAAAAATTCTTTGAGGGGGAGGATGTAAAAAAAGGTGCGTTGGCTTGCAAAAAAGCGGCGGTACAACATTTGTGATATATGATGAGCGATATTTGATAACCGTCTGCTGGATTAAATTCGTATATTTGCATCGCTTCAAGCAACCTTTATGATTTTCAAGGGAAAAACTCATAATGAAGTAATCTAAATTTCGTAAAAAAGTTTAGATGACTTCAATAGGTAATTAAGATTGTTTTATCTGCAAATGCGGCAGCTTGTTTCAACTGCCGTATGCTTTTCAAAATTTTACAGAATTAGAAAACCATGAATTCTATTTTCAGAACAGGATTAACCTTAATGGCAGCGGCAGCGGCGATGCCTTGTTTCGCTGACGACATCCGAATCGAACATCTGAGCCCTAACCATACTTTCGTCAGGGTCAAGGGGGATGACAAACTGATGATCCTCCCTATACAGGAGTCTATCGAGGATGCCAAAATCAACGTTTTGGTAAATGGCAAGCTCGAACGGACTTTCTTCGCCCGACTGGCAAAGTCGAAGACGGACTATACCGTGCCTTTCGATCTTTCTCCTTATAAGGGGAAGGATGTGATTCTCGATGTGGTGTCGACACAAGGTCGAGCTTCCGTGCGCGAGGCTCAGGATGACGCATGCTGGAGCGAGATGACGCTATCCGATAATTTCGACACTACCAACCGCGAGAAATACCGACCGCTATATCATCATACCCCTTCCTACGGCTGGATGAACGACCCCAACGGTATGTTCTATAAGGATGGCGTATGGCATCTGTATTACCAATGGAATCCCTATGGCTCCAAATGGCAGAACATGACCTGGGGACATTCCTCTTCCAAGGACCTTGTGAACTGGGAACATCATCCGGCTGCCATTCTGCCCAACGGTATCGGGACTGTATTCTCCGGAAGTTCGGCTATAGACCGTGAAAACAGCACTGGATTCGGGGAAAACAGCGTAGTGGCGATGTATACCTCGGCGGGCGACAGCCAGACCCAAAGCCTTGCCGTGAGTCATGACAATGGCGAGACTTTCGAGATATATCCGGCGAACCCCGTGCTTACCTTGGATTCGGAGGCTCGCGATCCAAATATGTTCTGGAATCCGCAGACAAAGGAATGGACCATGGTATTAGCTCATGCGCTCGACCATGAGATGCTGATTTTCTCATCGCCCGACATGAAGAGCTGGACGCTGCAAAGCGCTTTTGGCAAAGGTCTCGGTGCGCAGAAGGGTGTATGGGAATGTCCGGATCTGTTCCAGCTACCTGTTGAAGGTTCTGATGAGAAAAAATGGGTGCTGATATGCAACATCAATCCCGACGGACCTTTCGGTGGAAGCGGAATACAGTATTTCACAGGCGATTTCGATGGAAAGTTTTTCACTCCCGACACTGACTCAAATGGAAAGGTGGCGACAAAATGGCTCGATTTCGGTAAAGATAATTACGCGCTTGTCAGCTGGAGCGACGCTCCGGAGGGGAGACGCACGGCAATCGGATGGATGAGCAACTGGCAATATGCCGCCGATGTCCCTACCATGCAATATCGCTCTGCCAATACTCTCCCTCTTGAGGTGACTCTCTTCAAGGGCACGGACGGTGATTATTACGCATCAACAGTGCCTTCGCCCGAGTTGACAAAACTACGTGACAAACTGATTGTCAACACACGCAAGACCGGCGTGGGAACAAAGGGTAAGAATTTCTCTCTCCCTACGGCAAACGACGGAGTCTGCGAAATAGAATTGACTATAGATCCGAAGAAGGCTAAGTCTGTGAATCTTACCTTGTCGAATGCCGATGGCGAGGAGGTGGTGATGACCTACAATCCTGCCGAGGCTACATTCTCGTTCAACCGCAAAAAGAGCGGTATTGTGGATTTCAGCAAGGATTTCCCGGCAACAACCGTGGCTCCTACATTCGGGACATCGCGCAAGCTGACCCTCCGCATCTTCATCGACAGATCAAGCATCGAGATTTTCGGTAATGACGGACGCTTCGCCATGACCAATCTTGTATTCCCCAATTCCCCTTATTCCCACCTGTCTGTAAGTTCAGCGGGAGGAAATGCGGAGATCTCCAACCTTAAGATATATTCTATAGCAACCGACTCATCAAACAAATAACGCTCTACAATGAATGCTGCAATGACTTCAAACAAGCGCAATCCGCTTATACAGCTTGTGCCGGTGATGCTCTGTTTCTTCGCCATGGGATTCGTGGATCTCGTGGGAACAGCCACCAATTTTGTTAAAAATGATCTTAACCTGTCTGTCTCAGAGGCAAGTATCTTCCCCTCGCTTGTTTTCTTCTGGTTTCTGATTTTCTCGGTGCCGACGGGCATACTGATGAACAGGATAGGACGCAAAAACACTGTGCTCGTGTCGCTGATAATCACAGCTGTGTCTTTAGTAATCCCTATTTTCGGTGATTCCTACGCTGTGATGCTCATATCTTTCTCTCTGTTGGGTATCGGAAATGCCGTGATGCAGACTTCTCTCAATCCCCTTGTAACAAACCTCATCAGCGGGGACAAACTGGCTTCCGCCCTTACTTTCGGACAGTTTGTCAAGGCAATAGCTTCTTTCCTGGCTCCAATTATCGCCACATGGGGCGCCACCACCCTATTGCCGACATTCGGGCTCTCATGGCGCGTGCTGTTCCTGATATATGCCGTGGTCAGCGTTTTGGCTGTCACCGCCTTGGGCGCCACCCCTATTGAGGAGGAGCAACCCGACAAGGCTTCCGGCGTAAAGGAGTGCGTGAAACTGCTTGGTCGTCCGTTCATCATGCTCTGTTTCATCGGCATAATGTGTCATGTAGGTATAGACGTAGGAACCAACACATATGCTCCCATGATCATCATGGAACGACTGAATTTCACTCTCGAAGACGCCGCTTTCGCTACCGGCCTGTATTTTATCTTCCGCACTATCGGAGCATTTACGGGTGCTTTCATTCTCCGCGTGGTAAGCGCCAGGATTTTCTTCGCAATCAGCGTGGTGATGATGCTGGCATCCATGATCATACTTTTCAGCGCACATTCACTTACAGCAATATACGTGGGTATCGCGTTGGTAGGTTATGGTAATTCCAATGTTTTCTCAATCATCTTCTCCCAGGCTCTCCTTTCTTCGCCAAGCGAGAAAAACGAGGTGTCGGGTCTGATGATAATGGGTCTCTTCGGAGGCACAATCTTCCCGCTGTGCATGGGATTCGCGGCAGATGCTTTCGGTCAGCCGGGTGCTATAGCCGTGATGACGGCAGGAGTGATTTATCTTCTTTTCTATACAATAAAAATCAAAAAAACAGCATAATATTATTATATGGGGATATTCCTCATGTAATAATGCAACAAAAAAACGACAAGCAACATGAAAGACTTGGTAATTGGCATGGGAGAAGCCCTTTGGGATGTCCTCCCCGATGGTAAGAAAATAGGTGGCGCTCCCGCCAACTTCGCGTATCATGTATCTCAGTTCGGCATTCCGAGCCTGGCTATCAGCGCTATCGGCGATGATGCCCTCGGCAAGGAGCTTCTGGAGAATTTCGATGCCAAAGATGTGAAATATCATATCGACACCGTGCCCTATCCTACAGGCACTGTGCAGGTGGAACTCGATGAGGCTGGCGTGCCGCAATATGAGATAAAGGAGAATGTGGCATGGGACAATATCCCCGCCACTGAGGAGCTGAAATCCATAGCTGCCGATACGAAAGCGTTCTGCTTCGGCTCTTTAGCTCAGCGCAATATCGTGTCACGCACTACTATCAACGAGTTCCTTCAGGCTATTCCCAAAGAGAATGACCCGCTGATTGTGTTTGACGTGAACCTGCGTCAGAGTTTCTACACAAAAGAGGTTCTGTGCAACTCGATGAAAGCCTGCAATATCTTGAAGATAAACGATGAGGAGCTTGTTACGGTGAGCCGTATGTTCGGTTATCCGGGCATTGACCTTCAGGATAAATGCTGGATACTTTTGGGCAAATACAATCTGAAGATGCTTATCCTTACATGTGGCATCAACGGAAGCTATGTGTTCACACCGGGCGAAGTGTCGTTCTTGCCGACTCCGATGGTAGAGGTAGCCGACACTGTAGGCGCAGGAGATTCATTCACAGCGGCATTCATAGCCAGCATCCTGCGCGGCAAGAGCGTGCCAGAGGCTCATCACAAGGCAGTGACCACATCGGCATTTGTCTGTACACAGCACGGTGCCATGCCGGTGCTCCCCGCAGACATCACAGACTGATCTCATTCTTAACCCTATATCAGAGAACCATGGTCCCGGCGCATCTTCCGCGCCAGAGCCATGGTTCTCCTCATTTACCCCCGACTCCCCCAACACCTCAAACCGACTACCTCAAATCCACTACTTCAAACCGATTACCTCAAACCATTATAACCAAGGGAAACCATTTTTTGATTCAATTAATTAATAATTAAATCTTTAAACCATTAAAACCATTCAAAAGCTTCGCTTTTGGCTTGACGCGAAAAGCTCTGACTCAAAGTTTCAGGCGAAGCTTGTTGGGTGCGCGCACCGAAGGTGCGTGGTGCGACAAGGGTGTAGACCATAGAACCAAAGATACCAGAGCAAAGAGGCGGAAACTCTCCTCCTCCGCTCCTCTGCGTTAAAAATTTAATCACACAGAGACGCTTTTTAATGGTTTGAAAAAATTTCTTTGTCTGGATTGGCTAATGAGGGAAATGTTTGGGTTGACAAAAGAAATGGATTTTAAATAATTAGGATGGAAGAGATTATTGTTAAGGAACCTTTCGGAAGTTTAAACTCTTGTAAATAAATGCACTTAAAGCAACTATTGCCCTTTTGTCACGTTTATAAGGTACAAAGCAATATGGATAAGACCCTCAAGGTTTCGTGAGAAAGTTTGCGAGTCGAAGTTTAGTTAGATATAGTTTATAGTGGAATCGTGGAGGGCCCGCATGGATTGCGGGCCCTCCTGTTGTGTATTTCAATAAAAGAATTGTCTTTTCTCTTTAGCGGAGAACAATTTGCTTTTACGGCATGCCTCAAGAACAGCGTTTAAATCTCCATCTGTCAGTTGTCCGACAATTGAGGTTTGACCGTTAATCATTGTCTTGATCAGATCTGATACTGGGCGTGTTAGAAGCTCATTAGCTCCAAGAAAAGAATCGTATCGAAGAAAATCATAATCCCTTTTCCGAAGCTGATATTGCATCGCAAATTGCTCCGGCTTTGCCTGTACAATCGGATGAATCCTGGAGTTTATGAAAAAGAATCCGGCTATCATATCCTCATATATTCCAATCACAGCAAAAAATTTTGCATGATCAATGTCTTCAAAACTGTCAGATAGCAGGATGGAGCCACGTTTCACTCCCTGACGGAGCAATTGAACAGGTAAATCCATTACAAAAATGCAGATTGAAGTTTCTGTTTGTCTGCAATATATTCAGCGTATGCCTCATCATCGCCGACCTCTCTAAGAATATCCTTGATGGAAATCTCACGGTCACGTCTTGTATTACTCCATGCCAGACCATGCGAATATTCGGTCAATTCTGCAAAATTCTTATTTTTGCAGATATCAATAGCATATGAAAGGCATTCTACATCTGTTTCAGAGAGCTCATCCATATCCGGAGAAACCAGAGAGCGCATAATATATCTGTTCTCAAATATTATACTTTTTTTCAAAGAATCTATTTCGGCACTTTGGGAGAAGAAACTGTCACCGCGCAATGCCTTGAGAATATCATCCACACATGAAGGAACCGGACCGAATTGCATTGCAATGTACGAGTCTCCTGTTATGCTACGACCATACAAAGACAAATGACGTTGATCTGCAAAATATAGAATTTTGCAGAGCTTGTGCATATCAGTCTTACCACCCAATTGCTGAAGAGCATATAGGAGTGAATTGATAGCCTTATCATATTTGAACAATCTACTCATATTATTCCTTTAAAACAAATTTACATGCAAAGATAATAATCTTACGATGAAGTTACAAATATTTGCATCTCTGGATCTTTGCGTTATAACGCTTCGGATTCAGTTGTTGCTTATTTATCTCCGTTGAGAAGCATTCTGGGAGATTCGAGAATCGGGAGATTGGATTCCGTGGGAACATAGATAACGGTCTTGTCGTTGAGATTTGACTGCTGACGAACCCAGAGATATTGGATATAAGTGGGTGTGATGCTGCCATTCTCTATACGGATTGCCTCCGCGGCTCCTTTGGCTCTCTCCACTTCCGCCTGTGCATTCAATTTCTCTGCTTCAAGGTTGGCTTTGGCCTCCTCTATCTTTATCTTGCGGTTTTGCTCTGCTTTGGCAAATTCTGCCTTGCCTGCCATCTCCTGCTGCCATACATTATACCAAGGCAGAAGGAATGCGGCACCGATAACCAGAACTATCACAACGGCAACTAATCCGATAATTTTATTTACATTTCTATCCATAATCTTTATCTTT
The DNA here is from genome assembly GCA_910578075.1 of uncultured Muribaculaceae bacterium. Classification (GTDB taxonomy): domain Bacteria; phylum Bacteroidota; class Bacteroidia; order Bacteroidales; family Muribaculaceae; genus Lepagella. The sequence goes on along the minus strand of CAJTPK010000028.1, from coordinate 400 downwards.
AGATTGTTTTGTCTACAAATTTAATCAATTTCTTCATCAAAAGCAACAACTTCATCCTCCGGTCATCTCAAACTGATTTCCGCTAACCATAATAACTATTGACAGCCTCATCTCATCAATTTTCCTCAAACCATTATAACCAAGGGAAACCATTTTTGATTCAATTAAGTAATAATTAAATCATTAAACCATTAAAACCACTCAAAAGCTCCGCTTTTGGTTTGACGCAAAAAGCTTGACTCAAAGTTCCAGGCGAAGCTTGTTGGGTGCACGCACTGCAGGTGCGTGGTGCGTCAAGGATTTAGACCAAAGAAAACATAGCAAAGAGGCGGAAACCCGCCACTCTTTTCTCAAACGAACTATATTAAAATCCAAATAAAATGAGGCAAAAATTGCATCT
>CAJTPK010000027.1 GCA_910578075.1 uncultured Muribaculaceae bacterium | reverse complement strand
TAACTCCTAACTCCTAACTCCTAACTCCTAACTCCTAACTCCTAACTCCTAACTCTCAAAACTCCGAATCCGCGATCCTCCTCAGCCGCGCCGCCTCAGTCCGCACCGCAGCCCTTTTGTCCCGTGAATCGCATTCAATGCGCTCCCTCAGCATCGTATCCACAGCCGCCATCCGCGTCGACACCGACGTATCCTCATACGCAGGCATCGGGGTCAGCGTGAAATCATACACACCAAGCATCCGCTTCACCGTGAAAGTCACGATCTCGCGACCGTCCACCGTCTCCACGCTGCGCTCCACGGCATCGCGGTCTCCGTAATCCGCGCGGAAAGCGAAAGAGCAGCCCGTAATATCCCCACGCGCCACAAGCTCTCGGGCCGTGCGCCCGTCCTCCGTATCAGGAGGCGTGAAACTGAAATCCACCCCCTCGTCCGTACGCTTATACTTCAGAGTCCCCTTGCCATTCAACGACCGCGCAAGCACACGCTCATTGTTATGGTAAAGCGTCATCAGGATGGTGGAGCGGGCCAGCAGATCATCAGTCACCGCCTCCGGGGCTATCACCTCCCGGATCACCCGCTTCTCATCCTCGTAAAGCGTCACAGACTCCCGGTTGAACACAATCGCCCTGCCGGTGATCTCCACAACCTCGGAATCATCCTGCTGGGTGGAGCGCACCTGCGGAGCGCTCATGCAGAAACGCTCACGCCTCTGTATCTTCTCTATCTTTTCTCTCCACTCTGTCTTCTCCATCTGTATTGATATTTAATTCCCTAAGATTCGCGCTCACAAGCGGAGTGTCGCCGCCATCCACCGGAGGCATCCCCTCAGCCATACGCGCCTCGTTGACGGTCATCGTGCCGGTCTGCACCCGCTTCTCCACATAGCTCATCCGCGTCATCAGATCCGCAGCGTAAAGCTCCTTACGGTCAAAACGGAAACGACGTTTGCCGAAAGACGACACCGGAAGCAGCTTGCGCGCAAGCTCCTGCTCGATCTGCGTCAGAATCGGATTCAGCGTATTGCTCAGGAACGCCACGTTGGCCATCTCCGCGCTCTTGTAATTCGTAGCCGTGTCCCCGAACACAAACGAAGGATGAACCCCGAAGAAACGGCAGATCTCAAGCACAGTGAACTTCCGGCTCTCCAGCGCCTGCATATCGGCGGCCGTCATCGCGAAATTCTGGAAAGAAGCCTTGCCAGGTATCGAGATGATCCGGTCACCGCGCTTTATGGCATCGCTCATCGACTGAGCCAGCGAACGCAATGCCGCGCCCTGGTACTCACCGAAGCCCTGCACACCGCTCTCATTGCTCACGATCCCCATCGAAGCCCCGCCGTTGGCAAACTGCCGCAGCGTATTCGAATCAGCCGTAGCCGAAATGCTCATCACCGTCCTGGCATACGACAGCACGCTCATGCAGTCCTGCCCGTTCACGCTCAGACCCTTCAGCCGGATAATCTCATGCTCCTCGAAATCCCGCTCGATCCCCTGCATGATATCGCTGACATGATAGCGACCCAACTCCGTAGTGCGTCCCGCAGTTCCCGGAGTGCAGAGCACCAGCCGCATCAGCTCCCCCGATATCGGGGCATACATAGGCACGATATAAGCTTCCCCGCAGGTCAGCACATTCTGCACCGCCTGCTTCCAGAAATCAAAAGCATTCGTCCACTCATTCGGCTCCAGCGCGATCACACGCCCCAGCGGTCCGCCGGCTGGCGTGTACACGCCCCCGTGGTTCTTCTCATACAGCAACGGAAGCTGCGCCACCGACTGGCTCAGCAACGTCACGCACCGGTACACCGTCGCCAGCGTCAGAGCCTTGTCCGTACTGTCAAGACGCACCGGATCCGCATCCTTGAGCAGCGCGTTGTCAGCCACTGTCACCAGATTTGCCGATCTCCTGAAAATATTTCGTAAATTGAATGCCATAAGTTGAAACTGTTGCCTGCACACACACGAAGCGCGCGCCCCTACTATATAGCTGCGCGAAATCCCCGTTTTGGCGCCAAATGGTGCCAAAATCTTCAAAAAAATTGAAAAAAATATGAAAAAAATTGAAGAATCGCCCGTTGAGTGAAGCGCACCCGCGGTGCGCGCCTACGCGTTCTGCCAAGCCTCCATGAACAACTTATGGCTCATAAGGATAGTGATAACCCCGTCAATCTTCCCGTTCGCGCTCCGCTTCATCGGCTTTCGGTTGTTCATCCGGTCGATCTCAAGCACCGCATTGCCGAAACAGTAAGCCGTGATCGGATTGTCATCGATGAAGATATGCCCCGTCCGGATCCCCACCTCGAAGCTCTCGCAGGCCGAAGTGAACGCCATAAAGCTCTGCCCGACACCCTTCAGAACATTCCCCGCACCGGCGGCAGCCAGCATGTTCTGGCATTCACGGCTCTTCGCAGGGTCATAGCCGATAGCGATAACACGCGTCGGACCATTCAGCCCTAAGATATACTCCACCACCGCCCGGTAATCCACAACCTCGCCACGCGTCAGGATCAGATGACCGTCAGCTGCCCACTTCCGGTAAAGTCTCCGGTTAGGATGCTCATCCAGGGAAACCTCCGGCATGAAATAAGCCGTCTTGTAATAGAAAGACTTCTCACGCTCAACATACACCCCCGCCGTCACAGCCGAGAAGTCACCGCGCACCGACAAGTCTATCGCGATCGTCGAATCGCACCGGTCTGTAAACTTTGCAAAATCGAAACGCCTCACCGCGTTCGCTATCGTTGTCGTATCGATCCAGTTCTTACGCTCATCGACGCAGAACTCATTCAGAAGCTTCGTCCGGAACGTCAGCATGTTCTCAGCCGACAACTGCGCGTTAGCCCACTCCGCCTCATAATAATCCTCCTGGATAGTCACCCCGATATGCGGCTGCACCTTCCTCCATGTAGCCGGATCATCCGGACGGTCGTCGGCATCCGGAAGGAAAAGGGAGGCAAACATGCGGTCATTCTCAGCCTCACCGCGCAGCACAGCCTTCGCCCCCTCGATCTCCTGGGCGCATGGACCGTCCACAACCTCCGAAGCCGTGGTGATCACCACTGTCAGCGGCTCCTTGCGCACACCCATCGAAGAAGTCAGCACGTTCTTAAGATCCGAACCATTCGCCCCGGCAGTGTTACGCGCCTGCGAATACTCATCGATGATCGCCAGCGACGCGTTCAGACCGTCACGCGTACGGGCGTTGGCAGCCAGACACTCCACGCGGCTGTCTCGCTCCCCGTCCTTGAAAAAGATAGCCTCACGGTTCACCGTGACATTCCCGCTGTCTCCCTCGATATCGCGCACGATCGCCCGGATCTCGTCAAAACAGATCTTAGCCTGCTGGTAGGAGTTCGCCCCTACGTAAGCCTGTGAGTTGTGATCACCGAAATAAAGGTCATGCACGGCCAATGAGGCAGCCGAGGTCGTCTTTGAGAACTTACGCGGCACGAAGATATACGCCAGACGGCAGAGACGCAGCCCCCGCGCATTGTCAAACCCGAAGATGCTCGCGAACTGGAAACACTGCACCGGAGTCAGCCTGTACCGCCGCCCTCCGGCTCCGTTGAAGCGCAGAAGCTCATAGAACCGGAAGAACCGGCGCACACGCTTCCGGTTCCACGCATAACGCGAAAGGAGACCGAAAAATCTCCTTACCGACAGAATTTCATAAAGATTATGTGGTTCCGGATCAGTGAGCACCATCCGGCAATACTGCATTATCCGCGGGTCCGTCGCATCCAGCAACGCGCTCCAGCGGCTCTCAAGATCCGCCATCAGAGCCGGACACTCCCGCACCTGTGCCGCCTTCAGCTCCCTATGCTGTCTTTTCTCCTCATCCGTCATCCCAACTCCTAACTCCTAACTCCTAACTCCTAACTCCTAACTCCTAACTAATCATCCTCCATCAAAGAAGCAAAGAAACTCTCACGGTCCCCCTGCCCCGCAGCTTTCGGGGCATTGCGCGAATCCAGATTCAGACCCAACGCACGCAACCCTGCCTGATATCTCTCCAGCTGTTTGAGATAGAACACATGCAGCGGATGAACCGCCACGCGCTCGTTACCCTCGCGCGATGTCGAATTCACTGTCATCTCAGACTCCGCGATCTCCCGCTCAGACATCATCACCCACGCCCCCGCGCGGGCCGTCAGCTTGATCTGCGGCTCCCACTGCTCCCCGTAGGTGCCGGCGGCACGCATCGCGCTCCGCAGCTCCTCCTCCATCGCGGTCCGCTCTTCGCGGTAAGCCGATGTATCGGAGATACCCGAACCGCTATTATCGGAGATACCTGAGGGGAGGCGCGTCTCTCGACGATCCTCCCCCGTACTCTCCTTTTTTGAGGTGTTGTCATCCCGTGAAGCGTTACGCCTCTCGCGCCGCGCATCCCGGTTGCTCTGGATGATCAGATCGCACTGGAAAGCGAAATCCGCATCAGCCTTGCGCCAGCGGTCATACGTCCGCCGCGCGATGCCCATGGCAAGACAGGTCTCTTTTACGCTCCCCGTCTCGCCAAGCTTCCTTACGAATTCCTTTCTCCTTGCATCCATCATCTCAGAAATCCAATGAAAACAATAACAATAAATCTAACCCAATATCATGAATAAGAATAACCAAACATCATGAAAAAGGTAATCACTCTATGCAAAAAAAAAAACTATATCATAAAACAAAACAACGTCATAATTATTTTTCAAAAATGTTCCCCGTAACCCCACGGAATAATGTCAGTATCCCGGATGTCGGAATGTCGGCATTACCCCCAAGGCTCCAAAAATTCCACGCGCGTGAAAACAGGGGCAAGGTGAGGTTTAGGACACCCCCTCCCCCGGAGAAAAATCAGCCCCCCGGGTCTCCGAAGAAGCGTCTGCAAAACTGCGCCGCCTCTTCGCGGGCGCGGTTGAGGTTCTCCTCCTTCGTGTTCTTTCCCATCCTTCTGTGTCTTTCGACATGACACGCATGGCAAAGGCTCGCGAGATTCGTACAGTCGAACATCCGGACCAGCATCCGCTCCGGATCCTTTATCGACTTGACGGGAACGACATGATGAACCTCCGTCGCCTCGGTCAGCACACCCTCCTTCGCGCAATCCTCGCAGAAGGGCTGCCGTCCCAACTGGGCGGCGCGTGTGGCTCTCCACCGTGCGGAGTTCAGAAGCTTCCGGTATTTGTCATCATTGTCCCTCATGGGCTGCCATCTCCTCTATCCAAGCCGTGATCTCTTTGGGGTAAGGCGAGCCTCCCTGATGATACCGGAGGAACGCCACCAGGACGCACCGCGCCAGGGCACAGGCGGAGGGGTAACCCGCCATCTGCGCCCTGGCTTCGAGCCGTGCGCGGTGTTCCGCGCTAAGCCTGATGTTCAGTCGTCCCTTGTTCACAGCTTTGGAAAAATGAAACATTTCTAAATCACTGCGAAGATAATCAAATTTCTTTATCAAACAATACTCAATCCTCTATTTATTTGATTATAACACAGTTGACATAACCGGTACCGATTTTTCCGCTTATTTCCTCAGGTCTTTCATTATATCGCGCACAAGACGCACCATCACATCGCGCTGCACCGTCCTTTTGTCACGCAAGGAGGCCAGCATCCGCTCATCCACAGTGTCCGTCGCTACGAGGTTGAACACCCTTACCGTGTGCGTCTGCCCCTGTCTGTGGAGACGGGCGTTAGCCTGCTGGTAGAGTTCCAGGTCCCAGCCTGTGGAGAACCACACGATACGGCTGCCGCCGTGCTGCATGTTGAGACCGTAGGCTGTGGAAGCAGGATGACACAGCAGGATGTCGATGAGTCCCGCGTTCCAGTCGCGGAGTTCCCTCGCTCCTGTGTAACACCGCACTCCCGCCGTGCCCAAATCCGCGAAATGCTCCATGATCCGGTCTCGGTCATGCTTGAAGGCATAGAAGACAAGCAGCGGGCTGTCTCTCTCAGACTCGAAGATCTCGCGCAGCGCGGCAAGTTTCTCATCATGGATCCGGATAATCTCCCTTGAAGACTCCGGATTGGAAGGATCTGCGGGATTTCCGTACATCGCGCCGTTGGCGAACTGCGAGAGTTTGTTTATACATGCTGCCGCTGAATCAGCCGTAAGCTTATCCTCGCCTCCGGTCTGCATCACGCGCTCTTTCTCAAACTGCCGGTATCTCTTCATAACTGCCGCGCCCAAGTCCACACGCACATCCTCTGTGACGATAGGAGGAAGCTCCAGCCAGTCCTCCGAACGCATGGCAAGCGCGATGTCGGATATAGCCTCCATGATCTCCTCCTGCGCTCCATTCTTCGGGGTGCACTTGATGATGATGTGGTTGTGCTCCACCAGATTGAACCAGCGTTCGCGATAAGCCGTGATATACTTCCCCAAGCGTTCGCCTCCGTCGATGCAGTAAACCTGCGCCCAAAGGTCGATGTATCCTTTGGGTGTGGGTGTTCCGGTGAGTCCCACGATGCGGGGAACCTTCTTCAGCATCCGTCTCAGAGCCTTGAAACGCAAAGAGCGGTGATTCTTGAAGCTCGTGAGCTCATCGATGATCACCATGTCGAAATCCCACGCCTCGCCCAGATACTCGGTAAGCCACACCACCGAGTCGCGACCGATGACATAGACCTCAGCCTCGGCGGCTACGGCACGCTCCCGCGCTTTGGGTGTGCCTAAGATGTTCGAGACGCGCAGCGATATGTGGTCCCATCGCGCCGCCTCGTCGCTCCATGTGCATTCCGCCACCTTGCGCGGGGCGATGACCAGGATCTTGTTTACTTCCCCGTAGAGGATCAGCTCCTCGGCCGCCGTCAGGCATATGGCTGTCTTGCCCAGTCCCATCTCAAGGAAGAGCAGGCAGCGGGGATGACTGATCACCCAGTCGATCGCCCGCTGCTGATAGTTGTGCGGGTTAAATTCCATACTTTTTCTTGATTTCTTTGATCAGACTATCGATATCCTCACGACTCCGGCATACCTTCACCATGCGCCCCAAGCCGCGCAGCCGCTCGATACGCGCATGCTGAAGGTCTGTCGGATTCTTCCCCTTGGATTTCATCTCCACCCAGATATCGGGCAAACCGTTTATGATGATGATCCGGTCAGGATAGCCGGTGGCGTTCGGGTTGTAGTATTTCAGCGGAAGCCCGTCCAGTTTCACCTTCACCTGCTCGCAGAGATAGCTTTCCAGAGATTTCTCCGACTCCTTTGCATTTCTGCTCAATACTTTGCGTGCCATTGTCAGAATGCGTTGGGATCGGGATCCGGTTTCTTGATATCGAGGCGCGGGATGAATCCCGGACTCTCGTAGATCCGGAAGAATTCGCGCCCGAATGTCGACGGGTTCTCCAGCATCAGTGTGGCCACCTGCCTCTCGATGCAGCAGCCCGTGGAGAACTGCCAGCCCGGAAGGAAGACAACCGCGTCACAGTCCATCATCGCCCGCAGATCGCAGGTGATATGGTCGGCATAGGTCGGGTTCTTGCCGGCATAGATGTCGAACGGGGAAACGGGGGTGTGCCCGAGTTTCGAGATATAGGTCTTGACGTTGTCCGCCTGATTGCGGGACTCCTGCGGCGGCCTCCCGCTGATCGGTAAAGAGATGTAGATTCTCATGATTTTGCATAAAAAAAAGTTAGTAAAAATTCTTGATTTTGTTTTGCTAATTCAAGAATTTTTACTAACTTTGTAATGCGGTCAAGAGAGATCGCGGTTAAGCCCTGAAGCCTCAGTAAGGGAAAAACCAAAAACGGAAAGCCATGAAAGCAAGCGTCAAATTAGTTTTCAAATGGTGGAGATTCAAAATCACAATCGAGATAAAATTCTGAATCTCCGGAGGGGCGGAAGCCCCTCCCCTCTCCGTTTTTGATTTCGGAACAAAATTAACTCAAAAACTTGAATTATGCAAAATGTTGAAGACGCTCCCCGCTCATGGGGAGGTGCCCGCCAGGGGGCGGGGAGGAAACGCGTGTCATCGAAGTCCATCTCCATCCGCATCCCGGAGGATGTGGCGGCGGTTCTTGACAGCGTCGAGGGGTCGAAGACCGACTTCATCGTGGCGGCCATCCGCGCCTACGCAAAGACCTCCGGAGTATGAGGAAAGATGCGGATTATTACATAGCATTGCTGCGAGTCCTTGACCTTTGGGTGGCAAATATCACGGATGGTAAGGGCAAAGTCCTCACACGAAAAGAAATCAGGAAGATAACAGGCGATCAGATAAACAAGGTCTGTAAAACTCTGAAAGATCATGAGCTTGCTTCCGGTGAATGGTCCACAGATTACAATGACTGGATCTATATCTACCGGAAACATCCTGACAACCGTGATTTCAGGGAAGATTGCCGAAAGACACTCCGGGATATCGAGACAGCGAAAAAAGAACAGGAACTCCGCATAAGGGAAAAAGAGCTCAATATCGAAAACATCCCTCAAAGCAGGAGATTGTCGATTATCGCCATCATCCTGTCGGGAGCAGCAATCGTAATAGAACTATTCCGAATGCTAAGAGAGACAGGAATATTGCGGCTATTGAAAGACTATCTGTGTTCCCACATTTCTTTCTTACGATGAAATCAGCATCATAGAGTATCCGGATATATTCCATGTGATCAACTTTCTTCAATAGGGACATTTCCCATTTTTGGGGGATGTCTCTAATATTTTTAATTTCCATCCCTCTGTGATATTTCCTTTTCCTCAGCTTCATTGGTTTGGTTGGTTTTGATGGTTTGTTAAAAATATCCGTGAGCCAAAGGTGTCAAACTTTTAAATCTTATTCAATTATGGAATCTCAATTTGCGGCTCACGGATATTTGATTATTTTTGCGCTGTCAAATTTTTAATTTATTCATTATGAGAAATTATTCTTTACCTCCTTATGTCTTAGGAGAAATCGGAGATGCTGTTAGAAGCATCGCCAGGCAGTTAAACATCGAATGTAAGCTTTGTTCCATGCCAAGTCTAAGGGATCAAGGATATTATTCTATTCCAACATTATCTGAAGATATTGTCAAGATTGCCGCATTACATGGTTTCCATTGGAATGTGACGGGATCCTTAAACCAGACCGGGATTCAATTACAACAGCTTATTGATGCTCTCGCTTCAAAAGGAGTAATCATTCGCCTGTGATTTTCCCGTTGACAAGCAGATTTGCTTCAATCACAACTGTATCAGCTACTATTGTAATTTTTTTCATCAGCGCCTTGCGTGTTCTGCGCAGGGCGGTTCTTTTCCTGATATATTCTTTTAGTTTCATTGGTTTTAATGGTTTGGTCTGTTTGTTGGTTAATTTGGTTTTGATGGTTTGGTCATATTGGCGCATCGCAGGGCGCCCGGCGCCCCGGTCCGCGGGGGAGTGTAATCGTGTAATCGGATTTTCCTTATATCTCCCACGCGTGTGTCCGCGTTTTTTTATGACACATGGTTTGGCTCTTTATAGGATTCCCGATTACATTACAATCCCGAAAGCGTGAAATCCTTTGATTCAAAAGCGGTTGAAGGTGTAATCGAATTTTCCCGGCTCACCCGTTTCCACGTCAATTGCACCCCGTAGATTCTTGAGCGCTTACTTCCGATCTTTTCCCACTCCTTCTCCAGTCTCTTGAGGTACTGACCCACCTCCCGCGATTTGGTCAGATAGTCCTTTGCCTCCCTGCGGACACCCAATCCCTCGCGCAGGATCTCCGGCACCGTGACGGTGCTCCGGCGCTCATAACCCGCGCCCTCGAAGCCACCTTCCGGACGCTCATCAAGAAACCGCTGGCGCTCCCCCGAGTTCATACCCTCCCAGCCGACGGGGAGCCACATGTCGAGAAACTTGTCGATCTCGCCAAAGAGCGGGTTCTGGATATCGAGGTTGTGCCGCTCCTGCGTCTCATGAGCCGCGCGCTCCAGCTCCGGATCATCGAGCCAGATGGGATCGCCCCGGCGGTGCATCATCATCGCCTCCGCCCAGAGCTGGTCGCGGAACGTCTCCACATACTCGCGCACCGGCATGTCGCACTTGCGCAGCTCCGGGATGATCTCCACCACCGGAGAGCGGCGGTTTCCCGTGGTCACGCCCCGCAGGAAGAGATCCTCATTGGTAGTGCCCACTAATACGCACTGGCGCGGGTGCTCCTCGGTGCGGCGGCCGTAGGCGGCGCGGTAACGGTCAGTCTGCCGGCTGATGAACGCCTTGACCATCGTCGCCTCGCTCCGCTTGGTAGCCGTCAGCTCCCCCATCTCGATGATCCAGCACCCCTGCACCGACTGCATCCCCTCCTTACCCTCGATGGTGGAGACAGAATCGGAGAACCACCTGCCCCCCATCAGGGCGAACAGCGAAGACTTGCCGCTCCCCTCCTTGCCCGTCAGGATGATGAAATAATCGAACTTCACCCCCGGCTCATAGATACGCCGGCACGCCGCGGTGAATATCAGCTCAGAGAGGCGGCGGTTGAGCGCGGTGTCCTCCGCCCCGAGAACCTCCGTGAAGAGTTTCCCCAGACGCGGCACACCGTCCCACGTCAGCGACTCCAGGTAATCCTTGATGGGATGGAAACGCTGCGCCCCGCTGACCGCCTCCAGCGCGTCGTAGATCTTCTCCTTGCCCGTGATGCCGTAGTTGCGGTCGAGCCAGACGCGCAGGTTGGCGTCATCCGAGTCGCTCCACTGCTCTGAGTTGCGCTTCCACGGCAGAGGGTTTGTCGCCTCCACGATCCCCGCGAACTCATTGTAGCGGATGCGTCCGCGCAGCGCGGGCTCGTATGTGAGCACCTTGACCACGCTCTCGGCGGAAGTCTTCAGAGAGCCGTCCTTGTTGAAAGGGAGGGAGACGCGGATTTTATCCCACTCGCGCTGCTCCGGACTCCTCGTATCCTCTTCCTCGACGCACTCCCTCCCTTCGGTCGGGACACCCGACAGCTTCGCCGGACTTTTCTCTTCACCGGCGGGGATATCTCCGAAATCCTTCGCCGCCTTCGCCCTGCGCTCATCCATGAGCAGCAGCTTGACGGCAGGATCCTCGAGAGCGAACTCCTGCATAGCCTTGTAGGAAGGGAGGCGGTCCGGACGGGTGTCCCTCCCCGCCTGGGCGTCGAGATGGGAGAACTGGTGCAGCCTCACCAGGTCGAAGGCGTTCATCAGCGTGCCGGCATGCGGGTCGGTGGAATGGAAGGAATAGAGGAACCTCCCCTGGTCGAGCACCCACGCGCCTCCGGCGGTGGATCCTCCGGAGAATGTGTAGCGGTTTCGCGCCCGCGCCTTGACGTAGACCCCGTTGAGGAAAGTCTCTATCGCTTCCGGCACCGAGTAGACGCGGCAGAACGCCCCCACGATGCCGCGCTTAGCGAGCGGGTCGGAAGACTTGCCGCCGCGTCCCTCGCGCCTGCGCTCCACCGCCTCCAGAAACTCCGTCTCCTCCGGCATCTGCGGCCATTCCGACATGTCGCGCCAGTCCTCGAAGGTACTGAGGAAGCGGTCCACCTCCAGCAGCCGCGAATACTTCGACTCCACGAAGAGGAACGGGGCGTCCTTGGAATGCGACGGCCAGAACATCAGGCGGCACGGCTCGAAGGTGGAGCGGTCGAGACCCGCGAATCCGCACTGCTCCGCCACGCGCCGCGACACCGCCCCGAACTCGTCGGGGGTCATGTCGCGGTCTGCGGGCACCACAAGCCGGACGCGCCACGCGCTGTCCGTATGCTTGTGGGTGGAATGGATCACCCACGCGCAGCGCAGCATCTTCCGGATCTGGTCAAGATGGTCAGAGTCGAAAGCGTCATAGTCGAGCGTGATGAGCGAGCGGCAGCGCACCTTGTCCGCCTTGCGTCTCCCCTCGTTGAGGTATCCGCCCACGAATCCTCCCACGTCCTTGACGCGGGTCTGCTCCTCGCGTGTCATGCCGGCATACTCCAGCGCGGTCTCACGGGTCACCACAGGAGCGGAGAGCCGCGCCTTGAGGTCATCCCACGATATCGGGGTGTTCTGCCATACGGAGGCCATGCGGTCGCGCCCCTGCGCGATCATCAGTTTACGGGGTGCTGTCTTTTCTGCGTCCATGGGTAAATCAGTTCACAAGTTTCAATCAGAGGTCATCGAGTTTGTCATCGACACCGAAGTCGATGCCCTCGAAATCATTCTTCGGATCGCCGCCGCCTCCGAGACGCTCACCGTCACCGAGCTTCAGCACCGCGTTCAGCCCTGCCGATACTCCGTCCTGCCCCTTCGAATAGGGGAACAGGTCCGCGCTCACATACGCATAGCATCCCGAATACGCCTCCTCCGGCTTGATCTCGTCCTTGAGGCGGTTGAGCACCGGCACAGGGCGCGGACTCCTTGCCGCGAAATACATGCAGCCCGCGAAATTGCGCGGATCCTCCAGCTCGTCGCCATCCTTGAGGAACTCCGATTTAGGGGATGGTTTCCACTTGGCGTTGATGCGCTCCTTGCCGAACGCCACCGCCTCGTCATATGCAGCCTTGACGACAGCCAGCGTCTCCTTGTCGGTCTTGGGTATCACGCATGTCACCTCATACTTCGGGGTCGCGTCCGTCGACTTCTGCGACACGTGCGGCTTGTCGAGATGCGCGTAGCTCAGACGGCACGGCACCAGCACCTTTCTTCCGGTTCTCTTAGCCGGCGGGAATTTGATCTTTTCTTCCATGTTCTTGAAATTTTAAAACTTAATAACTAATAAACCTGTCACTTGAACTCGATTCCGGCAAAATCGCCGGCTGCGTCCGCCGCCCTCTGCCTGGCGAACTCCATGCAGTTCTCCTTGGCCTTGCAGAAGCGGCACCATTTCCCCGCGTGGCGGTCTCCGGCACCGCGGAACGCCAGCTGCGCCAGCGGCCGCAGCTCCTTCTCCGCCCACTCCCGGAGGCTCTCCACCGTCTCCATCCACACCGACACGTTTCCGATGCGCGGCTGGTAGATGGTCATGCGGACGCGCCTCACGTCGTAGGCATACTCCCAGGCATCGAGCGCACCTAAGGCGTAGAGCCTCATCTGCGGGTTCAGCTCCGCCGACACCTTCACCCCCTTGCCATACTTGAGGTCGATGATATCCATCACGTCGTCGCTCATGACGGTCGCGTCTCCGGTGCCGAAACCTTCGGGGACATACTCCGAGAAATCCGGACGGCTCTCGATGTGCGCCTCGGCGCGTTCTCCGACATGCGTGCGGCGCTCCAGCGTCTTCAGCACATAGCTCGCGTATCTGTCCGTATGCGTGTCCATCTCCGGGGCGTAATAGCGGGCGTAGAGCTGCGCGATCTCCTCATCCTCCCCCGATGTGTCGAGACCGAGAGCCTGCTTGATCTTCTTGGCTCCCATCGCGTGCGCCAGCGTCCCCTCCTCGGCATATTCCGAAGACTCGTCCGGATAGATCGACTCTGCGATCGGGGCGGGTGTGCAGTGCAGCCAGCGCGAGGCGGACGAGGCTGAAAGAAGCGCGTGCTGTGCCATGGATCAGAACGGCATTACGTAAGGAACCCCGTCCTCACCGGTCACGATGTTCTTGATGCGGTCGATAAACTCCTGGCGCTTCTCCTTAGGCAGGCGCGTCGGCTTGCTCTCCGGAGCGCCTAATTCTCCGGCTATCTGCTTGAAGAGCGCGGTGACGCGGCGTTTCTTGACCAGCTTGTCGCCCTGGGCGGTCTCCCAGTCCTCGCCCACCACCTGACGGAAGGTATAGTCCATCTCGGTGCGCAGGTGCTCGTCGCTGTAGCGGACTACCTCCCCCTCCTTCAGCTCCGGTTTCGGCTTGGGTTCCGGTTTCGCTTCCTTGGCTGCCTCCGGGGCGATCTCCTTGTCGAAGGGCATGTCGCCGGTTTCGGCAGAGGGGGATGGGGCAACTGTGGCTTCTGAGTCAACTGGGGCGGGGGCAGGAGCTGGATCCACGTCCCATAATGCCGGGGCGTTCGCTTCCGCCCCGAAGAGACGCGTGAGAAAATTCTCGACACGCTCCGAAAAATCGATCTCAACATTCAGTTTGATTTCCATATCGTTAAACTTTTGGTGAATAGCAATTCCGTCGCGGATCACATCTGATGCCACACGCGGGCTGTCAGCATCGTGAAACCCCATATCATCACCGCCCCGATCTTCTGCAGCACGAAGCGTCCGAGGGGAAGGGTGTCGCCCGGGTCGCAGAGCATGAGCAGACACAGGGCCGCCATGGCGGTCAGCACGCAGAGGCGCGCGGTGTTGTTGATCCTTCTTTTCAGGGTTGTTTCCATTTTCGTAAGATGTTTTTGAGTTTATGATTTGTGGGGAGGGAGGCGGCGAAGCCTCAACCCTTACCAGATCAGCGCATGTCCCAATGTTACCAGCCTTTCGGCCTGCGCTATAAGCCGGGGGCGTTTCCCGGCAGTATCCTCCCCGATTGCCGCCGCGCCCCACGGAAGTGAGATGAAGCAATTTTGCGGGGGACGCGGCGGCGTTGTTAACGGTCGATTTGACCTACTGTAATAAGATCTACAAAGTTTCGCGGCACTCTTGCCGCCGGGGTCCTCACGGATCGCCCAGTCTCTTAATATCCGGAAACCACAGGTCGCCAAACCTCAGATTTCACACGATTCCGATTTTGCGGCTTCCGGATATTTTGATATTTTTGCGATGCCAAACTTTTTAAATCACACGATTATGAATGATTTTGTAAAAATTCCAGAGCAACACCTGAATGCCGGGGTTGCCTTTGTAAGATTGTCAGATATATCTGCAATCCAAAATACGTCTTATAACATTTGGGACATCCACCTTAATGGGACCAAAATAACTTTACGAGACACCAAGGAGGAGGATATCATTCGGCTTCTCCATCTTCAATCCATTTGAGAGCATGGTTTATTAGGTGGGCAGAAACTGCAAAGCTGTTGTGCTTTATGAGGGTTCTTACTATAAAAAGTATTGTCGAATGTTTTTCTCTCGGATAGTTTTTTAGAAGGACAGACACATAAACAGCGGCTTCCAACCCAAACTCTTTAAAGAACTTTGCCCGCATCCTGCGTTCCGCCATCCGGCGGAACCGGGCTTTTATGCTCTTGCTTATTTTCATTTCCATTTTGCTGTAGGTTTATTGTTATTGATTCTTGTGTCAGTTTTCGTGGGCGGCGTCCTGGATCAGCATATTGAGGGTGTTTTCGGAGAAGAAGAGCTTACCCTTGAACTTGACGCCTCCCATGGTTTTCCAGTTCTGGTAAAGCTGGGATTTCGAGAATCCGAAGCGCTCGGCCGCCTGAGCCAGCGGCAGCATCCGGTCCTGCATCTCCACGACCGCCAGCGCTATCATGCGGGCGATCTCCTGCCTCTCCTTGGGCGTCATGGCTGCGCGGACGTTTGCGGGCGCAGGTCGATGATCACCGTAAGCTCCTTCGCCTTGCGCGTGATCCCCATGATGTCGGAGGTGATCCCGAGTTCCTTTCTCACCTGCAGGGCCGTCTGATAAGTGGAATCCATATCGGCCGCGTCGGAGCATCTTACCGTGGCGGTTGTGCCCAATCTCATGTTCCTGATAAAGTCTTTTGTAATCATAACTTTTCTAAAGTTGACGTTTTGCGGTTAAAAATGATTTGGAAAATCGGGGGCGAATCGTTACCTTTGCCGTTGGATTTATGGAAGTTGCTACAAGTAGCGACCCGCCTCCGCTTTGCCGTTGTCTCCGATACTTTTCTAAAGACGATGCAAAGGTAAGGTAAATTATTGAAAAACACGAAATATTTCATGAAATATTTCGTGTTAATAAAAGTTAAATTTATGTTATATTCTAATATTAAGCAAGTTAGAGACAGTCTTAATTTGACACAAGAAGAGCTTGCGATTAAATTGGGTGTCTCATCGCGCACTATTCAGAATTGGGAAAGCGGTGGCACGATTCCTAAAACAAAAATAAGAGCGATCGGAGATCTTATAAGGAGCTGTGATCAATCATTAATTCGTCTCATCGGCAAAATCGATGGAGGCGGCAAAGCCACGCAGGGCGACAACTCCCCCATCTACGAAAGCGGGGAGACAAAGGAGAGCGTGACCGTGGATATCAAGCTTCCGGCAGATCTGGAAGAGAGCCACGCGGTGATAAAGCGGCTCATGCGGAAGCTCGATGAGAAGGAGAAAGAATACGCCAAGCTTGAGGGAAAATATGAGGAGCTGGACCGCCTTTTCAGGGATGTTTTACGCTCGAAAACGTGACGCGCGGGGGAGCCACTCCGATAGAAAAATTTGAGAACCACTTTGGTTTTCAAATTCCTCAAAACATATGATTTTCAGTAAGTTGCAGACTTAATCCGTCCGTCCCGGATCGACTACAATAAGCCTGCTGAACAAGCAGGCTTAACTTTTTATATATCAACACCCTGAACCGTTGATATTTTACATCGGGACTACAAAAAGTATCATGAAATAGTATCATGAAAAACGATGACGGAAGCATAAGTTCCAGACGCGTTGCTAAGAATAACTTTTTATATTGTACGTTATATAATAAAAGTGAGGCAATGAGAACATACGAAATCACCATAAAAAGCAAAACATTCAGGCTTAAGACTCCAGCCGTGATCGCCCTGACGATTCTATGCGCCATCCTCTCCGTCGCAGGGCTCCCACTCATCTTCTATCTCCTCTACTCCCACTATGCCCAATCCGGAGAAAGCGGGAAAGCTACACTGTGGCTACTTCTTCTGGCAGCTTACGGGGCATTCTTCATAATGAACATACTGTCGACCCCGTTCGACAACTATTTGAAACTCGTCTCAAAAGAACGGCGCCAGCACAACACCGAATGAGACAACTCAAAAAAAACAATGAAACTCGACACTCTCCGTAAAATCGACATCTTCCTCCAAGGCCTCAACGTCTGCTGCATCATAGCCTCCGTCATATGCGGCTGCCACGGAGTCAGCACATGCCTTGAAGCCGGAAACATCAACGCAGCCGCAAAACTCCTCCTGATTTCCGGAGCCCTCGTCAGCGTCCCGATGATATACCTCGGGGCAAAGGTCTCTTGGCTCTTGAGCGATACCCGCCAGCGAATGATAGACGAACAAGACTCATAAATACCAATCACCATGACCTCAAACAAAGCCGTTTTCTACTACTTCTGCATCACCGTCTCCGTGTTGCTTTTCCTGTGCGCCGCAATCGTTCTGACAGTGACAATCTGCGTTTCTGGAGATTCTGCCGACGGATACATCCTCGCAGCCAAAGAGGCTGGAATCGGCTGCGCGTTCCTGATTCCTCCGATACTCTACAAACGCTTCGCCAATGAAGACAAAGGGCAAGCTTATGGAGGCGTTCCGGTTCTCTGTATCGTGGCGTTCATAATGCTTTGCGGAATAGCATCCGTCTTCCTCAGTCAAGGATTCATAAAGACCGCAACCGCCCTCTATCTCATCGCCTGCATTCCCCTGCTTATCATAGGATGGCTCTTTGTCAAGGCCGTAGAGCAGGGAGCGGACGGATTGGTCAACTCAATTTTCCCATGGCTTAGCGAGAAAGAGAAAAGTCAACTTAAATAACAAATGGTTATGTGTAATGACCTACGATGTGCTTCTAAAAAGTAGAATCTTATGCTGATATTGATAGCTGAATCAAAAACAATGGCCCCTTGCAATCGCATTGTTTCTAATGAAGAATTGTCTCTTCATGCTCCTGCTTTCGGCGATATGGCCAATATGATAATGAACGACATTGCCAAGATGTCTGTGGCAGATATTTCAAAATCCATCGGCATAAGCCAGACTCTCTCTCAATCTTTACTCCGGATGGCATACGATTTTCCTCATAAGAATTCCGGCGAGACTGCTCTGGAGTCCTTTACGGGCGTAGTCTTCAAGGCTCTCGATCCAAAGTCAATGCCGGAGAATGCCTTGACAAACGCATACCGGGACATAAGGATCATATCATCATTATATGGCTGGCTGCGTCCTGACGATATCATCAAACCTTACAGACTGGAATTCAAAAGCAAAACCAATCCTCGGGGCATTCCCATGTATTCATATTTTAAGGATGGAGTTACATCATCGGTGATTGATTACCTCTTCGCTACAGGTTGTCAAGAGGTGCTTGATCTGATGCCCGGGGATGCGGCCAAATGTTTTGACTGGAAAACAATCAGGCAACACGCCGTTGTATGGAAAGCTGATTTCCTTGAATTAAATGAAGGATCATACAAAACTCCGAACTCCGGAAAACTAAAGAAGCTCCGTGGGGAGCTTCTCCGTCAAATCCTTTTAGATAATATCACCGACATCTCCGGATTGACAAATATTGTCAATGATAATTTTGTATACGAGGACAAAGAAATCAATAGAGACAATTCCGCAACAATACGTTTCGTTACGGTATAATTATTCTTAATCCGTCATAACCGGGATGAAC
The DNA here is from genome assembly GCA_910578075.1 of uncultured Muribaculaceae bacterium. Taxonomy (GTDB): domain Bacteria; phylum Bacteroidota; class Bacteroidia; order Bacteroidales; family Muribaculaceae; genus Lepagella. The sequence goes on along the minus strand of CAJTPK010000027.1, from coordinate 27,347 downwards.
ATTGACAGGTGTCCGCTCCTCCAACTCGACATGAAGTCCCGCCTCATGATTCAGATGTGTAAGATATGCCTCGGCAGGCTTCAGCTCTTCTATAATTGACATTGCCTCGGAATAAGACATATGAGCGAAATGAGGTTTATCTCTCAGCGAGTTTATTATCAACACATCCAGATTCTCAAGTTTCTCCTTCTCCTCGTCAGCAATTGTCTTCGCATCCGTTATATATGCAAATTTCCCTATGCGATAGCCATAGATAGGCAACTTGCCATGCATCACCTCCACCGGTTCTATCTTGACACCATTTATATAAAAAGGTGCGTTCTCCACAACATGCATATCAAATGTTGGCACACCCGGATATGGATGCTCTCTAAAACAGTAGTCAAGCCTTTTTCTTAAATCCGCATCGACATCCCGACGCAGATAAATCGGCAAGTCAGCGTTGCCGCAGAATGGCCGTAAATCATCAAATCCACCTACGTGATCATAATGGCTATGTGTCACAAGCACCGCATCTATATCTGCAAGACGCAGTCGCAGCGCCTGTTCACGAAAGTCGGGAGAAGGATCAATCAAAATACGCAATCCTGCCGTCTCTACAAGAACCGAGGCTCTCAATCGCTTATCACGGGAATCAGAAGAGGTGCATATCCTACATTCACAACCGACTTCCGGCACCCCCTTTGAAGTTCCTGTGCCAAGCATTGTCACTGTTATTGCCGTGTCAATGAAATTTGCTTCGGGCTTGAGTGTTATGTAGAATTTAGTACGCACTTTACGAATCACCTCATCCGCGAGATCACGCACATCTTTTCCGGTAGCGCCTCCGGCATTAACAATCACAAGAGGCTGGCGTGCATACACCTCAGCGCCACCTATTTTCATTCCCTTAAGACCGGATCTGTCTATCAGCCAAGCGGCAGACAACTTTACAAGACCTTCACCGGCATCATACGCAGGCATATCCGGGTATTCCGTCTTGAATTTATCATATAAAGATTTAGAAACTACCGGATTCTTGAAAAAGCTTCCTGCGCTTCCAAGCTCCGCAGGCTCAGGCAATTTTGATTTTCTTATCAGAGTCACCTCATCCGCAACCTCGCGGATAGAGGGCATTCTACCCAATCTATCTGCTAATGTTTTTAATGGGCCATACTCCAGATTACGCGCTTTTCCGTCAGGATTCAGGCGAAACGAAACCCTCAATACAAAATACCTGCCGCGACCTTCATGCTTGAAAACACTGTCACGATACCCAAATTTGCATTCTTTATTTGAAAATCTGACAGTCTTTCGTGTAATTGTGTCAAAACATTCCACAGCATGAATCACATCTTTCGCCTCAACACCGTAGGCTCCGACATTCTGGATAGCTGAAGCCCCGACTTCTCCCGGAATATGGGCAAGATTCTCAACTCCCGCAAGATTACGGTCAAGACACCACTCCACAAAATCAGTCCACTTCTCTCCTGCTCCGACAATCGCAAACACAGTGTCTTCATCCTTACGATATTCTGAGATTCCTTTTATAGAAGAGTGCAGAACCAGACCATTATAATCGTTAAGAAACACAAGATTGCTTCCACCTCCGATATGGAGCACTTCATTGTTGATAAATTCCTCACGACGCGATAAAGCAAGGAGTTCCCTTTTAGAGCTATATTCTGCAAAATATCTTGCCTTCACCGGAATTCCGAAGGTGGTAAATTCCGTGATATCCTTATTTTCTATAATATCAACCATAATTAATTACTCCCATGAACCATAATTAATTTCTAAAATCTAAGAGCACACCATCCTGGAAGCGAAGGAAAGTTCCGTTTGTATATTGCCATAAGTCAATGGTAGAATTCCAATCGTGACCGGAATTCACATCACTCGGATTTCCAAGCGACAGCTTGCACTCCTCCTTAGTCATCCCGGGGCGCACCTTACCCAGTTGGATAAGCGACCACACTTCATCCTGAATTCCCGGAAATTTTATTTTTGGATCCGCCAGACTGAAGAGATTCTGGAATGTCCTGCTTTCATTTCCGGCTCCTCCCGCATTCATATACATCACAGCAGGCTTCCCCTTCTCATCTATTATACTTATTTTAAGCGGAAAAACCATTGTACCGGGAGTTATATCGGTAATATCCACAGCAACAAACTTTCTTCCGTCAATCTTATTCTCATCTGTGTCATACCACAATTGCGAACGCGTCCACACTTTCTTACCCCAAAGAATCTTCCTTGCCTTCTCAACAAGATCAAGATCAATAAGCATCGGCACATCCATACCGGAAATGGAAGTGGCAGCCACCTCCGGAGTTTTACCGGTAGAATACTGAAGAATTCTGGAACCATCTTTAAAGACAATAACAGCTTCATCCGCACCTCCCGGTGTGGTTTTCGTAGCCACTCCTTCATATTCTATAACCTTACCAGCTAAATCGCCTTCATCTGGATTCACAGAATAGGGATCAAAAACAACGGAAACCCTGTTATCTGACACAAGAAACCTTTTTCCCTTGCTCCATTCCGACAAGACCTGCGATCTGAGATCCTCCATCAGTTTTTCCTCAGGCGTAGGAGCAAGCCTTTTACGGTCATCGCGAGAAAACGTAATTGTCTTTGTACTTTCTATTCCGGTGTTACATCCAGATGATACACAGAGGAATAGAATCGTTATGTATAATATAATTGACTTTCGCATCAAATATGATTCTAAAAATTTCTTTCAAAATTAGTGAAAATTTTTGAGGAAATCTTTGTCATATCAAAAAATATATATACCTTTGCACTCGCAAAACGGGAATAACACTTCCTGACAGCAAAAACGGCGGGATAGCTCAGTTGGTTAGAGCGTCGGATTCATAACCCGGAGGTCTCGAGTTCAATTCTCGATCCCGCTACTTCAAAAGGCGAGCTGAATAAGCTCGCCTTTTAACTTTTACACCTTATTTTTGTTAATATAATAGTCCATTTCATAAACGTCCACCCCAACACCTTTGACCCATGGCCACAATGTATGAAACAATAATGAATATGCCGCTCTTCAAAGGATTGAGCCACGAGCAGGTATCTTCCTTCCTGGAGAAGACCCACATACGTTTTACCAAATATTCTGACGGCGAACAGATTCTGCAGGCAGACGACAAGGTTTCAGATGTGAAATGCGTCATATCGGGAAGAATCGGAACCCGCCATATTCTGGGTGACAAGGAAACCTTGGTAATATCGGAAGAACAGGAAGGCGAGAATGTTCTCGGAGCTGACAAACTTTTCGGGATGAGCACCACCTACGGATGTGACATATATGCAATCGGGCAGGTAAGTCTTATGGAATTCAGCAAAGACCAGTATCTAAATCTACTGAAAACAGATTCTATCTACCTGATAAATTATCTGAATTTCATTTCCTACAGAGCACAGCTTCGTCATTCGCTTTTTACAAATTATCCGGATGGAAACCTTCTTTCAAACATTTCCCGCCTCATATCCACATATTGCACACGCGCATCCGAAAATATAACATTTGATTTTCACCCGACTTCATTTGCAAAATTTCTCAACTTCTCCCCCGAATCGCTACACACCGCAATGGACAAACTGGAGAAAGATGGAATCATAAATTGCACTCCAACCGGATTCAAAGTGATAAACAACACAGATCTTCATATCTCAGTGCATTAAAGAACCCTTATTCCGAGAACAAATAAATTCACATTTTTTTGACATTAGCGAGATAATGGTTATCTTTGCGTAATGAAACTCTTATAAAAACACTATGGCATCAAATACCACAATGAAAACTCGCCTCATAGCCATGAACTTCCTTGAGTTCGCCGTATGGGGCTGTTATCTTGTCTCGATGGGAATATATCTCGGTTCCGTCGGACTTGGAGATCACATATTCTGGTTCTACACAGGTCAGGGTCTTGTATCCCTCTTCATGCCTGCCCTCATAGGAATCGTAGCCGACAAATGGATTCCGGCTCAAAAAATGCTAAGTTTATGCCACGGACTCGCAGGTATATTCATGTTGCTTGTAGGCTGGTATTGCTGGCAAAGCGAAGGCAACGTCGAGTTTGGCACGATCTTCACCCTCTACACCCTCTCCATCGCATTCTTCATGCCGACAATCGGTCTGTCGAACTCGGTGGCATTCAACGCTCTCAATAAAGCTGGTCTTGACACTGTTACAGCATTCCCTCCGATCCGTGTATTCGGAACAATCGGTTTCATATGCGCGGAATTATTCGTGAATTTCACCAATTTCCAATCCACCTACGCTCAGTTCATATCTTCCGGTGTTGTAAGCCTGATCTTGATGCTGTATGCCTTGACGATGCCTAAATGTCCAGTCAACCCCACTTCCGGCTCATCATTGACAGAAACTCTCGGTCTTTCGGCATTCAAGCTTTTCAAACGCCGCACAATGGCTGTGTTTTTCATATTCTCAATGCTGCTTGGTGTATGTCTCCAGATAACCAATAGCTACGGCACAATGTTTATCGACTCATTCCAGAATATACTCGAGTATGCAAACACATGGGGAGCGAAAAATGCCACAGCCCTTACCGCAATTTCCCAGGCGAGCGAAGCTCTGTGCATACTTCTTATTCCGGTATGTCTCAAACGCTTCGGCATCAAAGGAGTTATGCTCACCGCAATGCTGGCATGGGTGTTCCGATTTGGTTTCTTTGGCATAGGAAACACCGGATCAGGGCTTATCTGGATAATTTTGTCATGCATAGTATATGGCGTTGCATTCGATTTCTTCAACGTAGCCGGCGGTCTTTTCGTAGATCAGCAGACAGATTCAAAAATGCGTTCGAGTGCCCAAGGTCTTTTCATGATAATGACCAATGGCATCGGAGCCAGTGTAGGCACATTTCTCGCCGGCACGTTAGTTGTCAATAAGCATGTGGATATGTCCGGCATGACATCTGCCGCTGACAACCTTCCAGGATGGCAGCACTCCTGGTTTATTTTCGCTGCATATGCTCTGATAATAAGCATACTTTTCATATTTATTTTCAAGGCTCCCAAACAAACCGAGAAAATAAATGTGGACAAGGCAACCGACATTGCAGGAGGAGATCCCGAAGGGATGCCCGGAGAAAACGCCTGATTAAGAAACAAAAACCAACCGATGATCAGATTCTTTTCACCTGACATAGAAACCGAGCTCACTCTTCCGGAGGTTGAGTCAGGACATTGCTGTAGAGTTCTGCGGATGAAAGAGGGTGACATCATACATGCTGTTGATGGCAAAGGTAACGCATTCGAATGCAAAATCACCCAGGCCAATCCTAAAAAAACAGCACTGACCATTCTATCAAAGACACAGGAACCACGACACTGGCAACCCAAGATCACCATTGCTGTAGCTCCTACAAAAAACATTGACCGGATGGAATGGATGGTTGAGAAAGCCACAGAAATCGGTGTTGACAGATTCGTGTTTCTCAAGTGTGCAAGAAGCGAACGCAAAGACGTAAAAACTGATCGCCTCGAAAAGATTCTCGTCTCAGCGATGAAGCAAAGCATGAAAGCCACCAAGCCGCAACTTGAGGGAATGATTGGATACAAAGAGTTTATACGCTCTCTGACATGCAAAAATGGAGATATAAGAATAATGGGCTATTGTTCAGATGAATTCCCGAGAAAAGATCTTGTAAGCCAATATACTGCCGGACAGGATGTGACAATACTGATCGGACCTGAAGGAGATTTCTCACCTGAAGAGGTGCAACTTGCGGTGGAAGCCGGCTTTATTCCAGCAACATTCGGCAATACCCGCCTCCGCACTGAAACAGCAGCATTATACGCACTTTCAGCAATACATGTGATTAATGATTTGAAAAGTTAGAATATGACAGATAATATCGCGCAATACATCCGGTCGAGTGCATCCGGCAATTTCTTTCTGCTCGCCGGACCATGCGTCATTGAAGGAGAAGACATGGCGATGGAAATCGCCGAAAAGCTACTCACAACCGCTTCCGGGCTTGATATACCCTACATTTTTAAAGGCAGCTATAGAAAGGCAAACAGAAGCAGGCTTGACTCCTTTACCGGAATAGGCGATGAAAAAGCATTGAAAATACTCAGGAAAGTAAGGGAGACATTCCATATTCCAGTAGTGACGGATATCCATTCCTCAGAAGAAGCTGAGATTGCAGCTGAATACGTGGATATACTTCAGATTCCGGCATTCCTGTGCCGGCAGACCGAGCTCCTTGTAGCTGCGGCAAAAACAGGTAAAATGGTAAACATAAAAAAGGGGCAGTTCCTTTCTCCATCCTCGATGCGCTTCGCATGTCAGAAGGTAAGGGAATCTGGCAATGACAATGTTGCAGTAACAGAACGTGGCTCATTCTTCGGATATGGAGACCTTGTTGTGGATATGCGTGGAATTCCAGTCATGCGCAGAGAATGCAGTTGTCCTGTAATTATGGATATCACCCATTCACTTCAACAGCCGAACTCATCTGATGGTGTCAGCGGCGGACTCCCGGAACTTATATCAACTATCGCAATGTCCGGTCTCGCGGCAGGAGCTGACGGCATTTTCATGGAAACCCATCAGAATCCGGCTGTTGCCAAAAGCGACGGGGCAAACATGCTTCCCCTTTCAAAAGCCCCAGGGCTTCTGCGTAATCTGACAACCCTACGCATTGCACTCAACGAAATCAATTCCCACCAATAAACCCGACATGAAAATAAAATCAATATTTCTGGGCCTGGCGCTCATGACATCCGCCATAGCAGGCGCACAGCAGATAAGTCCACTTACAAAGGCCGTTCTACGTGGCTATCAAGCCATACTGAATGAAAATCCAAAAGATTACAACACCCTTTATCAAAGAGCCACACAATATTACAACCTTTCAATGTATGACGAGGCTCTTGTTGATATCATAAAAGCCTTGGATTATACCCCTGAAAAGGAGAAAGATCTCAGAATCGATGAATATTCGATGCTCACCGACATATATATCCAGACTAAGGAATATGACAAAGCCATGACTGCAGTCAGCAACGCACTCGCTTTGTCACCAAACGACTACGCATTGCTGTATAAGAAAGGCAATGTATCGCTTTATCTCAATCAGCCCGAAGAAGCTTATCGATCTTTTGCTGCCATGCAAAGAATAAAGAGCAGAAGCCAGGAGGCATTTTTCGGGATGGCACGTGCTGATATAATGATGAATAAAAAGGAGGATGCACGCGAATTGATAACCCAGGCTCAGAATGCAGATCCCAGCAATTATCTAACATATTGCCGGGTAGGTGAACTTTATGAAGACATGGGCGAAGATGAGAATGCAGCCGCAAGCTATCTCAGCGCATTCAGCCTTGCAGATGGTAATTCGAGCCGACCTCTGGAATCATTGATTCATCTTGCGGATAAAAACTACCAGGCGGTTGAGACTGCTATCAACTATGCAATCTCTCGCACTGATAATACAGACCCTCTTTACTTCCTCCAGGCAAGCATCGCTTTCAACAGTGGAAACTATAATCAAGCATACACCGGCTTTAAAAATCTCCTGGAATCCAGGGAAGGTCAGATCTCATCAGTATACGCCAATATGGCAAAATGCTGCCTGGCACTTGACAAAATGTCGGAAGCTACAACCAATGCAGATCTTGCAGTGCTGAAGGAGAACAGCGTATTCACACAGATTGTGAAAGCCGAGACTGAGCTTGCCGCAGGAAATCCGCACGCTGCCCTGCTCGCCTCCACAAAAGCTCTGCATGCAGATGCAAACTCAATAGAAGCCCTCACCCAGTCAGCATTGGCAAACATAGCCCTTAATGACCCCAAGGCAGCTATGCAAAATCTCAATGAAGCAGCCATGATCGACCCGGCAAATCTCTATGCGAGAATGATAAGAGCTTACGTAAATTTCAATATGCTTGATGATGCCAAAGAAGCGATACTCGAATATACGCGCATCGCAAACACTCCTGATCCGGATTCTTTCAGCGACATCACTTACAAAGCGCTTGCCCAGTGTCTTGCCGGCAAGAAGCTGGATGCTGACGAGACAATGAAACGCGCGTTACGCGACAAAGAGAACAAAACTAAGGACGATTACTACATGGCAGCGATATACTACGCACAGACCGGAGATCTCGCCAAAGGCAAGGAGATGATTGACAAAGCTATCAGCTTAGGTTATCAGAACAAATACAACCTATATACCAACAAGACCGTGAATCTCAATATCTCGCCTTTAAGACACCTTCTGAACAGATAACCCCATAGGGATAAACACTATAAACCAACCTAACTCATGAAAACGATGAAAAGCGCGTTAGCCGTCATGTCACTCGGAGTGATGGCTTCCGCAAGCGCCTCAGAAGCGCCCAAAAAGGAAAAACGCACAGTTGACACGTCTCGTCCCAACGTCCTGATTATCTATGCTGACGATCTCGGATACGGTGACCTCCAATGCTATGGTGCAAAAAATGTCGAGACACCCAATGTGAATCGCCTTGCCGCAAATGGTATCCGATTCACAAATGCATACGCAACTGCCGCCACCAGCACACCCTCCCGCTATTCCATGCTGACCGGCCATTACAGCTGGCGTAGACCTGACACAGACATAGCCCCCGGTGATGCCGGCATGATCATCCGCCCTGAACAATACACAATGGCAGACATGTTCAAATCAGCCGGGTATTCAACATGTGCGATTGGCAAATGGCACCTCGGTCTTGGAGACAAGACAGGCACACAGGACTGGAACGCGCAACTCCCCGCTGCACTCGGTGACATAGGCTTTGATTATTCCTACATAATGGCTGCTACTGCCGACCGCGTTCCTTGCGTATTCATTGAGAACGGACATGTTGCCAATTATGATCCAAGTGCACCTATCGAGGTGAGTTACAAAGAGAACTTCCCAGGAGAACCAACAGGCAAAGATAATCCGGAACTGCTGTATAATCTTAAGCCCACATTCGGACATGATATGTCGATTGTCAACGGTATCTCCCGTATCGGCTATATGAAAGGCGGCGGCAAGGCATTGTGGAAAGATGAGAATATCGCAGACTCCATAACAACACACGCCATAAATTTCATTAAGGAAAACGGCAATAAGCCCTTCTTCATGTATTTCGCAACAAACGACGTGCATGTTCCCCGCTTCCCTCATGACCGCTTCCGCGGCAAAAACAAGATGGGACTCCGTGGCGACGCCATCGCACAGTTCGACTGGTCGGTAGGTCAGCTTCTGAAAACTCTTGAGGATATGAAGATTCTCGATAACACAATAATAATCGTATCGAGCGATAACGGTCCTGTTCTCAACGACGGTTATGATGATCATGCCCAGGAGCTTCTAAACGGACATTCACCTACAGGAGAACTCAGAGGATCCAAATACAGCTTGTATGAAGGCGGCACAAGAGTTCCGGTTATAGTTCACTGGCCGGCAGGAAAGCTCAATACCGGAGAAAATGCCACTGTTCTTTCTCAAATCGACCTTGTTGCATCATTCGCCGGATTCCTCGGTGTACAGATGCCAAAGGGCAGTGCATCGGACTCATTCAACAGAATGGACAACTGGCTTGGAAGAGACATGACAAGCCGCCCATGGGTTGTGCAGCAGGGATACGACCATACCCTTGCGCTGCGAGTTCCTGATTGGAAATACGTAGAGGCAAGCACCTTCCCCAAGATGAAACCACGCGGAGCATATGTAGAAACAGGTTGCGCACCGGTGCAGCAGCTTTTTAACATGAAGCAAATCTACGAAGACAAGAATGTCGCATCCGAATATCCGGATGAGGTAGGAAAGCTTCATCTTATCCTTGAGATTATACGCAAAGGAAACTACAATGAGCTGCCTGCAGCAGAAATGCCCTGATACAAATCAAGAGTATGTAAATTCATTAAGTGAATTGCATAACATATTATATTCCAAATATCTTATTTTGCATTAACATATATTAACAATATCAACATTCAAAATTTGCACACGCCTTAATGGTGTGTGCAAATTGTTTAAAAGCATGTTGTAAAACATATTTTCTCCATAAAAAGCCATATAGTATAAAGTTAGATGGTCAATAATGCGTAGATTTTTCAGATGAAGAAAAAAAAGTTGTAAAATAATTGGGAATTAGGGATGATTTTAATTATCTTTGAATCGTAAGAAGTTGAAAATCTTAAAATTTGTAAAGAATAAACAAGCATGGAACAGACACTCGTAATCCTCAAACCTTCGGCTATCGAACGCAATCTTATCGGTGAAGTGATCGGAAGAATCGAGAAAAGAGGATTGATCATATGTGGAATGAAGATGATTCAGCTTGACGAGGCGATACTTCGTGAGCATTACGCACATCTCGTTGACAAACCGTTCTTCCCTTCGATTGTCGCTTCCATGACAGCATCTCCTGTAGTGGTAATGTGTCTCAAGGGTGTTGATGTCGTAAGCGTATTCCGAGAGATGACAGGCGTGACAAATGGACGCAAGGCAGCTCCCGGCACCCTCCGAGGCGATTTCTGCATGAGCGGACAAATGAACATAGTCCATGCGAGCGACACTGTGGAAAACGCCAAAATCGAACTTGCAAGATTCTTTAAACCTGAAGAGATTTTCGACTATACACCCGCCAATTCATCATTCATTTATGGTGAGGACGATCTGAAATAAAATTATAATAAATTATAACGGAAACCCTCTCTTTTTCGAAAGGCCTATCTCCTCGAATTTAATTAACGAAATGATAAGATTAAGGAACATACTTGGCGCGGCTATCCTTATGGCTATGGGAGTCAGCGGAGCATCCGCCCAACAGATTGTATCGAAAGCTGCTCACTCAGACATGCACAAGCAGCTTCTTGCCAACCAGGCAAAAAGCAAAGACCAGATACGCCTGGTGGAGAAAAACACATTTATCGACCTTATCGACGATCTGGAACCTGAGCTCGATATCTACACTGAAGGATGGAACAGCAAGGCTGTGAATCCATTCAAGGCATCCGATGTGCCCGATACAAAAGTGATTGATGTCACAGGATATTTTATGCCGGTTCCCGGAAGAATAACATCCAACTATGGCTACCGCGCCAGATTTGGAAGAATGCACAAAGGTATCGACCTCGCTATCCGTAGCAACGATACAATATACGCTGCTTTTGACGGCAAGGTGCGCATTACGGCATATGAAGCAAGAGGTTATGGCAACTATGTAGTTCTCCGTCATCCCAATGGCCTGGAGACTGTATACGGACACCTCAACAAACATCTTGTGAAACCGGATCAGACTGTGAAGGCTGGTCAACCGATCGGTCTTGGTGGCAGCACCGGCAGAAGCACCGGCCCCCACTTGCATTTCGAAACACGCTTCATGGGATATGCTATCAATCCTTCGGCTATTTTCGATTTCGCAAACCAGACAACCCACACTGACACATACACTTTCTCAAAGTCAACATACACAAAGCCAAGAAATTTCGCACCATCGAGAAATCTTGCGAAATCAGAGAAAGAGAATCCTTATAAGAAAGGCAACTCCTCAAAAACAACATATACCGTCAAGAAAGGCGATACACTATCATCAATCGCAAGATCATACGGTATGTCAACAACCACTCTGAGGAGAATCAACAGTCTGGCAAGCTCCGACAAGATAAAGGCTGGTCAGACACTCAGATTGAAATAATTGTTTCATAATAGTGTTTTACATATATTTGCACAGCAAACGGGATGGCAAGTGATTGTCGTCCCGCTTCATTTTAGCCACAAAACGTCTGAACTTTTTAACGAGTGAGGTTGTATTAAAGACATAACCATATGCTTTGATACAATATGATTTCACTGGCAATACAACAAGCCGCGACACAGGCTGATTCCCACGTGCAGGATGCATTGGGACTTCATCTCTCCAGCACAACGGAAGAGAGCTCATACTTTATAGCCCGAGTATTGATGAAATGTGTATACTGGTTTCTTAACCTCTTCGGTCTTGAACACCATGACACTCTTTTCCTATTGATATATGCAACAATCGTATTCCTTTTGGCAATCAGCATAGGAATGCTTGTAAAATGGTTGCTTGTTTTCATTCTCAACAAGATAGGTCCGCATGTCAAAAGTGATTTCTACGAATATCTGGTGGAACATCACTTCTTCACAAAGATATGCAGAATCATACCGCCTATAATATTCCTTATTCTTATACAATTCACCCTTAACGGCAAGGAGACGCTCGCCTCATGGCTGACAAAAGCGACATGGGTCTATATTGTTTTCATTTTATGCCGCACATTCACAACACTTGCAGATGTGATATGGAAGCATATTGACAGCCGCGCCAACAAACGCCATCTGCCGCTTAACGGTATTGTACAGCTCGTTAAACTGATAATCTGGATTATCGGAGCCATTGTGGTCGTAGGAATTCTCGTTGACAAATCCCCGGGATCGATGCTCGCAGGCCTTGGTGCATTCTCCGCTGTGGTGATGCTTGTCTTCAAAGATAATATCCTCGGAGTTGTCGCCGGAGTGCAGCTTGCAGAAAACGATTCCCTGCATGAAGGAGACTGGATCGTGCCCAACGGCTCAGATGCCAACGGAACAGTTGTAGAGGTAGGGTTGACCGCAATAAAGATTGAAAACTGGGATAAGACAATATCCACTATTCCCCCATATAACCTTATCAGCAGCGGCTTCAAGAGCTACCGGAACATGCAGCTCAGCAAGACACGCCGAATCCAGCGCTCATATATGATTGATGCAGACAGCGTAGTTACAACCGATGACACAATGCTCGCTGAATTCGCAAAAATACCACTTATGAAAGAATGGATCGAGAAAAAAATCGAGCAGCGCAATGCCGGCAAAATCGAGGATGTCAATAATTCAGCCGGACTTGTAGATGGATCTATCGAATCTAATTTAGGTGTGTTCCGTGCATATCTCAAATTATATCTTGACCAGAATCCAAATATCAGTCATTCTGACGACTGCTTCATCAGCACATTAGGACAGACAGCGGCAGGCATACCACTGCAGCTCTATTGCTTCACATCCACATCGGCATGGTTACCGTATGAAGCAATTCAGTCGACAGTGTTTGAGCACCTCGCCGTGATGCTATATCGCTTCCATCTCTACACCTTTGAGAATCCTTCCGGCCGCGACACCATCGTAGACGGGTATCTCAGCCCGGGTAAAGATGCTGAATACATCTGGGGGCTCCCCTATCCGTTCTTCACAGACAGCGGAACCCCCGGACGACCGGGCGTGCCTCCGGCAGGTCTTTACCCCGGCGCAGCCCTCTATTGCGGACCAGTGCCCGCTCCGAAACCGGTTAGCCCAGAGGCTCCAGTTTCACAGTGAAATGGCGAAGAAGCTCTGCTTCCCATTTTATCTTGACACCACGCGTGATCTCATGGCGACGGTCATATACATTCTTAAGTGCAGCCGCGATAACATCCATATGGTTATTGGTGTAGGTTCGACGGCAGATACATAGACGCACAAAATCATTACCATCGAAACGATTCTCGCGTGTCACAGGATCACGGTCGGCGAGAAGATATCCGATCTCACATCCTCTTACACCGGCTTCACGGTAGAGTTCTATAGTAAGGGTCTGGGCAGGAAACTCCTCTTTGGGTATCCTGTCCAGAACTTTGTCTGCATCTATAAACAATGCATGTCCGCCAACAGGACGCTGATAAGGTATGCCATACTCATCAAGCTTGGCAGCAAGATACTCCACTTGCTTGATACGCGTCTGGAGCATATCAAACTCTGTATTCTCATCAAGACCGACAGCAAGAGCAGCCATGTCCCTGCCATTCATGCCGCCATAAGTAAGGAAACCTTCGAATGGAATCACAAATCTTTTTGCCCCTTCATAGATATCTTCCCATCGAGTGGCGATGAAACCTCCCATGTTAACGAGACCATCCTTCTTGGAAGACATAGTCATAGCATCTGCAAGTGCAAACATCTCCCGACAGATCTCCTTGATTGTGGCATCCTTGAATTCAGGCTCACGCATCTTTATGAAATATGCGTTTTCTGCGAAACGTGCGGAGTCGAATATAACTCTCTTGCCGAACTTGTCAGCGAGACGACGCACCCCACGGAGGTTCTCCATTGAAACAGGCTGTCCTCCGGCTGTATTGTTGGTGATTGTAACGATGATGAAAGGAACCTTATCTGCATCCTTCTCAAGCACAGCCTCAAGCTTCTTGAGATCCACATTACCCTTGAATGGCACCTCAAGCTGCGTGTTACGCGCCTCATCAACCGTGCAGTCTACGGCAAAAGCCTTACGGCTCTCGATGTGACCCTTAGTTGTATCGAAATGAGAGTTACCGGGCACAATATCCCCCTCTTTCACAAGATGCGAGAACAGCACATTCTCAGCTGCTCTTCCTTGATGAGTAGGAATTATGTATTCAAAGCCGGTGATTCGTGTGATCGTATCCTTCAGTTCATAAAAAGAGCGCGCACCGGCATATGACTCATCTCCGGTCATCATCGCTGCCCATTGGCGGTCGCTCATTGCGCCTGTGCCCGAGTCTGTGAGGCAATCTATATACACTTGGTCAGCACGAAGCATGAATACATTATAATCTGCTTCTTTGAGCCATTTCTCACGCTCCTCGCGGGTGCTTTTGCGGATAGGCTCGACCATCTTGATTTTCCAGGATTCTGCGAAAGGTAGTTCCATGTATTAGTTCGGTTTTATGATTAATACGTAAAATTAAACATCCCATATCAAATTTCAAAGAAATATCACTTAAAAATTCGATACGGGATGTATAATGTATAAATACAACTGATTATATTAATAATCTTCCTATATTTATTTACATATTATTACAATCTGTTACTTCTTAATAGGGGTCACCTTATATCCGGCTTTACGCAACCCTTCTATTACTCCGTTCTCTCCGGGAAGATGAAGAGCTCCGACAGCAACAAACGCAGGAGCCTCTTGCATGATGGCAGGAAGCTTATTGATCCAGTCAGCATTACGCTTATTTATCAGAAGTTCCATAAATTCGCTTGATTCTCCATTCTCCTCCTTCGAAAGCGCATAAAGCGCATCGATATCCTGGGCAAGATAAGCCTCATTGAGTTCTTTTGACTTCGCTATATTCTCCTCCGGCTTGTCAAGAAGCTCAACAAGTGCCTTAGCCTGGTTTGATATAGGTTCAGTTCCATAAAGCACACCTGCTTGGAATTCAGGAGTCTCAAGTCCCTTGACAGATTTACCGGTGGCTTTACCTTGTCCCTGGAAATAAGTATCAAGCTGCTCTGTTGGGTTAAACCCGGGCAATTCCTTTTTAACCATCTCAACGGAAACCATTGCAGTAACCACCATAGGTTTCATCATGTCAAGCATCTGAAGCTCCATTCCTGGCATAGGTGCCCACTTCTTGAACTCCTCGTTGATGCGTTTGAAATCCTCCTCTGAAATAACCTTTGAAAGTGTACTGTCAGAAGGAGCGAGCATATAGGGTTGCATCTTCATAGCAAGCTCCATCTGATCGACGGTCATGTCAATTTCTCCAACCACCTGTTCTGCGGATTTGAAAGCATCGCGGCAACCAGGCACCTCGTCAATTACAGAAAGAGGCGCAAGATGATGAGTTCCGAATATATAGGAGGGAGCCTTTAATCCATTACCCTCCACTTTATAAAATATCTGTGCTGTAGCCGACACACAGAATAACAAGGCCAATGATGCAATTGCTGTAATCTTTCTTTTCATATTGAATTTATTTATGATTGTTTTGTTGTTTTATTTATTAGACGCGTCAAAATTATAAAAATTTCATCAAAGTCAATTTTTTTTGCTAACTTTGTAGATACGTGTGCCGCAATTTCGGCATAGATACAATATGGATAACAGGAAACTGATAGACACAATCGCACAGTCGCTCGACAAAAGCCGAGAAGAGATTTCTGAAATGGCAGATATTCTCTGTTCGATCATATGTGATTCGATAAAGGATGGAGATGCCGTAGCCATACCTTCGGTAGGCACATTCGAGACAAAACTACGCGCAGAAAGGATAGCCGTACACCCATCTTCCGGGAAGAAACTCCTTGTCCCCCCCAAACTTTCTGTAAATTTCAAGCCTTCCGCACTCCTAAAACAGAAGATCCGCTGACATGAACGAAAAAATCACACTTCCTTCTCTTATCACTCTCCTTGCCAACCGCTCGGGGAAACCTAAGAAACAATGTGAAGATTTCCTCCGGGAATTCTTCAATACAATTGTAGACACTCTCGAATCAGGAGATAGCGTAAAGGTAAAGGGACTCGGCACCTTCAAAGTGACGACAGTAATGGAGCGCAAGAGCGTTGACGTAAATACCGGGCGTGAGATTGAGATTCCGAGGCATGCTAAATTATCATTCGTGCCAACAAAGGAGCTTGCAGAGGAAATCAATGCCCCATTCGCGATATTTGAATCAATAGAAATTCCTGATGATATTGAAGATGAGAGCGAAATTGAAAATATACAAGAGGAGACAGAGACCTCTGAAGCTGCTGTCTCTACTGTAATGACAAATATTTCAGACACAGAGGAAATACGAGCAACAGAGAATGTTGATTTTATAGAAACCAAAGACGCGTCACCTACAATATATCATGAGGCAAACTCTTATGAGAATCCCCAGGAAGAAGAAGTTACTGAGACTTTCTATGAAAACAAGAAATCCTACCGCTTCATACTGGGTTTTGCATGTGGTGTGGCTTGTTCTGCAATAATTTGCCTGATTGCATATATTTTCATGTTTGAGAAATGGTCAGAACTTTTCACCTCTGAAAAAGAGAGCATTGCAACAATCCTTTCTCAAAATAGAGTTCAATCAGGACACAATATCGCCTCGGAAGCAAACAAAGATGAATCTGCAAATCATACTGATGTTGCTACTTCCGATACCTCCAAAGATACTGAAGATATAGCGCCGACCCGCCCCTCTGACGAGGTAGTGTATGACACCATATCCAAAACAAGATATCTGACCACAATGGCCAAGGAACATTACGGCAACTTCAATCTATGGCCATACATATATGAAGAGAATAAAGCCATCCTCGGACATCCTGACCGCATACGTCCTGGCACACAGGTTGTCATACCGTCTCTTTCCAAATATGGCATTAATCCCTCAGACCCTTCTGATATAAAGAAAGCAAAACAGAAAGGAATAGAAATCTATTCACGTTATAAGTAAGGACATGAAGTCAACTAAACTTTATTTTTACGAAAGTTTAAATTATTGATAAAAAATAAAATCCGCGGACCGTAAGGTCTGCGGATTCTATTTTTAAGGATGATGCGCTTTACTCAGCTGCCTCCTCTGCGGGAGCCTCTGCAGTCTCAGCCTCGAGAGCTTCCTTAGCCGCTGCCTCTTCAGCTGCGAGCTTCTCAGCTTTCTTCTTTGCTACTGCCTCACCTTTCAGGCGGTTTTTCTCAACCTCTGCCTCGAATTTTGCCTTAGCCTCTTCTGCTGCCTTGGCTGCATCCTTAGCTTTTGCTGCATCCTCTACTTTTACACGCTCTGCTTTCCAAGCATCAAAACGACGCTGAGCCTCTTCCTCTGTGAAAGCGCCTTTCTTAACGCCACCACGGAGATGCTTCATAAGCATTACTCCTTCTTTGGAAAGGATTGCACGAACTGTGTCAGTGGGCTGCGCGCCTACCTCTACCCAATACAAAGCACGGTCGAAGTCTAAACTTATTGTAGCAGGATTAGTGTTCGGATTATAAGAACCTATCCTTTCAATAAATCTACCATCTCGTGGTGCCCTGC
The DNA here is from genome assembly GCA_910578075.1 of uncultured Muribaculaceae bacterium. Classification (GTDB taxonomy): domain Bacteria; phylum Bacteroidota; class Bacteroidia; order Bacteroidales; family Muribaculaceae; genus Lepagella. The sequence continues at coordinate 9,534 of CAJTPK010000027.1, read as the reverse complement.
TATCGGCGACTACAATTGGATAAAAAGCGTAGCTCTTGCGGCCATGACGCTGTAATCTGATTTTTGTTGCCATAAACTTGCCGGTTTATTGATTGGTTAATATATATTTTTTAGATTTCCGACTGCTCCAAAACTGGTTCATCTCGGATTTCCGGCTGCAAAGTTAACTCTATTTACATTAACCACAAAGTTTTTTCGGTTTTATTTTGTAATTTTGCACTCAATAGAACCCTTTCAATCATTATAAGAGTCCGTCTCATAAAAAAATTTAGCTTTATGGGACGCATGCCTGAGCTGATTTTGGATTTGCAGAATCAGGAGCATAGAGGGCTATGTGACTGATTCAAAAATACAAAAGCAGCCAGGCATGCGGGACCAAGGTAACTTTTCATGAGAGAGACTTTACTATAAATATGTATAATTTTTAACTTCTAACATGTCCGTTTGGTTAAAATTACTTCAGACCGGCTTCTTTCCGTTGCGGAAACAAGCCGCCCCTAAAGCTAATTTTTTTATGAGACGGACTCTAATATAGCCTGATATGGCAGAAATTTCACTTCTTGACCGTCTTGACGGTCTCGACGCCCGTTTTGAAGAGGTGTCAACTCTTATCACAGATCCATCGGTAATTGCCGATCAGAAAAGATATGTCCGCCTTTCAAAGGAATATCATGACCTTGAGGTCATTATCAAGGCCAAAGATGAATATAAATCAAAACTTGATGCCATTACGGAATCAAAAGAGATACTCGCTGTTGAAGACGACGAGGAAATGAAAGCCCTTGCCAAGGAGGAACTCGACAGCGCTTCAGCTGCTTTGCCCGAACTTGAAGAGCGCATCAAGCTGCTGCTCATTCCGGCAGATCCCGATGATGCAAAAAATGCAGTTGTGGAGATTCGCGGCGGCACAGGAGGAGATGAGGCCGCCCTCTTCGCCGGAGACCTTTTCAGGATGTATCAGAAATATGCGGAAACCAAAGGGTGGCAGCTATCCGTATCGTCTGTCTCCGAAGGCGCTGCAGGAGGGTACAAGGAGATTGTGTTTAATCTCACCGGATCCGATGTATACGGGACGATGAAATATGAGAGCGGGGTCCATCGTGTGCAACGGGTGCCGGCTACAGAAACTCAGGGACGCGTGCATACATCAGCTGCAACAGTGGCAGTGTTGCCAGAGGCTCAGGAATTCGATGTAGAGATACACGAGGGAGAAATTAAATGGGATACATTCCGCTCCGGTGGTGCCGGCGGACAGAATGTGAACAAGGTCGAATCAGGAGTACGACTACGCTATAACTGGAAAAATCCCAATACCGGACAAGTAGAGGAGATTCTAATAGAATGCACCGAGACACGCGATCAACCCAAGAACAAGGAGAGGGCGCTTGCCCGTCTGCGCACATTCATCTACGACAAAGAGCATCAGAAATATCTCGATGACATAGCTTCACGCCGTAAGACAATGGTGAGCACAGGTGACCGTTCCGCTAAAATCCGCACATATAATTACCCCCAGGGGAGAATTACAGACCACCGCATCAATTACACAATATATAACCTTGGTGCATTTATGGATGGCGACATCCAGGGATGTATTGATTCCCTTATTGTTGCCGAGAATGCAGAGAAGCTCAAGGCTGCTGAGTTATAAATGTTATTTTAATAATTTATCATAACGTGTTAATCTTTTCGGGAATTTTCGTGTTATAATGAAAAAAGATTATTAACACCTAAATTTCCGCAAATATGAAAACACTTTCCATCCTCAGCTACATTATCGGCTCAATATTGCTGATTGTGTCATGTTTCACCACCGCCGTGGCCACAACATGGTGGATCGGTGGAATTGCAGTTGTATTCCTTATCCTCGGATGCGTGTTCCAGTTCAACAGCAGCAAGAACCGCTCCTATATACATCACCATCAATAGAACGACAATCCGGATGCCTGTCGTAACGTGTCCGGTTTGCCGATATCTATAAGTTTCAAATCCGCGGAATAATTTCTGCGGATTTTGATTTTATCAGGAAGCGTCAAAAGGAAATCCATTATTGGGAAGACATTGCGGCCTGTAGTCTCGCTATAGCTTCTTAAAGCAACCAATCCGGAAGGAGACATGACATAGATGCCGCTGAACGCCTCCTCTTTAAGATCAACCCCATTTTCACAACCGGCAGGACGGTATTCTCCACTTGAAAGATTATGCCACCCTCGCAATTCGCCGTCATCATTAAAAAGCAGTTTGCGCGAAGACTCTCTGCCGCTGGTGAGCAACGTCACGTCATCTCCCTGCGACAGATGCGAATGCATCAGTCCGGCAAGATCAGCATCGCTGAGAATATCCACATTGTGCACAAGAAATGGCTCGCCGGCAAGATACTCTCCGGCATGCAATATGCCGCCGCCGGTATCAAGAAGGCAAGGGCTTTCATCGCTCACATTTACGGTCACCCCAAAATCATGGGCGGCAAGGAAATCTATTATCTGGTCAGCGAAATGGTGAACATTGACAACAATCTCATCAAATCCCTGAGACTTCAATTTCAATATCACCCTCTCGAGCATAGGAACTCCATCAACCGGCACAAGAGCTTTAGGATGTTCCAATGTCCATGGTTTAAGTCGCGTGCCGAGTCCGGCAGCCAATATCATCGCTTTCATTATTGTCACTGTTTAGAGTCCATCTAATTAGAAGGATGTTCCCGGTGAATGAGTGTTACGGTCGCTTCGGGATACTTGTCAGCTAAGATCGAAGCCACGTGTTCCGCACAATACACGGAACGATGCTGTCCACCGGTGCAACCAAATCCGATCTGCAGATTAGAAAATCCACGTCGAATATAGGTCTCTACCGAGGGAGAGACAATATCCACCGCCTTTCTGACAAACTCCTGCACCTCACCCCTTTCCTCAAGGAAATCAATAACAGCTCGGTCCCTGCCGGTCAATGACTTGTATTCCTGATAGCGTCCCGGATTATGCATACCCCTGCAATCAAACATGAATCCTCCCCCATTACCTGTATAATCCGCCGGATAACCTTTCTTATATGAGAAACTGAACACCTTTATATGCAACGCTCCTATATGCAACGCTCCGATCTCATTCTCCTTAAATCTTGCATCATTGCAAATCTCACGGCAAACCCGCTTCAACTCCGGATAATCGTCGGCAGCACCGGAAGAAAGCAGACTTCTGAGATTTCTCAATGCAGGAGGAATGCTTTCTATAAAATGAGCCTTGCGTTCAACCAGACCACGGAGTCCATAAGCTCCGAGCACCTGGAGAGTGCGGAATAAAGCAAAATCATATGTCAGTTTCCTTTCGCGCACATGATCTCTGTTTTCTCCTGCCAATACATGTCGCATCTCAAAATAATAATCAAGCATCTTACTCCTGAAATCATCAGAGAACCCCGCCTTAGCCTGCCAAAGAAACGAAACTGCATCATATATTCCAGGACCCTTCCGGCCTCCCTGGAAATCTATAAAATACGGCTTGCCATTGCAGATCATCACATTGCGGCTCTGGAAATCACGGAACATAAATCCGTTTGTATCAAATCCGTAAGCGCATAATCCATCGGCAAAACGTTCGAAATCATCTTCAAGCGCATCTTCATCAAAGTCAACCGACGCCGGACGAAGATACTCATATTTGAAATAATTCAAATCCCACATGACCTGTCTCCGGTCGAAAGGTTTGTAGACAACCCCTTGCTCCCACACATTCGGTGGACAAAGCTGCATCCTTACCAATCCCTCAATACACTCCTTTATTATACGCTCAACTTCGGAAGGGATAGGATCACCCCCATGCGGAATCATATCAAAAAGAGACACTGTTCCCAAATCCTCCTGCAGATAATGCATGCCGTCAGCAGAAACGGCCAGCACCCTCGGCACAGATATTCCCGCATTGGCAAAAGAATCAGAAAGACTCACAAAAGCAGTGCAATCGTTGCGATTATCACCTGCCACTCCGATAATTGAACGCACGGATTGCGAACCGGTCAAGACATCATTCTCGCACATGAGTCCCTCCCCGGAGGATAAAATCCTGTAATATCGTCTTCCGGAACCGGCTCCAGGGAGTTTCACGATACCGGAAACATCCATCCCGACATCGGCACACATTTTCTTCAGAACTGCAATATCATTATTCAGATCAGTCATCTCTTATTCATATTTTGATACAAAATTAATAAATAATAGCATATAAATATTTCCCAAAGGCTTATTTAAACCGCACCAACTAAATTTAACTTGTGGAAATTTGTTATTTTTATTAATTTTGCAGATGATATATTTGCAGCTATCGACAAATGATAAGATTGCAGATGCCAAATATAGATATCAATAACCCAATATAGAAATAAAATGGCTAAAATCGAAGATTTCAATTTTAACGGCAAAAAAGCCATCGTCAGGGTTGACTTTAATGTGCCCCTTGATGAAAACGGAAACATCACCGATGACACCCGTATCCGCGGTGCCCTCCCCACGCTCAAGAAAATCCTTGAGGACGGCGGCGCCCTGATACTCATGTCGCACATGGGCAAACCCAAAGGCAAAGTTAATCCCAAACTCAGTCTTTCTCAGATTCGCGAGGCCGTAGCCAAAGCTCTCGGCCGCGATGTGAAATTCGCTCCCGACTGCATGACAGCACAGGAGGCAGCAAAAGATCTCAAGCCCGGAGAAGTGCTTCTCCTTGAGAACCTCCGTTTCTATCCCGAGGAGGAAGGCAAGCCCGTAGGTATCGATAAAGCAGACCCCGCATACGAGGCTGCAAAGAAAGAGATGAAAGAGCGTCAGAAAGAATTCGCAAAAACTCTTGCAAGCTACGCAGATGTATACGTTAACGATGCATTCGGAACCGCACACCGTCGCCATGCTTCGACAGCAGTCATCGCTGACTACTTCGATCAGCAGGATAAAATGCTCGGCTTCCTCATGGAGAAAGAGGTTAAGGCTGTTGACAATATCCTTAAAGATATCAAACGTCCTTTCACCGCTATCATGGGTGGTTCAAAAGTATCGACAAAAATCGGTATTATCGAGAACCTCATGGATAAGGTTGACAACCTCATCCTCTGCGGTGGTATGACATACACATTCGCAAAGGCTCAGGGTGGCAATATCGGCGACTCTATCTGCGAGAACGACAAACTCGATCTTGCTCTCGACATCATGAAGAAAGCAAAAGAGAAAGGTGTAAACCTCGTGCTCGGCTCAGACTGCGTTGCAGGTAACCAATTCAGCAATGACGCAGACACACAGATCTGCTCTGTCATGGAGATTCCCGAGGGATGGGAAGGCATGGACGCAGGTCCCGAATCAATCAAGGCATTCCGCGATGTAATCGTTCCCGCCAAGACAATCCTCTGGAACGGTCCTGCCGGAGTATTTGAGTTCGATAAATTCACAACCGGATCAAAAGCAATAGCTGATGCTATCGTAGAGGCGACTGAAAACGGAGCATTCTCACTCGTTGGTGGTGGTGACTCCGTTGCATGTGTCAACAAATTTGGTCTTGCCGACAGCGTTTCATATGTATCAACCGGTGGTGGTGCACTTCTCGAAGCTATCGAGGGCAAGACTCTTCCCGGCGTTGCAGCTATCGAAGGAAAATAACATGCCATACGGTGCATGCGCGCATGCATCTGACATAATAAATGAAAAGAGATCCGACACTATAGTCAGATCTCTTTTCTTATACAATGAAACCCTGAATTTATGTTATAAAACATATTTTTGCGCATCAGATTACTTAATAAAATAAAATTATGAACCGAAACACCATATTTTTTATAATCTGATGATGATTTATTCAAAATATATTGTAACTTTGCAATGTCGACCGCATAAAAGGCTCGCATAATGCCCTGCAGGCATACTCCCGGCGTGCGCTCAGACAAAGATAAAACCCAATACACATGAAAGCTCGCAAGGATAACCTGACACATGAAAAAGATCTTAGGCGAGCCGACAGAAAACAAGGTAAAAGGAAAAAATCTTAAAGAAATAAATTAATCTTTTTAACAAAAACAATTTAAATTTAGAACGATTATGGAATCTCAGAAACCTATGGCGCCCAAGCCGGCAGCAGCAACTGTTTCTGCAAAAGTGAAAAAAGAGGAAAAAATCAGCAACATCCGCGGTATCCGCAATGCATTCCTCGTGATCATCGCATGCGCAATCGCAGCTGTATGTATCTTCCTCTTCGGTATGGGTTACTCCGGTAACTTCGAAGGCGGCACAACAGACGGACATCCCTTGAACCTCGCCGGTACAGTTTACAAAGGCGGTTTCATCGTGCCTATCCTGATGACCCTTCTTCTCACAGTTATCGTGCTTTCAATCGAGCGTTGGATCGCAATCAGCTCTGCATCTGGCAAAGGCAACACAACAAAATTCGTTGCTGACATCAAGGCAGACCTCGCAGCCAACAAGATTGACGCAGCTATGCAGCGTTGCAAAGCTCAGAAAGGTTCTGTAGCATCTGTTGTTTACAACACACTTGTTCGCTACAAAGAGATGGACGAGAACACAACTCTCAGCAAAGAGCAGAAACTCACAACCCTCCGCAACGAGGTAGAAGAGGCTACAGCTCTTGAGATGCCCGGTCTGTCACAGAACCTTCCTATCATCGCAACCCTCACCACACTCGGCACACTCGTCGGACTTCTCGGAACCGTTATGGGTATGATCAAATCATTCCAGGCTCTTGCATCATCCGGTTCTCCTGACTCCACAGAGCTTTCTACCGGTATCTCCGAGGCTCTTGTGAACACCGCTTTCGGTATCGCAACCGGTGCTTTCGCTGTAATTTCCTACAACTTCTTCACCAACAAGATCGACAACCTTACCTACGCTATCGACGAAATCGGTTTCTCTATCGTAGCTACATTCGCTGCTACACACAAGTAATTCTTCAATAGAGAATACACAACTAACTTTAACAAAACCGAATTAAGTTTATAGCTAATATGGGAAGAGTAAAAATTGCAAGAAAAAGCACATTCATCGACATGACCGCGATGAGTGATGTGACCGTGCTTTTGCTTACCTTCTTCATGTTGACTTCCACCTTCCTCCAGAAGGAGCCCACAACGGTAATCACACCTCCGTCCGTATCAACGGAGAAGGTGCAGGAAACCAACTTCGTGCAGGTGCTTCTGAGCCCGGAAGGCAAAGTTTGGCTCACAATGAACAACGACACTTCATCCAATTGGAGCAACGAGAAGATGAAGATGGCGCTGCTCGACAAAGTGAGCGAAATCTACAACGAGTCGCATAAGAATAAAATCAGCTTCACACCTGAGCAGAAGTACGCCTTCAGCAAGATCGGTTCTTTTGGTGTGCCCCTCAATCAGATGGGTGAATTCCTTGACCTTGCCTCACAGCAGGAAGGTCAGACCAAGATGGACCAATGGCTTTCAGGCGAGGACGAAAATCCCAACCATGTCACCGGTATTCCAATTTCATGGAATTCCGATGAAGCCAAACCGAATGAATTCCAGATGTGGATGAAGGCCATGCGCCAGACAGAGAACTCCAACCTCGCCGATAAAATCAAAGACGGTACCGGTGTAGCCATCAAGGCAGACCAGAACACCTCTTTTGATATCGTGCATATGGTAATGGATAACCTCCAGACAATCCACATGAATAAGTTTACGTTATTGACAGCTCTCAAAGGAGCGGAAGAATAATAATTATGGCAGAAGTTCAACAAAACGACGGTGGCAAAGGTAAGAAAGGCCACCAGAAAAAAATGCAGATCCGCGTGGATTTCACGCCGATGGTCGACATGAACATGTTGCTTATTACGTTCTTCATGCTCTGTACGACAATGATCAAATCGCAAACTCTTACAATAGCGCTCCCTTCAAATGAAAAGGTGCAGAATGAGGAGAACATGTCACAGGCATCAGCCGACGACGCTGTAACAATCATTCTTGATGCAAAAAGAAAAACCGGAACATTTGATGTGGACACAGTGAATGGTAAAGTTCAGCCTATCATTTATTACTACTTTGGTAAGCCCGGTGGCGACGCCGGAATCTTAGGCCCCGGCGGAACAGTGCTTTCCGAGAACAACAACATTCAGGAATCCGAATTCCTTGCCAACGACGAGAAATCTGGCAAAGCCCGCGGTATCCGCGAGATTATCCAGCAGCGTAACAAGGATGTCTTGACCGAAATCAATAAGCTCAAAGAGAAATACGCCAACGGCGGTTTCGGAAGCCTCGAAACCAAAGATGGCCGCGAGAAAGCTCAGATGGCTTATGATGAGGCTGCCTCCAAGATCAGAAAAGATGAGAATCTGAAGAAACCGGTTGTCATCATCAAATCAACACCCCAGGCATCTTTCGGAAGCCTCGTGTCGGTGCTTGACGAGATGCAGATCAACTCGATTTCAAAATATCAGATCGACAACATGACCAAGGCGGATTCACTCATGGTGATTGACTATCAGAACAGACACCATAAGTAATAGTCGGATTTATTAATACTTAAAGCAGAAAGAAAAATGGCTAATAGAAATGTAGATCTGACCTCATCCGACTGGCGTAACCTCGTCTTTGCCGATAAGAACAAAGAATTTGGTGCTTATCAGCTTCGTAAAGAGAGCGACAAACGTCATAACTTGGCAGCACTCTTCACTCTGATCGGTCTTGTGGTGATCTTCATCCTCATCATCGCGCTCAGCAAATGGTCGGACTATCGCGCCGAGCAGCAGGCAATCGCTCTTAAGGAGCAGCGCGAACAGATGCTTGCAGCCCAGCTTGCTGAGCAGCAGGAGGAAGTGCCCGAGGAGCCTGAGATTGAAGAGCAGAAATTTGAACAACCTGAAATTGAAGTGCCTGAAGAGGTTCTCGCAACCGTACAGGTAACCCAGATTGCCATCGTTGATGCCGATAAGGTGAAAAACGAGGTGATGGATATGGATACCCAGAAAGAGGACAACACCGCCCGCGGTGTCGTGACTCAGGAAGGTAGCGATGACGCCGACAAATTCAAGGCAGTGCAGGAGCAGGTTGTTGTAAAAGAACCCGAACCCGAAGTTAAACCCAAAGAGGAAGAGATTTTCGTAGCTGTGGAGCAGCAGGCTGAGTTCCCCGGTGGAACAGCAGCTATGATGAAGTGGCTCAACAATAACGTACGTTATCCCGAGTCTGCACAGCAGAACGATATCCAAGGTCGTGTAATCGTTAAGTTCGTCGTTGAGAAGGACGGTTCGATTGGCAAGGCTGAGATTCTCAAGGGTGTTGACCGCGACCTCGACCGCGAGGCACTCCGCGTGGTTAAGAAGATGCCCAAATGGCAGCCCGGTAAAAACAACGGTGTTGCTGTGCGAAGCTACTTCAACCTTCCGGTTGTGTTCCGCCTCCAGAACCAGTAATCAAATTTTGATTAAATATGAAAAAGCGACTCTCCGGAGCCGCTTTTTTTATTAATTTTGTAAGAGTCCGTTTCATAAAAAATTTAGCTTTAGGGGCGGCTTGTTTCCGAGATAATTTATTCAATCG